>NZ_BAAGVG010000023.1:0-599339 GCF_054780995.1 Bordetella tumbae
ATATAAATGGAGACTTATGCTCATCGATACGCCCTAACGTATCAAGATGGGTTGCCCGGACGCTAACCATACGTGTCCATCATTTTGAACTGCACCCCAAAAGCTGCAGGTCAATCCGGCTATTCAGATGCGGGGGCAGACGCTGCAGAATGTCGCGCAGGCAGTCGCACGGATTTAAGCATTGAGTTTGGCGGCTTGGATCACGCTCATAATGCATAGCAGCCGCGCGTTTTCCGGCGCGCAACGAGACGCAAAACCCAGTTGGCTCTCCCAACGTTAACTGGCTTGATTCGCTGTTCGTAAGCACGGATCGCAAGGGTATAGTCGAGCGATACGACAGAAATAGAACACAGTCCGCTGATGGGTTCGAATCTCACGCTGGCAAGTACGTTGGAGCTGAAGGGTACATATGGAGCTTGTAACAAAATAAATGGGAAGAAACTTATGGAATTTTGGTACAACTAGAAAACTTTTGACGTCGTCAGACTATTCTGGAGTTGACCATGATCCGATTTGTAGCTTCGAAAGGTTATACAGTGGAGCCTGGGGAAGATGGCCAATACACTGTCATCCACGCTTTCACCCCCGACAGCAACAATTATCTCCAAAGCGAGAATGAGCAATTCTTTATAGCGGGCGAGCGCGTCCGGATGTGGGGATTCGACGGCGGCGAATTTACAAATGGCACGATCACAGGTTTCGTCAACGAGGGCGTAATTGTTTACTTTGTTGACGACGCTGGTTGGCGCGGCCATATGTTGTTGACGACCAATTCCGTCGATGACTACGTTGTCGGCCAAGCGTTCCCGTACAATACGGATCCATTTCTGGGCAGTCCTCCCTGCTTCGTCAATGGAACGTTGATTGAGACAGATAGTGGCCCAGTTGCCGTTGAGTCTTTGGCCGTTGGCGACAAAGTAATGAGTCTCACGGGCTTGCGGACGGTTAAGTGGATAGGCTGGCGCCACTATCAGGGCGCCGTATTACGCACTCATGAACAGCGAGCGGAGTCACTACCAATACGGATTTTGACAGGGGCTCTAGGGGCTAATCTGCCTAGCCAGGACTTGCGTGTTTCTCCCTGGCACCACTTATATATCGATGAGGTGCTGATTCGCGCAAAGGACTTAGTTAACGGTAAATCGATTTTTCAGGAAACTAACGTAATTGATTTTAGTTACTACCATGTAGAGCTGGATCGGTTTGATGTGATCCTTGCTCACGGGGTCTTATCTGAATCTTGGGCGGACGGCGGGAATCGCAGTTTCTTCCAAAATGTGGATGTCACTACTCTGCGTCCCAAAGACATGCAACGCCGCAGGGCGCGCAGACCGGGGTTTAAGGTGCTGAGAGAAGCCGATGAAATCGCCGTCATTCACAAACGAATTGCGGCGCGCGCCGAAGGCTTGTTTATCGAGCTGGCCTCAAAGGCAGCATGAAATCTATCAAGAAAACTTTGCTGAGAGCTCGAAGGACTTCGGACTCACCGCGCTCGGCACGGCAATGAATTGCGTCGCGGCATCACGGTGGATCGTCGTCGATGTTGCGCTGACATCGAGATGACCATAACGCTCGTGTTTCTGGAGTCAGCGGCGAACAAGATTAGCGTTGACGCCGTGATCCCGAGCAACCGAGGTCACGGAGATGCGACGCTGCTAACAGTAAGCAACGAGTCCAGCTTTGAATGGGGGGATCATATCGCCGGCGCCGTTGCACCGAATTTGATTCAAGAGGGCCTGATGGTCTTACGATCGTCGGCCTACCTCAAGGTGTGTTCCCCGAGCGCTTACTCATATGGTTCGTCAACATGGTTTTACCGGCCGCTTACAGCTATACGACAGAAATAGAACGCTGTTCGGTGGTGGGTTCGAGTCCCACGCTGGCAAGTGCGGTTGGGAGCGGACGGGCACACGTCGAACGTGTAACAAATAAACAAGTCGAATATTAAAAAAATTTGGTACAAAGAGAAAATTTTGACGTCAACCAACCGTACCGGAGTTGATAATGATCCGATTTACCGCTTCTAAAGGGCACGCATTGAGCATTGGTGAAGATGGGCAATTTACCGTCGAGCACCAGTTCACCATCGACCGCTACAATTATCTTCAAAGCGAAAATGAGCAGTTCTTTATCGCGGGGGAGCGCGTCCGGATGTGGGGAGTGGTCGGCAACGAATTTGAATCTTGGACGGTCGTAGGTTTCGTTAACGAGGGAATGATCCTTACCTATCCTTCCGAGGAGGGTGACACCTTGTATACAATGGTCACCACCAGTTCCGCCGATCAATATGCCGTCGGCCAGACGGTTCCATACAATACGGATCCATTTCTGGGCAGTCCTCCCTGCTTCGTCAATGGAACGTTGATTGAGACAGATAGTGGCCCAGTTGCCGTTGAGTCTTTGGCCGTTGGCGACAAAGTAATGAGTCTCACGGGCTTGCGGACGGTTAAGTGGATAGGCTGGCGCCACTATCAGGGCGCCGTATTACGCACTCATGAACAGCGAGCGGAGTCACTACCAATACGGATTTTGACAGGGGCTCTAGGGGCTAATCTGCCTAGCCAGGACTTGCGTGTTTCTCCCTGGCACCACTTATATATCGATGAGGTGCTGATTCGCGCAAAGGACTTAGTTAACGGTAAATCGATTTTTCAGGAAACTAACGTAATTGATTTTAGTTACTACCATGTAGAGCTGGATCAGTTTGATGTGATCCTTGCTCACGGGGTCTTGTCTGAATCTTGGGCGGACGGCGGGAATCGCAGTTTCTTCCAAAATGTGGATGTTACTACTCTCCGCCCGAAAGACATGCAACGCCGCAGGGCGCGCAGACCGGGGTTTAAGGTGCTGAGAGAAGCCGATGAAATCGCCGTTATTCACAAACGAATTGCGGCGCGCGCCGAAGGCTTGTTTATCGAACCGGCCTCAAAGGCAGCGTGAAATCTATCAAGGAACTTTGCTGAGAGGAGCTCGAAGGACTTTGGATCGCGTTTTGGCGCAGGATGCCGCCATACACAGGAATGACTGCGGCATGCCTATCCGTCAGTATCCTCCGGTAGCCTCCACTAGGTTAGGATTCGGCTAACTTCCACCGTCCCTCGAAACCATCTATGGTAACGATTCCGATGCTCACCGGACCCAGCGCCTGAAGCTCGCGCAACTCGATCGGGTTGCCATCCAGCCAACGGTTGATTGCCAATTCGGTCAATTTCATGTCTGGCACAATGTCCGAGATATAGCGAAGCGCGACCGCACGCCCACATAGGATGGCAGCGACGGCCCACTCATCGCCGTCATGGGTGTCCTCTAGGCATTCAGGGATGGGGTAGGTTGCCATGCCGGAATGATACCCAGCATTTCAATCCCTATTCGGATAAATGATCGGCTCCCTTTGTTTCCGCCATTCGGTAAGGAAGGGCTCTTCTCCAATCTCGGATTTCAGGCAACTCGCAATCAGCCGCTCAGCGGTGACACGGGTGATGCTCATAGATCGGTCCCAAAGTCCAGGTTCTGGGAAGGAGGCTCCCGAAGAGCGCGGCCATCAGACAATAAGCCCCACTTTAGCCCGGGGTAAAGCCCTTGTGGTCGGCCTGCTGGTGGTTTAGCACAGTTAACCCAATCCAAATCGAGTCCGGATTTCATCACCGCAATTGCGCCCGTTCAACGAGTAGCGGTCTCCGATTTCGGCGCATTCTTCTGCTATCGACAGGGCGAATGCCATCAAGGCTGTGGGTTCAATTTCCTCAATCCCGGCAGCTTCCGCGAAAGCCGCCAGCTCATCGGCGCTTAGGCCCAATTGATCGGAATCCCGCGTTTTGTCATCGTTCTGGTCCATCGTCGTGTCCTCACAAGGAATCTACGGCGTGCTCTACGAGGAGCGCAGCTTCGGTGCTCCACATGAGTCTTTTTGTACTTACAGTGTACGCGTTCAGGCGAAAAACGGGGCTTTTCATGGGCCCCGCATAATTTTATTTTGTCTCCAACGCTGCTACGCGCGACTCCAATGCATCCTGAGCTGCCACGATGCCCCGCATGATGAATGCACCAAGCTCATCCCAACGGAATGAATAGACATCACCAACCGGCCGAGCAGGGCGTACGACGATATCTTTCCCGGTCTCGTCATCGGCATACCTCACCTCAGGCTCAGCCTCATACTCGTCATAGCAGATCGCTCCATAGGCAAATGGATCTAGGTCGTGGGATTTAAACACCTCAATCGCGCGTTGAACTGTCATGCCGAAATGACGGCGGGCGGCGGACCCCTTGTCAGCAACTTGTTGGAGCCATTGATACCACCCGATTTCGCGAGCCAGCGCTTGTGCGCATGTGATTTCTGCGGAGGAGAGCGGGGCCACCTCCGTCTTTAACCGCGCATCTGATGTATTGATCGCACCTGTTGCCGCGTATACCTCAGACCAGCGGTAAGTCGCGGATCCCAGTTGGCGGCTGTTGTCCACGCCAGGGCGAAAGCCTCCCCCGGTTATACGAGCGATTTCAAATACTTCGTCTGTTGCGATGGTCGACGAATCTGTTGCCAGAAAAGCGATACCAGTCTGGCTGGCGTTGGCGCCATTCTGTACTGAGGCGATCGCGGCTTTACGGCGCTCCACGCCGATACCTCGAAATGAAATCGACCCTCCATAGTTGCCTTGGCCGGTCGTGCCGGCGCAACGCAGCGCCAAGGTTCCTAGGGACCCTCCGCCATTACCTGGCACAAAATTGTTCAGATCGAGAACCGCCATGCGATTCACTAGCCCAAGATTCTGTGTCGCGTCTTTTGCCAGCAGGCTTACATTGACGCCAGGAGTGTTGTTTATGTTGTTGACGTAGGTATTGTTGGTTCTGGCTACTCCATTGACCGAGATAGGCCCGGTAAGAGGAGAGGGGACGTCTACGGTAATGATGTTGCTGGCGGGGGAGTCGATGTCCGAACCGGAGACGTGGATGTTTCCTATGCCGATATCCGCGCTGTCGCGGACGTTGATGCAGGCGCCAACCGAGTTCCGGACGGTGAATCCGTTGAAGTAGATGTCGTGGCAAGGGACGGGCGTCGAGATTCCGGTTTCCTTGTCGACGACGAGTTGAGTCGCAATTTCCGTTCCATTCACTGCAGGAGTGTCAACGTAAAAACCATTGATGTAGACATTCGTGGATCCGGCTATTACTGCGCCGACGTTGCATGATTGTGCCTTCAGGGTTTTCATAACGCGATAGCCCGAAACGAGCACATCCACGCATTGCTCTAGCCGCAGGCCATCCTCGTTTGAACCCGTAAGGTTGCCGGTCGCGCAATCATTGACGACGATGCCGTTGATACTCAATGCGTGGTATCCGCGGACCTTTATCCCACATTGACCAGTATTCTCCAACGTGATGTTGCTGATCCTGAGCCCGCGAGGTTGCGCAGCGGGATTTGAGAAATAGATCCCATGTTCACCAGATTCGTTAATGTAGATATCCGAAATACTGCACCCGTTGCCGGGGGCTCCACCAATGGCGTTGTAGCCTGGGTTTGTCTCAGCGTTAGGCGATTTACCAACAAGCGAACCAGAATGGATGCGTGAATTGGTCACACTCGAAAAGATGATGCCCTTCCCATACGACGTAATCTTGAATCCTTCAATCTCCACATTGTCCGGGATGAAATCAGGGTGGTAAAGCCTGATAGGAAGGTCCCAGTTATGGATCTGCAAGTTGCGCAAGCGGACGTTATTGCGGAATGCCCATATGCACGCGTCTTGGTTCTTCTCGCCGAGAGGCTGTTGATCTGCACTGGAGATAGTGAGCCCATCGGCTGAGGCCCCCTCGCCGAATGTCGCAAATCGTCGAATGACAAATCCGCTAGGAACGTGGAGGGTCAGGTTGAGCACACGCGTGTAGTCGCCGAAACTGAATTGGGTGTTTTTGCTCGCGTCGGACCGTGCGTAAGTAATGGTCGAACCGTTACCGTAGAGGGTCACACTCGGAGGTAACGGGACAAGCTGTTGCGTAATGAGGTAGTTTCTACTCTGCTCAAGCCATAAGGGGCGAGGGGCCGTAGCCAGGGCAGCATAGGCAGCTTGAAACGCGGCAGTATCGTCCGTAACGCCGTCACCTACTGCACCGAAGGCCTCGATTCTTAAGGGAGTACTGCCCAATTGGGCAAACACGGTGTCATCGGGCGACGACCCGGTGCCTCCGTAATATCCAACTAATGCAGCACCCTTCGTCGGATCGGTAGCGTTAGCAAGATCGCCGCGCAGTGCATCATCTGCCATTTAAGTCTCCCAGTTTGAGGTGGTTGCACTATGGTGGTTAAGTTACGATCATCCGAGACAGTTCCGCCCACTGGCTGCCCGTGCTACTTACGGATATCAGGGTGAGCGTGGAGCCCGGAGCTGCATTGTTATACGCTCCGTTTAAACGAATTGTCGGTGGGTTGTTCGCCACAGTGAGTGTTCCCGGCCCATCGTTTCTCAGAACAATAGTCTGAGAGCGTCTGCCAGACGATAGCGAAGTAATGTTCGCGTTAGTCGTAGGGTTGAGATTTATCATCCCCATCTCGCCTTTGATGTAAACAACCAATTGTCCGTCCAGATTGCCGCGCGTTACGCTCGGACTCCAGGTGTTGTTCGACTCCCAGAATACCGCCCGTTGTGGATCGCTGTGCAGTCCGCTCACTTTAGTCGCGGTCTCTTCGCCAACATGCACGCAGTTAGTCACGCAGCACGACTCGTCGAATAATGTTCCTTCGCCCCTGACGTAGTATGTATTGACGTCCTTGAACGTTACACCGTCAACGCGAACATTCGAGATGATTCCGCCCGGTTGAACACCCAGGTGCCAAATGGCCCGATTTGTACCCTCTATGGTTCCGCCTTGGATGAGGATGTTGCTAGCCTCTATTGGGGGAGTATTACCCAAGCCAAAGCAGTAGCCACCATATGTTGCGGTAGGATCTGTGCCCTTGAAATTCGCGGTGATCTTTACATTGGATAAATACTGGCCGAATGCGGACAATGCGTTGCGGGATTCGATATACGCGTCGCACTGAAAGCGATCCCAACTAGTGGTGGCATGAACTCCACGACTGCCGGCGATTAGCCGTGTGGTGGCATCAATGATGCAATATCCGGCGTTGATTGGATATTTCCACGTGCCTACGTCTTCAAGGCCGGATGAGCCTAGGCCAAGGACCACACCAACTTCTTGTACTTGGAAGTCGCAGCCTACAAGGCGTGTGTTCTTACCTCGATTGTGCAAGCCCGTACGCGTGTTTCTGGCAATGCAGCCGATCGCGGTGACGCCATGTGCCATGTGTCCACCAAAGGCGGTATTGGCATTTCTGCTTATGCCACCGAGGATCTGGATATGTTCGGTTTGCACTTCTTCGCGGTTGTCCGTACCCCAAGGGCGATACGAGCAGTCCCAGTCCTGCATGCGACGCCCAAAGGCGAAGTCCCCGTTGATGTATGCCGCGTGACGAACGCTGAATATTCGATTGCCTGCCCAGACAGATCGATAGACGTTATTTTGCAGAGTCACGCTATCGGCGAAGTGTAGCTCGGTTCCGCTGGTCTGGAAGGCTCTAATATTAAGACCAGATTCGCGGTATCCGTGTAAGTATCTTCCGAATAGAAAACCGGGACCAGCTATTGAATCGGGTTCGAAGTCGATGTTCTCTTTGGGGCCGATGATGGTTAGATCACAAATAGATAGCGCCTCGAGCATTCGAAGTGCACGGACATTAACGGTGTACGAGATTGCGTCAAACACGTCGTAGTTGGAACTTTCGTCGAGTGCCATATGCGTACTGTCGATGATCTTGAGAACGCGACGCAAACGGCCTCGACCCACTGAGCGAAAACCTTGGCCAGCGCTACCACCCCAGTATTCGTCGCTGGTAATAGTTACGTGGTCTCCTGCGTTAAAGCCTGTCGTGGACGCCACCGTGATAGCGATGTCGGAGCCGTCTGGGTTGTACGTTGTACTGTCATCCCAGTTCTCGGTGAGTGTGGTGGCTGCCCCCGTAAAGCCCGGGCCTTCGGCCCAGAGCAGGAAAGTCCCATCGGTCATAGGCATACCCGAGCAATCCAGCGTTCCCCGGCCACATAACATGACGTTGTCGCGCGTGAGGATTACGGGGCAGGGTTGCGTGAATCGGTAGTAGCCATCAAAACGGACGACACATCCAGAGCTGCGGCTATTTAGGTAGGTAATCAGGCGTTCGAGTGGAGCGTTGTCAGTGGTGGAACTGCCTGCACCGAACTGTTCGAACGTGACTACATCACTCAGGTGTTCTCTGACGGTCTGGTACCCGTTATACGACACTAATGTCGCGCCCTTCGTCAGGTCAGTAGCGTTAGCAAGATCACTTCGCAACTCGTCGTCGGCCATAGAGACCTCCCAGTTTTGGTGTGTCGTGGATTGGATAGTCAGTAATTACGCAGATTGTGAGGTGCTGCCGCTGCAGTTGACGTTGCAGTTGACGCGCATTGCACGTGGAGGAGGATAGTCGACATTCCTCCCTAATAATATTCGGCTAGGTCACGCGAATTTTGATAATGCTATCTGTCCGGTACAGACTGCCAATTGCTAATCCGCCTGCACTGGCAGCGGCATCATCGGCATACTCAGGCACTCCATTGGGAATGCGCCATGTTTCGCTGGAGGAGGAGTATAAAAGCTTAACGTTGGCTTGAGATTGAAGAGTGATATCTCCGGTTGACCGCATAGTTAAGGCATTGGCAGTCCTGCTTCCCCCAGGCATAGGGAAGCAGAGTGTCGAATCCCACCGGGTATTGGCAGCGTTCCAAACAGGGTTCGGCAAGTCGCGCATATCTAGGACACGCGGGAATGTCGCTTCGTTGATGGAGTTTATTCGAGCCTGAATATTGGCAAGGCCGGATGTTCTATTTGGCCCGCCCATAATGTTTATCTCGTTACGAGCCGCAGATCCATTGTTAGAGAACAGCCACAAACCGCTGTTGTCGTAGCGGGAGATGTTGAATTGTTGATCTGGAGAGCCGCTATAAATGGCATTGGCATCAGCTGGTGTGTCGTGAATTACCAAGTCATATGTACACCGTGTGTTGAACCCCGCAATTGCCAGCGCACCGCTTGTCCCAGAGCCGCACCCAACCATAGTGACGGACGCATAAGTCCCACTGGCCTTGTTCGTGCTCATGGCCGCACCGCAGTTATACGCCGTTCCCGTAATTCTGGAGTTCTTGGCGCCAATACCAAAACCACTACTGCTATCGTCTGATAGCACAACGGCAATTCGGCAATTTGTGGCGATGAAATCAAGGATGGAGCAATTGATGCAATTGTTTTTCAGGTCGAACGTATAGGCAGTGTCGTCAGAGGTCCCGGTGTTGTTCTTTGCTGTCGGCCGAATCATCATGGAGTCGGAGAGGTTCGCAAACAAGAACGATGAGCTAGCAACTCCTGCTCCATCGGTGCCGCAATCGATGATGAGGTTATTGCTGCAATCTGTAGCGGAGTCTCGGTTATTGTTGTACCAGAGGAGAGCAAACCCCCTTGTGTCTGTAAAAAATAGTCTATCGGCAATACAGTTTTTAGGACTTGCGAATGAGATACCCTGCCCATCTGTCGCGGCAGCATTGCCTGTTAACCCAAGCTGTCCGCCCTCAATCCTGAAGTTGCGAAGTTCTACGTCGTGGGGATTGGCACCGTTGATTAAATTGGCAGTTCCGCCGTATCTACGAAATCGTAGAACGCCACCATCTCCGATGAAGCGAATGCCTTTCGCATTAGAGCCAAATGACAATACATTTTCGCCGAATACGTAGATCGAGTCTGTGCCTGGGCAATATATAGTCAGGCCTCCCTTTGTCTTGCCCAGATTCAAGGCAGCCTGGAATGCCGCCCAATCTAGCTCATCACTCAATGCGGTGGCATGCGGATAGACTTGCTGGGCAAGTGCTAGTGTCGCGAATATGGTTGACAGTGGACGGCTAACACCATCACCGATAGCTCCAAAATCAAGAACACTAACTCGTTCAAGGAGTTTGTCGGCGGTCATACGCCCGGTCGAGCCGTTGAGTAGGGGAATATATCCCACCAATGCTGCGCCCTTGGTGGGGTCACTAGCGTTTGCGAGATCACTGCGTAGACTGTCATCTGCCATTTTTCAATCTCCCAATTTACGGCCGCTATGGTGTGGCGGTTAATTATTGCGCTGAAAAAATGATCTTGAGGTGACTTTACGGTGACGCTGTTGTTACCGGGAAGCTGATGGACTTGGCAGTTAAGGGTCGCAACTGATCCCATATGCACGCATGCTTCTTTCATGAACGGTTATATACCGCGGAGTGAAGTTAGGGCAAACTACTGCAAGAATTGAATCACTGTCCGACGAGGTCGTCTTGCCTTGTTAAATGGGCTTCGCGACTTCTAAAGTGTCACGATACATTAGGAGAGCATCAAATGGTGGACGATGCATTACGAGGTGACCTTGCCAACGTTTCCGACGCTGAAAAAGGCGCGGCCCTGGTAGGGTATTTGTCATCAGGGCAGGGGGCTATCGGCAATACGGTTTCCGACAAGCTCAACGAGTGTATCTCCGTTCTGGATTTTGGCGCGCGTCCGAATAATGCTCTTGATCCTGTATCCGTTTGGCTGAGCGGCACGGAGCCTCGCTTTGCCTCGTTTGCGGATCTGCAGGCTGCATATCCCCACGTGACGTCGCTCACACAGAGTGTCAACTGGGCTGCCTTCCAAGCCGCGGCAAACTATTTCAATCAGCGTGGTGGGTATGGCGAAATCATCATTCCTGCGGGCCGCAATGGATACCTCTATCACTTGGACGACGAGGTAGTGATCCATGTCAGCGGGGTTACCGTGCGTGGCACAGGCGGAAAAATCATTACGCGATTTCCAAACACCAGCCAAAAAGCTTTTTTTCGGTTTGAGTCTCCAGTTGCACCCGGCGAATGGTCTGAGGTGAATGCTGTTCCAGCTCTATCTAACATTTTCAATGAAGGTCGCCGTACGTTGACAACGGCGGTAGCCACGGCTCTTCAACCGGGCGACCAAGTTGAGATTCTCTCGTCGAACTACTTCAGTGGAATAGCCGGGCAGTCAGGATACGCTATCAAGCCGAAAGGCGAGCATAGTGTTATTCAATCAGTCTCGGGTAATACGGTGATTCTGAGTGAGTACTTGAAAGACACGTATGTAATAGGAGACGGTGAAACCTTAAGGATCAGGAAGGTAACACGCATCACCGATTGTGCTATTGTCGGATTGAAGGGTAAAGGGAGTGGCGTCACGCCCGAGCATCAAACGCAGAACGCCTATGGCGTTCGTTTTTTTTATGCAAACTATGTTGATAGATTCTCCGTCTGCGACAACGATGGCGAGGGATTTAGTCGATTTTTTGGTCAAGCAAACAACTGCCTGAACGTCATAGGGCACAACAACAAGATGCATGGATGGAATTTGACGCTCGAGGGAGATCGCCCAGCGGGAACGGTGTGGTTTACCGGTATAAATCTGTCAGGATGTGAATCCGTTTCCATCCGAGGCAACACGGCTACCAACATGCGCCGTCCATGCGATATGGATAGTGCGATGGAGGCCGGAGTGGGGTATACGATGCCGACGCGTTCTATCACCATTGAAGGCAATACATCGGTGCGCTGTCAGAACGTGATTGGCGGACATTTCGCCGTCGACATCACGATCATAGGAAATACCGGGGTTGGTTGTGTACACGGCATCGGTTCACGTGGGTACAACGTAACCATCATCGGGAATACCGTTGGTCGAGTGTATGGCACGGTCATTGGTGTCGGTCAGGCCCCTGACGATATGACGTACACAGAGAGTCCAACCGCCGGGAGAGTGACGATTATTGGCAATCGCGGTTCCGGGGCCAACGGGGTGTCTGTCAGCGCTCAATTTGATTCGATGCTTATCAAAGACAATACATTTTCCGACATCTATGAGTACGCAGTCGGCTTTCATTCAAAAGTGATTCGAAATGCGCTCATTACTGGCAACGTGTTCACTTCGAATGCCAACGTTCCAAACGCTCAACTGGGCTTCGCTCAGTACAATCCGTTCTCTGAGGCAACGAGAGAAATTCGCGGGCTGGTGATTGCAGACAATGTTTTTAACGGGTTTCCGAAGGCCGTCATCATATCGGGCTGCGCCAAATCATCCCCTGCCGAAGATGTCATCATCGAACGGAATCACTTTAATGACACGGTAAATCAGGACATAGAGCTTGGAACGAGCCAGGCTGGCGTTGGCGGGTGGTTCGGGCGGAACGTACGTATTACGCGCAACTATCTATCCAAGTCTGTCTTTTCAAGTGGAATAGGCATCAACCGGGTCGCCTCCGACAATAGCCTCAGATTCGCTCTTGAGCCCCGATTAGAAGAGAACATCGCACGTCGAGATAACGACAACGACATTACGTTGGCCGGATTTATCCAAGCTACGACTATTGGTTTCGCGAATGCCACGTATCCGCGAGGTGCCCGGCTGCGTGCGTCCAATCCGGCTGCCGGTGGGGTAATCGAGCAAGTCTGCGTTATGGCAGGTACTGTGGGAGCGCTTGCGGCTACGACAGGGTCGATTTCTTCAGGAAGTAATCAGCTTACATTGAACAATCAGGCCTTATCCATCGGAAACCATATTTCCATTGCAGGAGCAGGAGCCAGCGGCGGGATCCTGAACACGCGTGTTCTTGCCGCGGCAGGAAGCGACGTAACGGTCGCCAATAATGCGTCAACGTCAGTCACTGACGCAGAGGTATCATTCATCGCACCTGTATTCAAGTCGGCGGGGACGCTCGAAACCTGATTGAATGTGGACTTCCTTAGTTACATAGGACTGACAGATAGCGCGCCATTTGAAATCGTCACTCTGTATTACTGTGGGAATCCGGCGGCTATCGGGCAGGGTTGGGGGGGCTGCGGCTATACCGCCGTTCGGACGATGCGGTATTGATCCTTTATCTGCAGCTTTTGTTTCAAGCTTGGGATCAACCTAGCTCTACGGGATTCAAAAGTTTGTCACGGCAACGTGGGCCGGATATCTTGCTGACGATCGAGTCGCCGCAGACGCGGCGTTTCCTGCTCCTGGATCATGAGCAATTTAGGGTGGGTACGTTCGAACTCGCGCCAGAGCTTGAGGATTCAGCGTTAGCGGTGTGCTTCGGGCGGTTTTTGTTGGGTTAGAGTCTCGTATCGCCTGAAACTCTCTCGTTCAGACAGCATGCAGTCCAGCGAAAATAGGATACAGAGTCCCCCCCAAGTACCGAGTCGAATTGATTGATTGAGAATCGCGGTAAAGACTAGGGCCAAACCTAGAGCGATGAGCATAGCGCTAACGATCCAAAGACGCAGCCCCAAGATGTTTTTCATCGGATCGCGGAACGCCCTTGTCATTGTCGCCCAAATTATCATCACTGCAGTGGTAGCTATCCACAATGACACTGCAGATTGGACTGTTTGAGTGATGGAGCTGCTCGGCCAAAAGCCCAGCCCAATTGCAAGTGCGGCCGCAAAAATGTAGGCAATAACCCGTTCACGATAGATGCTCACATGTTCTCCTATGTCGGAATGCGCTAATGAGAGAACGTCGCTCACGGGCATATCTCACGAGGATTATCGATTCGGGGGGACGCTTTGCTACCCAGGTCCTTACAACCGACGCCAACAAGAGCTGCCGCAGCTGATCCCAACAAGGAGTTTCCCGACAGGCCGGTGACAGTAATGCCGATACCCGTTGTGGTCATGAAGCAAGCTAGGCCCACGCCTGTGTTGTAACTCCAGACGGCCTGTCCTGAGCTGCTCAGTAGGAAAATGGTGGAAGACCCATTGGGCTCATTAACAAAGTCCAGGTACATGTCCGATCCTGAGGCGCTCGGGTGCTGGAAATACTGTTGAAGCTCTGCTCCATACACAGCAGAGAGTTCTGAGGTGCTCAGTGGGCGCATAGTCAATCCTTTGATAGTGAGGCTCGCAACAGCACGAAAAGTCGGATCAAATCGACTTCTTGAGGCTCGAACCGTAATAAAAATTCATCGCGTCTTCGATGGTTGGATATCTTCTCCATTGAGAATCGGACTACTTGCCGGCGATATCACGCGTCAGATTAGACCTTTGATTGCGTTGAGCGATGTCAACTCAAACTAGCCCAACCGCAAATCGAGTGCGGATTTCATCACCGCAGTAGCGTCCATTCAACGCGTAACGCTCCCCGATTTCGGCGCATTCCTCTGCTATGGACAGGGCGAATACCATTCGCGCGCTCAGGGTGTATTGGAACGAAATTTTAAATTACGTCACTACACCCTCAAGCCAACCCCCAGCGCCACCAGTGCGCACAATCCCCATGCGCAAATCCGATTTCGCAAAGGCTGCCTTACTACCCCCATATCGAGCCACCCGCTGGTACCACGCCGTCGAACAATCCATGATGGAGTTCGGAATCATCTCACCCCTCCGCGCCGCGATGTATATCGCCACCCTGGGCCACGAATCATGCGGCTTCACCTACACCCGGGAAATATGGGGTCCCACAGCGGCGCAACGGCGCTACGAGGGACGGGCAGGGCTGGGTAATACTCACCCCGGTGACGGATTCCGATACCGCGGGCGCGGCCTGATCCAGATCACCGGACGCGCCAACTATCGTGCGGTGTCGGACGGATTAGACGTTGACTATATTACCCACCCTGAATGGCTGGAACGCGCCGTGGACGCGGCCAGAGGCAGTGGCTGGTGGTGGCTGAACAATGGATGCAACGAGATCGCCGATAGCGGCGATTTTTTGCGTCTGTCCATACGAGTCAATGGCAGGAACGCCAGGGGCTTGCCTAATGGATGGAGTGATCGTAACCGCAGGTATGCCGCGGCGTGCGCTGCGTTGCGAGTATGACTCTGCTCGTAGCATCATCCGGTGCAAATCACCAAGGAGGTTTGCGGCAACTACGCATGGACATAAGCATTCACTGCATCTTTCGAGAATCTGTACTGAAGCCGATAGTAGAGGGCTTATTTGATTGCCCTGATGGACCTGCTATATGGCGCGACGCGCAGACTACGACAGTGCGTGGAAAGACGCATTGTCTGCGTACTTTCCGGAATTTTTGGGGATGTTGCACCCCTGTGTGCATGCGCGGATTGATTGGACGCATATGCCGAAATTCCTGGATAAGGAATTGCAGGCGTTGATCCGCGGTACGGTGCGCGGCCGATTGCTCGTGGATAAACTGGTTTCGGTACGATTGCTGGATGGCCAGGAGGCATGGCTGTTGATCCATGTAGAGGTGCAAGCGCGATGTGACTCGGAATTCACTCGCAGGATGTTTGACTATCACGTTCGATTGAAATCGAATTATCCCGAGAGCCGGTTACTGAACATGGCAGTATTGACGGGCAGAAACAGCCACGGCCTGGATCGTCTGCAGGCAGGCGTGGGCGCGATGTGTTACGCCTACGATGAGGCCGGCTGTGAGCTGCGTTTCACGTTTCCGGTCATTCGTCTGGAATGGTGGCGCTCGCGTATGGCAGAGTTGAGGGAGTTGGCCGAAAATAATCTTTTTGCCGTGGTGGTATTGGCGCAACTCGAAGCAACGGCAAATGGCCATGCTCGAGATCGTCTGTTACGCAAGATTGAGTTGGTGCGGCATTTGGAGCAATGGAAGGTGCCGCGCGATAATAGACGGACGTTATTTCGTGTGATCGATGCGATGTTGTATCTGCCGGAGGAACTGGAACCGGAATTTGATGCTGCCATCACGACAATCGAAGAGGAACAGAAAATGGCTTATGTAACGAGCATCGAGCGAGTCAGATCGAAACAGGCGCGCGCTGAGGGGTTGAAAGAGGGGTTGGAGCGGGGGCGGGAGCAAGGATTTGAGCAGGGTCAGCGCCAAGGGACTGCTAAATCTTTGACCACGCTCGTCATGGCGAAATTTGGTGCACTGCCCGATTGGGCTCAAGTTCGTATCAACGAGGCCGACGAGGCATCGTTGCAAAAGTGGATGCTGCGTCTATTGGATGCTGAACGCATCGAAGACGTGTTTATTTGACCGCTTTCTGGAATGCGGCCCATAAGCGACGCCCTATCGAGTTCGCTCAGGATGCCGCAGCGTGCGCGGCCTTGGGGGTGTGACACCAACCTGGTTGGCACGCAGAGTCGGCACGTTGCCTACCTGCAAGGGATGGGCTTTTGGTGGACAATGGAAAGGACGGCGTAGTGCCGGACGGCTCCCGCCCGACACATGTCTCTCGCCGGATTCGCAGACGATTTCCAGGAAAGCCCGTATGACGCTCTCGATAGGAATAACGGCAATCCTCGTAGGTATCATCGCCTACGGCATGGGCAAGCTCAGCGTTTACGTCCAACAGGACAACGAGCGCGATCCGGCGCTGCCCGACGACCCTGCGCTGGGCTGGGGGCAGCGTCAGTTCGAGCTATGGAGCCAGGCTCAGGAAAATGCTGTGGCGTGGGAACGGGAATTGGCAAAACTGATCTCGACGCTGTCATTGGCCGGTATCGCCGGGGTGGTTGCATTGGGCGAACTGAAAATCATCGGCACTACGGGTATCCGTGTGTTGATTTCGGGCTTTCTGCTGCCGGTGTTTTGCTGCGTTGCCAATTTGCAAATGCGCCAATCCTGGTTCCACAAACGCGCACGCCGGATCCAGGAGGCCCTCGATCAGGGGCAACCGGCACATCGTTTGCTGCGTGATAGAGTGGGGCATCGTATCGCTTCTGCGATGTCGACGATTGGAGCGCTCCTGTTCGCTATTGCGTTGGTGTCGATTGCACTGATCGTGGCCGCTGGCAGCACTGATTGTGCGGGTCCAATCGCCAAGTACAGCCTGGAGCCGCTGTATTGCAGCGTTCCCATTCAGGAATTGGTGCACAAGGACTGATGGCACTTTGCTGGTGGCGTTGGCGCGTGCCTTGACTGTGTTGGGGACGCGGATGGAATTTATGTTGGCTCGCCGAGCAGGTCAAGACCGACTCGGACGAGACCGCATCGCGTCAGCCGCCGCTACTCAAGCTTGATTCCCGCATCCTTCACCACCTTCAGCCATTTCTCAATCTCCGCTTGCAGCGAGCGATTGAATTCCTCTGGTGTACTACCCACGGTTTCGATGCCGTCCTGAGCCAGCCGTTCCTTTAATGCCGGATCGGCCAGGACCTTGACGATAGCGGCTTGCAGCGTCTGTATGACTGGCTCGGGCGTGCCGCGTGGCGCCAGTACGCCATGCCAGGCAGAGGCCTCGTAGCCGGGAACGCCTGCCTCGGCCACCGTAGGCACATCAGGCAGCAGTGGCGAGCGGCGCGCGCCCGTGACTGCCACGGCTTTTACGTTACCCGCCTGCGCCTGTTTCGACGCCGAAGCGGCGTCGCCGAAAGTCATGTCCACGACACCGCCTACGACATCGAGCAGGGCAGGGCCTGCGCCTTTGTAAGGCACGGGAATCAGCGAAATGTCAGCTTGACGCATAAAGAGCTCGACTGCCAGATGTGCAGAGCTGCCTTGGCCTGCTGTAGACAGGGTCAGCGTACGAGGCTCACGTTTGGCGAGTTCGATCAGTTCTGCCAAGTTGTTGACGGGCAATTGTTTCTTCACCGCCACGACATAGGGATAGCTGGTCAATTGCGTGATGGTCGCAAAATCCCGGCGTGCGTCATAGGGCAGTTTGCTGTAGACCGAGGGGTTGATCGCATTGGGGCCGCTTTGCCCCAGCAGCAGGGTGTAGCCGTCGGGGGCGGCTTTGGCGACGGCATCGGTGCCGATGATGCCGCCGGCGCCGCCGCGGTTGTCGATGATGAAGGGCTGGCCCAGCTGCTCGCTGACGCCTTTGAATACCAGGCGCGCCACGATGTCTGCACCACCGCCGGCGGCGAAGGGTACGATGACCCTGACTGGGCGGTCAGGGTAGGCAGCCTCGGCGTGGGTAGCGCCGAGTGCAGCGAAACATATAGCCAGCGTTGGCACGAATGCCTTGAGAATGCTGCGCATGAGGAGTCTCCTGTGTTGTTCTTGTAATGTGATGGCTTATGGCCTGCTGGTAGCAGGAACGCCGCCAGCATAGGTGCGATAGCTGACACCGCTGTTCCAGCCGGCATCCACTGGCAAGAGCACGCCGGTGATCAGGCTGGCCTGTTCCGAGCACAGAAACGCGACGGCGTTGGCGACGTCGTCTGGCACGGGTAATGCCGCTAATGCATGCACGGACATCATCTGTGCCAGGTCGCGCTGGCCGCCGTCTATTCTGGCCTGCAGGGCAGGTGTCATGACATAGGTGGGGGCAACGCTATTGACGCGTACGCCGTGCGGCCCGAGCTCTTGTGCCAGGATTTGCGTCAGGCGGGCGATCGCTGCCTTGCCTGGGTTGTAGGCGGGCAGGGGCAATGGATGCAGGCTGTTGATGGAGCCGATGGTCACGATGTTGCCATGTCCCTGCGCACGCATGCGTACGCCGAAACTGCGGCATGCGTGTACGGTGCCGTGGTAGTTCACGCGCCACATGCGGTCGTGCGCCGACAGATCCATGTCCAGCACGGATTCAGTGTTGGGGATCAACGCGGCGGAGGTAACCAGTACTGTCGGTTCACCCAGGTCCGCGCTGATGGTATCGGCGCAGGACTGCACCACACCGGCGTCGGCGACGTCGCAGGGATAAAAGCGGGAGCGGGCGCCCTGGCCGCGCAGTTCGGCGGCGAGTGTTTCGCCAGTCTCGTGCGTGACGTCCAGGATGGCTACCGCGAGCCCCTGGGCGGCAAAGCGTCGTGCGCATGCGGCGCCGATACCGCTGGCGCCTCCCGTGATGACGGCAACGCCGGTCGCTGTGCTCATGCCTGGCCCGTCGCCGCTTTGCCGCGGACTTGTACGCCTGCGCTGTCTTCGACGTAGCGAATGATTTCGGTCAGGTCTGCGTCGCTGCCCAGTTTGTCGCGTGCGTCGTTGAGCAGTTTGCGCGCCGCGTCGCCGACTCGCAGGGGTACGCCGAGTTGCTCGCTTTCTTCGAGGCAGAGGCGTACGTCTTTGGTGGACAGGCCTATTGCAAAACCGAAGTCAAAGCTGCGCGTCAGCACAAATCGTGGGATTTTGTCCTCAGAAGCGTTGGTGCGGCCCGAACCAGAGTTGATGATTTGCACCATGACGTCTGGATCCAGACCGGCCTTGACGCCCATCACCATCAGTTCGGAGGTGATGCTCAGCGCGGTCACGGAGATGAGGTTGTTGATGACCTTCATGGTCTGGGCCATGCCAGGTTTTTCACCAACGTAAACGGGCTTGCCCAGCACGTTGAAGACGTCCTGCAACTGCTCGAAACGCTCGTGCGGACCGGAGATCATGAGCGCCAGGGTGCCGCGTGTGGCGCCTGTGACGCCGCCGCTGACAGGGCAGTCGATGCTCTGGATATTGGCTGCGGCCAGGCCATCGGCCAGGGTACGTGCAGCCGCCGATCCGCTGGTGGATAGATCGATCACGGTACGTACGGCTTTGCCGCGCGCCAGGCCCTGTTCGCCCAATGCCACGACAATGACGATATCGGGGGTGGGCAGCGATACCAATACGGTGGTGGCGCTATCGGCCACGGCTTTGGGAGACTCCGCGATGATCGCGCCTTTGTCTTTCAGGGCCTGCAAGGCTTCGGGCTGGGTGTCGTAGATGGTCAGGGTGTAGCCGGCATTCAGCAGCCGTTCTGCCATCGGGGTGCCCATGCGGCCGATGCCGACAAAGCCTAGATGTTTTTCCGTCGTCATGATGTCTGTCACTCGTACAAAAGGGGGGAAAGGGTTCAGGCGGCTGTCCAGCCGCCATCGATGGGTAACGTCGCGCCGGTGATATCGCTGCCGGTATCAGCGCAGAGAAAACAAATCAGGGCAGCCACGTTTTCCAGGGCCACAAAACGGCCGGTGGGCTGGCGTGCGGCGAGATAGTCGCGCTCGGCGTCCTCGACGCTTTGGCCGGACTGTTTGGCGATGGCGGCGATCTTGCTGACGATGGCTGGAGTGGGGGCGGTGCCGGGCGCGACGGCGTTGCAGGTGATGCCGCTGCCGGCCGTCTCGATGGCCAGGGCGCGGGTCATGCCCAGCAGTGCCGTCTTGGTGGTGATGTAGCCGACACGATTGGGCGCCGCGCCGCTGCCATAGACCGAGGATAGATTGATGATGCGGCCCCACTGCTGGGCGAGCATGCCGGGCAGGGTGAGGCGTGCCAGGTGAAAGGGGGCAGAGAGATTGACGGCCAACCCTTCGTCCCAGTGGTCACGAGGCAGTTGATGGGCCGGCTCGAAATGCCGGATCACGGCGTTGTTGACCAGGATGTCGATGCGGGGAAATCGTGCCAATGCCTGGGCTGCCATGGCCTCGATCTGGTCTACGTCGCGCAGGTCGGCTTGCAAGAGCTCGACGTGGGCGCCATGGCGGTCTGCGATGGTGTCGCGGGCCTGGCGCGCTTGGTCGTTGGCTGCGAGGCTATGCATCACGACGGATGCGCCGGCGGCTGCCAATTGATCGGCAATGGCGTATCCCAGGCCGGCCTCTGCGCCTGTCACGAGTGCGTGGCGGCCCTTCAGCGGCAGGCTCATGCGGCGTCCCCGGCAGCCTTGGCCGGCATGACGTCGAGCTGTGCGATCTGGCCTGCCAGCTCAGGCGAGGGCGCGGGGTAGCGCTGCATGACCTGCGGATCGTGTCCGGGAATGATGTGGTCTTCGGAATCCGCGAGGCTGCGCACGATGCGATAGCCCTCGAGCATGTCGCCTACGTTAAAGACGATGGGAAAGGGGGCGTTGTTGCCGATGTTTCCGTATAGGTGGGTGGCATCCGAGGCCAGCACGACCCATCCGCGCTTGGTCCACACGCGCACGATCTGCAGGCCGGCAGTGTGTCCGCCTACCAGGTGCACGGATAAACCAGGGGCGAGTTCGCTGCTGCCTTGGTGAAAGGTCACACGGCCTGCATAGAGCCGCCGCACGTACTCGACGATGTCCTCGACGTAGTAGGGGTGGCGCAGTGCGCCATGGCACATGCAGCGCCCGGTGGCATAGGTGGGCTCTGCGTCTTGGACGTGAAAGGTCGCGTTGGGGAAGTCGGTCAGTGTCCCCGCGTGGTCGTAGTGCAGATGGGTGAGGATGATGTTGCGGACTTGATCGGCATTTATGCCGAGCAGCTTTAGCCCTTGGGCCGGACGCATGAAGAGTTCGCGTCCACGTTGCTGTGCGGCTGTTTCGCCAAAGCCGGTGTCGACCAGGTAGATCTCGTCGTCACGGCGCAGCACCCAGACGTAATAGTCCAGATCGGACTCTGCATCGTGAAAATCCACGGGGCCTAGATAGTTGTCGGCTGAAGTCCGGCCGGAATGGTGCGCGTAGCGAATCGCGTACACGCTGAAAGGGGCGTAATCCATGGTCTGTCTCCTCCTGATCGAGGTGTTGGTCTTGTTCAAATACAATAGGATTGTATTATAGTAATACATCGTGCGGTGGCAAGAGGATGGTCCGGCGCCGCATTTAATCCCTGGAGAAAAAATATCATGGCATTGAGGCCCGAATTCCAATCCGAGCAGTTCCAAAAGGGGCTGGAGGTGCGTCGAGCTGTTGTGGGTGACGCCTATGTCGAAAAGTCGCTGAATGGGGCTGACGACATGAGCGCCCCGCTGCAGAAGCTGGTGACGGAGTACTGCTGGGGGGATGTGTGGACCCGGCCCGGGCTGGAGCGCAAGACCCGTAGTTTTCTCAATCTGGCGATGCTGATCGCATTGAATCGGCCGAACGAGTTGCGGCTGCATATGCGTGGCGCGGTCAATAACGGCGTGACGAAGGAAGAGATCGTCGAGGTGATTCTGCAGGCCGCTATTTATTGCGGTGTGCCGGCTTCGTTGGACGCGATGAAGGCGGCGCGTGAGGTGATCGCCGAGATGGAAAAGGAAGGCGCATTACGGTGAAGCATAGTCGCTGATGCAGATTGCCAGATGCGTGCCGATGGCGACGGACTATCGGCATGCCATAACGAGGAGACGTGGATATGAAGAATGAATCGATTGCGTTTATCGGTCTAGGGGCGATGGGCCTGCCGATGGCGCGTAATCTCGTCAAGAACGGGTTTGCGGTGACGGGATATGACTTGAATCCGCAGGCGCTGGATGCGCTGGTGCAGGCGGGCGGCAAGCGCGCGGCGAGTGCGAGGGAGGCTGCGGCCGGTGCAGGGTTGGTGATCACGATGTTGCCGACGGCGGCTCACATTCGTGCCGCGCTGGAGGGCCCCGATGGCGCGTTGCAATCGCTCTCGGAGGCGTCGTTGCTGATCAATATGTCGACCATCTTGCCGCATGAGACGGATGGCATTGCTGCGCTGTTGGCGGCGCGTGGCCTGAGGATGCTGGATTCCCCGGTGGGACGCTCTGCGATGGAAGCAGAGCGAGGGACTCTGCTGATTCTGGCCAGTGGCGCAGCCAACGACAAAGCCCGGGCAGAGGAGGCATTACTCTGCATGGGCAATCAGATCATTGATTGCGGCGAGGTAGGGGGCGGCTCCCGAGTGAAGGTGATCAACAATTTCATGGGGATCTCACTCAATGCCTTGACGGCGGAGGCGTTGACGCTGGCCGAAGCCTGCGGGCTGAGCGTGGAGCTGGCGTTGCAAGTGATGCGCGGGACCATCGCGGGCCAGGGCCACATGAATATCACGTATCCGAACAAGGTGTTGCGTGGCGATTTGTCGGCGGGTTTTCAGGTCGATCTCGCGCATAAAGACCTGGGCCTGGCCCTGGAGCTGGCGTCGCGCAGCCGTGCGTGTGTGCCGATGGGTAGTGCCGCGTATCAGTCGTATACCGCGGCGCGGGCGCAGGGCAGGGGCGCGCAGGATTACAGCGCTATTTATCCCTTGATGCGCAGCCTGGCTGGACTGCCTGAGGCCTTGCCGTATACCGTGGATACCCCGGTGAATGCCGATCCCTTTGGAAAGTCGGCGGCGTGCTGAGTGGCGCCGACGGTTTTTAGGGCGATCATCGTCCGTGGGCTCTGATCGTTATCGGCTCTGTTAATCCGCTTGGTTAGTCCGCGCTCTCGGACTGTAGCGATTCCTGCAGGATTTTGATCGCGACGTCGGCGGCATTGCGTACGTGACGTCGCGCCGCTGCGCGTGCGGCCTTGCCGTCACGCGCCTCTAGTGCCTGCAGCAGCTCGGTGAGCTCGGCGATGCTGTGCTTGGATCGTCCAGGAGCCTGGATCGAGGTCGAGCGCAGCAGCATGACGCGGGAGTTCAGCAGGTGCAGGCTGTTGGTCAATGCCTCGTTGCCCGCCCCATCCAGCAATTGCTGATAAAAGGCGTTTTTCGCGGCCAGCTGCTGCAGAGCGGTGCCACGGGGCAGGGTGCGTTTCATCGCCTCCAGCGCCTTGCGCAGTGCGGTGAGCTGCGCCTGCGTGGCGTGCTCGGCGAAAAGCTCACAGGCCAGGCCTTCGAGTTCTTCGCGTACTTGGTAGATGCCGCGCGCTTGTTCAGGCGAGAGCCGGGCGACGACGGGGCCGCGGTGGGGAATGACGAGGATCAGGCCTTCGGATTCCAGCTGGCGCAAGGCCTCGCGGACCAAGGTCCGGCTCACGCCGGTCATCTCGCACAGGTCGCGCTCGGGCAGTCGTTCACCGGGCCGGAACCGCCCGACCAGGATGGCGTTGCGAATGTTCTCTGTCACGCTGTGCCTCAGTACTGAAGCGACGCGTTGGACCTTGAAATCGTCTTGTGGCTCTACGTGGGCAGTCATGGGCGTAATGCAAAAGGTATCCAGGGTATGTCGAGCGCCCCGGATACCGTTGGGTGCGCCCGTCGATTATTGCGTTTTGCCTAATACCTTTCGTACACGATCAAGGTAGGCAGGGCCATCGAATCCAACTTGCTGGGCACGTTTGTTCCAAGCATCGTACGCGGATCCTATGTATTGCGGCTGCATTAGTTTAGCCCTTTCTTCATCCGGTGCGACCCAGAAGGTCACGCCGTTCTTTTCCATCGCCTGGCGTGCATTGGTGACAAACTGGTCGTATTGGGTAAAGGCGTCGTGTTGTACGCCGTCCATGGCGCTTTGGACCTGCTTCTGGACGTCGGGTGGCAGTTTTTCCCAGCTGTCGGGGTTGACGAGTATGGCCCAGCCGTTGATTGGGCCCAGGCTCCAGTTCTGGACGTTCTTGGCGATGCGCCAGAATTCCAGCGATCCGCCTACGCACATCGAGATGAACAGGCCGTCGATGACGCCACGCTCCAGCGCGGGGAAGATCTCGGTGGTGGGCATGGCGACCGGCTTACCGCCCAGTGCGTTGACGACTTCGGCGGTCTGGGGGTTGTGCACGCGCAGGCGTTTGCCCTTGAAGTCCTCGATTTTGTGGATGGGATCCTTGGAAAACAGCTGTTGTGTGCACCAGGTGCCC
This sequence comes from Bordetella tumbae, assembly GCF_054780995.1. Classification (NCBI taxonomy): domain Bacteria; kingdom Pseudomonadati; phylum Pseudomonadota; class Betaproteobacteria; order Burkholderiales; family Alcaligenaceae; genus Bordetella; species Bordetella tumbae. The sequence continues at coordinate 24,414 of NZ_BAAGVG010000023.1, forward strand.
TCGGCGAGCACGATGGCATTCCATTTGTCTTTCCAGATCTTGCGGGTGTCTTCGCACCAGAAGGCGTCGCAGACCTGTTTGTACTCTTTGATGTCGTTGATGAGGCCCGGCAGGTTAAAGATGCCCATGCGCGGCTCGTCGGCCGCCAGGTAGGTGTGCAGGGCTGCGCTCATGTCCACGCGGCCTTCGCGCACGGCAGTCGCCATTTGGGCGGGCGGCACCAGTGAGTCGCTGACGGTGACTTTGACTTTGCCGTCGGTGGCTTTGGCGACGCGATCTGGCACTGACGCCGTGAGAATGGAATAGCCGTCGCCGGGCGAGGTGATGACGGCCATGGTCAGGTCATAGGTCTGTGCCTGCGCTGCGCCGGCCCATAGGGTGACACCGATGGCGGCCGAGAGCGCCAATGACCGTAGCCGCGAGGGCGGGCGAGTGGGGTAATGCATGTTGTGCTCCTCCTGGATGGTGCGCGGTGCGCTGTGTGAAATTATGATCATTCGATCATACAATATGCCTATAATATCGTCATAGCATTTCTCTGGCGTTAGCTCTCGATCAGGGAAAACACCATCGCGCGCACAGCGCCGAGGAGACAAGAATGAGCAGCATTGATATGCCGATGCAGGCGCCGGCAGAGGCCGCCATATCGCCAGGCGCATCGCCTTATCCATTGGGCGGCAGCGCAGACTTCAGCCTGATTCGGGGGATGGTTGGTATCACCCGGTGTTCCGGAGCGCTCGCGACGGCGGCGTTGCTGTTGATGGCGTTGTCGATGTGCTACGAGATTTTTTCGCGCTACGTCTTTAACTCGCCGACGTCGTGGGCTACGGAAATCTCGGGTTATCTGTTGGTGGCGACGGTGTTTTTCGGATTGGCCGCGGCGCAGTCGGCGAATGCGCATGTCCAGGTGGAACTGTGGATCGACCGGGTGTCGTCATCGACGCGGGTGCAACTGGAACTGTTGGGCCAATGGTTGGCGTTGCTGTTCAGTGTGGTGCTGGGATGGCAGATGGCCAGCTTTAATTTTCGCGAGTATGTGAACGACACGCGGGATTGGGGTTTGCTGTCGACGCCGCAATGGATACCGCAGTTGTCTGTGTCGCTGGGCATGCTGACTTTCTGCCTGTCGATTCTGGTCGATATCTATCGGTTGCGTCCGCCCGCAGAGCATTGGCGTCGTTGGTTGGCGCCCGTTGTGTTGGCCGTCATGGCGCTCGCGCTCGTGGCTTTGGGACCCAACTCTGTTTCTATTGCCGGCAGCCGGATCGACTGGGGAATGGCGGTGATCGCCGTGGCGTTCATCATCGCGATTGGGGCGTGGAGCGGCAAGGCTACGCTGGTGCAGTCGCTGATTCTCGTCGGCGGATGCGCTGCCTTGTATGCCTTGGCACGCGGACAGTCGTTGGGTTGGGTGGCCGCGCTGTTGGTCGCCAGCATGATGCTGTTGTTATTTCTTGGTGTGCGTATCGGTGTGGCGTTGGGGATGGTGGGGTTGCTGGGCGTGTACTTTCTATTGTCGCGTCCACAGCTTTCATTGCTGGCCGAGCGAGCCTGGAGCAGTACGAATACGTTTACGTTGACGGCTGTTCCCATGTTTATTTTCATGGGCGGGCTGTTGCTGCGTAGTGGGATTACGTCCGGCATGTTTGACGCATTGGTGCGCTGGTTCGGCCGTGCGCCGGGTGGCCTGGCGCATGCCTCCGCGGGGGCTTCGGCGATCTTTGCGGCGGTGTCGGGATCCAGTCTGGCTACGGCTGCGACGTTGGGGAAAGTCGCTTGCCCGGACATGATCGAGCGTGGCTACAGCCCGCGATTGACGTATGGCGTCGCGGCGGCGGGCGCTACGCTGGGCATTCTGATTCCACCTAGCATTCCGATGATCATCTATGGGACGACGGTGGGGGCTTCGGTGACTCATCTGTTTCTCGCGGGGATGATTCCGGGCCTGTTGCTGATGGGCGTCTTTATGCTGGGAGCCCTGGTATGGGCGCTGACGGTGCCGGGGTCGGCTCCGCCTGCACGTGCCTACACCATGCGCGAAAAGCTCTCGGCCTCGCGCGGCATGGTGCCGTTTGTCGTGATCATCGGTGCGGTGCTGGGCTCTATGTATGCGGGGATCGCCACGCCGACCGAGGCTGCCGCTATTGGCGCCGTCAGCGCGTTCGTGCTGTGCTTGTTGCGCGGCAAACTCACTTGGCGCGCGCTGATGGAGATCGCCTATGACTCGGCCAAGGTCACCGCCTTGTTGTTGCTGATCGTGGTGGGGGCGGGCATCTTCAGTTGGGTGTTCGACTATCTGAGGTTGCCGCGCGAAGTCGTCAACCTCATTCAGGGAGCGGATTTCTCGCCCGTCGTCGTGATGGGAGCGATGGTGTTGATTTATCTGGTCCTGGGCATGTTCGTAGAGTCGATCGCGATGATGCTGATGACGCTGCCGGTGACCTATCCGATCGCCATGGCTCTCGGGCTGGATCCCATCTGGTTCGGGGTTTTTCTGGTGTTGATGATCGAGGTGGGCCTGATTACACCGCCTGTCGGCATGGTGCTGTTCGTGTTGCGCAGCATGAATGATAAGGCCCGGTTTGGTGACATCCTGCGCGGCGCGCTGCCGTTTGTGGTGATTATCCTGCTCTTTTTGTGCCTGATTTACGCTTTCCCGCAGATCGTAATGTGGCTTCCTCAACAAGTGAAATGACATGAATCAAACTGCTGTTTCCGACGCAATTTCTCCGTCTATTCAACTGTCGCGTTTCGTCGCCGAGTCGCGGTGGGAGGATGTGCCGGCAGAGGTACGGCATGCCGCACGCCGGGCTATTTTGAATTTTTTCGCCGTGGCGATCTCTGCGGCACGTACGCCGTCGCTGGATATTGCGGTGCGCACGTATGCGCGGTTTTCGGCGGGACCGCAGGCGAGCCTGGCGGGCCGGCCGGATCGTGTGGATGTGTTGAGCGCTGCCGCATTGAACGCGATGGCGGCGAATGTGTTCGACTTTGACGATACGCATCATCCGACCATTATCCATCCCTCGTCGCCGATTGCGCCGGTCTTGTTCGCCCTGGCCGAGACCCGGCCCATGAGCGGGCAGGAATTGCTGCATGCCTTTGTGCTGGGTGTTGAGGTGGCCTGCCGTATCGGCAACGCGATCTCGCCGGAACACTATGCACGCGGCTGGCATATCACTTCGACGTGCGGGGTGTTTGGTGCAGGGCTGGCGGCGGCGAAGACGCTGGGCTTGGATGCGCGGCAGAACGTTCATGCGTTGGGTATCGCTGCCGTGCAGGCGGGTGGCCTGGTGGAGGCGCTGGGCACCGGCGCCAAGAGCGTCAGCGTGGGCAATGCCGCGCGAAATGGACTGCTGTCGGCCTTTCTGGCTGCAGATGGTTTTGATGGACCGGCGCTGCCGTTGGAAGGAGAGCGCGGGTTCTTGAGAGTCGTCGGCGACAGTCCGCGGCTGACTGCGATGACAGAACGGCTCGGGGATAGTTGGGAACTGTTGAATAACGCCTACAAGCCGTATCCCTGCGGCGTGGTGTTGAATCCGGTCATCGATGCCTGCCTGGAGCTGTCGTCGGATCCTCGTATTCAGGACGGGGGATGGGGCAGTATTTCCCGTATCGAGCTGACGGGGCATCCCTTGTTGCGCCAACGGACAGATCGTCCCGATATCAACAGCGGGCGTCAGTCTCAGGTGTGCGCGCAACACGCTGTGGCAGTGGCATTGGTACGCGGCCGCGCCGGACTTGCTGAGTTTTCTGATGAGGCAGTGGCGGATCCTGTTCTACGCACGCTCGGTGCACGGCTGGTGTTCACCGACGATGCGGCCATGTCAGTTGACGCGGTCAAGGTGCACGTCGAGTTCAACGACGGCGCAACGTTGCAGCGTGAAGTCACCGCGCCGCGCGGCTCGTTGGCCCGTCCGCTGGAGGACGACGCTATCGAACAGAAACTGCGTGACCTCGTGCGTTATGCCGGCGTGGACGTCGATGCCGGTCGTTTGATTGATTCGGTCTGGTCATTGGAGACAGCTGGCGATGCCGCGCTGCCTATGCGCCTGGCTGCTACTCGTAAATAGGAGACATTGCGTGAAAAAGAAAATCATCGGGGCCATGATGGCTGCATTGTTGATGGGCAGCGCCGCTCAAGCGGAATTTCCCGACAAGGCGATACGCATCGTTGTTCCGTTCGCGGCTGGTGGCGGTGTGGATACGCTGGCCCGGCCGTTCGCAAAGGAACTGGGTGAGATTCTCGGTCAGAGTATCGTGGTCGAAAACAAGGCCAGCAATACCGGCCAGATCGGTGCCATCGATGTTGCTCGATCGGCTGCTGATGGCTATACGTTGCTGTTGAGTTCGGCGGCTTTCGGTACGACACCCGCGTTTTATCCGCAGGTCCCGTATGATCCGATCAAGGATTTCAGTCCAGTGATGATCATGGCGGCTGCACCGCAGGTGCTGGTGGCCAGCAACAAGTTCAAGGCAGAGTCCCTGCAGGATGTGTTGGCTCAGGCCAAGCAGTCTGACAAGATCAATTTTGCCTTGTCCGCGAGCACAGGGATTCAGGCGTTGGCCACGGCAATGCTGGCCAAGCAGGGTGGTGTGGATTTCACGAAAATCCCGTACAAAGGGGCTGGCGCTGCCTTCGTCGACCTGATCAGCGGCGAGGTGGATCTGATGATCGATAATCCCGCGTCGTCATTGGTGCATGTGCGTTCGGGAAAGCTGCGGTTGTTGGCCACCACGGGCGCACAACGGATGAGCATTTTGCCGGATGTACCGACTGTGGCGGAAACCCTGCCGGGCTTTGAGGCCCGCAATTGGTTCGTGCTCGCGGCCCCGGCGGGAACGCCACCAGCTGTCATCGACAAGCTGAACGCAGCCTCGCGCACGGCGTTGAATACGCCGGCGATGAAAGAGCTATTGGCGCGTGACGGGGTAGACCTGGTCGCGAACAGCCCAACGCAGGCATCAGAGTTCCTGCAGGCGGAAGCCAAAAAGTGGGGCGACCTAGTCAAGGAGTCGAATCTGCAGGTGCAATAGGCGTGACGGTCTATTCACGATGCGGCAATTGGGTCTCGCCGTCCGGCCGGGCCCACGGCTGACTGGCGTAGCATTGCGCGAGATAGTCGATGAAAGCTTGCACGCGGGCAGGGCGCTTGCGTCCGGGCGGGGTCAGGATATGCAATGCAATGGGTTCGACCTCCCATTCGTCCATCACGGTTTCCAGCCGGCCTGCCTCGATATCCTGCCAGACCAGAAATTCCGGCTGTAGTGCCAGGCCGAGGCCGGCTGTCAGCGCGTGCGTCAGGGCTTCGGCGTTGTTGACGCGCAAGGGTATGTGCATGGTTTGGCTGAATTCGCCGTCGCGCTCATGCCGAAATCGCCAGCTTGGTCCTCTGGGGGAATAGGCATACTGCAAGGCACGGTGCTCGACGAGTTCGCTCGGGTGCTGTGGCCGGCCATGACGCTCGAAATAGCCGGGCGAGCCCACCAGCAGGATGCGTACGTTGCATAGACGTTTGGCCAATAGGCTGGAATCAGACGGATTGGAAATGCGCACGGCGACATCGAATCGGTTCGCAACGAGGTCCTTTTGTTCGTCGCTGAATTCGATGTCCAGACTCACATCGGGGTGGGCTTGCATGAATGGAGGCAGGATCGGCGCCAGATGCGAGAGCCCGAAGGACATCGGGGCGGTAACGCGCACGAGACCGCGCAGGGCGGTGGCCTGTTCGGCGAGGTCTGCCTCGACGGCTTCGCCTTCCTCGAGAATGCGGGTGGCGCGCTCCAGCGCGGCCAGCCCGCTTTCGGTCAAGGTCACGCGGCGAGAGGTGCGGTGAAACAGCATGGTTTTCATGCGTGCTTCTAGGCGCGTGATGGCTTTGGACACCGTGGCCTGCGACAAGGCGAATTCGCTGGCGGCGCGGGCAAAGGATCCTGTTTCGGCGACCTTGGCAAAGATGGCCCAGGCTTCGAGGTCTGGCAGTCTATTCATGTGACAGGCGAATGAGTATGTTGTGCTTGATTCTACTGACCACATGGAGGTGGGGGCAATGCGTCGCAGCCCGTTTGCCCGGCTGACAGGTATCTACTGATTGCTCAGCAAAGAGGCTGTTCCAGACGCGTGTGAGGAACGTGGCCTCGGTGTAGTGACTCGTCCATATCAATTTTGGAAAGGATGCTTTTCCAGTTTGCCCCTTCTGATGACATCGTTGGAGTCCTACACTGCTGCGCTGCGGCACTTTATTCGATCATCAATGAAGGGAGCAATGCGATGTCCAAGTATCTCGAAGTCCTGACCCCCCAGAATAGCCAGATCATTTTCATCGACCAGCAGCCGCAGATGGCCTTCGGTGTCCAGTCGATCGATCGCCAGGTGCTAAAGAACAATGTAGTCGGCTTGGCTAAAGCTGCGAAAGTATTCGATATCCCCGCTACCATCACCACGGTCGAAACGGAAAGCTTCTCCGGCTTTACGTATCCGGAGCTGTTGGCCGTTTTCCCGGATCACTCGATTCTCGAGCGCACGTCGATGAACTCGTGGGATGATCAGAATGTGCGTGATGCGCTGGCCGCGCATGCTGCGCAAGGCCGCAAGAAAATCGTGGTTTCTGGCTTGTGGACCGAGGTCTGCAATACGACTTTCGCATTGTCATGCCTGCATGACACGGATTATGAGATTTACATGGTGACCGATGCGTCGGGAGGCACCTCGGCCGATGCGCATAAGTACGCGATAGACCGCATGGTACAGGCCGGTATTGTGCCGGTGACGTGGCAACAGGTGTTGCTGGAATGGCAGCGTGACTGGGCCCGCCGTGATACGTACGACGCGGTGATGGAAATTGTCAAAGAGCATTCCGGCGCTTATGGTATGGGTGTGGACTACGCCTACACGATGGTGCACAAGGCTTCCGAACGTGTGAAGCACGGCGAGCGCATTGGTCCGAATCCGGCCAAATAACTCGACGCCGGCCGAGAGTAGCCCCAGGCCTGTGCGTCTGGGGCGCCGCTTATGCCTGCCGTCGCTCATCGGCGGCCTCAAGAAAAGCTCCACAACGAGGAGAAAAGCGTGACAATGACAACTCGTCGAAAGATTCTCGGCGCGGCCACCACGCTGGCTGCCACGGCAGCGTTCAATGGCGCATTGGGCCGCAATGCAGCGGCCGAGGCACTCCGGAAAGGAACGTCAACCGTGTCCGATGCTAGTCCCGACATCATTTTCCATAACGGCCAGATCACGACGCTGGATCGTGCCAAGCCGGTGGTCAACGCCGTCGCGATCAAGTCCGGCCGTTTTGTCGCCGTGGGCACCAACGAAGAGGTCACACGGCTGGCGGGATCGAATACCCGCCTGGTGGACTTGAAGCGCCGGCATGTACTGCCCGGGCTGTTCGACAACCACACGCATGTGGTGCGTGGCGGTTTGAACTACAACATGGAGCTGCGCTGGGATGGCGTACGTTCGCTGGCCGACGCGCTGGAAATGCTAAAACGCCAGGTCGCCATCACGCCCGCACCGCAATGGGTGCGTGTGGTGGGCGGGTTTACCGAGCAGCAATTCGTCGAGAAACGCCTGCCGACGATCGAGGAGATCAACGCGATCGCGCCCGATACGCCGGTCTTTCTGTTGCATTTGTATGACCGTGCGCTGCTCAACGCAGCGGCGTTGCGTGCGGTGGGCTACACCAAAGATACGCCGGATCCGTTGGGCGGGCAGATCGTGCGCGATGCCAATGGGAACCCCACGGGTTTGCTGCTGGCAAAACCCAACGCCACGATTCTCTATTCCACCCTGGCCAAAGGCCCGAAACTGCCGCTGGACTATCAGATCAATTCGACGCGCCATTTCATGCGCGAACTGAATCGCCTGGGCGTCACGGGGGTGATCGATGCGGGGGGCGGTTTCCAGAACTATCCCGAGGACTACGAGGTCATCCAGAAACTGGCCGATGCCAACCAGATCACGGTGCGGCTGGCCTATAACCTGTTTACGCAAAAGCCCAAGCAGGAAAAGGAAGATTTTCTGAACTGGACCAAGTCCGTCAAGTACAAGCAAGGCGATGACTATTTCCGTCACAATGGGGCGGGGGAAATGCTGGTGTATTCGGCCGCGGATTTCGAGGATTTCCGTGTCGAGCGCCCGGATATGCCGCCGCAGATGGAAAGCGAACTCGAAGAAGTCGTACGCGTATTGGTGCAGAACAAGTGGCCATGGCGTTTGCACGCGACGTATGATGAAACGATTTCACGTGCGCTGGACGTGTTTGAAAAGGTCAACCGGGATACGCCGCTGGAGGGAATCAACTGGTTCTTTGACCATGCGGAGACGATTTCCGACAAGTCCATCGATCGTATTGCGGCGCTGGGCGGTGGTATTGCCGTGCAGCATCGTATGGCCTACCAGGGTGAGTATTTCATCGAACGCTATGGCGCAAAGGCCGCCGAAGCCTCGCCGCCGGTCAAGCGTATTCTGGAAAAGGGCGTCAAGGTGTCGGCTGGCACTGACGCTACGCGGGTCGCTTCCTACAACCCCTGGGTGTCGCTGTCGTGGATGATCACGGGCAAGACCTTGGGCGGTACGCAGATGTATCCGCAACGCAATTTGCTCGATCGTGAGACGGCATTGCGCATGTGGACAGAGAATGTTGCGTGGTTTTCCAACGAGGAAGGCAAGCGTGGCCGGATTTCTGTCGGTCAGCTGGCGGACTTTATGGTGCCGAGCAAGGATTTTTTCAGCGTGTCGGAAGACGAGATCTCGTTTTTGACGTCGCACCTGACGGTCGTGGGCGGACGGGTGGTTTATGGCGAGGGCGAGTTTGCCCAGCACGACGATAATCCGCTGCCGCCGGCGATGCCCGACTGGTCGCCCATGCGCTTGTTTGGCGGCTATGCGGCCTGGGGAGATCCGGAGGGTGCAGGCAAAAATTCGCTGTCGTCCTCGTCGTATCGGCGTTATCAGGCGGTGGCTGGTTGCGGTTGCGCCAGTGCGTGCGGGATGCATGGGCATGACCATGCAAATGCCTGGGCATCGAACGCGCCTGTGTCGGATTTGAAAGGCTTTTTCGGCGCGCTGGGTTGTTCGTGCTGGGCCGTCTGATCGTCGATATGAGAGCACCCATGCCTACGCCTGATGTTGTGACGGGTCACGGTGTGACTGCCGCGGTGCGGCCGGTGTTTGCGAGCCGCGCCGCGCGTTTTCTTGCTTATCTGGCCTTGTGTTCGGCCTATCTGCAAGGCGGGCTCGTGAAGCTCACCGATTTTTCCGGTGCTATCGCCGAGATGAACCATTTTGGCCTATCGCCGGCTCCGCTGTTCGCGGGGGCGGTGATTGTGCTTGAATTGGGGGCTTCCATGATGATTCTCACGGGCCGGTTACGGTGGCTGGGAGCGCTCGCCCTGGCAGGGTTTACCTTGCTGGCGACCGGTATGGCCCTGCGGTTTTGGGAGTTGCCGGCCGGACCAGCGCGTTTCATGGCCGCTAATTCGTTTTTTGAACATCTGGGTTTGGTCGGCGGCTTTTTGCTGGTGGCCTGGCTGGATTTGAGGGAGCGGCGGGCATGACGCATACAGACGAACCCCCATCAGGCAGTTTTGCGCCGCTACGGCAGACGCTGTTTGCGGTGTTGTGGGTGGCAACGGTCATTGGCAACACCGGCAGTTTCGTGCGCGATGTCGCCAGCGCGTGGCTGATGACTGACCTGTCTTCATCGCCCACTGCGGTGGCGATGGTGCAGGCTGCGGCGACGTTGCCTGTGTTCTTGCTGGCGATTCCTGCGGGTGTGTTGGCCGACGTGCTGGATCGACGCAAGTTTCTGGTTGGTATTCAGTTCCTGTTGGCAGGCGTCAGTGTCACGCTGATGCTACTGTCGGCTGCGGGTCTGCAATCGGTGGCATCGCTGGTGGCCTTGACGTTTTTGGGCGGTATCGGCGCGGCGCTGATGGGGCCGACCTGGCAGGCCATTGTTCCTGAGCTGGTTCAAAAGAAAGATCTCAAAAGCGCGGTGGCGCTCAATTCGCTGGGCATCAATATCGCGCGTGCCGTGGGCCCCGCGTTGGGCGGTTTGATTCTGGCCAGTTTCGGCGCAGCCTTCACGTATGGCGTGGATGTCATCAGCTATGTGTTTGTGGTTGCCGCGCTGTTGTGGTGGCCGCGGCCGCAGGCGGCGGACGATGAGCTGTCCGAGCGCTTCGTCGGCGCTTTTCGTGCCGGACTGCGCTACGTTCGCGCCAGCCGCGAGTTGCATGTGGTGTTGCTTCGGGCGTTTTTGTTTTTCGCGCTCGCCAGCTCGATCTGGGCTTTACTGCCTTTGGTCGCACGCCAGTTGTTGGGCGGCGGCGCGGGTTTTTATGGCATTTTGCTCGGGGCGGTCGGCTTGGGCGCGATTGGCGGTGCAGTCGTCATGCCGAGCTTGCGTGCGCGCCTGGATGCGGATGGATTGCTGCTGGTGGCGGCGTTGGTCACAGCGGCGGTGATGACGTTCCTGTCTTTCGCGCCGCCACAATGGGCTGCGGTGACTGCGTTGCTGGTGCTGGGAATGGCTTGGATCACCGCGTTGACGACGCTCAATGGGGTGGCTCAGGCAATCTTGCCTAATTGGGTGCGTGGACGGTCGTTGGCGGTGTATCTGACCGTGTTCAACGGTGCGATGACGGTGGGTAGCCTGAGCTGGGGCGCGGTCGCGCAATGGACCTCGGTACCGGTAGCGCTGTTGGCCGGCGCGGCAGGACTCGTGTTGGTTGGCCTAATCGCGCACCGTATCAAGCTGCCTGCCGGTGAGGCTGACTTGGTGCCGTCGAATCATTGGCCCGAGCCGCTGACCGCGGCACCCATTGAACATGATCGCGGGCCGGTGCTGATCCAGATCGAGTACCGCATTGCTGCGGCCGATCGTGCTGACTTTCTCAAGGCGCTGGCGCGGCTCTCGGCAGAACGCCGGCGCGATGGCGCCTATGCATGGGGCGTGGCAGAAGACTCCGCCAATCCCGAACTGATGCTCGAATGGTTCCACGTCGAGTCGTGGGCCGAGCATCTGCGCCAGCACAAGCGGGTGTCCAAGGCGGACGCCGACGTTCAAGGGGAGGTCCTGCGTTTCCATCAAGGAGACCAGCCGCCTGTCGTGCGCCATTTCCTGGCGTTTAATCGTCCGCATCAAGGGCGGGCGTAGGCCGGGGCGGCGAGCGTCAAAACTCGGATATACGTCATTGACGTATATAATCGAGCATTCCATGTATCGAAAGCGCAGTGTTGCGTCGATTGGCAAAGGAACTGCGACGATGAAGAAGGACAACGCTGTATTTGACGAGTTGCAAACCAGTCTGAAGCAGGCGGCTGCCATTCGTAAAGGCGCGATGAAGCCGTCGCGCGTGTTCAAGGTCGATGTGATCGATGTCAAGGCGACACGTGAGAAAACCCATTTGTCTCAGGCCGAGTTCGCCAAGGCGATTCAGGTCAGCGTTCGTACACTGCAAAATTGGGAACAAGGCCATCGCAATCCGACGGGCCCCGCTGTTGCGCTTTTGAAGATCGTAGCGAGTGTTCCTGATGTGGCCGTGCAGGCACTGCTGCGGGCGTGACAGAAGATTTGGCCATGCAGCGAGCCATTGATGACGCTCGTAGTCAGGGAAACGCCGCGATCCGATAGCCGTATCCTGTGCGGACTGGGGATGTCCTGAGCGTTTCCATGATGGTGTTGCCCGTCTACCGATTCTTACGTTTCGCGTAGGAATCCATCTCGGAAATTGGTGTTTCGTCGCGCTCCGCGCGATGAGACACTCTTACGCACAACGAGAACGACGGAGACAACGATGAGGAATGCTGCTTTATGCGTGCTACCTCGTGCCGCTCGCGCCTTTGTGCGCTCTGTGGGTATCCTGGCCGTGGCTCTGGGCGTGACAACGCCTGCCCAGGCCCAGGACTACCCGGCGGGACGACCAATCAAGCTGGTGGTGCCTTGGCCTGTGGGCGGTGTGACAGATGCGGCCAGCCGTATTCTGGCCACACGGCTCGGAGAGCAACTAGGGACCACGATCATTGTCGAGAATCGCAGCGGTGCGAATGGCCGCGTCGGGACGGACTATGCGGCGTCTGCGCCTGCAGATGGCTACACGCTGTTCGTTGCCAGTGCCGAGACGCATGCTATCAATCCGCACGTCTATTCGACCTTGTCTTACGATCCGATCAAGGCGTTTACGGGGGTGGCGCCGTTTGCTCTCAATCCGTTTGCGTTGGTCTCGCGCGCTGATTTAAAGGCCGGGACGCTGCAGGAGGTGATCGCGTTGGCCAAGGCTCGTCCCGGTGAGTTGACCTTTGCGTCATGGGGCGTGGGCAGTACTTCGCAGATCGGTATGGAGATGCTTAAAGGCCAGTACCAGTTGCAGATGCTGCATGTTCCGTTTCAAGGCGAGGCGCCTGCGGTGAACGCGTTGATGGCCGGGCAGGTGGACTTGATGGTGTTGCCCGCGGCGCGCGCCAAGGCGCTGAGTGCGGATGGCAAGATCAAGGTCTATTCGATGATGACCCACGATCGTTTTTTCGTGTTGCCCGATACGCCTGGGATGGATGAGTTGGGGATCAAGGGCATTAATGTGGTGAATTGGTTTGCTGTGGTGGCGCCTGCCAATACACCGGAGCCGATTGTGCAGCGCGTGGCGGGGGCCATCAATTCCATCATTCAATCGCCTGACGCCATCGCGAATTTCCGGGCGCTGGGGGTGGACGTGCACCCTGTGATGAGCCCCGGCGATCTGCAGCATTTCATTGAATCAGAGACGCAGCGTTGGGGGGACGTGATTTCCAACGCCAATATCAAGCTGGACGGCTGAGCGCGTCTGTATTCCTGTGCGTGGTTGCGAGCCAGGCGTGTTCGATATTTCAGGCGCGCTGGGCGTAGCCGTGGGAAGCGTCTGCGCTTCTGGTTCACCTTCAACATCAAACAAGAGAGGATTCGTTTTGAACGCTATTTATCTGGTCCTGGACATGCAGAACGACCTGGTCAACCCGGAGGCGGGAGCCATGCCCAGTCCGTTGGTGCAAGAGGCTCGCGACAGGGATATCGTCGCCCGGACAGCTCGTGCGATAGAGGCCGCTCGTCGAGCCGGCGTGGCTATTGGATTTGTACGTGTGGGTTTCTCCAGTGACTATCATGAGTGTCCAAAGGGCTCGCCGATTTTTGGCGGCGCGCCTGACGCGGGATTGTTCCGTTTGGGTACCCGAGGGACGGAGATCCATCCTGATCTGGGGGCACGTGATACGGACGTGCACGTCGTTAAACACCGTGTCAGTCCGTTTTATGCGACGACGCTGATGGCGCAACTGAGAGCGATGCGGATCGAGCGTATCTATTGCTCGGGCGTGTCCACGCAAGCCGTGGTGCAGGCTACTGTGCGCGACGCACATGACCGCGATTTTGATGTGGTCCTGCTCGAGGATTGCTGCGCCGCGCATTCTGCCGAGGAACACGCTCACTCTGTCCAATCGCTGGGCCGGTTTTGTCGAGTTGTGAACTCCAGCGATGATGTCTTTGGAGCCGGAGCATGATCTTGTCGGCGGAAGTGGCATTGATCACTGGGGCGGCACAAGGATTGGGACGGGCGATTGCGCTGGCCTATGCACACGCGGGTTGTCAGGTGGTGGTCGCGGATATCAATGAGACTGGGGCACGAGAAGTGGCCGTGGAAATCCAGGCCAACGGCGGGCAGGCCGAGGCGGTATGCCTCGATGTGGCGGATGTGCATAGTGGCCAGGCGGCTGTGCAAGCGGCGCTGCGGCGGTTCGGCAGACTCAGTGTGCTGGTCAACTGTGCGGTCTTTGCCAAATATGGTCCGTTGGCTGAGGTGGAGAGTGCGGTTATCGATCGCATGCTCGCGGTGGGCCTGAAAGGGCCGCTGTTGCTGAGTCAGAGCGTGGCCGAGCCAATGCGGCAGGCTGGGCGCGGCGTCATTATCAACATCTCGTCTGTTGTCGCGCTGACCGGAGTGGCATATAGCAGCGCCTATGCCTCGCTAAAAGGCGGGTTGGACGCGATGTCCCGCGCGCTGGCGGTGGAGTTGGGCCCGATGGGTATCAGGGTGAATTCCCTGGCGCCGTCGGCCATCCCTTCAGCGATGTCGAATGCCAATCTCGATGCCGCTGGATGGGAGGAGCGGCGGCGCCGTACTGCGCTGGGACGTATCGGCACCCAGGACGATGTGGCCGCCGCCGCAGTGTTTTTGGCGTCTCCTGCCGCGGCGTTCATGACTGGCGTGGTGTTGCCGATTGATGGCGGTTTCAGCATCGCCGGCATGGTGCCGGGTGTGGATCTGGCGACGGTGGGCCGCACGCGGCGTTGATATGTCGGGGTTAGGTGCAGACCTGTGATTCAGTACCGGGAGAAAGACGAATGATTGAAACTCATGATTTTGATGTGGTCGTTCTGGGGCATGGTATCGCCGGGCTGTCGGCAGCCGTCGCCGCCATGGAGGCGGGCGCGAGGGTAGCTGTACTCGAACGTGCCAGCGAAAGCGAAAGCGGCGGCTGCACGCGGTACACGGAAGCCTTTCTGCGGCTCAAAAGCGAAACCGAGCTGTCGGACGATTTTGATGAGGCGATGGCAGAGGTGGCCAGCGCCAATCCTGATCCTGGGTTGGTCGCCGAGATGGATAGCGCCTCGGAGTCGTGGGGCAATGTCGTGCGTTCGATGCCTGTGACGGATACGGATTACTTGGCGGCGTTGTCGCGCGAGGCTGTTCCGACGATTCAGTGGATCAAGGGGCATGGGGTGCGGTTCATTCCCACGATGCTGCCGCAGATCACGTTGGCGCCTATGACCATGATCACGCCCAGCGGGGGTGGTGCGGCGATGCTCGAGGCGTTGGGCAATGCGGCGCGCAAGGGTGGCGTCCAATTCTTTTACGAAACAACGGGACGCCGTCTGATCGAATCCGAGGGTGTTATCTCCGGTTTGCATGCGGTTGCTCGGGGGAACCGCCCCGTTGATTTTTTGGCAAAGGCAGTGGTGTTGGCCAGCGGTGGATTTGAAGGATCGCCGGAAATGCTGGCTCGTTATGTAGGCCCTGGATCTGCGGGTATTCGTCCCGTTGCGCGCGGCGCGCATTACAACCGCGGCGAAGGCATACGCATGGCGTTTGACGTGGGCGCTGCACCCGCTGGCGATTTTGGCGCCTATCACTCTACGCCTGTGGATGAGAGATCTGCACGGGCAGAGGCCAAGGTGCTGATTTTTCCTTTCGGCATCGTGGTCAATCGACTGGGTATGCGTTTCTGCGACGAAGGCAGCGGCGCCGATTACAACAATTATGACCGGATCTGCTGGGCGATACAGAAACAACCCAATAACGTCGGGTATGCCGTTCTGGATGCCAAGATCAATGATGTACCGAACTACGTCAGAGCCGTGTTGAGTGATTTGCCGCCCATAAAGGCCGACAGCCTGCCGGATTTGGCCCGCAAGCTCGATGTGCCGCTGGGTGCATTGGAGGAAACTGTAGCGGCATTTAATGCGGGATGCCGGGCAGGGCGATTCGTGCCTTCTGAGGCCGATGGTTTATCGACGGTCGGTGTTGTGCCTGCCAAGAGTAACTGGGCCCGTCCCATCGATACACCGCCGTTCATTGCGTATCCCCTTATTCCCTCCGGCATTATTACGTTCGGAGGGGTGAAAACCAACGCCAGTGCACAGGTGCTCAACAGTGACGGCGATGTGATTCCGAATCTGTACGCCGCGGGCGCGATGACTGGCATCTACTATCGGCGTTATCCGGCTGCGACCTCGGTATTGCGTGGCGCTACCTTCGGCCGGATCGCGGGGGTACACGCTGCGGGATTGCGCGGATCGGAGGGGTAGGGGGAAGCAAGGAGAAAGATGTCTTTCAACGGATAGTGGCGTTATCATGCCCGGCATGGACCTCTTTGGCGCGATTCGCACCTTTGTCACGATAGTGGAAGCCGGCGGGCTCGCCCCGGCGGCGGAGCGATTGCAGATCTCTGCTGCTGCGGTCAGCCGCCATTTGGCATTGCTCGAGAATCATCTCGAGGCGCGCTTGCTGGACCGCACGACGCGCCGCCATCGGTTGACCGAGATTGGCGAAACCTGTTTTGAACGGTTCTCGCGTATCCTCGCCGAGCTCGAGCACACCGAGCAACTGGCAACCGCCGGCACGATCGAGGCAAAGGGTGTGTTGCGCGTGGCGTCGACCATGCATTTCTGGACGTGGCGGGTTGCTCAGGTGTTGCCGGATTTCATGCGCCAACATCCCAAACTGGATGTGCAAGTCAACTTGAGCGAACGATTGGTGGATCTGGTCGAGGAGAACTACGACGTCGCACTGCAGTTTCATCCGCCGGTCAGTCAGTCGGTAGTGGGGCGCAAAATCACGACGTTGCATCGCGTGGTGTGCGCGTCGCCAGAGTATTTGCGTCTGCAAGGCGTGCCGCAAACGATAGACGAACTAGCCACCCGTGAATGTCTGTTGTATGCCAGCCGGGACGAACTGGTCGAATGGCGTTTCCGTACCGCTGAAGGCGAGCGTACAGTACGGGTGTCAGGGCGTTTACGATCCACGGACGCAAACACGCTGCGCTTGGCTGGGATGGCTGGCATCGGCATTATCCGATCGCCGTTGTTTGTCGTGGAGAAAGACCTCGCCGCCGGTCGTTTGCAGAGGATTCTGCTGCATGCGGAGTCGGTCGATCCTGACCTGTTGGCCGTCTATCCGAGCCGTCGTCACTTGCCGGCAAAGGTACGAGTGTTTGTTGATTTTCTCTGTGATCGGTTTGGACGGCCTGCGCATGCTGATCACGTAAAAGCCGCGATCCGATAGCCGATATCCTGCGCAGCCTGGCGTATGGTGCGGGCGATTTCGATTGAATCCGGTGTGTCGCTGTGCACCAGGATGGAGTCCACCGGCATGTCGAGATCCGTTCCGTCGATGGCGCGGACTTTGCCTTCTTGCAGTACGCGTTGCACGCGTTCGCGTATGAGGGCGGGATCGTGAATGACGGAGCCTGGTGTTTTGCGGCTGACCAATACGCCGTCAGGCGTGTAGGCACGGTCGGCCAGGAATGACGCGACAATATCCACGCCCAGTTTCTGCGCCACGCGGTATGCGGCGGTATGGGGCAGGGCCACGAATTTGAGCGTCGAGTCAAAGGCCTTTACCGCGCTTAATGTGGCGAGGGAAACGTCCTCGTCGATAAAAGACAGATTGCCCAGTGCACCGTGAAAATTCGCATGGGTGAGCCGGGATCCTGCGTGCTCCGCGATGGCGCTCAGCGCGCCGAGCTGATATATCGTCATCAGCTCCAGTTCCTTGGCGGTATAGGCAATATGGCGGCGTCCAAATCCCTGGATATCTGGATAGCCGACGTGGGCGCCGATACTGACGCCGTTCTTGTTTGCCAGCACTGCCGTCTGATGCATCGTCATGTAGTCGCCGGCATGAAAGCCGCAGGCGACGTTAGCCGATGTGATGAGGCCCAGAATCGCAGCGTCGTCGGCCTTGGCATAGTCGCCATAGCCTTCGCCCAGGTCGGAATTGATGTCGATGGTTTTCATAGTGGATGTTCAGTGAAAGCGTCGGCGCGTCAGCTCGCAACGCAACGCGATGTCGTCCAGGAATTTCTGATGGCGTGTGGTGATCGCTGCAGCATAGGCGATATCGCAAACGGCAAACCGCACGGGCGTGCCGGGTCGCAGTTGGGCGAACATGTGCAAGTCCGCCTCGATCACCGTGGCGATGACGGGATAGCCGCCGCTGGTGTTGCCATCGCAGAGCTGGACGATGGGCAGGCCCGAGGGGGGCAATTGCACGACACCAGGCATGATGCCGTGCGAGCGCATTTCGTGCCGTCTCTCCATTGGCAGCGTGGGGCCTTCCAGCCGGCAGCCGACGCGGTTGCTTTGGGGAGAGACTTGCCAGGTGGCGTTCACTAATTGCTGCTGTGCGGCTGCGGTCAGGTCTGGCCATTGCGCTGCCGGCAGAATATGCACCAACGGAACGACGCTATCGCCGTCTGGGGGACTGTGATCCAGACGGTCTCCCTGATGCGCGTAGGGAGCGCGTTGCATGACGGGCAAACCAAAACCGGTATTGCGGTTGCTCAAAGGAGGCGTGGGGCACAGGTCCAGTGTGTCGCCGTTTTTGAGGGGACGGCCTTGGATACCGCCAAATCCGCCTTTCAGGTCTGTAGAGGTGGATCCCAGTACCGAGGGCACTGCCAGGCCGCCGCGAACGGCCAGATAGCTGCGCACGCCGGCGCTGACTGCACCCAGTTTCAATTGCTGGCCGGCTCGTACGCTCAGCGCCCACCAGTTGGGTAATGGCCGCCCGTCGAGGGTGGCATCGACGGTGGCGCCTGATAACGCGATTTCAGTGTCGGTGTGAAACGTCAAGCATGCATGGCCCATGGTGATCTCCAGGCCGGCTGCGTCAATGGCGTTGCCCAGCATCAGATTCGCGACTGACAGCGCGACGGGATCCATGGCGCCGCTCAAGCCGACGCCGAGATGGCGCCACGATTTGCGCCCGAGGTCTTGTACCGAGGTATAGAAGCCAGCCTGATTGATTTCAATCATGGCAGGACCTCCTGGATTTCGAAGCGCACGGTATCGCCGGGCGTGAACAGGGCGGGACGGTCCTGAGTGTGGTCAAAGCAGTTGAGTGTGGTCTTGCCGATGATGTGCCAACCACACGGTGTGGTGCGGGAAAGGATGGCGGCTTGGCTGCCGCCTACGATGACGGATCCGGCTTGCACACGGGGCCTGGGTACATCGCGTCGTGGCACGGCCAGGCGGGGATCCAGTCCGCCTAGATAGGCGAATCCCGGTTGGCTGCCCAAGGCATAGACCACATAGGTGCCCTGCGCATGCAGGTCGATATAGTCTCGGGTCGTCAATCCAGCGTGACGCGCCACGAGACCGAGGTCTTCTCCATCCTGTCCGCCGTACACCACCGGCACGATAATCTGGCGGCCAGGGGATGCGCTGGCCCCGGCGGTTTCCCACGCGTCGTGGATGAAAGCCTGGCAGGCATCGAAGTCGTGCTGGATGTTGCGAAAAATCACCAGCAGGTTGTTCATGCCGGGCACGACTTCGAGCACGTCTTCGCGAGCCGACAGGCAGGCGGACATGCCCCAGACTTTCTGCTGCACGGTGAGGTCTGCGGTAGACGCGGTGGGCATGCCGAGGTCGCACAGGATGGCGTATTCGCCTTGCCTGGAGCAGATCGGTTTAGCGGCAGGACGGGTCATGTGGGCAGCGTTGGCGTGCGCAGATGCCACTGTGTACGCGATTGATAGATTTCGCCGATGTCGAGGATGCTTTCTTCGCTGTAAGGACGGCCGATGATCTGCAGTGACAGCGGCAGACCGTGCTGTGTGACGCCGTTCGGCACCGCGAGGGCCGCTAAATTGAAGAAGTTGGCAAACCGCGTGTAATAGGCGGGGGTGGAGTTCTGGTCGACTTCCGTCAGCGGCAGTGGTGCGGTGGCGGTGGTGGGTGTCAGCAGGGCATCGACCTGTTCGAAAATGGATTCGAGCTCGCGCTGCATGGCTTGCCGGCGCCGTAGTGCGTTCAGGTAATCTGCCGCCCGCACGGTGCGGCCTTTTAGCAGACGGGGACGCACGTCTTCGTCCAGGGGTTGAGAGGGATCGTCGACGAGTTCGGCGTAGAAACTATAGCCCTCGGCATTCATGATCAGGCTATTGAATTCGGCAACCTCGGCAAAGCCATAGGGCAGCGTGATGTCCACGATGTCGGCACCGGCTGCACGCAACACCTCGAGAGAGGCGTCGTAGGCGGCCAGGACTTCTGCCGTCGCAACGGCGCGCTCGTTATCTGGCAGGCGGGCCAGGCGCAGTCCTTTCAGGTCGTTGTGCCGGCGTGCCTGCACGATCCGTTGTGCATGGTGGGTGGTGTTGGCGCGGCCGCAATCGTCGTGCTCTCGTAATGCGTGATAGAGCAGGCGGGCATCGCTCACGGTACGAGTCATCGGGCCTGGGGTGTCCAGTGTGGTGCTCAGCGGCAGTATGCCCTCGGTACTGATTCGTCCTGTGCAGACTTTCAGGGCGGTCAGGTTGCACCATGAGGCGGGCAGCCGCACGGATCCCCCTGTATCGGTGCCGATGGCCCACGGTGCGAGGCCCGCCGCGACGGCCACACCCGAGCCGCTGCTCGATCCGCCGGGCGTGCGCGGGACGTCCAGATCCCAGGGATTCAGTGGTGTCCCCAGGCGAGTGTTGGTACCCCATCCGCCGGTGGCAAACTCGACGGTGTGCGTTTTGCCCAGGATGATCATCCCTTGTTGCCGAAGGCGGTGCACGAGGGCCGCCGTGACAGTGCTGCGACGGTTCTGGTTGGCGGCGCAGCCTCCCATGGTGATACGCCCTTCGATCTCGATCAGGTCTTTGAGGGCGATGGGAATGCCGTGCAATGGACCGAGGGAGCTGCCCGCTTGGCGGGCGAGGTCGGCGCTTTGTGCGAGCTGACGGGCTTCCGGCGCGTAGGTGTCGATAAACGCGTGCAGGCGGTCGTCCTGGTCTGAGATGCGTTGCAGATAGTGCTCTACCAGGGTTGCGGATGATAGCGTGCCTGCCTCGAGCTGGGCAGAGAGTTCAGTGACTGTCGCGAATGGGTTGGATAATGACATTGCACGGTTTCCCTGTTCAATGTTGCGCCAAGTGCTGTGCGATGATTGCCGAGGTACCGAGGATATCAGGGTATTTCTCGCCGGCATCGACACGTTGCAGGGTTTGTTTTTCCCCGGTTTGCAGGCCGACGGCTTTGTTGGCAGCAAATTCGATGAGTTCGGGCCGCAGGACGAGGACACCGTTTTCATCCGCCAGTATGGCATCTCCGGGGGATACCGCTACGCCGCCGCAGGACACGGGGATGCAGAATTCCCCACCTATGCCCAATGTTTTTACGGTAATGGTGGTGAGTCCTCGCGACCAGACTGGCAAGCCATAGCGTCGCAGTTCTTCGATATCGGTGACGACGCCGTCCACGATGATGCCTACGACCCCGGCCGCACGCGCGGCGTAGGCTAGCGCGCCGCCGAGGCTGGCGTGACGCTGGTCGCCGCAACGGTCGATGACCAGGATATCGCCCGGACGGGCCTGGCCCACGGCGTAATGCGCCATCGCGCCATCGGGGCCGGGGTAGCGCACGGTCACTGCGGTGCCTGCTATACGTTTGGGCGGCAACATTGCGCGGATGCCGCTATCCATGAAACCTGTGTGCAGAAAATGGCCGATCGTGGCAGGCTCCGCGCGACTGAGCAGGTCAATACGTTCGGGGGCGATGGGTTCGGGAAGCGATTTCAACAGGTACATGAGAACTGTCTCCAGATTCAGGTATGGGAAAGCCGATGAGCAGGTTGGTCGAGCTTTGAGAAAGCGAGGGTCTATCGATACCAGAGGACGACTTCGGGCCAGACGATGATGATCCCGACCAAAGTCAGCAGTGCGAGCAAATAGGGCGACACGCCAATGAAAACGTCCATGAGCGAGCCGCGTCCGCGTGTGGCTTGGACGACGTAGCAGTTCATGCCGACAGGTGGTGTGATGAGGCCGGCCTCGGTGACGAGGATCACCATGATGCCGAACCAGACGGGATCAAAGCCCAGTTTGGCCATGATGGGGGCGAGTACGGGTACGGTCAGGACTGTCAGTGATAACCCCTCCAGAAAGCAGCCCAGGATCAGGTAGATGAGCACGACCAGCAGGACTAGCGCGTATGTGCTGAGATTCAGGTCGAGCACAAAGCTCTCGAGCAGGCGGGAAAAGCCGATCATGCCCAGCGCAAAATTCAGCAATGCGGCAAAGATGATGATGATCATCAGAATGGCATTGGTCTTTGCCGTGGCAAATAGCGCTGAGTTCAGAATGCCGAAAGACATCCGGCCTCTGACGAGTGCCAGGACGACGGTCGCAATGACCCCCAGCGCTGCGGCCTCGGTTGGCGTGGCAATGCCAGCATAAATGGAACCCACTACCACCAGGAACAGCCCCAGGGGCGGCAGCAGCTTGGGCAGCGTGGCAATCCGCATGCTCCAGTCGGTCTCGATCGGCTTGCCGCTCCATTCGGGCCGCAGGATGCACAGTATGGTCGTCACCAGCATGAACAGCGCGGTCAGAATCAAGCCTGGCACAATGCCGGCCAAATAGAGCTCGGGAATGGATGTGTTGGTGATGCTGCCGTAGACGATCAGATTAATAGAAGGCGGAATCAGGATCCCCAGCGTGCCGCCTGCGGCAATGCTGCCCAGAAATAGCCGTTCGTTATAGCTGTGCAATTTGATTTGGGGAATGGCGATCGAGCCGATGGTGGCAGCGGTGGCGAGGCTGGATCCCGATGTGGCGGCAAAGATGGCACTGGTGGCCACATTGGTTTGCATCAATCGACCAGGCATTTTGTTGAGCCATGGCGCGACGGCATCGTACATTTCGCCGGCAATGCCGCTGCGCACGAAGATCTCGCCGAGCATGATGAACAACGGCACCGAGATCAGCACATAGTTTTGCGACTGGGCCCAGGCCGTCATCCCGAGCGAATCTACGATAGGGGCTGGAGAGATCAGCCCGACAGCGAGAGCGCCCAGGCCGATGACTGAAAAAATGGGCAGGCCTGCAAAGAAAAGAATGAATGCGCCCAGGATGAAGGCAATGCCGATGGTCATAGCGTGTACTCCCCGGACTGTTCGTCTTCTTCGATGAGGCTGATCGTTTCTTCATACTTGCCTCGCAGGGCAAGACCCAGGCTTTCCAGCAATACCAGCAAGGCGGAAATCAGAAAGAGGAGAACGCCGGCCAGGAAAATGAATTGAGGTATCCACATAGGCACGCGCAACGGTGTGTTTGATACCGCATCAAACGTCCATGAGTCGAAAGCAAGAATCCATATTTGCCACGCCAGGATGCCGATCAAGACGACTGTCGTCAGCACGGCCAATACGTCGAGCCAGGCTTTGGTGCGTGGCTGCAGTGTCATGTGCAGAACGTTCACCCGTATATGACTGCCTTGGAAAAACGCGTACGACAAGGCCCAGCTTGTAGCCAGGGCAAGTGCATAGCCACCGAGCTCGTCGGCGCCGACGAAGGCGACGCCAAATACTTTGCGAACCACGACGTCGGTGCTGACTAACAGCGTCGTGGCAAACAGGACGTAGAGTCCAGCCAAGGCTGCCATGCGAGACAGGCGCTCGAACAGAATTCGGGCACTGGTGAGATAAGACATGTTCTCTCCCGTGCTGGCCGCCTGTCCCGCGTACCTCAGGGACAGGCGGGCAGCGTGTAGGGTTGGGTTATTGTGCTGGAATCGTCATGTCGACGGCTTTGCCGACGGTGTCGTTCCACGCTGTGGCGCAGTCTTTGCCGCATGCCTTGCCATATTGGGGCAGCACTTTTTGCTGAACAACTTCGCGCACTTTGGCCAGGTCTTCTTTGCTGGGCTCGACCAGTTTCATATTGCCCGGCGTGACGCCGGCTTTGCCGATCATCGTGCAACGCTTGTCGGCGGTGTTGCACCAGATGCCTTCCTGGACATTCTTGGTCTGAATGGCGTCGCTGATATTGCGGTAGTAATAATCTATCGCTTTGGTCAGCCATGCGCGTTGGGTCTCGTCCAGCTTGGCCAGGCTCTTGGTGTTGATGACCTGAATGGTGGGCGCCCAGCCTGCGATCAGTGTGAACATGGTGTCGGAGACTTCATAGAGCTTTGCGGTATTGCCGGACATGGTGCCCGTGATCACGCAATCGATCACACCGCGCTGCAGCGCAGGGACCAGTTCGCCGAAAGCCATGGTGACGGGGGCGGCGCCCAGGCCTTGTACCAACTCGGACAGCGTGCTCGAGCTGACACGTACTTTTTTGCCTTTCAGGTCATCGACGGTTTTGATGTCACCCCTGCAGAAAAAGGTTTGTGCGCCCGACATGCCGGCGCCCAGCAGATTGACGCGGTAGCGCTTTTGCAGCGCGGTCTCGGCTGCCGGCTCGTAGGCGGCCAGCACTTTCTTGATGGAGTCTACTGAGGTGGCTACACCGGCCAGATCGAAACCGTCCAGGGTCGGAACATCGCCCGAACCATAGTTGGCGACCATGTTGGCCATGTCGAAAGTGCCCTGAGAAATGAGTTGCAGCGCATCTGACGGTTGGGCGTTGATGTCGGTGACGCTATTGAGCGTCGCAGTGACCTTGCCGGCGCCGAGTTCCTTGACGGTTTCGCTCCAGAAGGGTTTTACGACGAACGACCATTCCGACGTGCCCACTGGTGGCCCCAGCACGCGCATGGAAAACGGTTTCATTTCCTGTGCGAGAGAAAGCAGCTCGGCTTTGGTATCCGTTTGTGCGCGCACGGTTGTGGCAGCCAACGCGGTGACCATCACTGCTACGGCGGAAAGAAGTTGTTTGTGGATCTGCTTCATGTCAACCCTCTGTTGTGTAGCCGCGTGCGCGAGGCGACGCGGCGGAGCCAAGTGAATAACAGCAGGAGCCAAGTGGCTCTTATGCAATCTAGATCAAACGCAATTGTTCGACCGGGACATCGCCGATCAGCATGTGGCCTGGGGCGTGAGTAATCAGGATCGGGGGTTTGGCGAGGAGTGCCGCAGCCTGTGGCGTGACACCACAGCCCCAGAATACGGGGACTTCGCCAGGCAGGATGTCGGTGGGCTCGCCTTCGTCGGGGTGATGGACATCGGCGATGCCGATCTCGGCGGGGTTGCCCATATGGATGGGCGCGCCGTGTGCGCCGGGCAGGCGAGCACAGACTTCGTAAGCGATTCGGGCCTGTTCAGGCGTATAGGGCCGCATCGATACCACCATCGGTCCATGAAATGCGCCGACGCGTTTGGTCTGAATCGAGCTGTGATACATCGGGACGATTTTTCCTTCGTCCACATGCCTGACGCGCAGGCCTGCTTGTTCGAGAGCATATTCGAACGACAAGGAGCATCCCAACACAAAGCCTACGAAATCGTCCTGCCAGAGGCGGGAAACGTCATCGACTTCATCCACGAGCTGTCCATCGCGCCAGACGCGGTAGCGTGGCAGATCGGTTCTGAGGTCGATGTCAGTGCCTAGCATGGGCACTGCAGGATCACCGGGTTGGGTCATCCCGATCAAGGGGCAGGGCGTGGGGTTGGCCTGGCAGTAACCATAGAAATCCTCGGCCCAGCTTCTGGGCAGGATCACCAGATTGCCTTGGCCATAGCCCGGCGCCATGCCGCTGGTGTTGCCGTTGAACAAGCCCTGGCGCGCTTGCGCGCGAACACCCGCTGGTGTGGCGGCCCATGGCGGTAGTTGAGTTTGCGTATCGATGGATGTCATTGGGCGAGGTCCTCCGAGAATAAACGGCCGGTCGGCGTTGCCTGTTCGAGGCTGTCGATGGCATGTAAAGATGCCCATATCGTGGCCTGGTTTGACGTGACGACTGGCACGTTCAACGAGGCCTCCAGCGTCTGTACGCACTCCAGCGAGCGCCAGGCGGTACACGAGCAGAACAGCGCCTGTGCGCTGCCGTCGAAATGTTCGAGGGCAAACTGCGCGATTTCTGCAGGGTCCTGATCATTGATGGCCCGATGGCCGTTTGCGGCAGCCCGTACATCACCGTGCACGCCTTTGACGTCCATGCCTTGTGCGGTGTAGTACTCGGCGAGTTTTCGGTTCGTCCAGTCGGGATAGGGGGTCATGACGGAGATGGCGCGCACGTTCAATGACTGGAACGCTTTTGATACCGCGGTACTGGTGGTCACGCACGGAATGCCGGTGCGCTGCTCGATGGTGCTCCTGACCTGTTCGTCCCAATCTGCTCCGCGGTAAAAGCTGCCCGAGGTGCAAGCGTAGGCAATGACGTCTATCTTTGCGGTGGCCAGCAGCGCGGCTTTTTCCTGCAGATCCCGATTCATCAGGTCTAACGACGCCTCAGTCATCGTGCCATCAGGAATGTACAAGCGTTCGCTGTGCACGGTCACCGCGTCAGATAGCAGCCGCTGAAAATCGGCTTCGACGGATGTGTTGGTCGATGGAATGAGAATACCGATACGCTTTGGAATCATGCCGTTCCTTTCCCCGGATCTGTGTTGTGACCGCTTTGGTACACTTTTATGTCACTGCCACTCCCATCCTATATGGCATGTCAGGGGTGAGGGTAATCAAAATTCCTAAAGGGGCTGCGGTCAATTTCTATCATGGTGATATCCCTTACCCAGATAGAGACTTTTTACTGGGTTGCCCGGCTAAAAAGTTTCCATGCGGCCTCCCGGCATCTGCATTTGACGCAGCCGACGGTGTCTACGCGCATCCACGAACTCGAAGGCGTAGTGGGCTACCGGCTTTTCGAGCGCGACGCAAAGGGCGCGGCTCTGACGCCTAAAGGCGCATCGTTTCTGAACAAGGCGACGCAGTTGCTCAAGCTCGCCGACGATGTGTTGACCGAGGATGTGGTGCCGATGCGCGGTCTGCTGCGATTGGGCACTAATGAGTCCGCTGCGCTATCTGGATTAGGGGCGTTTCTTGCCGGCCTCAGCGAACGCTATCCCTCGTTGCAAGTGGAACTAAGCGTAGACGTCGGCTCTATTTTGCGCGGCAGATTGTGTGCGGGGGGATTGGATTTCGCCATTTCCACCGATCCTGGCGCTCATCCGCATATTCGCGACGTGTTGTTGGGTGATTCTGAAATGTGCTGGGTCGGTGCAAAGGGAAAGGTCAAACAGACTGCGCCCCTGACAGCGGCCGATATTGCGCGCATGCCTGTGCTGACGGTGCCGGCGCCGTCTGCGTTGCATGCGCTGAATATGTCGTGGTTCGCTGGCGCACGCGTTTCGCCTCCACGAGTTAATTCGTGCAATTCATTGGCAGTCATGGTGCGCCTGGTCGTGTCTGGCACGGCAGTGGCGATCTTGCCGCGCGCCATTCTGGAGCGCGAGTTGGCCGATGACAGTATCGATATCCTGACGGTTGACCGGCCAGTGCCGCCGCTGGCTATTTATGCGTCGTTCCCGCTCATCGGCGACATACGTATATCGGAAAGCATCGCAGACATGGCGCGCGAGGCGTTGTTGGATTCGCAGTTGATTCAGAGGGTAGGCTGATTTGCTGCTGTTGCATTATTAAATGTTTGTGGTGCGCGATGAAATTCAGTGCCCGCATATCAGCTGAACTGCCTCTGTCAAAGTCATATCTAGCGAGTCTGACTGCCTAGTCGTTTTGAGACTTCCAGGCTACATGCGCGCACGGCCTTTGCCTGCGGTCCGTTCCAATCCGGGTTAAAGGACTGGGATCGTCCCATGAGGGTGATTCCCAGGACGATGTTACCGGAATAGTCGAATACGGGTGCGGCAAACGAACAGACACCTGGCGTGGGGTTGTTGACCGCACGAGATACGCCATATTTGCGTACGTCTTTCATCATGTCGTGCAGTTCGTCGGGATCGGTTGGTTTGGCAATGTCCGGCCCGAGACGCCGGGCGTCTTCGAGGAGAGATTCCTCTATCAGCTTGGCTGGCAAATAGGCCGCGAACACCCGGCCCGTGGCCGTGCCAGCCAGGGACATGACCGTTCCTGTACGGATATTCGTGTGCAGAGGATAGATGGCGTCAAACAGGAACACCACCGTCGGGCCATGATTGCCCCAGACGGACAACGCGACGCTGTGTCCTGTGTCTCTGGCCAGGGCCTCTGCGAAGGGCGTTGCTTCACGCACGGGATTGAGCATACGCAGTGTCACCAAGCCGAGTTGCATGGCGGTGGGGCCGAGCCAGTAAAAGCCCGTAGAAGCCTCCTGCGTCACCAGCCCCAGTTTGGAAAAGCTCACTAAGTAGGGGTGTGCCTTGCCCGGCGCCATGTTGGCAGCTTTGGCGAGCTCGCGCAGCGGCATTGGACGGCCTTGTGTTCCCAGTGCCAGCAGTAATTGGCCACCCGTTTCTATGGATTGAATGCCGCGGCGTTCTTTTTCCAAGTTCGTGTCGTTGTTGTCTTCATGGGGTGCCTTCATAGGGGTCTCCTGGTCGGCAGATTCTAGCAACTTCGCTATTAGCCAACGTCCTATGAAATTAATCAATATCGATCGAATAATATTAGGGTAAATCATTAGATAATAAATAAAACGTTATCCATATACTAACGTCACAGCGAGACGAGAAATTACAAAGGAGCGTGGGCATGAGTGAGCAGGAGACGGAGTACGACGTTCTGGTGATCGGCACGGGAGCGTCGGGCATGTCGGCAGCCGTGACAGCCGCATATCAAGGGCTGAACGTGTTGGTCATCGACAAGGCTCCGCTTTTTGGGGGCACAACTGCTCGATCAGGAGGGTGGCTGTGGATCCCTGGGACCAAGCTCGCCAAGGAGCAGGGAATCAACGAACCTCCTGGCGCGGCTCGAGCCTATTTGCAGCATGAGGCAACGACGCATTTCGATAGCGCGCGGGTAGATGCCTTTATCGAAAACGGGCCTAAAGCCATCGATTTTTTTACGGAGAAGACCTGCGTGCAGTTTGATATGCCGCCGGTGTTCCCTGACTATCATGCCGAAGCGCCAGGTGGTCAGCCTGGCGGACGTTCGATGGTGACTCGGCCTTTTGACGCCAGGGAGCTGGGAGCGCGAGTCGCGCAATTAGCGCCTCCTGTTCCGGAGTTGACGGTATTCGGGATGATGCTCGGCTCTGGCAAGGAGCTCTGGCATTTCCTGCGCGCGTTCAAGTCGTTCGAATCGTTCTGGTATGTGGTCAAGCGCTTCGGCGGTCACCTCGTGGATGTGATGAAGTATGGACGCGGGATGACGCTGACCAACGGTAATGCGTTGGCAGGCCGGCTTTTTAAAGCGGGCATGGACCTGAATATTCCAGTGTGGCTGAGTTGTCCCGCCAGCCGCCTGATCGTCGAAGGCAATGCGGTCGTCGGCGCATCGGTCATGCGTGAGGGCAAGCCGATCGATATTCGCGTGCGCCGAGGCGTGGTGTTGGCGTGCGGGGGATTCCCCCACGATATCGAGCGTCGCAAGCAACTGTTTCCCCATGCACCTACCGGCCAGGAACATTTCACGCCTTCGCCTGCGTTGAATACGGGTGATGGGTT
Organism: Bordetella tumbae; assembly: GCF_054780995.1. Lineage (NCBI taxonomy): Bacteria > Pseudomonadati > Pseudomonadota > Betaproteobacteria > Burkholderiales > Alcaligenaceae > Bordetella > Bordetella tumbae. The sequence goes on from NZ_BAAGVG010000023.1 coordinate 53,481, forward strand.
GCGTTTGGGCGAGTCGGTCGGAGGATGGGTGGATCCCAGTATTCCGAATGCGGCGGCATGGTGCCCGACCTCCGTGACAAGGCGCAAGGACGGTTCTCAAGGGGTCATGCCCCATTTCATAGACCGGGCAAAGCCCGGTGTCATTGCGGTGACGGCAAAGGGGAAGCGGTTTACCAACGAGGCGCTGTCGTATCACGATTTCGTTCAAGAGCTCGTGAAAGCGTGCAAGGACGATGCCGAGGTGGCCTGCTGGCTTATTTGTGATCATGAGCATTTGCGGGAGTACGGATTGGGGGCGGTAGCTCCGTTTCCCTTGCCTATCGGCAAACACCTGAAAAACGGTTATTTGAAGCGGGGAAGCAGCCTTCAGGAGCTGGCCCAAGTCATTGGCGTGCCTGTCACTGCCTTGCAAGAGGAGGTCGAAACATTCAATCGGGATGCTTCGTCGGGTGTCGATACGCAATTCGCCAAAGGCAGCACCGCCTACAACCGTTACCAAGGCGACTCACTGGTCCAGCCCAATCCTTGCATGGCGCCGATTCGCAAGGGACCTTTCTATGCGATCAAGGTTGTGGTCGGCGAAATCGGTACATTCGCCGGTCTCGCGACGAATGCTTCTTGCCAGGTGTTGACGAAGGATGGCCAAGTAGTCAGAGGTCTTTATGCCGTGGGCAATGATGCAGCCAGCGTCATGGGTGGCAATTATCCGGGCGCGGGTATTACGCTCGGGCCGGCAGTCACCTTTGGCTATGTCGCAGGCCAGACTTTGACCAGGCAAGCCGATTTGCAGATCGCTGAACCGCAGCGTGTATCTGCCTGAGCATTGAATGGAAAGGACCGAAGAATGAACATTTCTGAATGCATGGCACCGCAGATTTTGCGTGGACGAATTGCACTGGTGACGGGAGCGGGGCAGGGTAATGGCAAGGCCATCGCCAAGGGCTTGGCAAAGGCTGGGGCTCGCGTGATCGTGACAGACCTGAATGAGACCAATGCCAAGGCCGTTGCCACCGAAATTGGCGTGAGCGCAGTGGCCTATCAATTAGACGTGACATCGCGCGAGGCTTGCCTGGCATTGGCGCAGACGGTGGCGGTTGACATAGGTCCTATCGATATTTTGGTCAACAATGCAGGCATCATCATCCGTGAGGGATTAGACAGTCCTGAAGTGGCGTCAAACCTCGAACGCACACTGAAGGTGAATGTGATGGGGAGTTTCCTCCCCACGCAGGCCTGGCTGGGCGCGCTCAAGGCGACCAAAGGCGTGATCATCAATGTGGGTTCGATCGCATCGAGCGCCGGCATTCCCAATGTGGTTGGCTATTCGCCGTCCAAAGGCGCGGTCAAGCTGATGACACAGGCCCTGGCCGTGGAGCTGGCAAAGGACGGAATCCGTGTCAACGCGATCGCGCCGGGTGTGATCGAGACACCGATGACGTCATACACGCGACAGGCGCCTGAGCGGCTCGAAAAATTCATGCTGCGCACCCCCATGGCCCGTGTCGGCCAGCCTGAGGAACTGGCAGGACCCGTGGTGTTTCTGGCATCGGATATGGCCAGCTATGTGACAGGCGTGACGCTGCCTGTCGATGGCGGTTTCCTGGCGGCCTGATTTCTGGGTCGCCCAGTGGTAGTTCCACATATTGAATGCGTCGAGTTCAACAAAAAATACGAGGAGACATCTATGAGCATTCCCAAGCTCTTCAAGCAGGCGATTCTGATCACTAGTCTTGCCGTTGCCGCCTCGGCGGGCGCACAAGACATCAAGCTGGGATATAACGGCGACTTGTCCGCTTCCCCCTCTGCGCAGAGTGGCCAGGCGGCCGTATTGGGTATGGCTGCTGCGATCGAGGATATCAATGCCGCAGGTGGTGTGTTGGGCAAGAAGCTGGTGTTGATTACCCGTGACGACGTCTCTTCGCCGCCGAAGTCAATCCAGAATATGAGCGAGCTGATCGATAACGAAAAGGTCGCCGTGGTCTTCGGCCCTACGAATTCCGGCAATGCGATGGCGTGGAAGCACATCGCCAATCAAAAGAAGATCCCGGTCATCGGCAACGTGGCATCGGGTTCTGACATCACCAAGCCGATGCGCCCTGGCGCCGATAACTATATGTTTCGTGTCTCGATGCAAGATCGAGAACAGGTTGCGGCATTGATGGGCTATGTGAAGAAAAATGCCGAGGCTTCAAAGGTCATCGGCTTGATGGCCGAGACCACGGGTTATGGTCAAGGCGGCTTGAAGGATATGCAGGAAATCGCCAAGCTGCAGGGTATCGACATTGCCGAGACAGAGCGGTTCGGCGTTGCCGATACGGATATGACGTCTCAACTGAACAAGATGAAGTCGGCCGGTGTGGACACGATTGTGGTCTGGGCACAAGGCACACCGATCGCGCAGTTGGTTCGCAGCATGGAAAAAATCAACTATTTTCCATTGGTGCTGTCGTCTTGGGCGGCCGACAACATCACGTTCTATGATGCGGCCGGAAAGACATTGGCCGAAAAGCCAATTTTCATGCGCACGGTTTCCGATACGTTTACCCCTGCGCAGCAAAAGCTGTTTGATCGTATTGGTTCCAAACTGAAAGCGCCTGGCTCTTTTTCGTTCGCACTGCATGGTTACGACTCGACCATGCTCTATGCTGCCGCTGCAAAGCAGGCTGGCAGCATCGACGGCCCGGCCATTCGTGCGGCGCTTGAGGACCTGACGACTCCCGTGCAAGGTTTGCTCAAGACTTATGACAAGCCGTTCAGCAAGACGGATCACGAAGCATTGCGTGCCAAAGATTTTGTCTGGATCCGCTGGAAAGACGGCAAACTCATGCCCTACACGGATGCGGTGATCGGTTCGCTGGGTGACGCGGATATCAAGAAATAAAGAATGACGCATGGCTTTGACCTGGGATGCTGACGGCGGCCAGGTAAAGCATCTCGGAGGCAATGATGGCAGAGGCGCTTTTGCAGGCGATTCTCAGTGGCCTGGCCGTGGGCGGTGCCTACGCGTTGGTCGCACTGGGGTTCAGTATCACCTTTACGACGACTAAGACCTTGAATTTCTCGCACGGTGAGTTTGTTTCTGCGGGGGCATTCATCGGCATGAGCGTGCTCTTCCTGGCGCTTGGCTTGCCGGTAACGTCGACTTCGTTCGGGCAAGCATTGCCGGGGACGGGAGCCCAACTGTTGGCGCTTGCCGCGGCGCTAGGGGTCATGGGGATATTGGGATGGGTGCTTTACTCGATTGGCGTTCGTCCATTCGCGGGGCGCCCAGGTATGGCCTGGGTGATGAGTACGCTGGGCTTTGGGGTGATTTTGCAAAGCGTTGGCTTGGCCATATGGGGGCCAAAACCGGTTGTGGTCCCCGCGCCTGTCGGCGATGCTGTTATCCGAGTGTTCGGCATCGGTGTTCGCCCGCAAGAGCTCTTGATGTTGGGGGTGGCCGTCGTGGTCATGATCGGATTCGATTTTGTCATGAACCGCACGATGGTGGGCAAGGCCATGCGCGCAGTGGCGGCTAATGGCAGCATCGCCAGCCTGATGGGCATAAATACTAATACAGTCATGATTGGCGCATTTGTAGTGAGTTCCGCACTGGCAGGGCTGTCGGGATTCTTATTGGCCCCGATTGCCCAAGCCTCTATTTTTATGGGGCTGACGGTGGGGTTGAAGGGTTTCTCCGGAGCCATGATCGGCGGGCTCAGTAATCCTCGAGGTTGCGTCATCGGCGGGTTTGTACTGGGCGTTCTCGAATCACTGGTGAATCTATGGCAGGCGCAATGGCGCGAGGTTGCCGTGTTCGTCTTGGTGATTCTGGTTCTGGCCGTACGCCCAACGGGCTTGTTCGGAAAGAAAATGGTGGAGAAGGTATGAAAGACCGCCTACATTTCCCGCTAGTCGTGCTGGCCGCAGCGATCTTGGCTGGTGCGATGTCATTCGTCGGCAACGATTACTACCTGCGCATTGTTTTCATGATGTGTGTCTACTATCTCTGCGCTGCTGGCATGAATGTGTTGGTAGGGTACGCGGGGCAAAAATCTCTCGGCCAGGCAGGGCTGTTCGCCGCCGGCGCCTATGCTGTGGCGCTGATCACCACGGGGACTGAGGTCAACCCTTGGCTCGCGCTGGTGATCGCTGCAGGTATTTCAGGCTTGTGTGGCGTTTTGATTGCCTTGCCATCGTTGAGAGTCAAGGGTCCCTATCTCGCAATGGTGACCTTGGCTTTCGGTATTGTGGTTGAGAAAATCGTCGGCGAATGGACCGAAGTATTTGGCGGAGCCACGGGCATTTACGGCATCAGACCGCTGACGTGGGATGATGAGCCCTTGACGTCGCAGCAGTGGGTGGGATTTGGAATTGTTCTCTGTGCTGTTACGCACTTGTTGTTGCGTAATCTGCTGCGAGGCCGTTTTGGCCGTGCGTTTCTGTCGTTGCAGGCTGATGAGATCGCGTCCTCGTCGGTAGGAGTACGGGTCTATCGCGCCAAGGTGATCGCATTTGTGGTGGCAGCGGTCACCTGCGGGATCGCGGGAGCGCTGGTCGCGCAGCAGAATCAATACATTAATTCTGACTTCATCACATTCCACTTATCGATTTTTATCCTGTTGTTGGTCCTGTTTGGTGGCGCGGGGTCGCAATATGGGCCCTTGGTGGGTGCAGTCATTTTGACGTTGATTGATGCTCTCCTGGCACGTTGGCCTTCGGTACAGCATTTTCTGTACGGCTTCTTGTTGCTCTTTGCGCTCTATGTGATGCCGGGAGGCGTAACGGGATTATTTGCGAAGTGGTTTCGCCGGCCGGCACAGGCACTGCAGACCGGCAGCGCCGGTAGTGAGTCGACGCGAATCGGTCCCAAAGGAGAGGGCGAACTACTGATCGCGCAAGGTGTTACTAAGCACTTTGGGGGAGTGAAGCCCGCACAGAATGTGTCGTTTCAGTTGCAGCGCGGGCATATCCACGCCTTGATCGGGCCAAATGGCGCGGGCAAGAGCACCATGATTAATATGCTCACGGGCTTGATCCCTCCTAGTGAAGGCTCCATTCGGTTTCTTGGCCAGGAAATTTCGGGACGTCCGGTGTATTCGATCTGCTGCATGGGCATGGGGCGGACGTTCCAGAACCTGCGATTGTTCGCAGAGCTTTCTGTGCTGGATAACGTCATGCTCGGCCGGCATAGCAGGATGACGAACGGCTTTTTCGCATCTATGTTGATGCTGCCAAATGCCAGGAAGCAAGAAGTCGCCACACGTGACCGGGCGCTGCAGTTGCTGGATCTGGTGGGATTGTCGCATTTGGCGCATCAACCGGCCGGCAGTTTGCCATATGGGTTGCAGCGTAGAGTGGAGCTCGCGCGAGCATTGGCGACTGAGCCACAACTGCTGTTGCTGGATGAGCCGGCTGCAGGTTTGAACCCGCAGGAGACTGCCGAGCTAGGGCAATTGCTGGTGCGTGTCGGGAAATGCGGCGTGAGCATTCTGATGGTCGAGCATCACATGGATCTGGTCATGTCGATCTCTGATCATGTGATTGTGCTGGACTACGGGGTCAAGATCGCCGAGGGCAAGCCCTCGGAAGTGCAGAGTAACCCTCGCGTGGTGGAGGCTTACCTGGGTGTCGACGAGCCCGAGGGCGCAACTGCTACCGCTTAGCCTGGGAGGCCTAAATATGTTGAAACTCGATTCAGTCAAGATCGCCTATGGTGCGATCCAGGCCGTCAAAGGTGTGTGCCTGGAGGTCCGTGCGGGAGAGGTGGTGACGATCATCGGCGCAAACGGCGCGGGCAAGAGCACGTTGCTGAAGAGTATTTGCGGCCTGGAGCCTGTCGCCGAAGGCAGTATCAAATTTAACGGAGCTGATGTGACAACCGTAAAGGCTCATGAACGCGTGTCGCTGGGCGTGGCAATGTCTCCAGAGGGGCGCGGGATATTTGCGGATCAGACCGTACGCGAGAACTTGACCCTCGGCGGGTATTGCCGGCGCAAGGATCCCGCTGCGGTGGAGGCGGCTATCGAACGGGAGTTCAAACGATTCCCGCGCCTGCGCGAACGTCAGGATCAGCTTGCTGGAACGATGTCTGGCGGCGAACAGCAGATGCTGGCGATTTCTCGCGCGTTAATGAGTGAGCCTCGGTTGTTGTTGCTGGATGAACCCTCGCTCGGTTTGGCCCCGTTGATTATTAAGGACATCTTTAATGCGATTCGTCAGTTGCGTGAATCGGGGTTGACCATTTTGTTGGTCGAGCAAATGGCCAAGCAGGCGCTGGGTGTGGCCGATCGCGCCTACGTGCTGGAAACCGGCTGCATTACGTTAGAGGGCACGGGGCGAGAGCTGCTGAACGATCCGAAAGTCAAAGCGGCGTATCTCGGTACGCATTGACGAATTGATGTGCACGAAGGTGCCGCAATGTATGGTCTTTTGATCCAGGAGCTTGAGTTTTGACTTCTACTGAACCTCTGCTTTTTCAACCGATCAAGCTTCGCTCTCTGGAGTTGAAGAATCGAGTGGTGATTTCGCCTATGTGCCAACATGCGGCGGAGGCAGGCCACGCGACACCTTGGCATTTGGTGCACTTGGGAAAGTTCGCGTTGGGCGGCGCCGGTTTGATTTTGACTGAGAGTACGGCGGTCGACCCTCGTGGGCGCATTGGGACGGCCGATCTGGGGCTGTGGAGAGACAGCCAGATCGCGCCGCTGAAGTCCGTGGTTGAATTTGTCCACGCGAATGGTGCGGCCATAGGGGTCCAGTTGGCGCACGCTGGTCGAAAGGCGGGCAGCGAGCCGTTATGGGAGGGCGGTGCCGCGTTATCGGAATCCCGCCTGGCTGGGGATGCCGAGCCATGGGAGCGGCTCGGACCAAGCGCACTGGCGGCCGGGCCGGGATGGTCGGCTCCGCAGGTGCTCACTGCAGACGGGATCGCCGGGGTAATACAGCAGTTTGTCGAGGCTGCTGTACGCGCGGACCAGGCAGGTTTTGATGTGGTGGAGTTGCATTTTGGCCATGGCTATCTGGTCGCAAGTTTTTTATCACCGCATTCGAATCATCGAGATGACGAATGGGGCGGAGATCTGGCAAGGCGGATGCGGCTGGCACTCGAGATTGCTCGTGCCGTCCGCACGGTATGGCCGCCAAACAAACCTCTTTTCTGCCGGCTGTCGGCCGTTGATGGCAGTGTGGACGGTTGGAGCTTGGACGATTCGATTGCGTTATCTCGAGAGCTCGCAGCCTGCGGCGTCGATGTGATTGACTGTTCGTCGGGCGGCTTGACAGAAGAGACGCGTGCGCTGCCTGTGCCTCGTGGCTTGGGATTTCAAGTGCCGTTTTCAGAGCGAATTCGCAACGAGGCCAACGTGATAACGCAGGCCGTCGGCATGATCGTTGATGCAGATCAGGCCGAAGCCATACTTGCTGAAGGCAGGGCTGATCTGATCGCACTGGGACGCGAGGCACTATTCGATCCGTACTGGGCGCACCACGCGGCATTGACGCTAGGCGTAGATCCTCGTTATGAGCGTTGGCCAGTCAGGCATGGCGTTTGGCTGGCCAAACGTGCACCAGGGCTGGCTCGTGCGCGAGCGGCCGAAACATGAGGTGATCGTTTGCGAAATTACTGTTGCCAGCCTTCTTGAGCAGACGGCAGAGGTTATTTTTGCTCGTTGAATAAAGCTAGGAGTCGCGATGAATGTCAGGATTGGATTAATTCGCAAGAAAACGGATTGGGCTTTTGACGCGTTTGACGCCTATTGGCGCGATAGTCACGGAGCACTTGCGGCACGCGCGCCCGGTCTGCGTGAATATTGGCAGAACCTGGTGGTAGACCGCGAGCAGCGAGGCATTGATTTTGAGCGGGGACCATGGGACTTTGATGGTTTCTCGCAACTCTGGTTTGATGACGTACAACAATCAGCGTTCGCGTTTGGCAACAGTGCTATAGCAGAGGATCTGGTCAGGGATGAACACCATTTCCTAGGGGATCTGCATATCGTTACGGCGCAGCAGTCTGTCGTGATTCCGTTGACCGATCATGAGCGCGCAAGAAACCTGAAACGTATCTCTCTCCTGCGCCGGCTGCCGACGTTGAGCGAAGAGGACTTTAAACGCGAGTGGCGTATTCATGGTGAACTCGTGAAAAAAATGCCCGGCGTGAGTGGCTATCGCCAGAATGTGGTGATAGCGCGAGAGCGCGACAAAGGCACGCCGTGCGATCATGACGCGTTGCCGATCGATGGCATTGTCGAGTTGTGGTTCAAGGACGAACAAACACTGCAGGATGCTTTTGCCTCATCTGCAGGGCAGACCACTATGGCCCATGCGAAAACATTTCTGGGGGACATCACGGCGTTCTTGGTTGCTGAGCGCCGGATTATTTGAGACGCAGCAGGATAGGGTGGTCCGACTGCGAGGCTGGCAGTTCGACGTTAATGCCCGTTTTGCAACAACGCACTCAATGCCGCAACTGTACGCGTGAGTTGTGCTTCGGTATGCAGGCACGAAATAAAGAACCGCAATCGCGCGGATTTTTCCGGCACGGCTGGGTACAGGATGGGCTGTACGTTGATGCCTTGTTCGAACAACGAGGCCGACAGGCGCGCGGCTTTTAATGAACTGGCGGTGATGGCAGGCACGACCGCATAACCCGTACTGCTGCCGGTGTCGATGCCGGCGGCCTGTGCGGTTTCCAGGAAATAACGGCCACGTGCCTGCATTGTGGCAACGCGTTCTGGCAGGTCCTGCATGCGGCGCAACGCGGCCAGCGACGCGGCGGCGACGCTGGGGGGCATGCCCACGCTGTATAGAAAGCCCGGCGCCAGGAACTTCAGGTGCTCGATCAGAGCATGTTCACCGGCAATGTATCCTCCGCAGCCCGCCAGCGTTTTGCTGAGCGTGCCCATCCAGATGTCTACGTCTTTACCGGCCAGGCCAAAATGCTCGCGAATGCCATAGCCGCGTTTGCCCATGACACCGAGCGAATGCGCCTCGTCCACCATCAAGAAGGCTTTGTGGCGGCGTTTGATCTCGACGAAGCGGGGCAGGTCGGGGTAGTCGCCATCCATGCTGTAGATGCCTTCGAGCACAATGAGGACGCGTTCGAATTGGTGGCGTTGCTCGGTCAGAATGTCGTCCAGGGCCGCCCAGTCGTTATGGGGAAAGGACAGGCGGCGGGCGCCGGATAGCTGTGCACCCTGCAGGATGCTGTTGTGGATGAACTCGTCGTGCAGGATCAGGTCGCGCGGGCCGAACAGGTAGCCGATGGTGGATACGTTGGTCGCATGGCCGCTGACGAATGCGATGGCCTCGTCGACTTCGTAGATATTGGCGAGGGCGCGCTCGAGCTCGCGATGGATGGGGCGTTCGCCCGACACTAGCCGGCTGGCGGATACGGAAGTGCCATAGCGCTCCATGGCCTGGCGTGCGGCGGCCTGGACCACAGGGTCGCCGGACATGCCCAGATAGTTGTAGCTGGCGTAGTTGATGTAGGACTTGCCGCCAATCTGGGTGTCGGCACCGGCGGTGCCTTCGTGCAGCTTGAAAAATGGGCTGCGCACGCCCATGCGGGCGGCGCCTTCGTTCATGATTTGCAGCTGACGGTATCCCGGATGCAGATCGAATCGATAGAACTCTTCGGGAATGGCATTTTTGCGCGCGGACGATTGGAATAGCGTCCGCGACGGCGGCTCTTGCCCGGCTTGGCGCAGCTTGCGTTCCAGGGCTTGCTGGATCAGCTTGTCTTTGATGCTGGCTGAGAGGCCGGGCAGGCCTTTTTTAGTGAGGCTCACGGTCAGTGGATCATGCGTTTGCTGTTGATGTTCCCTGATTTTAGTTCATCGGCGAATTTGGCCATGGCTTCGGCCGGGACTTCGTCGGTGTGTTGTGAGACAACTTGCTCGACTTGGGCCAATACCGTGTCCTGTTCGGCATGGTCGCCCTCGCCGCGCAGCAGTTGGATCAAGCGGTCAGCCAGCTTGGACAAGGTGGGGCTTTCGTTGAGCGCCATGACCGGCAGACGGATGCCAAACCGGTTTTCCAGGGCGACGACCAGCTCGACGCCCATGAGGGAATCGAGACCCATGTCGTAGACCGAGACGTCGGGATTGATCTTGTCGGCAGATACACGCAGGATTTCGCTGACTTCGGTCTTGAGCATCTCGACGAATACGGGATGCAAGGCTGCATCGTCCATGGTCGCCAATAGATGCGAGATATCGCGGGCGTCGCCGTCGTCGTCGCCGCTGTCGCTGCTGCGTCGGGCCAGGACGCTGAATTTAGGTGTGTTGGCGCTGGGCAGGAAACGGCGCAGGGCGCGCCAGTCCAGTTCCAGCACGCCCAGGCCGCTGGCGTTGGCCAGCAGCATGTCTTCGAGGGCGTGCAGGGCTGCGTCAGAGGCCAGCGCTGCGCCACCCATGCGGCTTTGCAGGGCGTCCTTGATTTTCTTGTTGCGCGCCAGGTAGCCGACGTCGTCGATCGCGCCCCAGCGTACGCAGGTGGCCGGACGGCCTTGGGCGCGGCGCTGGCGGGCCAGGCCCTCCAGCCACATGTTGGCAGCAACGTAGTTGGCTTGGCCGGGGTTGCCGAACAGCGTGGTGCCGGACGAGAACATGACAAAGAAATCCAGCGCCAGGTCTTGCGTGGCGGCGTCCAGATGCTGTCCGCCCAGGACTTTGGGGGCGAGCACACGCTGGATCTGTTCGGCAGTGGCGTTGCGGATCAGGCCGTCGTCGATGACCATGGCGGCGTGCACGATGCCTTTTAACGGCGGCATGGCGCTTTGGATATGCGTGACCAGGTCGTTGACGGCCTGTGCATCGGTGACGTCGCAGGGCGCGGCGTGGACGGTGACGCCGCGGGCTTGCAGCTCGGCGATGGCCTCTTGTGCCGTCTCGGACGCAGGGCCGCTGCGGCTGACCAGCGCCAGATGGCGGGCGCCTTTGTCGGCCAGCCATTGAGCGGTGCGCAGGCCAAAGCCGCTGAGGCCACCGGTGACCAGGTAGGTGGCCTGCTCGGGCAGTGTCAGTGTGGCGGCATCGGCGGTCGCGGCGGCGGCGTGCGTGTGACGGATGCCGTTGCGATAGGTGATGACGATTTTGCCGATCTGGCGCGCCTGCTGCATATACCGGAAGGCATCGACGATGTCGTTGGCGTCGAATTCCTGATAGGGCAAGGGATGCAGCACGCCCTGGGCAAAGAGCGCCATCATTTCGCCGAACAAGCGGCGGGTCAGGGCGGGGCGCTCGTGCATCAGTTGGTCGGCATCGATGCCAAAGTAGCTGATGTTGTTGCGGAACGGGCGCAGGCCGATGCGGGTGTTTTCGTAGAAATCGCGTTTGCCCAGTTCGAGGAACCGGCCAAAGGGTTTCAGGACACGCAGGTTGCGGTTGACGGCTTCGCCGGCCAGGGAGTTCAGGACCACGTCTACGCCTTGGCCTTGGGTGTCGGCCAGGATGTCGTCGGCATAGGCCAGCGAACGCGAGTCGTAGATGTGCTGCACGCCCATCAGGCGCAGGAAGTCGCGTTTTTCTTCAGAGCCTGCGGTGGCATAGATCTCGGCGCCGCGGGCTTGTGCAAACTGGATGGCGGCAATGCCGACGCCGCCTGCCGCGCCATGGATCAGGACTTTTTCGCCTTCTTCGAGCTGAGCCAGGTGGTGCAGCGCGTAGTAGACGGTAAAGAAGGTGCTGGGGATCGTCGCCGCTGCCTCGAAGGAGATGCCTTCGGGGATGTGGGCGATGGCGCTGGCTTTGGTAAAGACGCGGTTGGAGAAGCTGGCCGGGCCAAAGCCCACGACCGAGTCACCGGGCTGGTAGTCGCCTTCGGCCTGCGGGCCGACGCGCCGCACGGTGCCTGCGAATTCCAGGCCCAGCGTGGGGCCGGCAAAGCCGTTTTCGATGGCTTCGTCCGACAGCAGGCCCAGGGCGTACATCACGTCGCGGAAATTCAGGCCGGTGGCGTGGACGTCGATTTCCAGTTGATCCTCGGCCAGTTCGGCCGCCGGACCGGCTTGCCAGCGCAGATTGCGCAGCTGCCCCGGGAATTCAAAGCCCAGGCTGATCTGGTCTGCCGTGTGATCCTCTGCAGCAGCGTTGGACGGACGCGGCAGGCCGTGCAGGCGGGGCGCGTAGCGCTCGCCATTGGCCGTCAGCGCCGCCTCTTGTTCGGCGTCAGGGTGGCACAGCTCGCGCACCAGGGCGTTGATCAATACGTCGGTGGGCTCGGCATGGGGCAGATCCAGCAGGCGCACGCCGTAGTTGGCGGCCTCGTTCATCATCGTGCGGCCAAAGCCCCACAGCGGCGTATCGTTCAGGCCGGCGGACAGGGCATCGGGCGCGGCCAGATGCTGCGCAGCGCCTGCAGTGATGAGCCAGAGGGTGGCTTTGCTATTGCTGCGTTCGAGCGTCTGAGCGGCGGAGGCGGCCAGGGCGCAACGGCGGACTTGCGTCTGCAGTTCGGTGGTGTGGCTGGCCGCACTCGGAATCAGACCGTCCAGGTGGATGACGCCATGAATGGCGCCCAACTGGCTGGCGGCTTGAGCCAGCAGTACATCCAGATTGGCGCAATCGACGTCGCGTTGGATCAGTGTGCGATGGCCTGCTGCGTTCAGGGCCGTGGTGATGGCCCGGGCCAACGCCATGTTGGTGTCTTGAGATCCCGCGAGCAGCAGCCAGCCCGGCTGTTCGGGCTGTGAAGCCGCTTGCGTTGCGGCAGCCGGAGCAGGGACCACAGGCTGTACGGTGGCAGACGCCGCGGTGGCGACCGCGCTCAGCAGATAGGGGCCCGACAACGACTCGGGAACGAACTCCAGGACCGGGCCGCAGGTATAGCCTTGTTGTGTCAGCATGTCCTGCCACAGGCGGGCAGGATACTGGCATGAGGCACGCAGTCCGTCGGCGTCGGCCGGAGTCCACCAGGTGGCTTGCGCACCAGCCACGAAATCCAGCCACGCGACGGGATGATGGCCGAGCAGCAGCAAGGTGCCGCCGGTCTTCAGATGCACTCGGGCATACTCCAGCGAGCGCAAAGCGTCGTCGGGGCTGGTGGTGTCGGCATGCAGGACGATCAGGTCGTAGTATCCGGATTCATCGGGTTGCGAGGAGCCGTCGATGAGGCCGCACGAGGCATCGGGATACGCATCGAGCAGGCGCTGCGCGTGTTCGATGGCGGATTGCTGCGTGGAAACGTAGCGGTAGTCGGCCAGATCGAAATCCAGCGCTGTGCAGCAATGCACCGCAAAGGCCGGTGCGTAGGCGCTGATTTCCAGTACGTTCAACCGTGTACCGGCAGGCAATTGGTTTTGTGCCTGCGTCAGCAGGGTTTGCAAGCTGGCACCGATGCGCTCGCGAGCCTCGGTGCCCAGGATCTGGTGCGTCAGCGCGCTGGGGGAGGCGTCAGCAGGGCAGACACTATCCAATGTGACCTGGCCCTGCAGGAGTCGGCCCAGATGCAGGCCAACGCGGCCGACGGCATGCACGATGTGCGCATAGTCGGGATATTCGCGCAGCAGGCTGTTCCAGATGTCGATGACATCGGGCGCGTTGTCTTCCTGGACAGGGATGCCCCAGCCCGAGGGCGAGCGTTCCAACAGGCCTGTGTCGGTGGCGCGCGCCAACAAGTGGTCCAGCAAGGCAGCGGCATCGGGCGACGCTTGGCGGCAGCGCTCGACAGCGTCGTTGTACAGATGGTGGCCGTTAGGCGCCAACGAGGTCAGCGCCCGGACAAAGAAATGGTCGCACAGGCTGTCCAGCAAGGGCTCGATTTCGTGGGCGTAACGTATATGCGTCTGGTCCTGCGCGGCGCTGGCGGCCAGGGCAGCCCAGGCCTCCGAAGCCGCGTCGGCATCCAGCGCACTGATTCGGCTGCGCGGATCCAGGGCATGTGGGCGAGGCACGCCTGCGTCGTCGACAAAGTCCAGCGTGTCGCCAGCCGTTTTGGACAGACGGATGCTCTTGAAGCGGGCTTCGCGCACAGCGGCGATTTGTTCGCCCGCGGCGTTGTAAATGTCGAATTCGGCCGTCAGCGAATGCGGTGCACGGCGCAACAGGCGTGCGCGCACGAAATGCGGCACATCGGTCTCTGAGCGCACGGCCAGTCGCCCGATCTTTGCGGGCACGAAGGCGACGCCTTGACCCATGGCGGGGTCGTCGCGCAACAGTTGGATGATCAGCTGGAACGTGCAGTCCAGCAGCGCCGGATGCAACAGGCTGCGTGGTAACTGGTCTTGCAGGACCGCCGCAGGCTGCAGGACAGCCAGCACGGTATCGTCGGATTCTTTCCAGCCATGATGGACGGCACGGAACGCATCACCGTAATCCAGGCCCACCGCGCGAGTCAGCAAGGCATGACTGTCGGTCGTGAAGTCGTAGGGACGCTCGAGTGCTCGCACAGGGGCGCCTGTAATCAGGGCGTCGCTGGCCTCGCGCAGAATGCGGGCCGAGGCGTGCAGGGTCCATGGCTCGGGGCTGCCTACGTCTTTGGCTTGAATCCGCATGCCGCCGTCAGAGGTATCGACCGTCACGCGGGTGCGTTTGGACGGTGAGGCGGCCAATAGCAGCGGGGCGCGGATCTCGAGCTCTTCGATTTCCAGCCATTGGGCCGGCTGCCATTGCTGTGCCGCGGCCAAGGCGATCTCGGCGAATCCGCTGCCAGGAAATACGGTAGCGTCGCCCACGATGTGGTCGGCCAGCCAGGGATATAGCTTGGTATCGAGCTGGTTTTCCCAGATGCCTTCGTGCTGGCTGAGCGGGTATCCCAGCAGGGGGTGGACCTTGGCGCGCTGCAACTGGCCCAGCGAGTCGGCGCTGGTCGGGTGCCAATAGCGCTCGCGTTGCCAGGGGTAGGCGGGCATGATGACGTGGCGGCCTTCCCAGGGGAACAGGTCTTGCCAGTCGATTTGCGCGCCGCTCAGGATGGCCTGGCCAGCGGTGTCATGAATGCGGGCGGGATCGTCGTTGCCGCGGCTGGCGGTCAACAGGACACGGCCCTTGCGTTCGATGCTGTTCAGGGCGTCGTTGACGTACGAGCGCAGCACCGGATGCGGGCCGACTTCGATGTAGACGTTGTCGCCTCGCTCGACCAGAGCGTCGATGGCCTGGTGAAAACGTACCGGTTCACGGACGTTGCGCCACCAATAGTCTGCGCCGAGTTTTTTGCCGTCCAGCAGTTTGCCGTCTACTGACGAATAGAACGGCGTGTGGCCTGCCTTGGGTGCCAGGCCGGCCAGGGCTTGTTGCAGGTCTGCCTGGATGGGGTCCATGGCAGCACTGTGAAAGGCATAGTCCAGATCCAGGCGCTTGTAGAAGATCTGGCGTTCGGCCAGGACAGCCTCTACGGTGCCCAGCGCGGCTGGGTCGCCCGCCAGGGTGGCGCCGCGCACACTGTTGTAGCCGGCGACGCACACGGCGTTCGTGAGCTGCAGTTCGGTCAACAGGGCGAGGGCAGCGCCGCCGTCTATCCCGACGGCAGTCATGCAGCCATGGCCCTTGGTGCTGCCTTGCAGGCGGCTGCGATGGAATATGACCTGAACTGCGTCGGCCAGGGTCAACGCGCCGCATGCCCAGGCGGCGGCGACTTCGCCGACGCTGTGGCCGATAACGCCGGTTGGCAAGATGCCGCGCTGCGCGAGCATGCGGGTGATGCCCACCTGAATCGCGAACAAGGCCGGTTGCGCGACTTCGGTGCGTGCGTATTGGTTGGCGCTGTCGGTGCGTGCGAGTTCGTCGCCCAGGCGATAACCGGACAGGGGAGCAAACAACGTATCGATTTCGTGGACAGCTTCGGCAAAAACCGGATCGGCCAGCAATTGGCGGCCCATGCCGTCCCACTGTGAGCCGTTCCCCGAATAGACGAATACCGCGCCTTGTGCGTCGGGCACGGCGCTGCCGGACGCCACGCTGTAGCGGGGAGCGTCGCCATCGGCGAATTGGGTCAGGGCCTGTGCGACTTGTTCGCTGTCGGTGCCGTAGACGACGGCGCGTTCGGCGTGCCATTCGCGGCGCATGGCGGCGTGGTAGGCGACGTCGTACAGGGCGCGTCCGGGCTGACTTTGCAGGACGCCCGCCAAGTCACGGGCGGCGGCCTTCAGTGCCTCCGGCGTTTTGCCGGACACGATCACGGGCACCGCTGCGGTGTTGGCCAGCTTGTCGGCGGGATCGTTGTCGGCTTCGGGGGCGCTTTGCAGAATGACGTGGGCGTTTGCGCCGCCAAACCCGAACGAGTTGACGCCGATGGTCAGCGTGCCGCTGGCGGGCAGGGCATAGTTCTCGGTGGCAACGGAGATATTCCAGCTGTCGAACTCGATGGCCGGGTTCAACGTCTTGATGCCGATGGTGGCGGGCACGACGCGGTGTTGCAGGCTGTAGATGGCCTTGACCAGGCCGGCGACGCCAGAGGCCGCCTCCAGGTGACCCAGGTTGCTCTTGACCGAGCCGATGGTCAGGGGCTTGCCCGCGCCGCGGGGTTGGCCCAGTGCCGCGCCGATGGCACGTGTCTCGATAGGATCGCCGACGGCGGTGCCGGTACCGTGGGCCTCCAGGTAATCGATGTCGGTGATGTCGATTCCGGCGCGTTCGTACACCTGCTGCATCAGCGAAATCTGTGCATTGGCGTTGGGTACGGTCAGGCCGGATTTGCGGCCGTCGGTGTTGACGGCGCTGCCCGCGATGACGGCCAGGATGTGATTGCGGTCGGCGACTGCCTGGTCGTAGTCTTTCAGCAGCAACAGGCCGCCACCCTCGGAACGGACGTAGCCGTCACCCGCGGCGTCGAAAACCTTGCAGCGCCCTTCGGGCGACAGCATCGAGGCTTTGGAAAACGTGATGAAGCCATAGGGGTGCAAGTGCAAGCTGATGCCGCCTGCGATGGCCTGCGTGGTTTCGCCCGTCATGATGGCGCGGCAGGCCTGGTGCACAGCGACCAGTGCCGACGAGCACGCCGTGTCCACGGCCATGCTCGGGCCGTGCAGATCGAACAGGTAAGACAGGCGGTTGGCCGCGATACTGGACGTATTGCCCGTCGCCATCGAGGCGTCGACAGCGCCCATATCGTCAGACAGGCGATAGGAATAGTCGGCGCTGGCGATGCCGATATAGACGCCGCAGTCGCTGCCGCGCATGCGCGAGGGCGCTATGCCGGCGTTTTCGATGGCTTCCCAGCACAATTCCAGCAGCATGCGCTGCTGCGGGTCCATCAGAGAAGCTTCGCGCGGCGAGATGCCAAAAAAATGTGCGTCGAAACCGGAAATATCCCCCAAGGATCCAGCAGAGAAGGTATAGGCAGTGCCGGGGTGGTCTTTGGCAGGGTGCAGATAGGCGTCTTGCTGCCAACGGCTGGCGTCGACTTGGGTGACCAGATCGCGTCCGGCCATCAGGTCATTCCAATATCGCTCGGTATCCGTTTGCGGAAACCGGAACGAGAGCCCTACGACGGCAACACGTTTTGCCATGAATGAAATTCCTTCAACAACAGCTCTTGAGAGCCTTTTGATTTTGTTTTGCTGGCAGCCAGTAGCCGCACAACTGATACACCAGCCCACGAGGCGCTGGACATACTGGCTGCGCCTGCCAGTAATCGCCCAAGCCGCGCCGATTATCCGACGGGTAAAGCCAGACTATCTGCGATGAAGTGGAAGACGGTGTGCCCGCTGCTTCTCAAGGCAGGGCAAACCGCTAACATACTGATACCTATGCCATAAAAAAGAGGCTCGGCCATTATGAAGGGAGTATCCGTAGAGTTCGAGTTCGCAAATTTTACTGTTTATATTGTGTCTGCAAGATCGTAAGGCGATATGTAGAAAAATATAGATACAATTCGCCCTGTTATCGCCGCTAATGCGGACAAGAAAACAGCTATTTCTCGGGAAATACGGGAAATCCTCTTTGTTATCTAGCCGGTAATTGCTGCATTTGTTATTAAATAAATGAAAATTATGTAACTAAAACAGCGGTTAATTATAATTCACGGCCGATTAGACATTTCTTGTTTCGTGATGTGGTTTCTATACGAAACTTTGAAAATAATTGTCAAGACTGGGGAAATTGTACGGAAATAAAGCAAAACGGGGCTCCGAGAGCCCCGTTTATGTGACCCGGATATCCGGGTTTTTGATACTAATGAGCGCTTGAGTTACCTGATGGCGATCAGGCGATATTACTTATAGGCCGTCTTGCTGCCGTCTTTGTGCCAGGTAAAGACCTGGAATTCGAATTCGTTCAGATCGCCTTGTTTGTTCCATGACGTTTTGCCGATGGGAGTCTGGAAGGTATTGGCGTGCAGGTATTGAGCGACCTTGGTCGGATCGGTGCTGCCCGCGCCCTTGATGCCGTCGGCAATGACCTGAGTGGCCGCATAGGCGGTCAACTGGAACGCGCCGCTGGCGTTGCGCTTTTTGCTTTCGAATGCTTTGACGATATCGGCGTTGGCCGGATTTTGTGTGAAATCGGCGGGCAAAGTCAGCAACATGCCTTCGGCGGCAGGACCGGCGATGGCGTTGATGTCCGGGTTGCCGACACCCTCGGGGCCCATGAATTTGGCCTTGACGCCTTGTTCGGCGGCCTGGCGCAGCAACAAGCCCATTTCGGGGTGATAACCACCGTAATAGACGAAATCCACATTATTGGATTTCAGTTTGGTGATGACGGCGGAATAGTCGCTGTCGCCTGCGTTAATACCCTCGAAGACCGCGACTTTGGTGCCGGCCTTTTCCAGATCGTTTTTAACGGCGGTGGCGATACCCTGACCGTAGGATTGTTTGTCGTGCAAAATCGCGACGGTTTTGGGCTTGAGCGTATTCAGAATGAATTTCGCGGCGGCGGGGCCTTGTTGGTCATCACGGCCTATGGTGCGGAAAATAAACTCGTAGTTTTTGCCGTCGGTCAGGGCAGGAGAGGTGGCCGAGGGCGTCACCATCACCACACCCTCATTGTTGTAGACGTCGGCAGCCGCGATCGTGGCGCCCGAGCAGACGTGGCCGACGACAAAACCGATTTCGTCATTGACAATGCGGTTGGCCGCGACCGGCCCTTGTTTGGGCTCGCATCCATCGTCGATGATGACGGTTTCCAGTTTTTTGCCATCCACGCCGCCGGCAGCGTTGATCATCTCGACGGCTGTATCGACCCCCTCGCGCACCATGGCGCCGTATTGAGTCACCGGACCTGTAGTCGGGCCGACGACGCCAATTTTGATGCTCTCTGCCTGCACGCCTGCAGAGACCGTGAGGCCTGCCGCGAGGCTCAGCGCAGCCAGTACCGGGCTGAGGCGAAATGTTTGTTTCATGAGGGATCTCCTTGGCTTCATATTTCGTATTCAGGCGGGGCAGACCCTGGTCTGTGCACCCGCTCAGTGCACGGCAAGCATACCTGAAACAAGCCCCGCTTTGAGGCGCAAACGGGGGCGTAAGCCCCCTCGCAAAGGGGAGGGAAATCCCGTATCAAAGCACAGGGCCCCGCTGTTTCCGCGCTGCGCCGGGGCAATCGCGTCAACAGAAAACGCGGAACCCAAGGGGCGGATGACGGCCGTTTCTATATGCAAATCCGTATATATACAAAAGACGATTTATTCGTTTGCCATCATAAGACTGCGCGGCATCATATCCGCCATGAGATTCCAACCGATTATCGTTCCGGGCTGGAAGGATTCCGGCCCCGGCCATTGGCAAACGCGCTGGGCGCACTGTCTACCGCATGCGCAGCGTGTGCAGCAGCCTGATTGGGACAATCCCGATCCGGCGGTCTGGCATGCGACGGTGGCGGCCTATGTCGACCGCGCGGCGTGTCCTGTGCTGTTGATCGCCCATAGCCTGGGGTGCCTGGCATCCGTAAGCCTGCCGGTTCCACTGCGAGCCAAGGTCGCGGGCGCGCTGCTGGTGGCGCCGCCTGATGTTGAACGCCACAGTGCGCCGGATGGCATACGCGCATTCGGCCCGGTCCCATTGCATTCGCTGCCATTCCAGTCCGTCGTTGTTGCGAGCGACGATGATCCGTATTGCCGGCTGGATCGTGCCCATCAGTTTGCGTCGGCGTGGGGAAGCCGTATCGAGGTGCTCTCTGGCGCCGGGCATATCAACACGGAAAGCGGCTTTGGCGATTGGCCCTACGGTCTGAAACTGCTCACAGCCCTGCGCCGTCGAGCTATCTGGCGTGTCGCTGCGCCGTTACCCCGGGTATCGCCTGTGCAGGAGTCTGTGGCGTTGCCTTGATGCTGGGATTGAGTGCTATTGGACGTCGAAGCGGGGCAGTGACCGTGTTGGCGCTTCACGGAGTCGGTCGGCCGCCTGCGCGGCCGACACCGCTTCGTCAACCTCGTCGCTACGCTCCTTCGGTTTCCCTCGCTCGACTCCGAGGCGCGCCAACACGGTCACTGCCCCGCTTCGACTCACAGCATCTCTGATTCCCTCGTCGCTGGCACGAGCGGTCTACGTAGGCTTCGTAGGCGATGATTTCTGCAAGGACGAAGATCTTGCAGGGCGGCTATTCATTGGCGCCTACGGGCGCGCCAATGAATAGCGTTCGTGATCTGCATGCGAGGGCTTTGGCGTTGGTGGCAAACAGGAGATCTCTCGAGCAATGGGTTCTCGTAGGCCAGTAGGCGAATCGTTGATTGCTCTGCTAATAACGATCAATTAAGATGGTTTCACACTATCACAGAGCGTCTGTTGTTATTTCAAAATGAGGGTGCAAGTACACATTGCGCCCCTATCGTAGCTGACCGGATCCGGCATCCGCCGGGCATTCCACGAAGGACCTGGAGACAATACGATGAGGAAACACCGCTTACTTGGATGGGCGTTAGCGCTGTGCGCTTTTTCTCCGCTGGCATACGCGGATTGGCCTGAAAGGCCTATCACGATGTATGTGGCGTGGGGCGCTGGAGGAGGTACCGATGCCACAGCGCGCATCATCGCCTCGCTGCTGGAAAAGGAATTGGGCCAACCCGTCAACGTCGTCAACCGCACGGGCGGCAACGGGGTCGTGGGACATGCAGCGATTGCCAAGGCCCGGCCTGATGGCTATACGTTGGGCATGTTGACGGTCGAGATCGCGATGATGAAGCACCTGGGCCTGACGTCTCTGTCGCCCGCGGACTATACGCCGCTCGGGTTGATGAACGTGGATCCTGCTGCGGTTTCTGTCAGCGCCTCGTCTTCGTACAAGACGATGGGCGATTTGATGGAGGCGATCAAGGCGAATCCCGGCAAACTCAAGGCATCAGGCACGGGTCAGGGCGGTATCTGGCACATTGCGATCGCCGGTATGCTCAAGACCGCAGGTCTGGACCCAGCGGCGGTCCCGTTTGTGCCATCCAACGGCGCGGCACCGGCCATGTTGGAATTGGCCTCTGGCGGTATCGATATCGTGCCGACCTCCTTGCCAGAGGCGCGTCCGATGATCGACGCCGGTAAGGCGAAACCATTGGCGGTGATGGCCGACAAGCGCGAGGTGCTGTACCCCGATGTGCCAACGTTGAAAGAATCTATCGGCGTAGATTGGAAGATCGGCGTGTGGCGCGGCATCGCAGGTCCCAAGGGCCTGCCCGACGATGTCACCAAACGGATGGTGCAAGCGCTCGACAAGATCAATCACAGCAAGGAATACCAGGACTTCATGAAGCAGCGCGGCTTTGGCATCGGCTGGGCCGGCGGTGCCGAGTACGGCACATTCATGCAACGTTCGATGGATGATTTCGGGCAAGTGATTTCTGCTATTGGCATGGCGCGCCCCGCGCCGCAGTAGCCAATCGGCATCGTTGCCGCATCGCATTCCCCGGCCTGTTGTGTTGGCCGGGGTGTCGAACCCTCATTTAAAAGAGGTCCCATGAAATTCGACGATATTCGAATTGGGATTGTGCTGGGCGTTTTCTCTGTATTTACTTTCGCCGTTGCGCGCATGTTTCCCGTGATTCCTGGCCAGCATTTTGGCGCGAGTCTGTTTCCGACGCTGATTTCAATAGGTCTGTTTATTTGTTCTGTGTTGCTGGTGATCCAGGGATGGCGTGCGCGCCGTGCGGGCGCTGCGCGCGGCGGCTGGCCTGCGTGGTTG
The DNA here is from genome assembly GCF_054780995.1 of Bordetella tumbae. NCBI lineage: Bacteria > Pseudomonadati > Pseudomonadota > Betaproteobacteria > Burkholderiales > Alcaligenaceae > Bordetella > Bordetella tumbae. The sequence continues at coordinate 75,500 of NZ_BAAGVG010000023.1, forward strand.
CGCGATCCGCTGGCGGTGCTGCGTTTTCTGATGGTGCCGATTTCCCTGGTGTTTTATTTCATGGCGGCTGATTGGCTGGGATTTTTGCCTTGCTCATTCTTGTTGCTGCTGGTGATGCAACGCCTGTTTGGCGTGCGCTGGGTGCGCGCGTTGATGGTGGCGCTGATTGTCTCGCTCGTCATTCATGTGATGTTCTACAGTGTGCTGCACGTGCCATTGCCGTGGGGTCTGCTCGAACCGTTGGCGTGGTGACATCATGGCATCTGAACATATCTATCAGGCATTGCTGCAGGTAGCCGACCCGTTTGTGCTGGGCGTGATTTTGCTGTCTGCGATATTCGGTCTGTTTGTGGGGGCGGTGCCCGGGCTGAGCGCGACGATGGCAGTCGCGCTGCTGGTGCCCATCACGTTTTTCATGGACCCGATCCCCGCTATCGCGATGATGGTGACGGCCACGGCGATGGCGATCACGTCCGGGGATATTCCGGGGTGTTTGTTGCGCATACCAGGCACGCCGTCGTCGGCAGCCTATACCGACGAGGCCTACAGCATGACGCGGCGGGGCTTGGCGGATCAGGCCTTGGGCGCGAGTATCGTGTTCTCGTGTATTGGCGGGCTGTTCGGCACGTTTGTGTTGATCACGTGCGCGCCGATGCTGGCGGATTTTGCGTTGAACTTTACGTCGTACGAGTTTTTCTGGCTGGTGGTGCTGGGCCTGTCGTGCGCGATATTCATTTCGCCATCGAGCACGCTGCGGGGCTTTGTGTCGTTGCTGATAGGGCTGTTGCTGGCCTGTGTGGGGATGAACAATCCTGCGGCGTATCCGCGTTTCACGTTCGGCAACGATGACATGCTCAATGGGGTGACGCTGTTGCCGATGATGGTGGGGATGTTTGCGGTGTCCGAGGTGCTGCGTTACGCCACGGATATCAGTCAGCGTCCGGTGGATATCAAAGGGCGCATCGGGAATATTTTCACGGGCATGGGCGGATTGATGCGCAAGTATCCTGCCAGTGTTGCGCGCGGCAGTGTGCTGGGAACCGTGGTGGGTATTCTGCCTGGGGCGGGCGCTGACATCGCGGCCTGGATGTCGTATGGCGTGAGCAAGCGTTTTTCGCGCGAGCCAGAGAAATTCGGCACCGGCCATGTGGAAGGGATCGTCGAGGCCGGGGCCGCCAATAATTCCGCATTGGCCGGCGCGTGGATTCCCGCATTGGTGTTCGGGATTCCGGGGGATTCCATTACGGCGATCGTGATCGGTGTGCTGTATATGAAAAATATGACGCCGGGACCGATGATTTTTACCAACAGCCCGGTCGAGATGTATGCGGTTTTCGCCGTGTTCGTATTGGCGAACCTCATCATGTTGCCGTTGGGTTATCTGGCGGTAAAGACGGCAAAGCAGGTGCTGAATGTGCCGCGCAATGTGTTGATGCCTATCATTCTGCTGTTCTGCATCGTGGGGACTTTTGCCATCAACAACAGCGTGTTTGATGTGCTGGTGATGTTGGTAATGGGCGTGCTGGCGTATCTGATGGAGGAGAATGACTTTCCGATCGCACCAGCTGTGCTAGGGGTAGTGCTGGGCGGGATGCTCGAAGAGCATTTCGTTTTCTCGATGATCAAGGCCGATGGGAATTTCTGGGCGTTCTTCAGCCGTCCGATTGCTTGCGGCCTGGGCGTTCTGGCAATCCTGGTTTGGTTGATACCGCTGTGCAAAGGCGTATATCGCATGTCGATGCAGAAAAGGAGCGTGACGGCATGAGTCATGATGAGGTTGGGGTGTATGAAGCTGGCGCGCTACGGGAATTTGCCGAGCGAGTGTTGGTGCAGGCCGGGATGCGTACAGATATCGCGGCTACCGTGGCCGATGTCTTGGTCGAGGGCGATTTACTGGGACATACGACGCATGGCCTGGCGCTGTTGGCCCCCTACGCCGCGGAACTGCAGCAAGGCCGCATGGCCAATGACGGCGAGCCCGAGGTCTTGTCTGACAAAGAGGCCGCGGTGTTGTGGGATGGCCGGCGTTTGCCTGGTCCCTGGCTGGTGTGCCGCGCGATTGATGAATTGCTGCCGCGTGCGCGCCGTTTCGGTTCGGCAACCCTGGTCATCCGGCGCAGCCACCATATTGCCTGCCTGGCCAGCTATCTGTTGCGCGCGGTTGAACAAGACATGTTGATCGTGTTGGCCTCGTCCGATCCAGCGGCACGCAGTGTGGCGCCTTTTGGCGGCACGCAGGCAGTGTTCACACCCAATCCTATTGCCGCAGGCATCCCCGCGGCATCACCGTTGTTGATCGACATCTCCGCGTCGATCACGACCAATGGCATGTCTGCACGTCTGGCGCAGCAGGGCAAGCAGTTCGACGAGCCCTGGTTGATCGATGCGCAGGGTCATCCCACGCGTGATCCGTCGGTATTGTTTGCTCAGCCGCCGGGCACTATCTTGCCCGTGGGCGGGATTTCCGCAGGGCACAAGGGCTATGGCCTGGCTTTGCTGATCGAGGCGCTGACCGGCGGGCTAGGCGGTTATGGCCGCGCCGACGGCGCCCAGGGGTGGGGGGCTACGGTGTATTTGACGCTGCACGACACAACGGGTTTTGGTGGCAAAGAGGACTTTCATCGGCAGATGGATTGGCTGGCTCAGCAATGCCGCGAGAATTCGCCTCGGCCCGGCGTGGACGCGGTGCGATTGCCGGGTGATCGGGGGCTGGCGCTACGGGCGCGGCAGCTCAGTCAGGGCGTGTCCTTGGACCCCACGATTGTGCCGGCGTTGCACAAGTTGTCCGAGACGTGGTCCGTGCCGATGCCGCCAGCGATTCAGGTGCGTGCAGACCGCAGCGTTTAGAGGTTGATCACGCCACGCTGATGGATTCACCGCATCATCAGAGTCGCCGGCCAGTCTCTACGTCGAACCAATGCAAGGCATGCTGGCCGTCCGAGTCCAGATGAATCGAATCGCCGGGTTTGAGCGGTGTGGCGGCCAATAGGCTGGTGGGACAGCGGACGACGATAGGCGATTGACCGCAGCGGGCGTGCAGGAGCTGTTCCGAGCCCAGGGTTTCGATCATTTCGACTTCGGCGGGGATGCCTTGGCCATTGAGATGGATGTGTTCGGGACGTATGCCCAGGATGACGGGTCGGCCACGCACGGCGGCGGGGACTTGGTCTGCGGGGATTTGCAGGGTGATGCCGTCCTGGGTCTGGACGCCGCCGTCGGCGCTGGTGTTGACAGTGATCAGGTTCATGGGCGGTGAGCCGATGAAGCCTGCGACAAAGGTGGAGGCCGGTTTTTCGAAGACCTCCATGGGAGTGCCGATTTGCTCGGGGACGCCCTGGTTCATGACGATCATGCGGTGGGCCAGCGTCATGGCCTCGACTTGATCGTGCGTGACGTACAGGCTGGTGGTGCCCAGGCGCCGATGCAGTTTCATGATTTCCAGACGCATGGCCACGCGCAGTTTGGCGTCCAGGTTGGAGAGGGGCTCGTCGAACAGAAAGACTTTGGGTTCGCGCACGATGGCGCGGCCCATGGCGACGCGCTGGCGTTGGCCGCCGGACAGTTGGCGCGGGCGGCGGTCGAGCAGCTTGTCGAGTTCCAGGATCTTGGCGGCGGCGTCGACGCGTTTGCGTATGTCGTCCTTGGAGAATTTGCGGATTTTCAGGCCGTAGGCCATGTTGTCGAACACGCTCATGTGCGGGTAGAGCGCATAGTTCTGGAACACCATGGCGATGTCGCGTTCGGCCGGCTCGAGTTGGTTGACGACTTTGCCGTCGATCAGGATCTCGCCGCTGGTGACAGTTTCCAGTCCGGCGACCATCCGCATCAGTGTGGATTTGCCGCAGCCGGATGGGCCGACGATCACGATGAACTCGCCGTCTTGCACGTCTGCGTCGATGCCGTGGATGACGGCGACGTTGCCGGCATAGGTTTTCTTGACGTTGCGAAAGCTCAGGGTTGCCATGAGATGTTCTTTGCGTAAGCGGCTGCCCAGGTGGTGGGCGGCACGGTTATTTTTCGGTATCGACCAAGCCTTTGACGAACCACTTTTGCATCAGGATCACGACCAGTACCGGCGGGATCATGGCCAATAGCGCGGTGGCCATGGTGATGTTCCACTCAGTGACACTGTCGCCGCCGCTGATCATGCGTTTGATGCCGATGACCACGGGATACATGTCTTCCTGGGTGGTGATGAGCAGCGGCCAGAGGTATTGGTTCCAGCCATAGATGAACTGGATGACAAAGAGGGCGGCGATGCTGGTGCGCGATAGCGGCAGCAGCACGTCGCGGAAAAATCGCAGCGGGCTGGCGCCGTCGATGCGCGCGGCTTCGACGAGCTCATCGGGAACGGTCAGAAAGAACTGGCGGAACAGGAACGTCGCGGTGGCTGAGGCGATGAGCGGCAGCGTCAGGCCGGCGTAGCTATTGAGCAATCCCAGATCGGCGACGACTTTGTAGGTGGGCGCGATACGGACTTCGACAGGCAGCATCAGGGTGACGAAGATCATCCAGAAAAAGAACATGCGCCCCGGAAAGCGGAAATACACCACGGCAAAGGCCGAGAGCAATGAGATGGCGATTTTGCCCAGCGAGATGACCAGTGCCATGATCAAGCTGACGTACAGCATGCTGCCCACGCCAGCGTTGGTCAGGGCGCGCGTGTAGTTCTCGACAAAGTGCGGGCCGGGCAGCAGCGACATCGGTGCGGCGGCGACTTCCTGGGCGGTCTGGGTCGAGGCGACAAACGTCACATACAGCGGAAAGGCGACCAGAGCCACCCCGCACAGCAGGATGATGTGAGCCAGGATGTCCAGCCAGGGACGGCGTTCAACCATGATGCGTAGCCTTTTTGATCAGTACTGGACTTTGCGGTCGATGTAGCGGAACTGCACGACCGTGAGTGCGACGACGATGACCATCAGCACGACGGACTGTGCCGCCGACGACCCCAGGTCCAGGCCGTTGAAAGCGTCGCTGTAGACTTTGTAGACCAGGATGGAGGTGGACGTGCCGGGGCCGCCTTGCGTGGTGGTGTCGATCACTGCAAACGTATCGAAGAACGCGTAGATGACGTTGACGACCAACAGAAAGAACGTGGTCGGCGACAGCAGCGGAAAGACGATGGTCCAGAATCGGCGCGTAGGTGACGCGCCATCAATCGCGGCGGCCTCGATCAACGAGCGCGGAATGGATTGCAGGCCGGCCAGGAAAAACAGAAAGTTGTACGAGATCTGTTTCCACACTGCGGCAATGAGCACGAGCATCATGGCCTGATCGCCATCCAGGCGCGGATTCCAGCCAATGCCCATTTTGCCGAGTGCGACGGCCAGGATGCCGACCGACGGCGAAAACAGGAACAGCCACAGCACGCCGACGACGGCAGGCGCAACGGCGTAGGGCCAGATCAGCAGGGTTTTGTACAGACCCGCACCGCGGATGACGCGATCAGCCATGACGGCCAGCAGGAGCGAGACTGCCAGCCCGACAAAGGCCACCAGCGCCGAGAACACGGCGGTGACGCGGAAAGATTCCAGATACGCCGTCTGGTTGAACAGATCAACGAAATTGTCCAGGCCTACGAATTCGGTAGATAGGCCGAAGACGTCCTGCAACTGGGTTGACTGCCACAGGGCCTGTCCCGCAGGCCAGAAAAAGAACACCAGCGTGACCGCAATCTGCGGCGCCAGTAATAAGTACGGCAGGGTCTTGTGTCGAAAGACGACGCGTTTTTCCATGAGGCAAGCCCTGGTCAGCTAGCAAAAAGTACTGTCAATGTAATTTGGAAATACGTATAACGGCAAAAAAAAGCCCCCACGCTGCGCCTTTGGCTTGCTGCCCCCCGAGGGGGCGTTTTTACCTTGGGGCGGCCCGGCGGTAAAAAAATACGGCGGCCCTCACCGAGAAAGCCGCCGTGATGACAGGTTTTACTTCACGCTTTTTTCGAATTTCTCGAGCAGCTCGTTGCCGCGCGTGACCATGGTCTTGATGCCGTCCTGGGCGCTGGTCTTGCCGGAAACGATGCGTTCGATTTCCTGGTCTTCGATTTCACGGATTTGCGGCAGGTAGCCCAGGCGCAGGCCGCGGGATTGCGCGGTGGTCTGGACGTTCAACTGCTTGACGCCGACTTCCGTGCCCGGGTTCTTGTCGTAGTAGCCGGCCTTTTTGGTTTGCTCGTAGGCGGCGACGGTGACGGGCACGTAGCCGGTCTGTTGGTGCCAGCGGGCAGCGATCTCGGGGCTGGCCAGGAAATGGAAGAACTTTGTCACTCCCTTGTAGACCTCGGGCGATTTCTTGGCAAAGACCCACAGCGATGCGCCGCCGATGATGGTGTTTTGCGGTGCGCCTTTGACGTCGGCGTAGTAGGGCAGGGTCGAGGTGCCGAATTCGAATTTGGCGTTCTTGGCGATGTTGGCGCGCAGACCGCTGGAACCTGTGATCATCGCGCATTTGCCGCCGATGAACAGCGAGTTGGGCTGGTCGCCGCGGCCGCCGTACATAAAGATGCCTTCTTTGGCGAGCTTGGCCAGGTTGTCCAGGTGGCGCACGTGCAGCGGCGTGTCGATCGCCAGGCGGGCGTCCAGGCCGCCAAAGCCGTTGTCTTTGGTGGCGTAGGGTACGTTATGCCAGGCTGACAGCGTTTCCAGCTGAACCCAGGACGGCCAGGACGTGGTGTAGCCGCATTCTTGGCCAGCGGCCTTGAGTTTCTGACCAGCGTCGGCGAGTTCTTCCCAGGTCTTGGGCGGTTTTTCGGGATCGAGGCCGGCTTTCTTGAAGGCGTCCTTGTTGTAGTAGAACACCACCGTCGAGCTGTTGAACGGCATGGAGATCAGCTTGCCGTCCTGCGACGAGTAGTAGCCCGCAACGGCGCCGATAAAGGCTTTCGGATCCAATGGCTCGCCGGCTTCTTCGGACATCTCCTGGACCGGTTTGACGGCGCCCTTGGCGTACATCATGGTGGCCGTGCCGACCTCGAACACCTGCAGAATATCGGGGGCGTTGCCGGCGCGGAACGCGGCGATGCCGGCGTTCATCGATTCGCCGTAGTTGCCTTTGTAGACGGCATTGATCTTGTAGTCGGGGTTTTTCTGGTTGAATTCCTGGACGAGCTCATTGACGCGTTCACCCAGCGCACCTTCCATCGAGTGCCAGAATTGGATCTCCGTCGCGGCGTATGCCGAGGTCGCGGCAAAGGCCGTCATTAGTGCGGCAAAGGTGAGGGCTAGGCGTTGCGGTCTCATGGATTTTTTCTCCGGGTTGCGTGCGTAGTGTGGCCAATGGTATTGGGCCGCAATGAACACGACACCTTATGTATGGGGTGTGACAGAGTTGTGACTTTTACACCACTGGGGGGCGCTGTCAAATATCTGTAGTAGCTTGAATGACACAGCGCTGCGAACGGCGCCGCGAGGCAGCCGCCGCACGGCGCGAAAGTGTCAGCAGGCTATCGAACGCCGCAGCCCGGCTGATCGCAGCCCGGCCTATCGCGGCCCGGCCGATCCAGAGGCTCGGGCCGGGCTAGATTCCACATGAGTGCGCGGAACGGAGCCAGCATGCTGACGTTGACGACCAGCTTGATGGCCAGGTCGCCGAGCATCCAGGTTATCCACGGCGTCCCGGTCGCGGCAAAGGCCACGCTGAAAAACACGGCGGTATCGAGCAGGGCGCCAACGGTGCCCGACAGCAGAGGTGCGCGCCACCAGCGCTGATCGCGCAGCCGGTCAAAGACCTGGATATCGGCCAATTGCGCGCAGATATACGCCAGCCCTGATGCCAGAGCGATACGGGGCGAGGCCAGCCAGATCGATACGGCGAGTGCGACGGCAAAACCGACCCAGGCGACGCGGCGCGCAGCGCTCGGGCCAAAACGGCGGTTCAGGACATCGGTGACCAGAAACGCGATCGGGTATGACAGTCCGCCCCAGGTCAGCCAGTCGTTGAGCGGCACCTGGACCAGGATGTTGGACCCGACGACGATCAGGCCCATGCAAAAGACGGCCACGGCGAACTGACCCGGCGTCATGGCCTGGAAATGGCGGGGTGTTGGTGAGCCTGGGCTGATGCTGGCCGAACCAGGCTTAGGGGTATTGAGGTTCATTGCTTGCATGGAGGGTATCTGACATCGGGATGTCAGATACCCCCTGGGGCTTATTTGCCGAATTCGTCGGCGAGCTCTCGCGAGCGCTGCGCTGCGGCTTCGAGAGCCTGGCGCACGGTGCCGCGCAGGTCGGCCTGCTCAAAAACCTGCAACGCAGCGGCAGTGGTGCCGCCTTTGGAGGTGACGCGTTCGCGTAATACCGAGGGCGAGTCGCTCGCCTGCTCGGCGAGCTTGGTGGCGCCAGCCAGCGTGCCCAGGGCCAATTGATGGGCCTGGTCGGGGCTCAGGCCAACGGCCACGCCGCCTGCAATCAGGGACTCGAGGAACAGGAAGACATACGCCGGGCCGCTGCCGGACAGGGCGGTGACCGCGTCCAGGGCGGCATCGTCCGCCACCCATACGACCTGGCCTACCGAGGCCAACAGGCTTTCGGCCAAGGCGCGGCCCGCATCATCGACGCCGGGCAGGGCAGCCAGGCCCGAGACGCCGGCGCCGACCAGCGCGGGCGTGTTGGGCATGCAGCGCACCAGGTTTTGCCAGGGCCGGCCGGGCTCGCCCAGCCACTCGGCCAAGGTGTCGGCACGTATGCCTGCGGCCACGCTAATAATGAGGGTGTCGGGCTGTAACCACTGACGTGTCGCGGCGACGGCATCGCGCAGTTGTTGCGGTTTGACGGCATAGAGCCAGACTTTGCTGGCTCGCAATGCCTCGTCCGGCGCGCCTGCAGCTGTCGCACCGCGTTGGCGCCAGGCGTTCTGGATGTCGGCATTGGGGTCGACGACATGCAGGTTGCCGGCGGGGCAGGTTTTCCCGGCGAGCCCGCTGGCCAGCGCCGAGGCCATGTTGCCGCCACCGATAAAAGCGATAGAGAGGTCGTGATTCATGGCGTGATTGTAGCTGGCAGCCAGGAAAATGGGCGCGAAACGTCAGTGTTTTCCAGGAGTATTTATCATTTGCAAGCTTGACGTAAGTAAGTTGATGAATACTTGCCCGCCTCTTTTTCCCAGGGCAGCGGGGGAGTTCGGTCATGAAGCGGCTGCGTGCGCAATGCCTTGCAAATAGGCGGCGCACCATGGCGAGATTGCTGCGATGCGTCCCTGAATATTGGGCATTACACGATATTGGGGATTACACGCAGTGACAGGGTGTCAGGCAGCTTTCAGAATACCGCCCACGCTGTACTTTTGCCCAAGAAGCCGGCAATGCACGTCTCTGGGGCCGCCGGGTATCCCCCGTCGATGCCAAAGCCGTACAACGCTGTCCATCCTATCGCCGGAGAATATCGAATGAAGCTTCTGCATCGCGTTAACCCCATCGCTTTGGCCCTGGGTTCGTTGCTGTTGGCTGGCGCTGCCCATGCAGCCGACACTATCAAGATCGGCATGCCCCAGCCCATGACTGGCCCCAATACTCAATACGGGACGCAGATCCAGGCCGGCGCGCTGACCGCCATTGAAACCATCAACGCACAAGGCGGTGTCAAGGGCAAAAAACTCGAAGCCATCCTGATCGATGACGGCTGCGAGCCCAAACAGGCCGTGCCTGCCGCGAACCGCGTAGTCAACTCCGGCGCCAAGTTCGCCGTGGCGCACGCGTGCTCGGGCGTAACGGTGCCTGCTGTGAACGTCTATGAACAAGAGGGCATCGTCGCCATCACCCCGGGGGCGACCTCGCCGCTGGTGACGGACACGACCAAGCCGCATTTCTTCTTCCGTACGATCGGCCGCGATGACCAGCAAGGTCCGTTCGCTGCGAATTACATCGCAAAAACGCTCAAGCCCAAGAAAGTCGCCGTGCTGCACGACAAGCAGACCTACGGCTCGGGTGTGGCCTCGCAGGTGAAGGCCTCCCTGGAAAAAGAAGGCGTGAACATTGCCCTGTACGAGGGTATCAACGTTGGCGATAGCGACTATTCGGCCGTGATCACCAAGCTCAAATCCGCGGGCGTGGACCTGGTCTATTTCGGTGGTTATCACCCCGAACTCGGCCTGTTGCTGCGCCAGTCGCGCGAGCAAGGCCTGAACGTGCAGTTCATGGGCCCCGAGGGTACCGCCAACCAGGATCTGGTGGCGATCGCCGGCCCGGCTATCGAGGGCTTGCTGGTCACGTTGCCGGCTGACTTTACCAAGATGCCCGGCAACGAAGGCATCGTGAAGGCCTTCAAGGACGCCAAGCGCGATCCGGACGGCGCGTTCCAGATGCCGGCCTATGCCGCCGTGCAGATCCTGGCCAAGAGTATCGAGGCCGTGGGTGAGGATCCCGCCAAGGTTGCAGACTATATGCACAGCCATTCGTTCGATACCGGTATCGGTAAAGTCGAATACGACGCCAAGGGCGACTTGAAAGACTTTGAGTTCGCCGTATTCAAGTGGGACAAGGACGGTAAGAAAACCCAGCTGTAAACACGCGAGGCCTTGGCTATCCGCCGAGGCCTGTCCGCACGCCCAGGTTTCCGGCTCCGGGTTGTTGTTACCGGGGCCGGTGCCATTTGGAGCATAGGTAATTATTCATGTCAGACCTTATCCCTCAACTTACCCAGCAGATCTTTAACGGTCTGTCTCTGGGCGCGATTTACGCGTTGATTGCCATCGGCTACACAATGGTCTACGGCATCATCGGTATGATCAACTTTGCTCACGGCGAGATCTATATGATCGGCGCCTATGTGGGCCTGGTCACATTGACCGCGATTGGTACAGGCAGCGGTTTGCCTTTGCCGTTCATGGTGGCTGCCATGTTGTTGGTGGCGATTGTGGTGACCGGTATTTATGGTTTCAGTGTCGAGCGCGTGGCCTACCGGCCGGTACGCGGCAGCCAACGGCTGGTGGCGCTGATTTCCGCTATCGGTATGTCGATTTTTCTGCAGAACTGGGTCGCATTGGGCCAGGGCGCACGCGATATGGCGGTGCCGTCGCTGGTGTCGGGATCGCTGCAGTTCCACATGGGCACGGACTTTGATGTCACGCTGCCGTATTCGCGCATCATGATCATTGTGGTGACGGTGCTGTTGATGATCGCACTGTCGCTGTTTATCAAGTACTCCCGTATGGGCCGTGCATCGCGCGCTTGCTCGCAAGACATGCACATGGCCAATCTGCTGGGTATCGATACCAACCGGGTGATTTCGTTCACCTTCGTTCTGGGAGCGATGCTGGCGGCGGTCGGTGGCGTGTTGATCGCCATCACGGTCGGCAAGCTCAATCCTTTCATCGGCTTTCTCGCCGGGATCAAGGCGTTTACGGCGGCAGTGCTGGGCGGTATCGGCAGCATTCCCGGCGCGATGTTGGGCGGGGTGTTGCTGGGGCTGGCGGAAACGCTGGCGGCAGCCTATATCTCGTCGCAATACAAGGACATCGTGGCTTTCGCGCTGCTGGTCTTGATTCTGCTGTTCCGCCCGACCGGGCTGCTCGGCAAACCTGAGGTGGAAAAAGTCTGATGGCTAATAACACGCTAAAGAACGCTTTTATGGCGGCCGTGTTGACGGCTGTCATTGTGATGCCGGTGTTTGGGCTGCAACTGATTCGTCAGGGCGCACAAACCCATCTGGAATCCCGCTGGGACTTGGTGGCACTGGCCGCCGCAGTGGTGTTCGTTTTTCAACTCTTGCGCCCATGGTTGGCGGTGCCGTTCCGGCGTCTGAAAACCAGTGTGCCGGTATTGCCGGCAGCACCGACCAAAGGCCGTAAATGGATCTTTGTCCTGCTGATCGCGGCTGCCGTGATCTGGCCGTTCTTCAGCGGCCGCAGCTCGGTGGATATCGCGACGCTGGTGTTGATCTACGTGATGCTGGGCCTGGGCCTGAATATCGTGGTGGGTTTCGCAGGGCTGCTGGATCTGGGCTTTGTGGGCTTTTATGCGGTGGGGGCGTATACGTATGCCTTGCTGTATCACTGGGCCGGATGGGGTTTTTGGGAGGCGCTGCCTTTCTCGGGGGCCATGTCTGCGTTGTTCGGTTTCGTCCTAGGATTCCCGGTGCTGCGCTTGCGCGGGGATTATCTGGCGATTGTGACGCTGGGGTTTGGTGAAATCATTCGCCTGTTGTTGATCAATTTGAATTTCTTCACGGGCGGACCGGACGGGATTTCGGGGATTCCGAAACCGACTGTGTTCGGCTTTGAAATGACGCGCCGTGCGAGCGAAGAAGGCACTCAGACATTTCATCAGTTGATGGGCTGGACGTTCGATAACCAGCACATGGTGAACTATCTGTATTTGATGGCGCTGGCGCTGGCATTGGTGACCTTGTTCGTGTCCACGCGCTTGATCCGTATGCCGGTGGGACGCGCGTGGGAGGCCTTGCGCGAGGACGAAATCGCTTGCCGTTCGCTGGGGTTGAACCCGACGCGGATCAAGCTGTCGGCCTTTACGCTGGGCGCGATGTTTGCCGGTTTTGGCGGCGCGTTTTTTGCGGCTCGCCAAGGCATGGTGAATCCGGAGTCGTTTACCTTCATCGAGTCAGCACTGATCCTGGCGATCGTGGTGCTGGGCGGTATGGGGTCGCAGGTGGGCGTGATTCTCGCGGCGATTCTGTTGACCGTGCTGCCCGAGGTGGCGCGTGAGTTTGCCGAGTACCGGATGTTGATGTTCGGTCTGGTGATGGTGTTGATGATGATGTGGCGTCCACAAGGGTTGTTGCCCATGAAGCGTCCCCACGTGGAGCTGGATAAATGAGCGAAGCCTTGTTGAAAGTATCTGGCCTGACGATGCGGTTTGGCGGGCTGTTGGCCGTCGACAGTGTGGGGTTCGAGGTCAAGCGTGATGAGGTCTTTGCCATCATCGGTCCTAATGGGGCGGGCAAGACGACCGTATTCAACTGCGTGGGCGGCTTTTACAAGCCGACCGGCGGCGAGATCATCATGGATGGCAAGCCCATCACCGGTTTGCCCAGCCACAAGGTGGCGCATCATGGGTTGGTGCGCACTTTTCAGAATGTGCGTTTGTTCAAGCAGCTGACGGTGTTGGAAAACCTGTTGGTGGCGCAGCATACGCAGGTGGAATCGCGTCTGTTGCCAGGGCTGTTGAAGCTGAAATCGTACCGGCAATCCGAGAAAGATGCCTTGCAGCGCGCCGCGCAATGGCTGGATTTCATGGGGTTGCGTGAGTACGCCAATCGTGAGGCGGGCAATCTGGCGTACGGCCACCAACGTCGTCTGGAGATTGCGCGCTGCATGATTACCAAGCCGCGCTTGTTGATGCTGGATGAGCCGGCCGCGGGCTTGAATCCCCAGGAAAAGCGCGATCTGCAGCATTTGATCGACCAGTTGCGTCGGGAGTTCGGTGTGGCGGTGCTGCTGATCGAGCACGATATGAGCCTGATCATGGGCATCTCGGACCGGATTCTGGTGATGGAACACGGCAAGCCCATTACCACGGGCACGCCGGATCAGGTGCGTAACGACGAACGCGTCATTAAAGCGTACCTGGGGGAAGAATGATGCTGAAGCTGGACAATATTCATACCTACTATGGTGCGATTCAGGCGTTGAATGGTGTGTCGGTCGAGGTCAATCAAGGTGAGATCGTCACGTTGATCGGCGCGAACGGCGCGGGCAAGACGACGCTGTTGATGACGGTGTGTGGGAATCCTCGGGCGAAATCCGGGACGATCACATTTGAGGGCGAGGATATTACCCACAAAGAAACGCATCACATCATGCGTAGCGGGATCGCGATTTCGCCTGAGGGCCGTCGGGTGTTCAAGGACCTGACGGTGGCGGAAAACCTGATGATGGGGGGCTTTTTTGCTGACCGTCATGCGATCGAGGCGGGGCTCGAGCATGTGTACAAGCTGTTCCCGCGTCTGAAGGAGCGGGCTGCGCAGCGGGCGGGGACGATGTCTGGTGGGGAACAGCAGATGCTGGCGATCGGGCGGGCGTTGATGACGCAGCCCAAGTTGCTGTTGCTGGATGAGCCTACGCTGGGGTTGGCGCCGCTGATTATTGCGCAGATCTTTGAGATTATCCGGACGATACGCTCTGAGGGGGTGACGGTGTTCTTGGTTGAGCAGAATGCGAACAAGGCGCTGCAGGTGGCAGATCGCGGGTATGTGCTGGAGAACGGGAAAGTCGTGCTGCAGGATACGGGGGCGAACTTGCTGGTTAATGATGCTGTGCGGAAGGCTTATCTAGGGGCTTGAGGTCTTGAGGGCCTGACGTTTGGGTGCTTAATGGTGACTGTCGTTTGAGTTCTTAAACGTGCCTGCCGCGTACCCGAATGGCGTGCCAGCCCGTTCGGCCGGTCTGGACGCCTGCGCGTCCAGACTGCCCTTCGGAGATCACGTCAGACGGGGCGGCTGGGCAAACTCGCTCCGCTTCGCTCCACTCAAACATGCCCAGCCGACTACCCCCCGTCTGACGCAATCTCCTCGGCGGCCTCAACGGGCCGGCACGCCATTCGGGTACGTGGCAGGCACTTAGCGTAATGGCAATACGGCAGGGCGCCCCGCACACATGTCTAACTGACTATCTTCCGTGTGACGTGATTTCCTCGGGGGCTTCAACGGACCGGCGCGCCATTCGGGCACGCGGCACGCAGTTGCAATGTTGCGGGCAAAGGGCAGAGCACGCATCGCGTTTAGCGGTGAAAGATGATGCTCCGCCCATATGTTGCAGCGATGATGAATCGCGCTTCGCTTACAGGCCTTCGGCTTTTAGCGCGGCTTGCACGCCTTTGTCGGCGTCCATGCGGCTCGAGAATTCTGCCAGGTTGTTCAGGCCGGATAGGTCGATGTTTTTGGCCTTGGCCCAGCGCAGGACGACGTAGAGGTAGGGGTCGGCGATGGTGGGGGCCTTGCCTGCCAGGTAGGGCTTGTCCGCGAGTTGGGTGTTCAGGATGGTGAACAGGTTGCGCAGGATGGCGGCGGCGGAGGTGCTGAGCTCTTGTTGGGCGGCCTCGCTGGCGACGAAGCGTTGCGGGCCGAAGACCAGCGAGAAGGTGCGGTGCAGGTCGGAGTTGATGAATCCGAGCCAGCGGCGGACTTCTGCGCGGGATTGGGCGGTGCCGTCGCCCAGCAGGTTGAGCTGAGGGGCTTGTTCGGCCAGGTATTCCAGGATGGAGGCATTCTGGGTCAGCGTGTAGCCGCCGTCGCTGAGGACGGGGACGGCGCCCATGGGGTTGATGCTGAGGAATTCGGGTTGTTTCAGCGCGTCGCGCGCGATGGCTTGGGTCTCGTAGGGCTTGCCGATCCATTCTAGGACGATGTGGGCAGCCAGCGAGCAGGCGCCAGGCATGTAGTACAGTTTCATGGTGTGCTGTTCTCCATTAGAACGATATGGCATATTCAGTGCCATTCGTGTTTGGTATGGTACGCCAGTCTGACATCCTCCCTCCAGCTGATTCATCGAGAGATCCTATGCCGGATTCGTACTCCCGTTTCGCCCAAAAATCTGCCATGCGTGCTGTTGGGTTGCTGCGCGCAAAGCCCGCTACGCTGGCTGTTGCATGGTTGACCACAATGTCCTGGGCGAGCGCGCCCGCTGTGTCGCAGGCCCAAGCGCAAACCCATGTATCTATCGAGGCGCCTGCTTTTACCGAGCGCAAGGCGCAGGTGACGACTGTGGTCGAGGGGCTGGAGCATCCGTGGGGACTGGCGTTTTTGCCTGAGGGCGGCATGCTGGTGACTGAACGTGCTGGCCGGTTGCGTGTAGTGAGCGCGCAGGGGGCGCTGTCTGAGCCCTTGCAGGGAATTCCCAAAGTCTTCGCATCGGGGCAGGGTGGTCTGCTGGATGTGGTGCTGTCGCCCGATTTTGGTAATGACCGTTTTGTGTATTTGTCCTATGCCGAAGCGGGCGAGGATGGCAAGGCAGGTACGGCTGTCGGGCGTGGCCGTCTGGCCAAGGACGCACGTGGCCTGGAGGATTTTCAGGTTATTTTCCGGCAACAGCCGAAGCTGTCTACTGGGCAGCATTTCGGCGGCCGCTTGGTGTTCGGCCACGATGGCCTGTTGTTTATTGCACTGGGTGAAAACAATCAGCGTCCCACGGCGCAGGATCTGGACAAGCTGCAGGGCAAGATCGTGCGGATTGCCGCAGACGGTTCGATTCCCAAGGACAATCCGTTTGTGGGCCGCGCCAATGTGCGCCCCGAGATCTGGACGTATGGAATGCGTAATCCGCAGGGGATGGCGCTGAATCCGTGGACCGGCGAGTTGTGGGAACACGAGCACGGTCCGCGCGGCGGTGATGAGATCAATATCATCAAGCCTGGTCAAAACTACGGCTGGCCGTTGGCGACGTACGGGATTAATTATTCGGGATTCGCGATTCCCGAAGCCAAGGGCAAAACGCTGGAGGGCGGACAGGGACCGCTGTATTGGTGGAAGAAGTCGCCCGCAATCAGCGGCATGGCTTTCTATACGGCGGATCGTTTTCCGGAGTGGAAGGATTCGCTATTCATTGGCGCGCTAGGGGCACAGGCATTGATTCGCCTGCAGTTCAAAGACGGAAAAATCGTCAGCGAAGAACGCCTGCTGCAGGATCTGAGCGCGCGCATCCGTGATGTGCGTCAGGGGCCTGACGGCTACCTGTATGTGCTGACAGACGCGGGCGATGGCCAGCTATTGCGGGTGGCGCCGGCGGGCACCGGCTCTTGAGGGCAGCGCCAAGCGAATGCAGATTGTCGTGGTCAGTGAGGCTCAGGCCGAACGCCATGCTGCCCAGGCCACCAAGGCCCACGCGACCAGGAAGGCTACGCCACCTATAGGCGTCACCGCGCCCAGCCATTTGGTGCCGGTGATGGCCAGCAGATACAGACTGCCGCTGAACATGACAATGCCGGCGAACATGAGGATGCCTGCTGTCGAGAACAGGCTGGAGCCGTAATGGGCGGCTAGCAACGCGACCACGAACAGGCCCAGGGCATGGATCAGGTGATACAGGACGCCGGTTTGCCAGACGGCAAGCAGGTCGGCGCTGATCATTTGTTTGAGGCCGTGTGCGCCAAATGCACCTGCGCCGACGGCGGCGATCATGTTTAGGGCGGCCAGGATGATGAGTTGGCGTTCGGTCACGGGTATATCCTTTTGATCAAGCGAAGGAGCAATAGACCTGCATTATCCACGCGGAGGCACGGATCAAACCGGCAATTGCGCCGACCATTTTTTGCGGAGCGACAGGCTGGCATTATCTGCGCTGCCACGGACCGGCATCATCCACGCGAATGCGCTGGGCGCCGGATCAGGGTGGATTTGCCGAACAGGCTTTGTACCAGCTCGGTTGCCAGCATCGCGGTTTTGTTGCGTATGTCCAGCGCGGGGTTGAGCTCGACAATGTCCAGCGATCCCAGGCATCCGGTGTCGGCAATCATCTCCATGCACAGTTGCGCTTCGCGATAGGTGGGGCCGCCGGGAATGCTGGTGGCAACAGCAGGCGCGATTTCGGGATCCAGAAAATCCACGTCGAAGCTGACATGCAAATGGGTATGTGGCGTGAGATCGGCCAAGGCGGCCTCCATGACTGATCGCATACCGATCTCGTCGATGGTGCGCATGTCATAGACTTCGATGCCGGCCTCGGCGATCAGGTTTTTCTCTCCCTCGTCCACGCTGCGTATGCCGATTTGGCGGATCCATTCGGGGTGCAGCGCGGGAGTTTGGCCGGAGAGCGTGGTTAATGGCTCTGGACCTTGGCCGCATAGGCACGCTACGGGCATGCCATGCAAATTGCCCGACGGGGTCAGCGCCTGGGTATTGAAATCGGTATGCGCGTCCAGCCACAACACACGCAGCGGTTTGCCGACATGGTGGCAGTGCCGGGCGACCGCACTGATAGAGCCCATGCCCAGGCAATGATCGCCGCCCAGTGTGACAGGCAGTCGACTGCGTTGCAGTTCGGCGTAGACCGCGTCATGCAGGGTCTGATTCCACGCGATCACTTCTGCCAGGTGACGATAGCCATTGTCCGGCGGCAGCATGGGGTTCGCAGGGCCAATCAGATTGCCGGCGTCTTCCACGTCGTATCCCAGCGCCTGCAAAGCAGGGCCGAGCCCGGCTACACGCAGTGCCTCCGGACCCATGGACGCGCCGCGCGAGCCTGCGCCGATATCGGTGGGCACGCCGATCAATGTCAAGGCACGGACGGCGGGGGGCGGATTGGATATCAGCACAGAGCAGGCCTCGTAGTTTGGGGAAACGAACAACGTTATGTTGTTATTTACGACAGATGCAGAATGACGGGATTCCCGCTAAAGCATTTGCATCGTAGTCAGCGGTTGCCATGATTGCGTTGATGATTATTATCTGCTGAAGTGACCATAGAGGAAACTGATCGATCCCTCGATCACTGGCGCTACACGTCTATAACAAGTAACATCCGTAGCCCAAAGCCGCCTCTACGGCCGCGCCACGTTGTTTTCACCGGATTCCATGCACTTCAAAGACCAGATCTTCCTCGCTAGCCAATACGCTGCGCCGCACCATTTGGTGTCGCGTTTGATGGGGTTGGCCTCCGATTGCCGCACGCCTGCGGTCAAAAACTGGATGATCTCGCGTTTCGTGCGTCGCTATGGGGTGGATATGACCGAGGCGCTGGTCGAGGATCCGCTGGCATACGACACGTTCAATCAGTTTTTTACGCGGGCATTAAAGCCCGATGCCCGCCCGCTGGACGCCGAACCGCACAGCATTTTGTGTCCGGCCGATGGAGCGATCAGCCAGCTCGGACGCATCGAGCATGGCCGTATTTTTCAGGCCAAGGGGCATTCCTATAGTCTGACTGCATTGTTGGGCGATGATTCGGTCAGGGCGGCGGAGTTCATGGGGGGAGATTTCGCGACCGTGTATCTGTCGCCGCGCGATTATCACCGCGTGCATATGCCGTGCGATGGCACCTTGCGCGAGATGGTGCACGTGCCGGGACGCTTGTTCTCGGTCAATCCTCTGACTGCCGGTCACGTGCCCGAGTTGTTTGCGCGTAATGAGCGGGTGGCCTGTCTGTTTGACACCGAATATGGCCCGATGGCCGTGGTGCTGGTAGGCGCGATGATTGTCGCGTCGATCGAAACGGTCTGGGCCGGATTGGTGACGCCTCATAAACGCAAAGTGCGTACGGTGCGCTACGGCGATTCGGCTCGTGCGCCGATTCAGTTGGCGAAAGGGGCCGAGATGGGCCGTTTCCTGCTGGGCTCTACAGTCATCGTGCTGTTTGGTCCCAATCGCGTGCGTTGGACGGATACGCCGTCGGTACGTGGGCCGGTGCGTATGGGCGAGCTGTTGGCGCTGCCTGCGTAGGTGGTTGCCGTCACCACGGAAAATCAATCAAATCGCCATATAGCTGGCGCAGCTTCGCCTTTACCTCGGGCGATTGCTGATAGATCTTGATGAACTGCAGCAGCCGCGGGTCTTGCGCATGCTCGGGCGTCGTCACCCAGCGAATGGCATAGCGGCGTACGTTGTCGGCATCGGTGTTGTCGAACGCCAAACCGTCTTTTTCGTCGATGCCGGCATGCTTGGCAAACGTGGTGTAGGTGACCGAGGCGGTCACGTCGTCAAACGTGCGCGCGGATTGCGATCCCTCGACCTGAATCAGGTTCAATCGCTTGGGATTCGCGACGATATCCTGCAGTGAGGCCTGGTGATCCGTACCGGGACGCAGGGTGATCAGACCCATCGATTGCAATAGCAGCAGCGCCCGGCCCGTGTTGACCGGGTCGTTCGGGATGGCGATCTTTGCGCCTTGTGGAATAGGGTCGCCGCGTTTCAGCTTCTTGGAAAACAGGCCGATCGTGGTCGAATACCCATAGGCGATCGGCGTCAGCTTTGTGCCGCGGCTCTGATTGAACAATTGCAGAAACGGCGCATGTTGAAAGAAATTGGCGTCCAGTGCACCTTCGGCAACGCCGGTATTCGGCATGACCCAATCGCTGAATTCGACCAGCTTGACCTCGATGCCTTGCTTGGCGGCTTCGGCGATGGCGATCTCGGTAGCCTGATTCGCCACACTGGGAATGACGCCGATGCGCAGAGGCTTGTCCTGCGCGGCCTGTGCGCCGCTGGCCAGCATCAGAGCACTGAGCAAGCCAACCAAAGAGAATTTCAGGAAACGATTCATTGTGGGACGCCTAGTCCAATACCGCGATCAGAAAAGCGCCATTGTGCCGCAGGCTGGCCGGTTTTCGGAGGATGCCCCTGGCGTCGAGTGGGGCTCCTCTTTACGACGGCGGCTTTACTATGGCTTTCCTGTGGCCAGCAATGCCACCAGATGTGGCAAGGTAGTCTGCGGCGGGGTATCGTTTGCTCCCTCCTTGAAGAGCTGCTCGATGGCGTCCGCCGCACCATGCGCAGCACCCGTTTCCTCGGCCATCGTGGTGTAGTACCCCAGGTCCTTGTGCGCATTGGACAAGGAAAAGCGCAGGCCCGAATCGTCGCCGGATTCGATAAAGGGACGCAGGCGCTCCAGAGCGACGCCAGCGCCGCCGCCTTTGGCCAGGATGTCGATCAGGATGGGAGCGTCGATGCCCGCGCGTTGAGCGCAGGCGGCAGCCTCGGCGATGACCGCGGCGCAGCCCAGCGAGACGTAGTTATGGATCAGTTTCATGCGGTGACCGGCGCCGATCGCTCCGACATGGGTGATGTTCTCGGCGTAGCAACGCAGTAGCGGCAGGCAACGATCGAATAGGGCGCGATCGCCACCCACCAGGAGATTCAGCCGGCCTTCGGCCGCCTCTTTGGGCGTGCGGGTCATGGGGGCATCCAGGAACAGGCCGCCGGCCTCGGTGACGGCCTGGGCGATGCGCACGGTCGAGGAGGGGATGGCCGTGGAGCAATCAATCACGATGGTGCCCGGACGCAGGCCTTGCAGCAGGCCGTCAGGGCTGAACAAGACGTCTTCGACCTGCGGGGTGCCAGTGACGCACAGAATGACCACGTTGGACTGCCGAGCCACCTGTGCCGGGCTGGCGACTTTGGCCGCGCCAGCGGCCAGCAGTTGATCAACGGGCTGGTTGCCGGGGTGATCCAGCAGCACCAAGGGGTAGCCATGTTTGACGATATTGCTGGCAATGCCGTGGCCCATGAGGCCGACGCCGATCATGCCTACAGTGTCTTTCCCGGTATTCATCAACGATTTACTCAACAAAAAGCCCCGATGCTTTTGCCGTGGACGGCCCGACAGCAAAAATAGTGACGGAACGGATGCCTGTTCCGAACAGGGTAAATGATGGAATACTGATCATACAAGTTACGAAAATTTAAGTTTTTTGTAAGAATTGCGGTCAGGTAATGTTCAGGTTGTTGTAAGAAATGCTAAAACAACGCTTTGACGATTAATACCAACACGGAGATTGCATGCTCGAGTTTTTGCAGACCCTTAGCTGGGCCGCAGTGTTTCAGATCATTCTTATCGACATCCTCTTGGGTGGCGACAATGCCGTGGTTATCGCATTGGCCTGCCGCAACCTGCCGCCGAAACAGCGCATGCAGGGTATTTTGTGGGGTACCGCCGGGGCTATCGGCCTGCGCGTAGTGCTGATCGCGTTCGCGTTGACACTGTTGACGATTCCTTACCTGAAGATCATCGGTGCGCTGTTGCTGTTGTGGGTGGGTGTCAAACTGTTGATCCCCGAGGAAGACGCCCACGGCAATATCAAGGGCGGCGTTTCGGTGTGGGCCGCAGTCAAGACCATCATCGTGGCTGACTTTGTGATGAGCCTGGACAACGTGATCGCGATTGCCGGTGCTGCGCAAATGGCCGACCCGTCGCATCAGATCGGTCTGGTGATCTTTGGTCTGGTGGTGAGTGTGCCCATCATCATCTGGGGCAGCACGCTGGTGCTGAAACTGATCGACCGTTATCCGCTGGTCGTCACGTTCGGCGCGGCCTTGCTGGGCTGGATCGCGGGTGGCATGCTGGTGACCGACGTGGTTGTGGTTGAGCAGTTCGGCGAAGTCTCCGGCACGGTCAAGGTCGCGGCGGAAGTCATCGGTGCGTTGTTCGTGGTGGGTCTGGGCCGCTTGTTCGCGGCTCGTAAAAAGGCCAATAGCGCCACGCCGCAGATCAGCAGCCAAGAGAGCTGATCGCATCATCTAGAGTGTTAGTCACTGTGGGAGGCCAGCTGAAAAGCTGGGCCTCCCACAGTCATTTAGCGCGGCGCTGCGTCGAGGTCTTCCAGTGACCACAGCTTGCGCAACAGCTCGCTGGCACGTTCCTCCCCGAGGACGGGAATCACCAATTCATTGAATTTGCCGCTCAGATCCGCATCGCTCAACGGCAGTTCCGGATCGCCCTTGCGATGAGGTTGCAGATAGGAATCCTGCGTGCCGTTGGTCAGGCGCATATCGACCCGCGCGGCACGCTGACCTGGAAAGAGGCCATCGAGGGTGGGCTCTACATGCAAACGGATACGCGACATCAGCCGGCGCACCGCAGGGTCTTTCAGACGCGCATCGTCAAAGGCTGCCAGCCGCACGCTGCCATATAGCACCGCAGAGGCGACAACAAACGGAATACTGAAACGCGCCTCGGCCGCGGTGCGCGGATCGGGATTACCGGCCACGTCCAAGGCGGGGGCATAGGTGTGCACGTCGATCCGCTCAATATCGTCCGGTGCAGCCCGGAGCCGGTCTTTCAAGACTAATGCAGCGTCGATGGGAGAAAACGTATGGCCGCAACACGCATGATTCTTAAAGGTCATGCGCGTGATATTGAAAGTCTCGCCCAGCGTCGCCAGGAACGGCTGCCAGTCCGGGCCGTTGCTCATGGCGTGTGCCAGGCCTGCGGCGCCATCCAGCACGTCCAGCGAGCCGGTGACCCCGGCTCGCGCCATCTGGGCGGCAGCCAGGCCGCCCTCGGCTGCACGGCCTGAATGCAGCGGCTTGGACATGGAGTCCATGCGGAAGGCCTGCTGCAGCCCGCTGGCAAAGGTGGCGGCGGTCGCCAGCGCGTGGGTGAATGGTTTGGAGGCCAAGCCATACAGGCTGCCAGCTGCCGCGGCGGCGCCAAAGGTGCCGACCGTCCCGGTGTTGTGCCAGAACTTGTAGTGGGTCCGTCCCAGCGCGGCGCCGATGCGTGTAGAGATCTCATAGCCCACGACCACGGCCCGAAGAAAATCGCGGCCGCTGGCGCCGGTCTCTTGCGCTGCCGCCAGGGCGGTGGCAATGGTCGGTGCGCCAGGGTGATAGATCGCGTCCTTGAAAATGTCGTCGACTTCGGCGGTATGCGCGGCCGTGCCGTTGATGAGCGCTGCCGCGCGCGAGGTGGCGGGCTGGCCTAGTGCGAGACGGGACTGGCCGCGCCCGATGTCCTCTGCGTACGCTTGTTCCAATAGCGTCGCGGGCGGCAGCGCTGCGCCTGGCAGCAGAGACGCATACCAGTCCACGACCGCGCGTTTGGCATGGTGCAGGACATCCTCGGTCAGGTCCTGGTTGCCCAGGCGGGCGCCAAAGGCGGCAAAGGTTTCTAGTGCAGTCATTGCTTTCCTGAGTGTGCGGCAATAAACGATATGGCGATATGGTCGATCTTGCGGCGCGATTTCACCACTGTCTATTTTGCGCGTTGTCATGCCATTTGGTCATGTCAATGCCACCTTTGCAATGACTTTTGGTCATGGCAATGGGCGCAATACGAAGTTTTCTCGGCAGGCCAGGCAGGCGATGATGCATCCATCGACACATCCACCGCAGGAGTAATAGATGGATTTTGAATTGAACGAGGAACACCGGGCCTTTGCCGACTCGGTACGGCGTTTTGCCCAGGATCGTCTGGCCGCGGGCGCACTGGAGCGCGCACACTCGCCCGAATACCCCTGGGAAACAGCCCAGATGTTGGCAGAACAAGGGCTGCTGGGCATCGCGTTTCCGGAGGAGGACGGCGGCCAGGGCGGTTCGCTCATGCACGCGGTATTGGCGATCCAAGAAGTCGCGCTGGTTTGTCCCAAGAGCGCCGATATCGTACAGGCGGGCAATTTCGGTCCGATCCGGACCTTTGTTGAATACGCCACCCCCGAGCAGAAAGAACGGTTTCTTCCCGATCTGCTGGGCGCACGCAAACTGATTTCGCTGGGAATGACCGAGCCGGATGCAGGCTCGGCCGTGACTGAGTTGAAGACTTCCGCGCGCCAGGATGGCGACGATTACCTCATCAACGGCAGCAAGATTTTCTCGACGCATAGCCCGGAAGCCGAACTGTTTCTGGTCTATGTGCGCTTTGGCCCGGGCCTCGATGGCATCGGCTCGGTGCTGGTCGAACGCGGCACGCCTGGCTTTACGGTCGGCAAGCCGGCGTCTTTCATGAACGGTGAACAGTGGTCGCAGTTGTACTTTGAGGATGCGCGCATCCCGGCAAAGAATGTGCTCCTCGGACCTGGCGGATTCAAGAAGCAGATTTCCGGTTTCAACGTGGAACGCTTGGGCAACGCCTCGCGGTCCTTGGCGCTAGGCCGCCACGCGTTCAATATCGCCCGCGAACACGCGCTCACGCGCAAACAGTTTGGCCGCGAATTGTGCGAATTCCAGGGGCTGCAATGGAAATTCGCGGACATGTGGATGCGTTTGGAACAGGCGCAATTGCTGTTGTATCGCGCGGCGTTGGAGGGCGAGCATGGCTTGCCGTCCGCGCAGAGCACCGCCATGGCCAAACTGGCCTGCAACGAAGCGGGCTGGTTTGCAGCCAACGAGGCATTGCAGGTCATGGGCGGCATGGGCTTTAGCCAGGAGGCCTTGGTGGAATACTGCGTGCGCCGCATTCGGGGTTGGATGATCGCAGGAGGCTCTATCGAGATGCTCAAAAACCGTATCGCGGAAGGCGTGTTCGGGAAATCGTTTTCCCAACGCCCGCCCAAACCCAAAGCCTGACTATCAAAAGAGTGGAAGGAGACAGTATGCGTAGTTTGATTTGTGCCGCCGTGGCGACCGTTGGCATGATGACCTGGGCTGGCACCGTACATGCCGAAGACGATGCCTATCCCAGTCGAGCGGTCAAAATCGTGGTCGGATTCCAACCTGGCGGTCCGACCGACGTGGTGGCCCGCCTGGTGGCAAAGGCCTTGCAGGAGGAACTCAAAGGCGCTTTTGTGGTGGAGAACAAACCCGGCGCCACGAGCAATATTGCCTCAGAGTCGGTAGCCTCGGCCAAGCCGGACGGTTATACATTATTGTTCGCGGCCTCGCCCTTGGTCATGAACAAGTTCACCTACCCGATGCAAAAATTCGATCCCATCAAGAGTTTCGAACCCATTTCAAAGATATCCTCCGCACCGGGTGTACTGGCCGCGACCAAAAAGCTGCCGGTCAAGGACTACAAGGCGTTTGAAGCGTTGGCCAAAAAAGAGCCGGGCAAGCTCAACTACGGTTCGACGGGCAACGGGGGCACGCAACATATGGCGATGCTGAAATTGCAGGCATTGACCGGGATCGAAATGGCCCATATCCCATACGGTGGCGGCTCTGGCGCCATGAATGACTTGATCGCTGGGAACATCGACGTCGCGTTCATGACGGCGACGGGCGCGATGCCGGCCCTGGTGGCTGGCACTGTGCATCCGTTGGCAGTCGCGGGTCCGAAGCGTTTGCCGGAGTTGCCTGATGTGCCGACCTTCACCGAGCTCGGTATTCCTGAAATGAAATCTGACTCTTGGAATGCGCTCCTGGCACCCGCCGGAACACCCAAACCTATCGTGGACAAGCTTGCCGCTGTCCTCGAAAAAGCGGTAAAGACCAAAGAGTTCTCGGACGTCCTGGGGCCGCAAGGTGCGATGCTGATTGGCAATAGCCCCGAGGAGTTCAAGGCCGAACTGATCGCCGAGGACGCATACTGGAACGAACAATTCAAAAACGTAAAGCTGGACAAGTAAAGGCTATGTCATCGATCACCACCCCTGCATCCTCCGTCTGTCAGGTATTGCTATATCCCAAGAGTATTGCACTGGTCGGCGCCTCCGACGATGTCAAGAAAACGGGCGGGCGTCCTCTGCAGTTTCTGCGCCGGTCGGGCTTTCAAGGCAATATCTATCCCATCAATCCGAAGCGTGCCGAGGTGCAAGGGGAAAAAGCGTGGCCTAGCCTGGCGGCGTTGCCGGAGGTGCCCGAGCATGTCTTTATCTTGTCTCCGACCGATACGGTAGTACCCGCTGTGCAGGAATGCGCCGACCTGGGCGTCAAGCTCGTCACCATCCTGGCGGCCGGGTTTTCCGAGTCGGGCCCCGAGGGTGTCGAACGCGAGGCTGCGCTGCGCGAGATCAGCCAAAAGAGCGGCTTGCGTATTCTGGGGCCCAGCAGCCTGGGGGTCGTCAACCCTGGCAATGGATTGGTTCTGACGGCCAACGCAGCGTTTGCCGAGCCCGATGTGCCGCAGGGCAATGTGTTTGTGGCATCGCATAGCGGCAGCATGATCGGCGCACTGGTGTCTCGGGGAAAAGCGCGTGGCGTGGGTTTTGCGGGCCTGGTGTCGGTGGGCAGCGAGGTCGATCTCAGCGTCGGTGAAATCTGTATGGCGACGCTGGACGATCCTGCTATTCAAGGGTACGTGCTGTTTCTCGAGAGCCTGCGCCATGGCGATGCCATCCAGGCATTTGCCCGCGAGGCGGCAAAGCGCGGCAAGCCCGTGGTCGCGTACAAGCTTGGGCGGTCGAGCGCTGCCGCGGAAATGGCGGCGACGCACACGGGGGCGCTGGCGGGCGAAGACGATATTGCAGACGCTTTCCTGAAGGACCTGGGTGTCGTTCGCGTGGAAATGCTGGAAACGCTGTTCGAGGTGTTTCCCTTGGCCAAGAAATTGCCGCTGGGGGCTAAGCAGGGCAAGCGCGTCGGGGTCGTGACCACAACGGGTGGCGGCGCCGCCATGGTGGTGGATCAGCTCGGGGTGCGCAATGTGATCGTAGAGCCTGCGTCCGCAGAGACCGTGGCTCAGCTGCAGGCGGCTGGGATGCCCGGCAGTGCAGGGCGAGTCCTGGATCTGACCTTGGCAGGCACCAAATATGAGGTCATGAAAAAGGCCCTGGACATCATGCTGGAGGCGCCGGAATTTGACATGGTCGTCGCCGTTGTGGGGTCGTCGGCGCGCTTTCAGCCCGACCTGGCAGTCAAGCCCATCATCGATAGCGCGGGCCACGAAAAGCCTTTGCTCGCCATGCTGGTGCCCGATGCGCCCAACGCATTGGCGCAGCTCACGTCGGCTCAGATTCCGTGCTTTCGCTCGCCGGAAGCATGCGCCGACGCCATTGCTGCCGTGCTCGCGCGCCGTGCGCCGGGGCAACCGGCTACGGTCAAGGTCGATCACCAGCAGCCCGCCTCGACGATCAGCGAGGCCGATGCCTATGAGCTGCTGGATAAATTGAATGTGCCGCATGCGCCGGCAGCGACTTATCCGCTGGACAACCCGCCCCACAGCCTCCCATTTGATTATCCCGTCGTGGCTAAAGTCTGCTCTGCGCACATCCCGCATAAAACCGAAGTGGGTGGCGTGGTTCTGGGTATCAAGAATGCCGAGGAACTGTCGCGCGCCTTTGCCACCCTGCAGCAGAATCTGCGCCAGAAGGCTCCAGGCGTCGACTGCCGGGAAGTGCTGGTGCAGCCGATGCGCAAGGGACTGACAGAAGTGCTCGTGGGCTATCGCGTAGATGTGGATGCCGGTCCCATCATCATGCTGGCCGCCGGGGGCATCTGGGCAGAGGTCATGCGTGATCGCAGCATCCGTCTGGCGCCAGTCTCTGTGCAAACTGCCAGGGAAATGATCGAAGAGGTCAAGATGCTGAAAACGGTCTCCGGCCTGCGCGGCAAGGAAAAGGGGGATCTGGATGCGTTGGCCGTGGCGATTTCGAACTTGTCCAAACTCGCGGTCACGCCTGATTTGCCTGTGCAGGAGGCGGAGGTCAATCCCCTGATGGTGATGCCCGAAGGCGAAGGCGTCATGGCAGTGGATGCGTTGATTATGCGGTCGTGACAAGCGCATTCGCACAAAAGATGAATATGGGTCAACAAGGTCTGTGATGCAGGAATTTTCTTCAGCAGCGATCGCCGAGGCTGACGCTGCGCTGGATAGACTGGACGCCAGCGCCATCCGTCATGCCTTCGATGTACAGGGCTATCGAATGGTGTGGCGCGAATGGGGCAGCGGGCCTGCCCTGGTTCTGATTCATGGCGGACACGGCTCGTGGATGCATTGGGCCAAGAACATCGACGCATTGGCGCGGCATTTCCGCGTCCTTGCCCCCGACATGCCGGGCTTTGGGGATTCCGAGGATTTCGATATGCCGCCGTACGATCCGGACAGGGTCGAACGCCTGTTGGAGAGCTTGGCGCAAGGCGTTGCCCGATTGGTCGGGACGGCGCCTGTGTACCTGACGGGGTTTTCATTCGGCGGTGCGATCGCGGGCGCGTTGGCGCCTCGTCTGCCCGGTCTGCAGCGACTGGCGTTGTTGGGTAGTGCCGGTCACGGGGGACCGCGTCGAGACAGAGAGTCCTTGTCAGACTGGCGGGCCGTCACCGGAAAGGAACGGGAACAGGCATTTGCGCAAAACCTGCAAGCATTCATGCTGTCATCGCGGCATGCCGTGAGCGCACTGGCGTTGCAGATTCACGCACGCTCGTGCGAAAAGACCCGCTTTCGCAGCAAATCCATTTCGCGCAGATCGTCGTTGCGGGATGTGCTGAAGGATTTCGACAAACCGATACTCATGGCCTGGGGCGAGGACGACGTCACGGTGGTGCCCGAGGAGGCCGGACCCATGTTGGCGCAGGATCATCCATCGAGACAGTGGCGCGTCGTCGCTGACTCGGGTCATTGGGTCCAGTTTGAACAGGCCGATGAAATCAACGGGTTGCTGATACGCTGGTTCGCGCCGCCAGAGGCGGTAGAGGGACGCCTATCCTAGCTGCGGGGATTCTTGTGGGCCACAGGCCAGCGCTTCGCGCTCGCGCGCCGCGGTCTCGAGCAGCCAATCCCGAAAGACGGACACGCGGCGCGAGAAACGCTGCTCCTGAGGGCGCAGCAGATAATAAGACATCGAGCGCTGCAGCGGCCGGCGGAAAGGGCGTACGAGTAGCCCTTTGTTGAACTCGGTCTGCAACAGGACACTTTGGCCAATTGCCATTCCCAGGCCATCCAGCGCCGCCTGCCAGGTCAGGATCGAGGTACTGAATGCCATGCGTTCGGAACCCGCTGCCGTGGCAGACAGGCCGTTGGCATCAAGCCAGTCGGTCCAGTCGGTCTTGCGGTATTTCGACACCAGCAGGCGTCCTTTGAGCAAGTCCTCCAGCTTTCCGTGGCGGGACATGTTCTTGTCCAAGAATTCCGGCGAGCAGACCGGCTCTATTTCGTCGGTAAAGAGGAAATCCTCCTTGACTCTCGGCCAGCCTCCCAGGCCGAACTGGATGGCCACATCGGCGGAGTCCCGATCGAAATCCACCTCGGATACGCCATTGCTCACGATGACTTCGATGTTGGGATGGCGGGCATGAAAGTCCTCCAACCGCGGGATCAGCCACTTTGCCGTAAACGTTGTGTACGTCCTGACCCGCAGCACCCGATGCGACATATTCTGCAATAGGCCGTCGGTGGCGGCAGCGATTTCCGCGAAGGCCGGTGCGACGCGCGCGGCATAGGCCGCCCCGGCCCGCGTGAGCGTCACGCCCCGGTGTTCACGGCGGAACAGCTCCACGCCGAGATAGCCCTCCAGCGTCGCCAGCTGTCGGCTCACCGCCGATTGCGACACGTGCAGCTCTTGCGCTGCCAAAGTGAGGTTTTGCAAGCGGGCGACGACTTCGAATACCCGTAGCGGGTTCAGGGGAGGAATACGCAATGACACGGCGGGAATTCGTGAAAGCAATTGGGCCGGGAGAAATGACTTTTCAGTATACCTTTGCGTGCCGTTCCGGGCCCCGTGGGCTGCATGGACAGCGCATAACGACATATCGACTAAGTATTTTCCAGATGGGCATGAGGAGGCCAGAATGACTGCATTCCTGGTTATATACAGACGGAGCGGTAGTCCCCATCATGACGATTCTGACGTTGGCTGGCAGTCCCTCACAGAACTCGCGTTCATCGGCCTTATTACGTTATGCCGCAGAGAGATTAGCGGCGCGCGGTTTGACCAGCGACGAATTAGGGCTGCGCGATGTGCCCGCCGTTGATTTGATCGAAGGCAATTACGGCGGATCTGCCGCCAGCGCCTTGCGTAAACGCGTCAATGCCGCGCAAGCATTGTTGATCTCAACCCCGGTCTATAAGGCGTCCTTTGCTGGCGGACTGAAGGCGATCCTGGATTTGCTGGATGAAAAGGCGTTGGCAGACAAAATCGTGCTGCCCATCGCCACGGGGGGTAGCACCGCCCATCTGTTGGCGCTGGAATACAGCCTGAAACCCGTGTTGTCGGCCTTGGGCGCACGCCATATTTTGGCCGGCGTTTATGCGACAGACCGGCAGGTCACGGTGCAACAGGGACACGTCGCGATCGATGACGACGTGCGCGAACGGCTGGATACCGCCGTCGATCGCTTGGCCAAGCACGTGTCGACGGCGCCGTTATCACAGGGCTATGACCTCGGCTATCTGGCATTGAACGCCAGATTCAGTGTTTGAGAAATAGAGAGGGCTTGTCATGCAGAGCCCGAATGCCTCACGCAATAACGATCTGCACAACGACTGATACATAGGAGCATCTCCATGCACAGGATGCATTCGCGTTTCCTGAGTTGGTTCCGTTTTTCCCGGCTTGCCGTCGCGGGTGTGATGACCTTGAGCGCTGCGATGCTGACGTGCGCGACGGCATCGGCGCAGGACGCCAAGACCTTGCGTATCGGCTTTCAGAAATACGGCACCTTGACCATTCTGAAAGCATTGGGCTCGCTCGATAAAAAGCTGGGCGAACAAGGCATCGCCGTGAAATGGGTCGAGTTTCCCGCGGGGCCGCAATTGCTCGAGGGCCTGAATGTCGGCTCCATTGATTTTGGCACCGTGGGCGAGGCGCCGCCGATTTTTGCGCAGGCGGCACAAGCGCCATTGGTCTACGTCGGCAATGAGCCGCCAGCGCCGACGAGCGAGGCGATTCTCGTGCCGAAGGACTCGCCGATCCAATCGGTAACCGATCTCAAGGGCAAGAAAGTCGCCTTGAATAAAGGCTCCAACGTGCATTATCTGCTCGTCAAGCAGTTGGAAAAAGCCGGTGTGCCATACAAGGACGTCAACGTCTCGTACCTGACGCCGGCCGATGCGCGAGCGGCGTTTGAGCGCGGTGCGGTCGATGCCTGGGTCATCTGGGATCCATTCCAGGCCGCTGCGGAGAAACAGTTGGGCGCACGTGTATTGGCCGATGGGACTGGTGTGGTCAACAACTATCAGTTTTTCCTCGCGTCTCGCGATTACCTGGACAAGCATCCCGACGTGGTTAAAACCGTGTTAGAGGAAATCCGCAAAGGCGACTTGTGGGCCAAGGATCACCCCAAGGAAGCCGTGGATCTTTTGCAGCCGGTATTGGGGTTGGAGCGGCCAGTGGTAGAGCTGGCGGCGCAACGTCTGGCCTACGGTGTAACGCCAGTGACGCGCGAGGTATTGCAGCACCAACAAGAGATCGCCGATGCGTTCTACGCGCTGAAGCTGATCCCTCGCAAACTGGACGTGCAAGAGGCTGCGCCGGCCGAATTACGCTAACTCTAGATTTATGAAGGCCATTTGCTGATGAACGTTTTCTGGTTTATCCCCACCCATGGCGACTCCCGTTACTTGGGCACCACGCAAGGCGCACGCGCGGCGAGTCATGACTATTTCCGTCAGATCGCCGTAGCGGCCGATACGCTGGGCTATGACGGGGTCTTGTTGCCGACGGGCAGGTCTTGCGAGGATGCATGGGTGGTGGCGTCGAGCTTGATCGATGCGACACGCCGGCTGAAATTCCTGGTGGCTATACGGCCTGGCGTCAGTTCACCGCAGTTTGCCGCGCGCATGGCTGCGACCTTCGATCGCATGTCGGGCGGCCGTCTGTTGGTCAATGTGGTCACCGGTGGCGATCCCTCAGAGTTGGAGGGTGACGGCGTATTCGTCAGCCATGACGAACGTTATGCCGTGACATCGGATTTTCTGAAAATCTGGCGAGGCATTCTTGAGGCCAGTCATCACGGGCAGGCGTATGACTACGCCGGCGAGCATCTGGTCTCAAAGGGCGGCAAAGTCATTTACCCCCCTGTGCAACAGCCGTATCCGCCGCTGTATTTCGGCGGGTCGTCAGAGGCCGCGCACGAGTTGGCAGCCGAGCAGCTTGACGTCTATCTGACCTGGGGAGAGCCACCCCAGGCCGTGGCTGCCAAGATCGAAGACATGCGCCGTCGCGCTGCCCAGCATGGCCGCACACTGAAGTTCGGTATTCGTCTGCATGTGATTGTGCGTGAAACAGATGAGGAGGCGTGGGCCGCGGCAGATGCGCTGATCCAGCATCTGGACCAAGACACGGTGGCCGCTGCGCAAACCGCATTTCAACGCATGGACTCTGAAGGGCAGCGCCGTATGGCGGCATTGCACGGCGGGCAATTGCATGACGAAAAGGGTGGCCGCTCGCATCTGGAAATCTCGCCCAATCTCTGGGCAGGCGTGGGCCTGGTGCGTGGCGGTGCGGGAACCGCATTGGTGGGCAGTCCCGAGACGGTGGCGGCACGCATGCGTGAATATGCTGAACTGGGGATCGAGACCTTTATCCTGTCCGGCTATCCGCATCTGGAGGAATCGTACCGGTTTGCGGAGCTGGTGTTCCCGTTGTTGCCTGGGAAAGCGGTGGCGCAGCCCTCTGGTGGGCTGCTGAGCGGGCCGTTTGGCGAAGTCATGGCGACAGAGATTGTGCCGGGGCGCAGCAACAAACAGACGGTGCCTGCATGACCTCGGCGTCGTTCGGATCCCCGTCAACGTGGCGTCGCCGTGCGCTGCCATGGCTGGTGCCGTTGTTGATTCTGATTGCGTGGCAGGGATCTGCGCAATTGGGGTGGTTGTCCTCACGGGTATTGCCCGCGCCATGGTCGGTGGCCAAAGCAGGATGGGAATTGGCCGTTTCGGGCGAGCTGTGGGAACACCTGCGCATCAGTGCACTGCGCGCGCTGTGGGGGCTGTTGCTTGGGGGCGGACTGGGATTGGCATTGGGACTGTTGAATGGCGCCTCGCGTGTGGCCGAGACCTTGTTGGACACGACGTTGCAGATGATCCGCAATATACCGGTGCTGGCCCTGATTCCACTGGTGATCCTGTGGTTCGGCATTGACGAGGCGGCGAAGCTCTCCCTGCTATCACTGGGCGTGTTCTTTCCTGTGTACCTCAATACGTTCCACGGCATCCGTTCGGTAGATCCGGCGCTGATCGAGATGGGACGTTCATATGGGCTGTCGGGATGGGCACTGTATCGCGACGTGATACTGCCGGGGGCCTTGCCGTCCATCTTGGTAGGACTGCGTTTTGCCTTGGGCCTGGTGTGGGTCATCCTGATCGTCACGGAAACGATTTCTGCGCAGTCGGGTATCGGCTACATGACGATGAATGCGCGTGAGTTCCTGCAGACGGATGTCGTGCTGCTGGGCATCTTGTTGTATGCGCTGTTGGGCAAGGTGGCGGATTGGTGTGCGAAAGGCCTGGAAACGCGATTGTTGCGCTGGAACCCGGCTTATCGACCGGCCTGAGGCCACGACTGTTTTTCGGAGCCGACCATGTATTTGAGTCCGTATAACTGGGAATTGAGTGAGTTCGCGGTGCAACCGTTCGTGCGCGAGACTTATGACACTGAGCCCGTCGCCGAGGCCCAGCCACCCGTGCATGTCACGCTGCGCGACCTGAACAAATATTACGGCGAGCGTCACGTCCTGAAAGGGCTGAATATCGAGTTCGCGCCGGGCGAGTTCGCTGCCATTGTAGGACGCAGCGGTTGCGGCAAAAGCACGCTGCTGCGGTTGTTGGCTGGTCTGGAGTCCGCGACACCCGCCGCAGGGCAGCGAGGCGGCAGCACTGCGATCCGCTTTGATGGCGAGGTGCAAGACGGCGCCGATGACCGTGTGCGCATGATGTTCCAAGACCCGCGGCTGTTGCCTTGGAAATCGATTCTGGACAATGTCGCCATCGGTACGCCGATCCGTCAGCGTGGCGAGGCCGCATCTGTGCTGCGGCAAGTCGGGTTGGGCGAACGGGGCGGCGAATGGCCTGCCGCATTGTCGGGCGGTCAAAAACAACGTGTAGCGCTTGCCCGAGCACTGTTGCATCGGCCGGGATTGCTGCTGCTGGATGAGCCGCTCGGCGCATTGGATGCGTTGACGCGCCTGGAAATGCAGCAATTGATCGAGGACCTCTGGCTGCGCGATGGGTTTACTGCTGTACTGGTGACGCACGATGTGAACGAAGCGATCGCCTTGGCGGACCGGGTCATCGTGATTGATGAGGGCAATGTGATCCTCGACCAGCGTGTAGCGTTGCCGCGCCCCCGTCAGCGCACGAGTACGGCATTTGCTGCGCTGGAGGCACGTGTGCTCGACGCAGTATTGAACAAAAAAGGCCCCCACGCTGCGCCTGCGGCTTGCTTGTCCACCTCGCGGCTGGCACGCCGCTCGGATTCGCCAGGCACGGAACAGTCCGCAGGGACTGTCCCGTGTCCGGGCTCATCCCCCACGGGGGCGCCTTTTGTCTTGGGGCGGCCCGGCGACAAAAAAGATCCCACCCCGGTGGATACCCGTCCGCTGGCTCAGGTTATTTCCATTGGCCATTTGCGGCTGGCAGTCTAGAGCCAGACATTTTTTATACAGGAGCAATATCATGAGCATTCAATCCATCAACGCCCGTAACCAATTTCGCGGCCGTATCAAGGAAATCATCCTCGGTCCGGTACTGTCCGAGGTCGATGTCGATACTCCCTCCGGTATCGTCACGTCGGTGATCACGACACGCTCGGTCAAAGAACTCGATCTGCAGGTCGGTACCGAGGTGCTGGCGTTTGTAAAGGCTACCGAAGTGTCGGTGGCGAAACTGTAAGGTCGAGAGCGAGTAGAGGCGGCACGTTCGATTCGGTCGGCGGATTCGAGCGACGATCGACGACTGCTGTTCCCTCTGGAGTTGGCCGCGGCGGTTGTCGGACGTCCTTGAAGGCCTATATCATGATGGCGGCGCCCCAGTAATGGGGCGTTGCGTTGTCGCGGCCTGCGCTTTAGTGGCCGCACACCGTCTCGTCAAGGAGGCCGCCACGTGGCTTTGCAGATCCGCACCGCCCAATCTCTCGGTATGAACGTCAATCCGGCACTGTCGCGCGCGCGATGGGCGATACCCTGGGTGGTGCAAATATGCTTCGCCATGGCGATGTTATTTGGGTTGTTCCTCAGCCAAGGGGCGCAAGCGGCGGTTGCGATTCCCGGCTTGCCGTCCGCTGCCGACAAACCCGCTGCCGAGGCGCCGGCTGCGGACTTGACGCCTGCCAGGTTGGCAGACCTGCTCGACGATCCCGCTGCGCGCGATAAGCTGATCGAGCAACTGAGGGCCCAGGCCGCAGCGCCAGCCCAGGCGGCGGCCGGTACGGATCCGGCTGCGGCGCGTCCTTCGCTGCCGACGCGCATTGCGACTGGCGCACAGGATTTCTTGGCGACGATGGGCACGAATGCCCAGACGGCCGTCGACGAATTGACGGCCGTGGTGCAGAACCAGGGGATGGCCCCGGAGCGGCGTGAGCGGCTGATCTCGACGCTGGTGAGGCTTGCCATCGTCGCGGCGGCGACGCTGATCGTGTTTGGCGTATTGCGAGCGATTGCGGCCTTTGCCTACGCCCGGATAGACAAATGGGCAGCGCGTCCGTTCTTGTTGGCCCCGGGGCCGCTGCGGTCGGCAGCCAGGGCAATGTTTGCCCGGCGAACAGGAGCAATCGTTGGTGCTTTGCTTATCGATCTGGCCATTGTGTTGCTGGCCGGTATGGCAGGCTATGCCACGGCAATGTATGCAGAGCAGCCTTACGGCTCTGTGACCACGGCGCAATCATTGTTCGTGAATGCGTTTGTGGCGGTAGGAATTACGCGAGCGGTGATCCGTGGGATATTCGCAACGCGCTATCCCACACTGCGCCTTTTCACGATGGCTGACGAGACGGCCCAGTACTGGAATGTCCGCTTGGGACATATCGCCGCGGTCGTGGGCTACGGTTTGCTGCTGGTCGAGCCATTGGCGCAGTCTCTGTTGTCGCCCGCATTGGGTGAATTGCTTGGCTTGGTCATCATGGTGATGGCCTATATCTACGCGGTACGCATCATTTGGCGCAATCGCGCCCTGTTGCGAGACCATTTAAAGCAGCGCGCCGAGCGTGCCTCGATCCATTCATTTGGCACGGCGCTGCGTCTGTTGGCGCGCAGTTGGCATGTCCTGGCAATCGGGTACTTCACGGTATTGCTGGTAGTCAGTCAGGTCGACACGCAAGAGGCCTTGCCATTCATGGTGCATGCGACGGTGCAATCGGTCGTGGCACTGGCCGTAGGATCGCTGGTGATCATGTTGCTGGCCACCATGCTGGCGCAGCGCATCCGTCTGCCCGAGGATGTGCGGCGCAAGCTGCCCATGCTGGAAGCGCGCGTGAACGCCTATGTGCCTGCAGGGTTGCGCGGCGTTGGCGTGCTGGTACGCATTGTGGTGGCCTTGTTTGTGCTGGACGCCTGGCGGGTGTTTGATCTGTCCAGGTGGATTTCGTCGGCCGCGGGAGCAAAGGCCATCGGCGTTGTCGTCCATGTGGCTATCGTGCTGCTGGTCGCGGCCGTCGTCTGGACCCTGATCGCCAGCATCATCGAGCACCGGCTCAGCACGCATGAGGGCCGCAGCCTGCCCACCGCACGCGAGCGCACCTTGTTGGCGCTGTTCCGTAATGCTACCTTGATTGTGATCATCACGATGACGGTGATGGTGCTGCTCTCGCAGATCGGCGTCGATATCGGTCCGTTGATTGCGGGTGCCGGGGTGGTCGGTCTGGCGATTGGTTTTGGCTCGCAAAAGCTCGTACAGGACATCATCACGGGGATTTTTATCCAGCTGGAAAACGGCATGAACCAGAACGATGTGGTTCAGGTCGCGGGGATTTTCGGAACGGTGGAAAAGATCACGATCCGTTCTGTGGGCATTCGCACGCTGGATGGCGGCTATCATCTGATCCCGTTTTCATCCGTGGATGTGGTGTCCAACCATATGCGAGATTTCTCGTATCACTTGGGCGAATACACGATTTCGCATCGGGAAAGCGTGGACGACGCGATACAGCATCTGCGCCAGGCGTTTGATGAACTGATGCAGGACGAGCTGCTGGCCCCTGAGGTTCTGGAAGACGTCAGCATTCCGGGTGTGACGGCACTGAACGAAAAGGGTGCGACCATCCGTGTGCTGATCAAGACCACACCGGGTATGCAGTGGGCGGTGCAGCGCGGCTACAACCGATTGGTCAAGAAACACTTCAATGCCGCCGGTATCGAGCTGCCGTACCCGCACACGGTGCTGTACTTTGGCCAGGACAAGAATGGCTATGCCCCGCCGGCCAATGTATTCATGCAGACAGAGCGGGCCGCGAATACGCACAATGCGCGCGCGGCAGGGCATACGCGCCGTCAATTATCCAAGGAGCAGGGCGAGGCGTCGGAAGACGTGTTGGGTAATGAGCTGGAGCGCACGGCCGAAGCAGACGATGAGGCCGCGGCGGATTCTGCGGCATCGCCAGTGGCGGATGCTGGCCAGCCACCCGAGGTCGCCGAAAAAAAGAAGCCGACATGACATGAGTATCGGCGAGTAGCCATGGCCGGTTAACGTGCAGAGCAAGGCGTTCGCGCACTCGCGTTAACCGGCTGGCGATCCAAGATAGCCGGCGACTGACTATCTGGCAAATGTCATTTTGGCGTGCTGCCTGAGCCCAGGTCCCAATACAGTCCCGTCATCAACGTCAATGCCTCGCGCAACAGCTCCGGTGGCAAATGCTCGTTCGGCGCATGTTGCGAGCATCCCGGGTATGAATGCGGAACCCACACCGTCTTCAAACCCAGCACGTCGGTAAAAATATCGTTGGGCAAGGACCCGCCCAGGTTCGGCAGAATGGCGGTTTTCTTGCCACTGGTTTTTTCGAGCGATGACACGGTCCATTTGACCCAGGGATCTTCGGGGTCGATGCGGGTCGCCTTGAACATGGTTTCGCGCGTGGTTTGTATTTTCACCATCGGAAAGCCTTGGCGATCCAGGTGGCTGCGTAAAGCAGGCAATAAATTGTCGGGATCGACACCGACGACGAAACGTAATTGGCATCGCGCCCAGGCACGTGGCGGGATGGCATTGACGGGGGTTTCCGGATTGCCGGTCTTGTAGGCCAGGACTTCGAACGAGCACCAGCCGAATACGCGTTCCGCGGGCGAGAGCCCGGGTTCTCCCCATTCGGGTTCAATCACAGGGCCGTCCGATCCGCCGTCAACCTCGCAATCCACCAGTGCGCGCCGTACGGATGCCGGCAGTTCCGCAGGTACCCATTCCGGGATACGAATCTGCCCCGTAGGGGACGAAATACTGGCAATGGCGTGTGCCAGCTGGATCCCCGGATTCGATATCAATCCGCCCCAGTTGCCCGAGTGATGGCCGCCTTCGCGCGCCTCGATGCTGAGATCGATATTCAGGCTGCCGCGTGCGCCGAGAAATACCGTGGGGCGCTGCGGACTCAGGCGTGGGCCATCCGAGGCGATGAGCAGATCGGCGCGGAAACGATCCTTGTGCTGCTCACATAGCTCGCGCAGCCCGGGAGACCCGGTTTCCTCGCCCATCTCGATCAGGTATTTGACGTTAAAGCCCAGCTTGCCTCGCGTTTCGAACACGAGACGCAACGCCTCCATGTTGATGCTGTGCTGGCCCTTGTTGTCGGCGATGCCTCGTCCATACCAGCGGCCGTCTCGCTCGGTCAGCGCCCAGGGCGAAAGGCCTTCGTGCCATTCCGGTTCGAGCCCGCGAATCACATCGCCGTGACCGTAGCCCAATACGGTGGGCAGGGCAGGATCTTCGATGCGTTCCGCATATAGAAATGGGGCGCGGGCCTTGGTATGGGTCAAGGTCTCGCAGCGAAAGCCCATTGCCTCAAAGGCGGGTTGCATCTCGGTGGAGAGATAGCTTGCCAATGCCTCGGCGCGATCAGGGTTCTGGCTTTCGGTGGGAATGCTCAAGCGACGGCTCAGAACGGATCGAAAGGCGCCCGAATCAAAACACTGTTCAGCGTTGGCGATGGCTTGTTCACGGCTCACGATGATTTTCCTTGAAAGAGATGGCAACTCCGCACGTTGCTTCGGAGAAGGACCTCAGCTGCGCGCGGCATGGTGTTTGATTCCGAGTTTCCTCAGTTGAGTTTTGTCTGTTCATGGCTATAGTACGCAGTCTTCAGACAACGGCATTTTGTTGCGAATACGACGGATACAGATGGCAAGCGACTTGCGCCTGACCTTGTGTTTGCAGCGCAGGCCGTTGTTGTTTGCACTGTGGCATCGCGTGCTTGCAGCGCGGATGAAACGGACAGCCGGTGGGCGGATTGATCGGATCGGGAAAGGATAGCCCCAGCCCCATATCGGGTATGCCCAGCCCCGGTTCGGGCGTGAGCACCGAGGCGAGCAGGGCTTGCGTATAGGGATGGCGCGGCTCATGAAATAACTCGGCGGCAGGCGCGGATTCGACCACACGGCCCAGATACATCACGG
Source organism: Bordetella tumbae (assembly GCF_054780995.1). Lineage (NCBI taxonomy): Bacteria > Pseudomonadati > Pseudomonadota > Betaproteobacteria > Burkholderiales > Alcaligenaceae > Bordetella > Bordetella tumbae. Next base: position 115,213 of record NZ_BAAGVG010000023.1, read on the forward strand.
CGACGTGCGTGGCAATGTGTTCGACGACCGCCAGGTTATGACTGATGAACACATAGGTCAGATTGAATTCCTGCCGCAGCGTCATCAACAGATTCATGATCTGCGCCTGCACCGATACGTCCAGTGCAGAGGTCGGCTCGTCACAGATGACGATTTCAGGGTTCATTACCAGGGCACGCGCAATCGCAACGCGCTGGCGTTGGCCGCCAGAGAGCTGTCCGGGCGTGTTGTTCGCCAGCCGGGAGGGCAGGCCCACGCGCTCGAGCATCTCGATCGCTTTGTGCTGACGCGGATTGGCGATGCCGTGCACCTCCAGCGGCAGCGACACGATGGAGGCGATGCTGCGGCGCGGGTTCAGGGACGAATAGGGGTCTTGAAACACGGGTTGGACTCGCCGCGCCAGATCGCGCCGCGACATGCTGTGTATGTCTTGCCCTTCGATGCTGACGCTGCCGCTGGTGGTCGGGATGAGCCCCAGCATCAGGCGCGCCAGGGTAGATTTGCCGCAACCGGATTCTCCGACGACGCCCAGCACGCCGCCGCGCTCCACCTGCAAATCCACGCCATTGACCGCATGCAGCGTGCGGCGAGGCTGAAACATACCGCTCTTTACCGTGAAGCTGCGGCTGACGTCTTGAGCTTGGATCAGTGCGCTCATGCGTGGGCCTCCGTGCGAATGCAGCGCCATTGCCGGCCGGGTGCTTCGTGAACGGGAACGGTCTGGTGGCAAACGGGCTGCGCATAGCGGCAGCGATCATGAAACGCACAGCCGTGCAGATCGCCGACCAAGGCCGGTACGACGCCGGGAATAGTGCCTAACGGCGTGCCGGGCGGGGTGCGGCCCGGGACCGGGATACAGGCCAATAGTCCCTCGGTATAGGGATGGCGCGGTGCCTGAAATAGCTCGGATACGGGGCCTTGTTCGACAATCTGCCCCGCGTACATCACGGCAACCTGGCGCGCGATGCGTGCCACCACGCCGAGATCGTGCGTGATGAGCACCATGGCAATGCCCAGTTCCGCCTGCAAATCTGCCAGCAAACGCAGGATCTGGGCTTGAATGGTCACGTCCAGCGCCGTGCTGGGTTCGTCGGCGATCAAGAGTTCGGGCCCGCACATCAATGCCATGGCGATCATGACGCGTTGGCGCAGCCCCCCAGATAACTGGTGTGGATATTGCCCCAACCGCTGCGCAGCCGAGGCGATGCCGACCTTTTCCAACAGCTCGACAGCACGGTCTCGAGCCTGATTCGCGTTGGCGTGCCGATGATGGCGATAGTGTTCGGTGAGTTGATCGCCGATGGTATAGGCGGGGTTCAAGGCGGTCATGGGCTCTTGAAAAATCATGGCCATCTTGTTGCCGCGCAGGGCATTGACGCGGCGGCGGCTGGCGCGAGACAGGTCTTCTCCCAGGACCGCCAGGCGCGAGGTGCTGCGTTTCGCGGCCCTGGGCAACAGGCCCATGATGGCCAGCGAGGTCATGGATTTACCGCAGCCCGATTCGCCCACCAGGCACAATGTCTCGCCGCGCCGCACCTGGAATGAAATGTCGCGCACCGCATGCAGCTGACCGCGTGGCGTATCGATGTCCACACGCAAGTTCTGTACGTCTAATACGATATCGGAGTCGGTCATTGCGTCAGGCCTTGTCCTCGGGCGTAAGCCACTGGTGCAGGCCGTCGCCTGCCAGATTGATGGCGAAAATCAGCATCGCCAACGCACTGCCGGGGATGGCGATCAGCCAGAATGAAAAGAACATATAGGCCTTGGCCTCGGAAATCATCAGGCCCCATGAGGGCAGCGGCGGCTGCACGCCCAGTCCCAGGAACGACAATGCCGCCTCCAGCAAAATGGCGCTGGCGGCCTCCAGTGTGGCGATCACGATCAGATGCGGCACCACGTTCGGCAGGACCTCGCCACGCACGATGCGCCAGGTCGATGCGCCGGCAGACTGGGCGGCAGCGACGTATTCCAGGGATCGCACCTGTTGTGTGGCGCTACGCATCACCACGGCAAAACGGTCCCATTTCAAAAAGCCCAGCACCAGGATCACGACCCAGAGCGAGCCCCCAACGATGGCAACGGTGGCCAAGGCCACCAGAATCACTGGCATGGACAAACGCGTCGTCACCAGAAACGAGACGAACATATCCACACGACCGCCAAAATACCCCGCGGCCATGCCTAACGCTGTACCGATCAATCCGGAAATAACCGCGACGCTGATCCCGATCAATAGCGAAATCCGCGCCCCATAAAACAGGCGTGACAAATAATCCCGGCCCAACTGGTCCGTGCCCAGCGGATGCAGCCACGTTCCTTTCTCATACCAGACAGGCGGTGCCGTGCGATAAGCCAGGTCCTGAAAATAGGGATCATGCGGGGCGATCCACGGCGCGAAGATCGCAACCAAGATGATCAGCAGCAAGATGCCGCCGCCTACCAGCAGCGCCTTGTTCTGTCGCAAACGCCGCCAGGTCAGACTGCCCGCAGGTGCAGTCACGTTCGGTACTGGCGCATTGGCCGTCATCGGTGAGCTCGGTACAGTCATGGTCTACGACACCCGGATGCGTGGGTCCAGCCACGCGTTGGCAATATCCGCTGCCAATGTCAGCAGCACATACAGTACGGATAACAGCAGCACGATCAACTGCATGACGGGATAGTCTTTGAACGTGATGCTTTGATAGGCCAGATAGCCGAGGCCATCCAGGGCGAAAACGGTTTCGATCACAACCGAACCACCCAGCAGATAGCCAAGCTGCACCGCCGCCAGCGCTACCACGGGCACGATGGCGTTGCGCAAGGCGTGTTTAAAAATGACCTTGCTGGCGGGCAGCCCCTTGGCCCGGGCGGTGCGGATGTAATCGGCGGCCAGGACTTCGATCATGCCGGCACGTATCAGCCGCATGAACGCCGGGGCGACGTAATAGCCCAGCGCGATGGCGGGCATCACGAAATGCTGCCATGTCCCGCTGCCCGATACCGGCAGTATGCGCAGCGATATCGAAAACAGCATGATGAGCAGCAGCGCGAAAAAGAAATTCGGCAGAGCCTGGCCCAGCACCGCCACGGCCAGGCAGATGCGATCGGCAATGCCGCCTTTGTAGAGCGCCGCGATCACGCCCAGCGGAATGGAAATCAGCAAGGCCACAGCCAACGCGCTCAGGCCCAGCATCAGCGTGGTCTGCAGCTTGGACAGGATCAGCGGCCCGGCAGCCGTCTTGAAATACACCGAGGTGCCGAACTGGCCCTGCACAATGTGCCACAGCCAATCGGCGTACTGCACGACGACGGGACGGTCCAGCCCATAGGTTTTGCGCACCATGTCGATGTCCGCCTGGCGCGCGCCTTCGCCTGCCAGCGCGACGGCGGGGTCCCCCGACAGATGCAGCAGCATGAATGCCAGGACGGAGACGGTCAGGGCGACCATCACCGCCAGTCCCAGCCGCCGGATGATGAATGCAAGCATTGAATGGCTCCGTGCACCGCCACGTCGCCGTGGCGGTTATCAGGGTTATTTCCAGCTCATGTCCCAGAAACGGACCAGCTCATCCGGATAGGCTTTGAACTCCACGTCCTGGCTGGCGACGTAATACACCGGCAACGACCAGAGCGGCACGGCGTAGGCGTGTTCCGCAATCATGGTGAGGGCTTCTTTATAGGCCGCATTGCGGGCAGCGCTGTCGATCGTCACATCGCCTTTGTCCAGCAATTCGCGGACCTTGGGATCACGCGTCACGTCGTCATTGCCAAACGCAAAATACACCGGCGTCGACGCCGACACATCGTTGACCAGATTCGAGCCCCACGTTTGGTGTGTCAACGAGGCCTTGCCCGCACGGATCATGTCGCGCATCGCGGCATATTGCAGAAAATTGAGTTTGGCGCGGATGCCGACTGCCTGCAGATAGTTGATGATGGCTTCGGTCTGATTGCGTTCGCGATAGGCGACGATATCAATGTCAAAACCGTTGGGATAGCCTGCCTCGGCCAGCAGTTTCTTGGCCAATGCGGGGTCGTATTTGTAGACGGGTGCGCCTTCGTCGGTGCAGCCGACTTGAGAGGGCGTGCAGATGGTGTTGAGCAGCTCCGAGCCTTCGCCGACGATATTCTTGATAATGGACTCGCGATCGATGGCGTGCAGAATGGCTTTGCGCACGCGCTCGTCTTTGAGTTGCGGGGCAGGCGTTTCGTCGCGGATATTCATTTGCATGAACGCGATCCGCATGGTGTTGCCGCTTTTGACTTGCAGCTGAGGCATGGATTTCAGTTGCTCGGCTTGGTCCTTGGGCACGTGCATGATGAAATCCTCACCACCGGAAATCACCTCCGCCATCTGTGTCTGGCGATCCGGGATGAATCGGATCACGACCTTGCCGATCTTGGGCTGGGCTTTGGGCGAGTCTTTGAAATAGTCCTTGTTGGCCTCCAGCGTGATGGACTTGCCGGGCACGTATTCGACGACCTTGTATGGGCCGGTGCCCACGGGTTTCGCGTTCATCCCCTGCGGGCCGACTTCGGCATAGTATTTTGCGGGGTGGATGGCAACGGTCGTCGACAGATATTCTTTGGCGCCGGGGAAAGGTTCTTTGGTCGTGAGCCGTACTTTGTACTTATCGATCTTTTCTACTTTATCGATCCAGCGCACGTTCTGCTGCGTCGTAGCCTTGTTTTTCGGGTCGGCGACGAAATTGAGCGTATAGACGACCGAGTCGGCGTCGAATTCCTCGCCGTTGTGAAATTTGACCCCTTCGCGCAGCTCGAATTCCAGTGTCTTGTCGTCGATCTGTTTCCAGCTTTTCGCCAACTGGCCCTTGTATTCGTTGGTCAGCGGATCGCGATAGAGCAACGTGTCCCAGACGTTGGCCGCGATGATCACGCCGATGCGGACATTGTTGTAATAGGGGTCGACGCTTTCGGGGGCCTGGTCATAGGCCATGCGCAGCGTGTCATCCTGTTTGTTGGCCAGCGCAGGCGACGTGCTCAGCGCCGTGCCGGTAAAGAGCAGCGCGGCGGCCAGCGCCTTGAGACGAGGCAGGGCTCCATGGTGTTCAGGGCGATTCAAATGCAGCGGTGCAGCCAATCTAACGCGATGTTCCATGATGGGCTCCTGTCGAGCGTAATCGGTTAAGCGGAATACTGCGGGTGATTCGGTGACCCCTGGCTGGGTGTATGTTGTGCCAGATATTTCAGCGCGGCCTCGTATTTGCACTGCAAATGCGTACGCATGATCTCGGTCAGGCGCACGGTATCGCGGGCAGCCAGCGCCTCGGCGATGTCGATATGCTGGCGCATGGAACGGTCCCAGTTTTCGTGATTTTCGTTAGACACGAAACGCAGGTTCTGAATGCGGATGTTTTGGGTCTCGTACAAACGTGTCAACAGCGTGTTGTGAGCGGCCTGATGGATGCGCGCATGGATCTCGCGATTGCAGCGATAGTACGTGGGCAGATCGCGGCGGGCATGGCTGGCCATCATTTCGAACGTCAGCGCGCGGATTTCGGCGATTTCCTGGTCGGTTGCGCGTTCACAAGCATAGTGACAGGCGAGAGTCTCGATACCGCCGATGACCTCAAACGTCTCGCGCACATCGGTTTCTGACAGCTCGACGACTTGTGCGCCTCGATTGGGTTCGATGTGTACCAATCCGTCAAAGGCCAAGAGGCGCAGCGCCTCTCGTAATGGTGTGCGGGATACGCCGAGCAATTCGCCCAGCGTGCGTTCGTTCAAACGGGCTCCTGGTGGGAATTCGCCCTCGATGATGCGTTCACGCAAGCGTTCCGCGACGCTGGCGGGCAGCGTGCCGCCATTGCCCGGCACCCGGGGCGGGCGCCGGGCGGGCAGGGCGTCGGATACTGCGCTGTTCGAAAGCGTAGGGGGATCGCTGCTCACTTGTATACCAAATGGATTTGATCTTTTATTCACTATAAAGCACGTCATCCACGCCTCATCATGGGGGATTACCCTGCAATTTCCCGGTAAAACAAGGGCGTACGGGTAATCGATGATAGGGGGGCTCCGGAGAGGCGTTGCGGCGCGCGAGGTCGTTGCGTATGATTTGAAACAGGAAATTTGCCGGTGGTATACCATTTGGATCGGCTACGTCCGTCATAGGCGCCTCTCGAAAACCGATGAGGCAGTGCGGTCATTGGCCATTCGTTAACGACAATTGGGGGCTTCATGCAAGACGCATTGATGCAGCAGGCGATTCAGTTTGCGCAGGACCACGAAACCACTTGGGACCGCTCGGTCGATGGCGTCTTTGGCGTGCATCAGCAGGATCCTCCGCCATGGAACCGTTTGCTGGGACCGGTGCATGATCGCGGCCCCGTGACAGGGCTGGTCGTGGTCGATGGCAAGACCGTGGCATCCTGGGGCGAACCTCAGCGTGCAGACCTGACGTTCAGCGTGGCCAAGATGTATCTGGCGTTGGTGGCGGGCGTGGCGCACGATCGCGGCCTGTTGCCGGATGTCGACGAGCCGGTGCGCGCCCGCGTGCCGGGGATCGGATTTGATGAGGGCAATAACGCGCTGATCACCTGGCGTCATTTGCTGCAGCAGATCAGCGAATGGGAAGGCGAGCGTTTTGGCGTGTCGGATCAGGCGGACCGGTATCGCGCGGTGACGTTCGGTACGCCGCCCGATGGCAAGAAAGGCGATCCGCGTCCGCTGCAAACGCCAGGGACGTACTGGGAATATAACGACGTCCGCATTAATCAGTTGTCATACGCGCTGCTGCATCTGTTCCGCAAGCCGCTGCCAGAGGTTTTCCGTGAGGCGGTGATGGGCCCGATCGGGGCGAGCGAGACCTGGAACTGGGTTTGCTATGACAATGCCTGGGTGAACATCGATGGGGTGTTGATGCCTTCGGTGCCCGGTGGGTCGCATTGGGGTGGCGGGATGTCGATCAGCAGCGAGGATCAGGCCCTGATCGGTCAGATGCTCTTGAACGATGGCCGTGCATGGGATGGAAAGCAGGTGATCTCGCAGGAATGGCTGCGCGCCATGCGCACGCCCAGCGAGCTGGCGCCATATTACGGCTATCTGATCTGGTTGAACGATGGGCAAAAGATGTTCCCTAGCGTACCGGCATCGAGTTTCTTTGGTGTCGGGGCCGGCAGCTCATTCACCTGGGTAGAGCCCGAGCGCCGCATGGTCGTGATTGTGCGCTGGCTGAATTCGGCCTACGCGGATGGCCTGTTCGGCAGGATACTGGCGGCAGTTGATGGTTGAGTGTGTTTGCTAACGCTCGTACGGCTTTATTCGATAATGCTCCGACACGCTTCGGCCATTTATACCGAGGGGGGAAGGAGCGTGGCCTATGGATGCTGGCAGGATCGGTCCGATTTGAATTGAAGGCTGTGTGTTTATCCAGTAATTTGATTCGGAGCGGATAGCATTTCGGGCATGCAAACTCAACGTGCCTATCGTGTCCGATTCCATCTAGCGCCAGAGCGGACGATAACGCCCGTTCTGACGGCGCGGCCGACCAATGTGGCCTCAGAGTATCGTCCGTGGCGGCGGGCTGCCATCGGACAGTCGTCGCGGCTGTTAATTCGTATTTTGTTAGATTATTCACTAAAATATCTATCAAAAATCTTGACAATCAATCATGAGTACTTCTCGATCCATCCGTGAACGCATCGCCTCGCATCTGTCGGGGGAACCTTTTACTCCCGCCTTGTTTGCGGGCCTAGGGTCGCGCGCCGCCATCGATCAGACGCTAATGCGGCTGACGAAGGCGGGTACTATCGAACGCATAGGCCATGGTTTGTACGTAGTACCCAAGACTGGACGGTTCGGTATCAAATCCATGCCCGCGGCAGAGCAGGTGGCGCGAACGGTTGCTCAGGCCGAAGGGGCAATGATCCAGATACACGGGGCAGAAGCCGCACGACGCCTGGGGCTGTCTACGCAGATGCCGGCACAGGCCGTTTTTCACACCACGGGCTCCTCGCACCAGATCCGGCTGGGCAAGCTGATTGTCCGGCTGCAACACGTGGCTCCGCGCAAGCTCGCATTGGCTGGCCGGCCTGCAGGACAGGCGCTGTCGGCCCTCTGGTATCTGGGACGAGATCAAGTCACACCAAACACCTTCAGGCAGATCGCAAAGAAACTGCCCGCTGACGAGTTCGAAGCACTGAGTCAGGCCAAGGCCTTGATGCCCGCGTGGATGGTGCAAGCCCTCATCAGCTACGAGCGCAGTGAGCCTGCTCGTGTCTGAGTCTGTCGCACACTACTTCGATTTGTCGTCGGCCGAGCAGGCTGAACTGCTGCATGGTGTGGCACCGGTGCTGGGTCGACGCGCTGAGATTCTGGAGAAGGACATCTGGCTGTGCCAAGTACTGGGGATATTGTTCGCGCTGCCAAATCGCAAGCCCATGGCGTTCAAGGGCGGCACGTCTTTGTCCAAGGTCTATCAAGCGATCGAGCGTTTTTCAGAGGACATTGACGTCACCATCGACTATAGGAGCTTGGTCGTCGATGTGCCCGAACTTGCGATGCTTTCCAATACGCAGCGCCGAAAGCTGTCCGATACGCTTAAGAAGGCTCTGATTGAGCATGTCACCGAGGAACTGGTCCCGGCATTGAGAGAGGCACTGACGCAGGCGCTTCCAATGCACCACCTCGACATCGAAATCAGTGACAATGCAGAGAGACTCTGGTTGTACTACCCCAGCGCCGTTGAGAACACGGACGCTTATCTGCGGCCAAGCGTGCTGATCGAATTCGGTGGCCGCAATGCGGCGCTGCCGCAAGACATGATGACAATAGTGCCCGACGTGACCGCGCACGTGCCGCAGTTGGCGTTTCCCAGCGCGCAAGTAGTAGTGTTGTCGCCAATGCGTACATTTTGGGAAAAAGCGACCCTTATCCATGTTGAGTGCCATCGTCCGGACCTGCGCGTCGGTGCGGAGCGCTTGTCGCGACATTGGTACGACCTGGCACGTTTGGCCGACCATGAGGTGGGGTAGAAGGCTTTGGCTGATACCAAATTGCTAGCCGACGTGCTGAATATCAAGGAGACCTTCTATCGCAGTGGATTCAGCCACTATGGTCTCTGTCAGGCTGGTGGTCTGCGGCTGATTCCCGATGAGATGTTGATGAGGGCGCTACAACGAGACTACCAGACTATGCTGGATGCGCAGATGTTCTATGGCGAGAGCCTGGATTTTCAGCGAGTCATAGAGCGCCTGTCCGTATTGGAACGGGATATCAATCGCACCGTATCTATGCAAAGAACGTAGAACAGTTCTGCAAATTTCTGGAGTAATTATTGATGACGATCGACCGTATCATTGGCGTCTCAAAATTTGAATTACTCATGACGCGCCCGTTGTCATAGCCTGCTCTGAGGGCCAGTGTTGCACTGGCCCTGGACTGTGGTCCGCCTCAGTCTGTAATCGGCATGCGGCTCGTTCTTGAGTAGAGAATACCTAGGAGGAGCACACATGCCCAATGGCAAGCGCAGGGGACTCATCGCGCTCGCAGCCAGCACAGCGCTGGCATTCGCGTTTCCTGTTTCCGCTCGAGCGGACAGCGACAAGCCTATCACCATTGTGGTTCCTTATACGGCGGGTGGCACCAATGATAATTTCGCCCGTATCCTGGCCGAGGGAATCAGCAAAGAGCTTGGCCGCCATGTGATTGTCGAAAACAAGCCCGGTGCGAACGGCATCATCGGTGCGTCGTATGTGGCACGGGCCAAACCCGACGGGACGACGCTGCTGTTGGGTGGCACCGGTCCTATTTCGTTGAATGCCATGCTGCGCCCATCGCTGCCATATCGGGTAGACAGTTTCGAGTCCGTGGCGCTGTTGTTCGATGGTCCGCTGACGATTACGGTGCCGACATCGATCGGCGTAAATTCGGTCGACGAATTGATCCGCTACGCCAAGGCGCAGAACAGACCCCTGTTGTACGGCACACTGGGTCCGGGCAGTGTCACGGATCTATTCGGTCTCCTGGTGTCAAAGACATTCGGTTTTCCGATGACGCCTGTCGCATACAAGGACAATAACTCTGCGCTGATCGATCTGATGGACGCTCGTGGCGATATGAACTACGCCACGCCCATTCCCATGATCCAGAACTCCAAGAAACTGAAGATACTGACGCTGACGAGCGACCAACGCGATCCGACCTTGCCCGCCATTCCCACGGTGGGAGAGTTGGGCTATCCCCAGCTGAAATCCACCTATTGGACGGCATTGCATGCGCCCAAGGGAACGCCGCGTGAAATCATCGACAAGATTGCCGCAGCAGCCATCAAAACGGTCAAGACGGATACATTCCACGAGGTGCTGAAGCTCAATGGCCAAACCGAACGGGCCGCGGGGCCAGAGGCGCTGGACGCTCAGCTGGAGGCCGACCGGCAGCATTGGGGCACAGTGATTCGCGAAAACCACATCGTGATCAATTGATATGGCCGAATTGAACCAGGCATGGCTCGGCATCAGTGGCCGCGTCGTCGCGGTCACCGGCGCAAATGGCGGAATCGGGCGCGCGACGGTGCGTGCGCTGCTGGAACAGGGCGCTCGCGTGGCGATGCTGGACAGGCAAGCGTTGCCGGCAGCGGAGCTGGACGCATTGGGCGCCGATACGCAGGGGGAATGCATATCGATCGCCTGCGACGTGGCAGACGATCAACAAGTCGCCGCAGCCGCTGCGGAAGTCGGCCAGCGCTTGGGCGATTGCTATGGCCTTGTCAATAACGCTGCCATGACCATGCCAGGGCACTTGAAAGACGTCGCCATTGCCGACTGGAGCCGTCAACTGGATGTGAATCTGACGGGGTATCTGCGATGCGCGCAAGCCTTTGCAAAACCGATGCTGGCCAAGGGGGAGGGGACGATCATTCATGTCGCTTCCGTTGCCGGCCACAACCCGCAGGCCTACAGTTGCGGCTACAGTACTGCCAAGGCCGCCATATTGATGCTGTCCCGGCAGCTGGCTTTCGAGCTGGGGCCGCTGGGGGTGCGCAGCAACGCCATTAATCCCGGGCTCATCAAAACGCCGTTGACCGAGGCCTTTTACGCAGATTCCCAACTGCGCGAGCAACGTGAGCGAGCCGTGCCGCTGCGCCGTATCGGTACGCCAGAGGATATTGCAAATATTGCAGTCTTTCTGTTGAGTGAACGATCTGCGTATGTCAACGGCGCGGAGATCACGGTAGACGGTGGCTTTACCCAGACGCTCATGAGCCACATCCCGCGTCCCGGACGTACCTGATCGGGAGTGGCACCGTCTGTCGCGGGATGCGACGGCCCCGAACGTACCCGCCGTATGCATGGGCCTCCCCGCGTATGGGCGCGGCAGGGTGGCTTCAGGCGTGAGTCAGACTGGCTATAATCATCGATTCGGCCCCTGATTGGCCCTGTCTATTTTTATTGCTTCGCGCTTTTTAGGCGCCTGACTCCACCATGAAAAAACTGACCGCTGCTCTCCTGGTCTGCGCTACGTCGTTGCTCGCGGCCTGCGGCCAAAAAGATGAACCGGCTCCGCAAGCGGCCACTCCGGCTGCTGCGAAAAAGGTCATTGTCGGCCTGGACGACAATTTCCCGCCGATGGGTTTCCGGGACGACAAGAACGAATTGGTCGGTTTTGACATCGATATGGCCCGCGAGGCGGCCAAACGCATGAGCATCGAGGTCGAATTCAAACCCATCGACTGGAGCGCCAAAGAAGCCGAACTCAACGGCAAACGGGTCGATGCATTGTGGAACGGCCTGACCATCACCGAAGAGCGCAAAAAGAACATCGCATTTACTGCCCCCTATATGGCCAACCACCAGATCATCCTGGTGGCGCAAGCCTCGCCCGTGCAGACCAAGGCCGATCTGGCTGGCCGCGTCGTCGGTGCACAGGACGGCAGCAGCGCCGTGGATGCCATTAAAAAGGACGCTCCTGTGGCCGCCAGCCTGAAAGAGGTCAAGCTGTTCGGCGATAACGTCACCGCGCTGATGGACCTGTCGGCAGGCCGTCTGGATGCCGTGGTGGTGGACGAGGTCGTGGGCCGTTATCTGGCCAGCAAACGCGAGGGTCAGTATCGCGTGCTCGAGGAAAACTTCGGCACCGAAGACTACGGCGTCGGCCTGCGCAAGGAAGACACCGAGTTGCTCGCCAAGCTCGACGAAACCCTGACCGCCATGAAAAAAGACGGCTCGGCTGCCCGCATTGCCCAGCAATGGTTCGGCGCCGACATCATCAAATAAGCCCGCCGCAAGTGATCGGCTGACGAGAGCACCGCATGGATTACATCATTTCCCTGCTGGGGCCGATGGCGCAGGGCGCAAAAACGACCCTGACCTTGTTTTTCGTGACGTTCGCGCTGGCAGTGCCCTTGGGGCTGGTGCTGGCGCTGGCGCGCATCTCGCACTGGCGGGTATTGAGCCAGCTGGTGAACGCCTATATCTGGCTGATGCGGGGCACGCCGCTGATGCTGCAGATGTTGTTCATCTATTTTGCATTGCCGTTCGTGCCGGTGATCGGTGTGCGGCTGCCTGATTTTCCGGCAGCGATCGTGGCCTTTGCGTTGAACTACGCCGCGTATTTTGCCGAGATCTTCCGCGCGGGGATCCAGTCGGTGGATCGTGGCCAGTACGAGGGCAGCAAAGTCCTGGGCATGACGTATTTGCAGACGCTGCGCCGCATCGTGCTGCCGCAGATGGTGCAGCGCGTATTGCCGCCCATGAGCAACGAGACGATTACGTTGGTCAAGGATACCTCGCTGATTTACGTGTTGGCGCTCAATGATATTTTGCGCACGGCGCGCGGTATCGTGCAGCGCGATTTCACGACGACGCCGTTTCTCGTGGCGGCTGCGTTCTATTTGATCATGACGCTGTTGTTGACCTGGTTGTTCCAGTACATGGAAAAACGCTATGCCAAGTACGATCAGTAATCCAGCAGCGGGTGACATGTTGGCCAATGATATGACGTTGAACTCCAGTGCAGATCCGCGCCCCGTCATGATTGCTGCCCATCAAGTGGGCAAATCATTCAGTGGCGTGCGCGTGCTGGATCAGGTATCGCTGACGCTGCGCAAGGGCGAGGTGGTGGCGGTGATCGGGCCGTCGGGTTCGGGCAAGAGTACCTTTTTGCGTTGCCTGATTCATCTCGAGACCATCGACCAGGGCAGCATCGAGATCGAGGGCGAGACGCTCGCCTCGGCCTCGCCGGATGGCGCGAGCCACTATGTGCGTGATGCGGAGGTCCGCCGGATCTGCCGAAAAATGGGGATGGTGTTTCAGTCGTTCAACCTGTTTCCCCACAAGACTGTCCTGGAAAATATCATCGAAGCGCCGATTACCGTACAGCGTGTGCCGCGGGACCAGGCCATTGCCAAGGCCGAAGACCTGCTGCGCAAAGTCGGCCTGTTGAACAAGCGCGATAACTATCCGGCGCGCCTGTCCGGCGGGCAGAAACAGCGGGTCGCGATTGCGCGGGCCTTGGCGATGGAGCCGGACATCATGCTGTTCGACGAGCCGACCTCTGCGCTGGATCCCGAGCTCACCGGTGAAGTCCTGCGTACGATGAAGCAACTGGCCGACGAACACATGACCATGCTGGTCGTGACGCACGAAATGGGCTTTGCACGCGAGGCTGCGCATCGCGTGATCTTCATGGACAACGGCCGCATCGTCGAAGAATCCCCCACCGAGGAATTTTTCCGTGCGCCCAAGCAAGAGCGGGCGAGGGCGTTTTTGGGGCAGATGCTGTAACGGAAACGAGGCTGGCCGCGAATCTTCTATTGCGGCCGTGCCAGCTTCAATCCTGCCTCAGGGGCTTGCGCACGCAGGATCGTCCCCGTAGTGGATTCCGTGCAATACAGGGTCTGACGATCCGCTCCGCCGAACGCGATATTCGTCGTCGACATGCCTTTACCGCTGCGCCAGACTTTGATGGGCTCTGCCCGAGCGTTCAACAGCCAGACATAACCCAGCCCAGGGTTCGCCACGACCAGGTTGCCTGACTGATCGACCGCCAAGCCATCCGGACCGCTGGGGCCGTATGAGGTAAAGAACTGACTGACTTTGGATACGCTGCCATCGGGCAATAGCGGTACCCGCCAGACACAATTGCCGCGCGTCACCGCCAGATAGAGAACCTTTTCGTCGGGCGAAAGCGCTACTCCATTGGGGCTGGGCACGTTGGCCAATAACAAATCCAGCTGGCCATTCGGTCTCAAGCGATAGAGCCGGCCACTGGGATCGTGCAAACCGCTTTGGCCTTGGTCGGTGAAATACAGGTTGCCCAGGCTGTCGAAAATCAGATCGTTGACGCCGCGAAACCGCTCGCTATTGCGCCGTTCTAAAAACGGGCTGACATGGCCGGTATTGATATCCAGCTGCATCAAGCCGTTCTTATAGTCCGTGATCAACAGCGTCGTGGCGTTCAGCCATTTCATGCCATTGGGCTCACCGTCGTATTCGGTGACCAAGGTCCATTGGCCTGTCGGATCAATACGGAATACTCGGCCCCAGGGGATGTCGCTGACGTACAGATTACCCGCGTCGTCGAACACCGGGCCTTCTAAAAATGAATCCGACACGGCGCCGCCCCGGTTGGCGTCGGCCCACGCGCTGCGTTCAGGCTTTCGCAGCGCTTGCGGCATGGTGCTGAATACATCAAAGGCGATTACGTCGGGCGGAGAAAGCAGAAACATCGTGGGCTCCGGGAAATTCTCGTTATTCAGGACAGGCAGCGCGTACGTGTATTACTCGGATTTCAATCCCAGTTCGCGCGCCATGTCAGTGTAGTTAGTGACCTCTTGACTCAGTTGCGTGCCGAACTTTTCCCCGCAAGTATTTTGCGCTTGCATGCCTAGCGATTGTAATTTGCTCGCGGATTCAGGCGATTTGGAAAATTCGGTAGCGACTTTCTCAAGCGCAGCCAAGACGTCGGCAGGCGTACCCGCCGGGGCGAGCAATCCATACCACGCATCGGCGCTGTAGTCTTTGACGCCTGCTTCTGCGAACGTGGGAACATCTGGCAAGAATGGCGAACGGCTGGGCGACGCGACTGCGATGGCATGCAGTTTCCCCCCCTGCAACTGCGGCAGTACCGATCCCAGCGTAGCGAATGAACTATCGACTTGTCCGCCCAGCAAGTCGGTGACTGCCTGCGCTGCACCCTTGTACGGGATGTGGTTCATCGAGGTGCCGGTCAGTTTCAGGAACTGTGCGCTGGCGAAATGTCCGGAGCTGCCCGTACCCGGGGTGGCATAGGTGCGCATGCCGGGTTCGGCTTTGAGTTGCTGCAGGAATTCGCCCACGGTTTTGACAGGCATGGACGGTCCCACTACCAGTACGGTGGGGCTGATGGCCAGCGTGCAAACCGGCGCAAACGATTTCAGCGCGTCGAAGCCGATTTTTTCGCTGTACAGCGCGGGAATCATCGTGTGATTCGTCGCGCCCAGCAGCAGCGTATAGCCATCAGGTTTGGCGCTGGCGACGGCCTTGGCTGCCAATGTGGTGTTGGCGCCTGGTTTGTTTTCGACGATGAAGGTCTGGCCCAGCGTACGCGTGGCTTGGTCTGCAAAAGCACGGGCCACTACGTCAGTGGGACCACCAGCCGAAAATCCGACGATGAGTCGAACGGGATGGTCTGGATAGGCGCTATAGGCGCTACTGACGGCCAGGGCGAGCGCTATGCCGCATGCGAGCGTCGAGCGTTTCATGGTTTGTCTCCTGTGGGTTCGCGCTGCCTCGCGGTGACGAGGTGATCGTTGACGACGTTCACCGCAATAGCTGGCTGGCGGGGATTTCTTAACGTTTTTCAGACATGGTGATGTCTTGCTCTATTGCCTTGATATGCTGGTTTTCGCCAGCACCGCCAACAGATTTTGCGCCGCTGCCACGCCCATGTTGACGTATGCTGCGCTGGTGACGCCGCCGATATGGGGGCTGAGGATAATGTTTTTCTCGCCCTGAAAGGGATGGTTGGCCGCCATGGGTTCCACGGCGAAACTATCCAACGCCGCCATTTGTACATGGCCGCTGCGCACCGCGTCCAGTAATGCCGTTTCATCGATCAGGCCACCGCGCGCCGTATTGACGATGATCACACCGCGTTTGCATTGAGCCAGTGTCTGCGCATTGATCAGTCCGCGATTGTCGGCAGTGAGCGGGCAGTGCAGCGAGATCACATCGGATTCGCGCCACAGGGTCTCCAGATCGACGGATTGAATGTAGTCGGGCAGCGCTTTAGCATAGGGATCAAAACCGATGATGCGCATGTCCAGCGCGGCGGCCATCTTGGCGGTGCGCAGGCCGATCGCGCCCAAGCCGACCAGGCCCAATGTTTTGCCGCCGAGCTCCAGGCTTTTGTGTGTAGCCTTGTCCCAATGACCCGTGTGCATGCGGGCATTGAGCTCGACGACGGATTTGGCGCAGGCCAGCAGCAGGGTCAATGCTTGTTCAGCAACGGCAGCCGCATTCGCCCCCACGGCCGCAACGACCTCGATGTTGCGCGCTTGCGCAGCGGCTTTGTCGATCGTGTCGGTCCCGCTGCCATGTTTGGAGATCACGCGCAGCGCCGGCGCAGCGTCCATGGCGGGTGCAGCGACTTTTCCGTATCGCACGATGATGGCCACGGGGTTGTGATCGCGGCACAGCTCCACAATGTCTTGTTCGCTGGGGGTCTTGCCGGCATAGACAATGCGGTAGCCGGTCAGCAACGCCAGTGCTTCATCCGCCAGATCTGCGCCCGTGATCAGGATTGCAGGTTTGGATTGTGGGGCCGAAGCGAGGGCGTCTTTCGGGGAATCGAGCGTAGCGGCATTCACAGCGTTTCCCCTTCTTTCAGCACACCGGCAGTGCGCAGCGCCGAAGTCAGCCATTTGGCGGCGGTATCGCCGGTTTTGATGGCGGCAATGCGTGCGGCCTCGTCTTTCACTTTCTTTTCGGCGGCAGGCAACAGGCTTTCGATCTTGTCACGCTCGACGACGACCACGCCATCGTTATCGCCAATGATGAAATCGCCAGGATGCACCGTCACGCCGCCGACGCTGACGGGATGGCCGATTCGGCCGCCGACGTTCTTGGTGGGGCCGTTGGGATTGGTACCGGCAGCAAAGACCGGGTAGTCCATCTCAATGATTTCCAGGCTGTCGCGCGCTGCGCCGTCGATCACGACACCGGCCAGGCCGAGCTGTTTGCAAGCGGTCATCATGATGGTGCCCATTAGGGCCGAGCTCAGGTCTCCTTTGCCATCGATGACCAGTACATCACCGGGTTTGGCCAGCGAAATGGCGGCGTGGATCATCAGGTTGTCGCCGGGGCGAACCTCCACCGTGAATGCGGTTCCCGCGAATTTCATGCTCGAATGCAGCGGACGGATACGGCCATGCAAGGCGCCACGGCGGCCAGCAACGTCAGCCAGAATGGCGGGCTGCAGCTCAGCGGCACGCCGGACGATGTCGGTGGAAACGCGGGGGAAATCTTTGATGATGTCGGGGTTGCTCATGATGATGTCCTGTAGGTTCAGTCAGAAGAAATTGAAAAAAAACGTGGGCGTCAGGCGGTAATACCGGCATCGCGGATCACTTGACCCCACTTGACGTAGTCAGCGCGGCGCATTTTGTCGAGCGCGTCGGGACTGCCGCCCACCAGCGTGATGCCGAGTTTGTCGGCCAGTTCCTTTAACGCAGGCGTCTGCAGCGCGCTGGCGATGGCCGTGTTCAGTTGCTGAACGATGGGGGCTGGGGTTTCTGCCGGCGCAAACACGGCCTGCCATTGTTCGACGACAAAATCATCAAAGCCGGATTCGCCCATCGTCGGGATATCGGGCAGCGTTTTCAGCCGCTGTGCAGACGTGACAGCGAGGGCGCGCAGGCTGCCGCTTTGTATATGGGGCAGGGCAGCCGCGACGGGGGCGAACATGAATTGAACTTGTTCGCCCAAGGTGTCCTGTAATGCAGGCGTGTCACCTTTGTAGGGCACATGAACAAGGCGGATGCCTGTTTTCTGCTGCAGCAATTCGCCTTGGACGTGCAGCACGGTCCCGGTACCGCCCGAGGCATAGGCAATGCTGCCAGGTCTGGCGCGGGCGGCCTCGACCAGGGCTTGTACCGAGGTATAGGGTTGATGCTTGCCGATCACCAGCACGTGCGGAATGGTGCCGACGATGATGACGGCGGCAAAATCCTCGACCGGGTCGTAAGTCAGCTTGCCCATCACGTGAGGGGCGATCGCTTGCGGACCGATCGACGTGCCCAATACGGTCAAGCCGTCGGGCTCGGCGCGGGCCACGCGGGCGGCACCGATAGTGCCGGTGGCACCGGGCCGGTTGTCGACGATAACGGTGGTCTTGAGCAGCGTGTTCAGTTGTTGGGCAATGGCGCGTCCCAACACATCGGTGCTGCCGCCTGCTGGGTACGGCACGACCCAGTTGATCGCTTTGCCATCAGGCCATGCCGCTGCGCGGCTGGTCTGCGCAGCGCCTGCGGCGAGCAGCGCGGCACCGGCGAGGAATCGGCGGCGGCTGAACTGAATAGGGATATTGTTCATGTTCACGATGTCTCCTGTAGATTGGCTAGCGATGGGAGCGGGGTGTGGCTCGTGAAGCCATAAAGCTGTTCGGGATTGCGCACGAGGATTTGTTCGAATACCTCGCTGTCCTGCGCCCAGTGGGCCAGGCGGTCTATCTGTCGTGCGTCATCAGGCATCGGGTGCAGCCCCGCAGAGGCTGTAGCGTGCGGCCAATCGCTACCCCACAGCACCCGATCCGGCGCGGCCTGGATATAGCTGCGCGCCAGTGGGTCGATCGCGGGGTCCTCGGTGCGGCCGCTGGCGCTGACGATATAGCCGCCGGACAGCTTTACCCATGCGCGGCCGTTACGCAGCAATTCCAACACCAAGGCATGGGCGGTATGGCTGAATGCCTGACTGGGTTGCAACCTGGCCATGTGATCAAAGACGATCTGAACCGGTAATCGCGTCAGGATTTCTGCCTGCTGGGCTAACTCATCAGGAGGCATCAACAGTTGCAGATGCCATCCCCACTGCGCAATGCGGGAGGCGAGCGGCACAATCTGGTCGATATTGCCTACGACACCTCGCGAGAGATTCAAGCGTATGCCCCGAACGCCCGCCTGATGCAATGCCTGCAAAGCGGTATCGCTTTCATTGCCGCCGATCACCGCGACGCCGCGCACCTGATCCCCCATCGCTGCCAGCCCGGCCAGCATGCTGCGGTTGTCCGTGCCGTAAGTCGACGGGGTGACCAGGACGGCGCGAGATGTCCCCAGACGCGCCTGCAACGCCTGATACTGCGCAACCGAAGCATCAGGCGGCGAGAGCGTTGCCCCGGATACCGCCGGAAACTGCGCGTCATAGACGTGGATATGACAATCGCAGGCGTGCAGAGGGACTGGGGACACGGGGTGAGCCGTTCCCGAGGTATAGGCGAGGGCAGCCATCGTTCAGGAAATATCAGGTCGTTCGAAACTCGACGGTGTCATGCGTGTTTGTCGCAATCCGCTTGGGTCTTTATTCCACCCGCGCACCGGATGCCTTGACGATGTCAGCCCAACGCAGGCGATCGTCATGGATCAGCTTGGCGAATTCCGCAGGGCTGCTGGTCAGTACGTCTGCACCTTGTTCGCGATATTTCTTCTGCAGATCATCAGTCTTTAACGCCGCGTTGAATGCGGTATTGAGTTTGTTGACGATGTCCTGCGGAATGCCGGCCGGGCCTGCGATACCGAACCAGGTGATGGCTTCGAAATCCTTGAAGCCCGATTCGGCGACGCTGGGCACATCCGGCAGATCCGGCGTACGCTGCAAAGAGGTCACGACCAGGCCGCGCATCTTGCCGTTGCGAATGTGGCCGATCAAGGTCGGCACTGACGACATGTACATCTCGATTTGTCCGCCGATCAAATCGTTGATCCCTTGCGCGGCCCCTTTATAGGGAATGTGGGTGAACGTCGCGCCAGTAGCCTGTTGCAGTTTGACGGTGGCCAGATGGCTGACAGTGCCATTGCCGGACGATCCGTAGTTGATCGCTGACGGCCGGGCTTTGGCGTCTTTCACGACATCGGCCAGCGTTTTGTAGGGCGACTGCGCCGAAATGGCCAGCACCAGCGGCGCGCTGGCGATCAGTCCGATCGGCGCCAGGTCCTTTTCTGGGTCGTAGGGCAGTTTGGCGTACAGCGTGGGGTTGATCGCCAGATTGCTGGTCTGGCCCAGGACCAGGGTGTAGCCGTCCGGGGCAGACTTGGCCACGGCGTCCACGCCGATATTGCCGCCGGAGCCAGGACGGTTTTCCGTCACAATGGTCCAACCGGTATCGGTGGCGACTTTGTTGGCGACTTCGCGCGCCAGGGTGTCGGTGCCGCCGCCGGGAGGGAACGGCACGATCAGGCGGATGGGCTTGGTCGGGAAATCCTGAGCGATGGCAGGGGCCAGGGCGCAGGCGAGGGCGATGCCGGCTAGGACACGAGGTAGGACGTTCATTCTGTCTCCGGTATGGATCTGGTTTTTGGTGAGTGCATTGTGCTGAGGTGTTCCGCACATTACAATGCTGTCTTGTCTGGCGCGACATGTTCTATCAAATGAAATATTCCAAACCCGATACAGAAGACGATCCCGATGCTGGCGAAGGCGTCGTTGCGGTCCGGCGCGCGATGCGCATCCTGGGCGCTTTTGGCGTCGACGATTCCCATTTGTCCTTGGCAGAGCTCAGCCGCCGCACGGGCTATCACCGGTCGACGGTGTTGCGGCTGGCCCGCACGCTGGCGATGGACGACTATCTGGCGCAGCGCGTGGATGGCACCTGGCGATTGGCGCGCGCAGCGGGGTGGCTAGGTGCCTGCTATCAGGCCACGTTCAATGTGCATGACGTCGTCGAGCCCGTGCTGCGCGAGCTATCCAACGCCACCGGCGAGAGCGCTACGTTCTATGTACGCGAGGGCAATCAGCGCATCTGTGTGGTGCGGGTCGAGGGGCCCCGGTCTATCCGCCACCACGTGCGGGTAGGGGCAGCGTTGCCTTTGGATCTAGGCAGCCCTGGCCGGGTGATTCTGGCCTTTTCCGGCGAGGCGGGAGAGCCCTATGAGTCGATACGGCGTGCCGGCTACATGATGTCGCTGGGCGAGCGCGATGCCGAGGTATCCAGCATCTCTGCGCCGGTTTATACGTCCAATTGGACCTTGCTGGGGGCGATCTGCATATCAGGGCCTCTATCCCGCTTGACCGAAGAAGCCATGAACGGGCACAAGGAAACCGTGCTGGCCGCAGCCAGCCGCTTGTCGCGCGCGATGATGGGCGTGCACCAGGGCACGTCTGTGTCCGGCCAGCGTATGACCCATTTCTGATCAGGACTGCGTGTACCGTATCGCACTGTATCTATCAGGGCCGTCGCGGTTCCGAAGCCGTAACGCAGACAGAACTACTTCGTTACCGTCTTGTGATTGCCGGCAAAGGCGGCGGCGATGCCGAGTCCGATCAGCATCGCGCCGCCCAGATAGCGATCCAGATTCAGATAGGTGCGGCTGGTGCGCAGCCATTGGCCTGCCGCACCGGCAGCGATGGCATAGCAGGCGTCACTGATGAAGCCGACGACGATCAGCACCGCACCCAGGAAAACGATCTGCGAGGCGACGTGCCCACGGCTGACGTCGACGAACTGCGGCAGGAATGCCAGAAAGAACAGTGCGGTTTTGGGGTTGAGCAGATTGATGATGAAGCCGTCGCGATAGAGTTTGCGATAGCGCCGTTTGACGGTTGGCACATCGGCACCGGCCGCGGTCGGACGCGTACAGATTTTCTTCAGTCCCAGCCAGACCAGATAGGCGGCCCCGGCATATTTGACGATATCGAAGGCGAGCGCAGAGGAGGCCAGCAGCGCGGACAGGCCGAGCGCCGCCGCAATCACATGCACCAGCGTGGCAGTGTGGATACCCAGATCCGAGATGAGGCCCGCTTTTTTCCCTTGTTCGATGGATTGCGCAATGATGTACAACACGGCAGGGCCCGGGATGACCAGGAGTACTATCGCTGCACTGATGAACAACATGATATTGGTACTGCTGGGGATGACGAATTCCATGGTCTGCCTTGATGTGATAGGTATTTGACGGCTGGATCCGGTGCATGGGGCGGCGTTTGCTGATATCGCCTGGACACGTTGTAGACTCGGGGCAAACCCGAGACAATCAAGTGTACTCTCGGTGAGAGCTTGTCTGGTTTTTATCGCGGCAAATGCAGGCGTTCCCTCCATTTGCCGTCCTTCACGTAGCATGGGCTGCGTGAGGCTGGTTTCAAGCGCTTTTTATAAGGAATGTTGATGTCTGATAGCACGTCCACCGTCCAAGCACTGGCCGCACAACTGATTCAGGCATGGCCTGGCAATCGCACGCAGGTGACGCTGGATGCGTCGCTGATCCCGGCCGAGGAATCGCAATCCTATGCGGTACAGGATCGGATCATTGCGTCGCTGGAATCTCCGATTGCGGCATGGAAGGTCGGATCGAAATCAGTGGATGGTCCCATGCAGGCAGCGCCATTGCCAGGCGCAGGCGTGCAGCCGGGGCCGGCGGCGATTCAACGCAGCGCCTACGGCGTTCTGGTACTGGAGCTGGAATTGGCATTCCGCTTTAACCGTGACTTCGCGCCCGGCGAACAGGCCTACGGCGATGCCGAGGTATTGGACGCCATCAGCCATACCGTGACGACGATCGAGATCGTCTCCAGCCGCTACGCCGGCTGGCCGGTCGACAAACTGGCCATGTTGGCAGACTTGCAAAGCCACGGCGGCTTGGTGGTGGGCGAGGCAGTGCCTTACGACGCCAGCTATCCTTTCGAAAAACCCTCGTTGACCTGGACGCACGATGGCCGCAACGTGGCGCCCGAGACAACCGGCAATCCGGCTGGCGATCCGCGCCGATTATTGCCTTGGCTGGTGAATCACGCCGCACGCCGTGGGGTCGGCGTGCCTGCCGGGACGTTGATCACGTGCGGCACTTATACCGGAATGTATGCACCCAAAACCCCCGGTACGATTGTGGGCCAATTTCAGGGTCTGCCTGAAATCCGCCTGGCGATTGCCTAGTGGACCGCAGTGCATGACGCTCGCGATTTTTGTCGTGATCGTGGTGTTGGCGATAGGCTGTGCGGCGTTGACATGGCGCCGCACCAGCATCTCGCTTTATGTTGTCGCGGCGGTCGGCTTTCTGGCTGTGGGGTGTGGCCCGATTTCAGCCTGGTTGCTGGGCAAGCTTCAGTCGGACTACGAGACCTCGGCTCCCGTGGCTTGGGGCGCACGCAACGCCATTGTGCTGCTGGGCGCAGGCACCGAGCGTGTGGCGGGCAGGGTAGAGCCTGGCGTGTTTTCGTATCCACGTATCGTTGTCGCCGCAGAACGGTATAACGACTGTAAAAAGTCCTCGGCCTATTGCAAGGTCCTCATCAGTGGCGGGGATGCTGCGCGGACGGGCTCCTCAGAGGCGTCCGTCTATCGTGATGTCTTTGTGCATCTCGGCATAGATCCGGCCGACGTGCTGCTCGAATCCGAAAGCATGAATACCTGGCAGAATGCGCAGTTCTCCAGCGCGTTGCTGCAGCGCGAGCATGCCGATCATGTCGTGCTCGTGTCGTCGGCCGCCCACATGCGGCGCAGCGAATTGTATTTCGCGCATTTCGGGGTCTCGGTAACGCCTGCGCGCGCGGATTATCTGCATGCCATCAGGTCCGTGCTGCCACTGTCTTACAACTTCACCTTGGCGGATGTCGCGTTGCACGAATACCTGGGCATCGCCCGGTACCACGTGTACAACTGGATGGGCTGGAATCCCGCCCGTCATCGTCCTGGTCAGGCGTAAAAGATTGCTTGTAAACTCGACGCTTCTGCGTCAGCTCTGGAGGCCTGGATGGCCGGAAGCAGCTTTTTTGCCTTGTTCGACGATATCGCCACGATCCTGGACGATGTCTCTGTCATGACCAAGGTCGCCGCCAAGAAAACGGCGGGTGTGCTGGGCGATGATCTGGCGCTCAACGCGCAGCAGGTCACCGGCGTGGCGGTCAATCGCGAGTTGCCCGTCGTCTGGGCCGTTTTCAAGGGATCGCTGCGCAATAAATGCATTCTGGTGCCGGCCGCGTTGCTCATCAGCGCCTTTGCGCCGTGGGCGGTGACGCCATTGCTGATGGTGGGCGGGGCATTTCTCTGTTTCGAGGGCGCCGAAAAGCTGATTCACCGGTTTTTGCCGCATGACAGCACGCCCGCGGGCAATCACGAGGCCCGGGCTCACGCCTTGCAGGACCAGCGTGTCGACATGGTGGCGTTCGAGCGCGAAAAAATCAAAGGCGCGGTTCGCACTGACTTTATTCTGTCGGCAGAAATCATCGCGATTACCCTGGGGGCTGTGGCCGGCGCGGATTTCGTGCGTCAGGCAATCGTGGTGACCACGATTGCGCTGGCGATGACGATCGGCGTCTATGGGTTAGTCGCGGGAATCGTGCGCCTGGACGACCTGGGCCTGCATCTGCGCAGCAAATCGTCCGCCGTGGCGCGTGGCCTGGGCAACGTGATTGTGCGGGCTGCGCCGTATTTGATGAAAACACTATCCGTGGTCGGTACCGCCGCCATGTTCATGGTGGGTGGTGCGATCCTGACGCACGGCATCGCGCCCGTGCATCACGCGATTGAACAAATAAGTCACTTGGCCTCTTCGACAGCTTGGGTGCAAGCCACGGTGTCCACCGTGATAAACGCCGTGTTTGGTGTGGCCGCCGGTGCAGTGATAGTCGGGGTAGTCTCGGGGATCAAGCGTTTGTTGCGGCGTTGAATGCCTGCCTGTAAGCCGCAACAAAAGCCTGGGCGTCCCGCGCGATATCGGCCACCGGTTTGCCGGGCTTGTACAGTGCTGAACCCAAACCGAAACCACTCGCACCAGCCTCGACAAAAGGTGCCATATTCTGCGGCGTGATGCCGCCGACCGGCACGAGCCGGATGCTGGCCGGCATGACCGCGCGCCATGCCTTGAGTACGTTCACACCGAGCTGCTCGGCGGGAAACATTTTCAGTACGTCTGCGCCCGCGGCCAGGGCGGCAAAGGCCTCGGTGGGCGTGGCCACGCCTGGGCAGCAGGCCATCTCCGCAGCCTTGGCGGCTCGGATGACTTCGGGATCGCTGTGTGGCATCACGATGATCTGGCCGCCTGCATAGGCAACATCGATGCAGGCCTGGGGGGACATCACAGTGCCGGCCCCGACGACGCAATCGTCTGGCAAGCCATCGCGCAGGGCGCGGATGCTATCGAGGGGAGAGGGGGAGTTCAGGGGAACCTCGATCAATCGGAACCCTGCCTCATAGAGCACCTGGCCCGCAGAGAGCGCCTCGGCCGGTTCGATGCCGCGCAGGATGGCAATTAATGGACATTGAGACAGGGCGTTTTCGAATACGGAGAGAGACATGGATAGCTTTCCTGAGAAATTGGAATGTCAGGTGGTCGCTGCAGGGACCAACCCCGCAGCCTGAGCCAGATGCCATAGGCCAAGCTCGGTGGCATGAGGGGCGAGCTCGGGTTTGTCGGCGCCATACAGGCGCAACGCCTGGACGTATCGTTGGCAGAGCGCATCCTGGCCGCACAGCACAATATGAGGCAAGGCACCTCTGGCGCGATGCAATGCCAGAACGCTTGCCACCTCGTAGCCGATCAACAGGCCGGATAGATAATCGGGTTGTGCATTGCCATCGAGTTGGCCTGTCAGCCCCAACGCACGCGTGCTGAATAATGTCGATAGCAAACCCGCGCGGCCCTCGGGGAGGCTGGCCACCGCCAGGCCGCGGGCAAAGCCCTGCGCATCGGCGGGGGCATCGCTGTTCATGGTGCGGCCGAGAATCGTGTGATCACGCAGCGCGGCGTAGACTTCGCCGGTCATGTACGTGTCGAAATGGTTCACCTGGCCGTCGTGCACGTGAACCCATTTGGAATGCGTGCCGGGCAGGCCGATCAATAGATCGGCGCCATCAGATGGACGCATCGCCAGGATGCCCGCGATCTGGGTTTCCTCGCCGCGCATGACGTTGGGCAGCTCGCCGCGCTGGATCAGGCCGGGCACGATATGAATCGTGGCCTGACCGGCGCGCTCGATCTTCGTCATCAATTGAGCAACCCCGGATAGCCCCACAGGTACATCCAGGTAGGCCGCCTCGCGCCAGCCCTGCGCACTGCCGACCATGCCGCACGCGATCACAGGCAGGGCGGGTTTTTCGCGCAGCCAGTCGCCGCAGGCTTCGTTGAAAGCGATCTCGAAACCGGCGTGGGGATGGGCAGAGGATTTTTCGCCGGGCCGGGCCTCGGGCAGGCGCATGATGCCCCAAGGCAGCGGCCGTACGCACAGCGTGCGGCCAGTTTGATCAAGCAGATAGGCGCGTAGCGACGATGTGCCCCAATCCAGTGCGATCAGCGCGGCAGGCGTAGCAGTGTTAAGAGTCATCGATCAAATTTTCCCGCATGTAGGCATATATAAGAACATACCAAAGATGTATTTCATCGTGTGGTGCACGTCTGACAGAATCAAAGGTTCCTTTTTGACGAGCGCCTTTGCCTCTCTGCCCCGGAAACGGCTTGCCATGAATTTTCAACAACTGCGATCCATCCGCGAAGCAGTACGCTGCGATTTTAATTTGACGGACGTGGCCGAGAGCCTGCATACCTCTCAGCCAGGCGTCAGCCGGCAGATCCGCGAATCGGCGTGGCCATCGAGGCCGTGGCGGATTACGCAGGCCTGGTCAGTGTGCCCTGTTATCGTTGGAATCACAGCGTGATTGTGCCTAAAGGGCATGAGCTGGAGCGAGTTTCCGGCGCATTGACGCTCGCACAACAGGCGCGCTATCCCGTCGACCAGTGAGTCACTGGTATATGTTGCGGTTAATCGTGTATGACAGCGCCATATGACATGACCGGGCATCACGCACTCTGAATTTGTTCAATCGCCATGCAAGGCTTTACGTACATCCGGGTCGGGATCATCGAGTTTCGTCTGCAAGGCGGGCAGGGCGCGAACATCGCGGATCTCTCCTAATGCCTAGGCGGCTTCTTTGCGCAGATTACTTAAGTGCTATGAATGACAGTGCGGTCACCAGATCGGGATGGCGCGGCCTGTGGAGTGCCAGCGGAATTTCTTCGATGATCCTGCCCGGCCGCGGACTCATGACCAGAATGCGATCCGCCAGGAACAACGCCTCATCGATGTCGTGAGTGATGAACAGAATGTGTGAGCTTGTCATAACAGGTCTTGACTGCTCCCTTCCCAAAAGGAAAGGGATTCCCACTTCACCGAACCGAGCCGTTGCACATCATCATTCATGTACTCAGGTCTTACCGTTTCTCCATGGGCTAACACCGCCAGCCCGGCGGCTAATACGTTATGCGCCGCGTTGATGTCGCGGTCGTGGCCGGCGTTGCATTGCCGACAGGACCAATGTCGCACGCTCAATGGCAGCTTTGGTAACACATACCCGCAAACGTGGCAGCGCTTGCTCGACGGGTACCAGCGATCTACCCGCACGAACTCACGTCCATACCAATGGGCCTTGTATTCGAGCTGTCTCAAAAATTCCGCCCACCCGGCATCGCCGATGGACTTAGCAAGGCAGCGGTTTTTCTGCATGTTGGACACAGACAAGCTTTCTACGGCAATCACTTGGTTCTCGTGGATCAACCGGGTAGAAAGCTGGTACAGGAAATCTCTGCGAGTGTCTGCGATCTTTGCATGCAGCTTGGCGACTTTCAGTTTGGCCTTGGCACGACGAGCCGATCCCTTCTGCTTCTTCGCCAAGCGGCGCTGTAGCGTAGCCAACTTAACTTCATGCTTACGAAAGATCTGTGGCGCATCGACTTTTTCTCCTGTTGAGAGCACCGCAAAATGAGACAGGCCCAGATCAATCCCGACACAGGTCGACGTAGGCGCTTTCTGCGCCACAACGTCGTCGCACAGCAGACTGACAAAGTATCGGCCCGCTGCGTCTTTGCTGACCGTGACGGTGGTGACCTTGGCGGCTTTAGGAATCTGACGGGACCAGCGGATGGGAAGTGCCTCAGCCATCTTCGCGAGCTTGAGCGAACGGCCATCCCATTTAAAGGCACTGGCGGTGTATTCCGCCGATTGCGGGCCATCCTTGCGTTTGAAGCGGGGATATCCCGTTCGCTTGGCAAAGAACCCGGCAAACGCCGTTTGCAAATGGTGCAGTGTCTGCTGCAACGGAACACTGCTGACCTCGTTCAACCAGACATACTCCGGCAGTTTTTTCAGCGCCGTCAGGGTTGCAGACGTCGCGTGATACCCCAGCCGCTCCTGTCGCTCAGCCCAGGCCAACGAACGAAGGCTAAGCATGTGGTTATAGACCACACGCACACACCCAAACGTGCGAGCCAGCGTGATGGCTTGCTCGGGCGTCGGATAGAACCGGAATCGGTAGGCACGTTTGGTTTGCATGCCCGAGAGACTATCCACGCCCAATCAGAAAACTGGATATTTATCCAGCTATCAACTCAAATCAGACCAATCTTGCAGCCTTACGGCTGCGCCCCTTTCTCCCCCGGCAGGAATGCCGAGGTTTCTCGGAGCAATGGATGACGACGATGATGCTCATGCTAGAGATGGCGGTGCAGATTGAGAACGAACGAATTCGCGCATCGTTATGTGAAAAACGAAAATGGCGCGACAGGCACGAGACTTGCGGCATGTATTTCAAAATGACTGTGCGGGTGGCATGCATCCGCACCGATCGCCATCCGATCAGCAAACAGGAGGTTGCCATGCCCGATCGAACCGCGAAAAAACAGGCCGAGGCCGACCGCAAGGCCGGAAAATCACCCTCGACACAGGCAGGCCATTTTGTCGAGGCGGAGATAGAAGCCAAGCGCAAGCACAAAGGGCCAGCGAAATCGAACAAACAGGCTGTTGCTATCGGTTTGTCAAAGGCACGCAAAGCAGGGGTCAAGGTCCCGGCCAAACCGAAGTCGCATTGAAACTTGCTTTGCGGCGGAAAACGCAGTAGCGTGACGCGAGATGCTAAGTAACAAGAATCGAGTGCGCAATCCCTGGACAGATACGCTAGCCCGATTAGAGGACGAGCGTGTGATGTTGCAGCGTATCGCCGCTGGGGTCCCCCTGGCGGATGTGCTGCTGTATGTACTACATGCTGTCGAGGCACAATCCAGCGTGGCATTGCGTACCGCCATCGCGTTCGTTGATGAGTCGGGCAAACATCTGGTGCACGGGGCCGCTCCCAGTTTTTCCGAGAGTTACCGGCAGGCCGTCAAGGGGGTGCCGATCGGCCCGCATATGGCTTCATGGGGCGCGGCCGCCTATTTCGGAACGGCGGTCTATGCTAACGACGTGATGACCGATCCCAATTGGTCCGAGTGGCGCGAGTTTGCGATAGAGCAGGGCATACGCGCCTGTTGGTCCACGCCGATCAAAGGGACAGACGGCCAGGTACTCGGGGTATTTTCCAGTTATTACGCCACGACACGTCTGCCGTCGCCGCAGGATATCGATGCCACTGCCTTGGTGACGCGTACGGCCGCTCTGGCTATCGAACGATCGCAGTACGACCGGGAGCTGGAAAAGCGGGTGGAGCTGGCGATTGCCGAACGGGACAGGATCTGGCGCTTGTCGCCGGAGTTGCTGGCGGTCGTCAATGCGGAAGGACGCTATGTCAGCGTCAATCCCGCCGTGTGGGACATTCTGGGCTGGACGCCAGAGCAGTTTTTGGCTATGCCTCTGGCTGATCTGGTACACCCGGACGATTACAGGGCAACTGCGCAAGTCCTCCTGCCGGCGGCAGAAGGCGCTCATGAGGCCCGGCATCTGGAAAACCGGATGAAGCACAGTTCCGGCAGCTATAGCTGGATCACGTGGACGATTTCCCGATCGGAGGGTGATCTCTATATGGCGGGGCGGGATGATACCGATCTGCGCGTGCAGGCCGAGGCCTTGCGTCATACCGAAGACGCGCTGCGGCAATCGCAAAAGATGGAAGCCGTCGGACAGTTGACGGGTGGCATCGCCCATGACTTCAACAATATGCTGCAAAGCATATCCGGCGCGCTATACCTGATACGGCGCAAGCTGGCTACCGGCAACCTCGAGGCGGCGGAGCGCTTTATCGATACGGCGACCGAGTCGACTGAGCGCGCCGCGCGGTTGACACAGCGGCTATTGGCGTTCGCCCGCCGGCAGCCTATTGCGCCTGTGCCGTTGTGCCCTGTACGCGTGCTGCAATCGATGGAGGATTTGTTTCGACGCTATATCGGCGAACGCGTGCAGTTGATCCTGCATACGGATCCCGTTTCATGGCCAGTGTGCTGCGACGCAAATCAGCTCGAGAACGCATTGCTCAATATGGTGATCAATGCGCGAGACGCGATGCCTGATGGCGGCCAGTTGACGCTACAGGCGACCAATAGGGTGTTGGATCAAGCGTCGTTATTGCTGAACGCCGAATTGACGCCGGGTGATTTCGTCGAAATTTGCGTGTCGGATACAGGCTGCGGCATGCCCGATGACATCAAGAATCGTGCGTTTGAGCCTTTTTTTACGACCAAAGCGCTGGGCGAGGGCAGTGGGCTGGGTCTCTCGATGATCTATGGTTTCGCGCAGCAGGCGGGAGGTCTGGTGGGGTTGGACAGCATCGTTGGTCAGGGGACGAGGGTGCGGTTGTATCTGCCTCGTTATGAAGGTGCGATGCCGCCTGTAGAGTCGGAGACGCCTAGCGTACCTGTCTCTGTCGATGAGAGCCTGCAGCCGGCAGTGGTGGCCCTGGTAGAGGATGATGCTGCCGTCCGTCAAATGGTGTCTGAAGCATTGACGCAGCTGCGTCTGAACGTGTTGGTGGCAGCAGACGGTATCGAGGGCCGCACGCTCATGAATCAAACGGAGCACATCGATCTGTTACTGACCGATGTAGGATTGCCGGGCTTGAACGGTCGGGAACTGGCCGATGAGGCGCGTCAAGTGCACCCGGATATCAAGGTGCTGTTCATGACGGGCTATGCGCAAAGCGCTGCTGCGGCGCAAGGGTTTCTGGATACCGGGATGGAACTCATCGTGAAACCCTTCAAGCTCGAGGCGCTGCTCGAACGCGTGCGCCGCATTTTGCTGATCTAGTACCGGCGGCGCAATTCAGCGGCGGGCAGTTTCAGTTGCGCACGGTATTTGGACACGGTACGCCGCGCGACCACGATGCCATCGTCGGCCAACCGCTGCGCCAGCGTGACATCGGACATCGGGTCGCTCGGGTCTTCGTTCGCGATCCATTCGCGGATCAAGGCCTGGACGGACGCCGCCGAGCAAGAGCCGCCCGTAGCCGTCGCCAGCTCGCGTGAGAAAAAATGCCGGAATTCATACAGACCGCGCGGCGTGACCATGTATTTATTGGCCGTCGCGCGCGATACCGTGGATTCATGAATCTCCAGCACGTCCGCGATTTCCCGCAATAGCAGTGGCCGCAGCGCAACTTCGCCATATTCAAAGAAGCGTTGCTGGCGTCGAACGATAGCCTCGGCCACGCGCTGGATAGTGGTGTAGCGTTGCTCGACATTGCGCACGAGCCAGCGGGCTTCCTGCAGTTCCTGGGCCAAAGGGCCGCGCTCGTCTTGGCGTACACGGCGAAACAGGTCGGCATAAACGCGGTCCAGACGTGCGCGCGGCATGGCGTCTCGGTTGGGGTATACCTGCCACTGGCCTTGCTGTTTACGCACGATGACGTCCGGCACAACATAGACGGGAGCCTCCTGGTCATAACGCCGCCCGGGTTTGGGGTCCAGCGCACGGATGCGTTCGCAGGCCAGGCGCAATTGTGCTGGCGAGCTACCGGTCTTATGCAGCAATGCGTTCCAATCATTGCGGGCCAGGACGTCGAGGTGAGTCCGAACGATAGCCAGGGCCAACGCAGTCGACTCATCGTCTTGGCACGGCTCAGCCTGCAGTTGCAGCGCGAGGCATTCGCTCAAGTCGCGCGCCGCCAGACCGGGGGCTTGCAAGTGTTGCACCAGATGCAGCGCTGCGGCCCACTCGGCGGGATCCGGGGCCGGCTCGAAGTCTCCCTGTCCGGCCAATGAATCCAGCGGGGTGCGAACGTAGCCATCGCCGTCCAGGGCATCGATGATGTACTCGGCCAGCAACTGATCCCGCTCGGACAATGGATGCGCACATAGCGCTTCGCGCATGCGGCTTTGCAAGGAGGGCGGCGCGGCAACCCAATGTGAAAGATCGTGATCGGCGTTATCGGATAGAGACTTTCGTTTGGTCGGATAGTCTCCCGAATATGCCGAAGGGGTGGTGAATGCCTCTTCCTTATCGTGATACGGTTCTTCTGACGAAACCTGCTGATTGGAGGCAGGGAGCAGGTCGGGGTCGTTGGAGGGTGACTGGGCGCCAGTGCTCTGTATGTCCTCGTCTTCAAGGAATGGATTGGTATTCAAGGCATTTTGGATCGCGACGCTGAATTCCAGCGCAGACAACTGCAGCAATTGCACGGACTGCTGCATCCTGGGGGCCAGGGTGGTTTGTTGGCGTAGACGCAGTTCTGGCGCGATGTAAGGCACTGGAGCTCTCCTCATAGGGGTTTGACTCGGGGGCAAGCGATGCTGCCTTATCTCCATGTTCATGCAAATTCCGTGCCACGCCATGAGGTGCGTGCCGACCCTGGGCTCGCATGAGGCCTGCCGGGGGTGATCGCCTGGTCGTGTTTACATGCGCCGGTAAATATTACCCAGGCCGCGGGCCGTCTTGCGGTCTTGATGTCCCCGTAAAAAAACGGTTAGCCGGTGCCGCTTCATCGTTGAATACGAGGAGTAGTGAAACGAGAAGTTTTGAAATCTTTATTGAATCGTATCTGATGTTTACGTTTGTCGGATATCGAACGGGTTATGCTGCAAAATCAAGCTCATGAAACCTCACTTCCGGGATAGGTATGCCTCATCTTCTGATCGTTGACGATGATGATGCTGTGCGTGACACCTTGGCTGAAATCGGTAAGGACAGCGGTTATACTGTTTCACAGGCCAGCACCATCAAGCGCGCCGTAATTGAATGGGAACGGCATGTTCCCGACTTATTGCTATTGGACGTACGCCTCTCAGAGGGCAGCGGAATGGATCTCTTTGATCGCGTCCCTCTCGGCCACGCAGAGGTCGTGGTGATCACCGGTCACGGCACGATGGATTCCGCCATCGACGCCCTGCGGCTGGGGGCCACCGATTATCTGGTCAAGCCCATCGAGATGGAGCGCCTGCTGCGCATACTGAATCGCGTGGCCGATGGTTTTGGCGACGCGAATCCGGGCCAGCCCGTGAAAGCGCCGGGCCGTCTGGGCAAGATGCTAGGAAACTCCGAGCCGATGGCGCGGCTCTTTGACCAGATATCCCGCGCCGCGCCCAGCGAGGTGACAACGCTGTTGGTCGGCGAGAGCGGCACGGGCAAAGAACTGGCCGCACATGCGCTGCATCAGCTCAGCCCACGCAGTCAACAGCCGTTTGTGGTTGTGAATTGCGGCGCGATCGCTCCGAATCTGATCGAAAGCGAATTGTTCGGCCATGAGCGCGGCAGTTTCACCGGCGCCGACCGTATGCACAAGGGCTATTTCGAACAAGCAGATGGCGGGACCTTGTTTCTGGACGAGGTTACGGAAATGCCCTTGGAAATGCAGGTCAAATTGCTGCGTGTGCTCGAGTCGGGATGTTTCGTGCGAGTGGGTTCGCACCAGCAGATATCGTGCGACGTGCGGGTGATTGCCGCGACCAACCGCAATCCCGAACAGGCCGTGCAGGACGGCAAATTCCGCGAGGATCTGTATTTCCGCCTGAGCGTGTTTCCCGTGGATCTACCCGCATTACGCGAACGCGGTGACGATATTCTGATGCTGGCCGATCAGTTTCTCTCGGCGCTGAATGCCGAGCACGGCACGAACAAAACCTTTAGCGAGCAGGCACGCCAAGCCATACAGAATCACGCATGGCCCGGCAACGTGCGCGAACTGAGGAATTTCGTGCGCCGCGCGTTTATTCTGGCTGATGGCGACGAAGTGACGGGCGACACCTTGATACGGCAGGCGGGCCCGGTCGATGGTGGCAAGCGGTCGACACTGATGCGGGTGCCCGTGGGGGCGACGTTGGCTGAGGCCGACCGCCAGTTGATCCTGGCGACCTTGGAACGCTGCCAAGGGGTCAGGAAACAAACGGCGGCTGTGCTGGGCATCAGTCCCAAGACCCTGTACAACAAACTCGAAGAATACGCCCAGGCCGGGCACGCGGTGCCGGGGGGCAATCCTGCGGCAGAGGATTATGGAAAATCCGGTCACTAGCGGCGTACTGCAGGCATGATCCTTGCGCTCCCATTGTCAAAATGGGAGCAAGCTCATGTCAAATCAGCATCGACGCCGCGAACAGACTGACCATCAAGGCCAACCAGATCGCGGCCGCCAAGAGCACACCCGGGAGTCCGGGCGATGGGGGGCCGACGAGCCTGACTATGGCCGGCGGCGTGGCGAGCGGCCCGAGCCGGAACCTCATACGGGGCCCAATCGCCATGGGCCGCAATACGAAGAAGGGGGCCGCTATCCGGGTACACGGCAGGGCAACGAGCACCCGCCGCTGCGCAAGGAGAATGCCTCATGTCATTGATTGTCGCAGCGCGATATCAGACGTTTGATCAGGCAGGTGTTGCCGCACAGCATCTCGAGCGGCATGGGTTTGCGGGCGACCGGGTCCACACGTTCTACGTGAATACTGCGGGCTCGCATGACCGTTATCCGGTCGGCGGGGACCGCCGCGAGGACCCTGATGCGACGGGCGGTGTGATCGGGGTGCTGTTTGGGGCGTCCATATTGGGCGTGCTCGGTGCGGCGCTGACGATGTTGGCGGTCCGCAATTTTCAGTACTCCAGCTTGATTGTCATTGCGGCTGGCGGGGTCGGTGCCTATGTGGGTGCCTTGATCGGCGCCATGGTGGCCGTCGGCCGCGTACACCGGCGCCGGATTCGGCGCAATGGCGCAGCGGTCGTCGAGGAGCATCCGCCGGTTCGAGCAGCTGGTGTCCTGTTGGCAGTGGCTGTGTCCTCGGACAAGGAGGGCGAAGTCACGCGTCTGTTGCGCGAGTCGGGCGGTCAGGATGTCGAACGTGCAAACGGCCGTTGGGAAAACGGTAAATGGCAGGATTTCGATCCACTGGTGCCGCCAGAACCCGAGCCTGCCGCTCGCTGATCAAAGCTCGAGGCGATCCATCATGCGTTGCGTCAGCACGGTGCGGCGAGCGGCATAGTCCTGCCAGGGATCTTCATGGGTTTGCACGTGATCGAGCGCATTGCGTACGTTGAATGCCGCGGCTCGCAAGTCATTGTGAAAGTCCAATGCGTCCCAGGGCAGGGGCATCGAGACCGGCGCCTCGGGCCGTGCCCGCACGGAGTAGGCGCAGATGGCTGTTGCTCCGTTGCCGTTTCGTAAGTAATCGACAAATATCCGGCCACGCCGCTGGTCCTTGGCCATATTGGCGGTGAAGCGGTCGGGCATGGCGTTCGCCAGGCGTTGGGCGAGGTGGTGGGCGAGGAATCTGACGGTTTCCCAGGAACGGGTTGCGCGGATGGGGGCGACGAGGTGCAGTCCTTTGCCGCCAGTGGTCTTTAAAAAGGGTGCGAGACCGACTTCGGTCATGAGTCCATGGGCCAGCTGCGTGGCTTCGACCAGGCCCCGCCAGGATATGTCAGGGCCTGGGTCCAGATCGAGCGTGACGCGATCGGGATTGTCGTGTCCAGGGGCACGGGCGCCCCATGTATGGAACTCGATGACGCCCAGCTGTACCAGCCCCAGCAAACCCTCTATGGATTGAATCTGCAAGTGTCCCGCTTCGCGGGAGAGCCCTGTGGGCAGCGTGCCAGTCAGATGTTTTTGAAAAAAGCAATCTTCGTCGGCGCCGTCAGGACATCGCAGCATGGCGATACGGCGGCCTTTCAGGTGCTCGAGCATATAGGGGGCGATAGACTCGTAATAATGGGCCAGATCGGACTTGGTGGTCTTGGGTGGGCGCAGGACGGTGCGGTCTGGATGGGTGAGGGTGACGTGGCCGATGCGCTCTGGCGTGTTGCTTTGCATACGGAGACTGGTCATGGCGTGTTCCCGAGAGTCAAAGGTGGGATATGGGGTTTGCTCAGGTGCGCTTGATTACACTGATGTTGCCGTCCGCTTCGATATAGGCGCGGTGTACCTGATTGACATCGTCGACGCCATGCTGGCGTAGCTCGCTCAGTAGTTCGTCTTTGGTGATGAATTCTTTGCGCAGGCTGCGCAGGCGGATCTGGCCGTCTTGAACGAGACAGACGCGATCCGCGGTGAGAAGCCGCCCGATAGGTTTGACGTAATAGGCGAGGCGGTCGATGGCGACAGTCCAGCCGATGATGGTCGCGACCAGGATCATGCCATCGGTGATGGACTGGTATTGGCCTGCCATGCCGTTTTGTGCCGCGTCGGCGATCAGGACCAATACCAGCATGTCTGCGATTCCCACTGAGCCTACGTCTCGTCTGCCTGCCATTCTGAGCAGTAGAAAGATGAACCAATACATGAGGCTGCCGCGGATGATGATCTCTACCGGCGACATCGAGAGGGAAAACATGGTCGTCCAGTCGGGCTGCATATTCTGCTCTTTCAGTATGTAGGTATGTGCGGGGAGCAAGTTTCGGGCCTGAGGAAAAACTGCTTTGCATTGCTGCATTCAGGCGGTAAGGTGAGTCAGGCCGATGACCGGGGCATGCGGCTTGCGTACGCCGGTCGGACGTCTTTGCTTTTCAGGAGAACGTAGTGAGTCTAAGCATGCACGTTCCGCAGCCCCCGCATCCGAATCCCGGCCGGCCGACCATCCCGCCAGAGATTCCCCCGGAGAACCCACCAGAGATCCCACCCGACGGTCCTCCTGACACGCCGCCTGGCGAACCTCCGATCACCCCGCCTCATGAGCCGCCGACGGATCCGCCACGCGAGCCGCCCACTCAGCCGCCACAGAACCCCGAAACAGACGAGCCGGAGGTGGATCTTCCTCCTGCGGAATCGCCGATCCGGCATCAGGTGTCGCAGGGCGGCATATCGACTGCATTGCGCGTCAATGGCGTGAATCACGCGTTGACACTGGACCCCCGCGCCACGTTGCTGGACACCTTGCGCGAGTCCCTCCATCTGACGGGCACCAAAAAGGGCTGTGACCATGGTCAATGTGGCGCCTGTACGGTGCATGTCGATGGCAGGCGGGTCAACGCCTGTCTGGTGCTGGTGGTGACCCTGCACGGCCGGGACGTCACGACCATCGAGGGCCTGGGCAGCGCCGAGTCGCTGCATCCGTTGCAGGCTGCATTTGTCGAGCATGACGGCTATCAGTGCGGCTACTGCACGGCAGGGCAGATCATGTCAGCCGCCGCGTTGCTGCACGAGCCCTGCGGTGACAGCGACGGCGAAGTGCGTGAGCTGATGAGCGGCAACATTTGCCGCTGCGGAGCGTATGCAAACATTGTTGCCGCCATCCAGGACGTCCGCGGAAAAGGGTAGACGCATGCACCAGTTTCAATACACACGCGCGGCCGATATCGATGCTGCGCTGCGCTTGTTGGCGACACAAGGGGACGGCCCGCCGCCGCGATTGCTGGCGGGCGGCACGACGCTCGTGGATCTGATGAAACTCGATGTCGAGACACCGGCACATATCATCGACATCAATGGTCT
The DNA here is from genome assembly GCF_054780995.1 of Bordetella tumbae. Taxonomy (NCBI): domain Bacteria; kingdom Pseudomonadati; phylum Pseudomonadota; class Betaproteobacteria; order Burkholderiales; family Alcaligenaceae; genus Bordetella; species Bordetella tumbae. The sequence goes on from NZ_BAAGVG010000023.1 coordinate 152,935, forward strand.
GGGCCTGAACGAGATCGAGGTATTGGCCGACGGACGCACTCGCATCGGCGCCCTGGTGCGCAATGCCGACCTGGCGCGCGATGATCGCATCACGGCCCACTATCCCGTTCTGTCGCAGGCGCTGCTGTCGGGCGCGTCGGCGCAGTTGCGTAACATGGCCACCACCAGCGGGAATCTCCTGCAGCGTACACGCTGCGTTTATTTTCGTGATCGGGCGGCTCGCTGCAACAAGCGTAATCCGGGTAGCGGCTGCGATGCCATCGGCGGTCATAACCGCAATCTGGCGATTTTGGGTACCAGCGAACATTGCATCGCGAGCAACCCGTCGGACATGAACGTTGCCTTGATGGCGCTCGATGCCACCGTGCACGTGCAGGGCCCGGATGGCAGGCGTGATATCGCACTGCGCGATTTTTATCTGCTGCCCGGCGATACGCCTCAACGTGAGACAGTGCTGCAGCCTGATGAGCTGATCACGCATGTGAGTCTGCCCGCCAGCGGTATGGGCGGGCATTCTTGCTATCTGAAACTGCGCGACCGCGCTTCGTATGAGTTCGCGCTGGTGTCGGCCGCCGTGGTGCTGCACGTGCGTGATGCACGTATCCTGGCCGCGAGTATTGCGCTGGGTGGTGTGGGCACACGGCCATGGCGCTGCCCGTTGGCGGAGCGGGAACTGGTGGGTCAGCTGCCCAGTGCTGCGCTGTATCAACAAGCCGCACAGTCGGCCTTGCAAGGTGCAGTCGCGCAAAGTGAGAACGGTTTCAAGATCGAGCTCGCGCGCCGTTGCCTGATCCACACTCTGTCCACGGCTCTGCCACCGCAATAAGGACACGCATAATGGTTCAATCTATGTTTGCCCATCCTGATGCCATCGGCCAGCCCAGCGTGCGCATCGATGGGCCGCTCAAAGTCAGCGGCACAGCGCGCTACGCCGCCGATTTCATGCTGCCCGATATGCTGTACGCCGTGCCCGTGTGCGCCACCATCGCGCATGGCCGCGTTGCCGGACTGGATGCACAGGCCGTCGAGATAATGCCTGGCGTGCACGCGGTCATCCACCATGGCAACCGGCCACCGCTCTATCGCGCCACCAGCGGCACGATAGACGAGGCCCGTCCACCGCTGGATGACAATGTCGTTCGCTACTATGGTCAATACGTGGCGCTCGTTGTCGCCGATACCCTCGAGCAAGCGCAGGCCGCCGCCAATGCGGTTCATGTCAGTTACGACGCCGATACGCCTGATGTCTCGCCGCCTGGACAGGGAGACATCTCGGCGCAGAGCGATGAGGCGTCTCGCTCGGTCGGCGTCGAAGGCGAGGCATCTCTCACCATTGAAAGCGAACGAGGCGATGCGCCAGCCGCCTATGCAAGCGCCGCGGTGCAGATCGATGCGGTCTACACCACGCCGGTCGAGACCCATAATGCGATGGAGCTTCACGCCTGTGTTGCCGCATTCGATGGGCAGGCCTATACGTTGTACGAGTCCACGCAGGGCGTCGTGAACCACCGCGATGTGGTGGCACAGATGCTGGGTACCGGCAAAGAAAACGTGCGGGTGATATCGCATTACCTGGGCTCTGGGTTCGGAGGCAAGCTGTGGCCGTGGCCGCACTCATTGCTGGCGGCAGCCGCCTCGCGTTTACTGGGCCGGCCCGTCAAGGTGGTGATCAGCCGCGCGATGACGTTCCAGAGTGCCGGGCATCGTCCTTATACTCACCAGCACATGCGGCTGGGTGCGACGCGGGAGGGCAGGCTGGTGTCGGTACAGCATCACTACCTGAGTCAGGCATCGATGCTGGATGACTACCGGGAACGGTGCGGCCAGGCAACGCCACGCATGTACAGCACGCCCAATCTGCAAGTGTGCTGGGGATTGGCGCGACGCCACGTGGGAGCACCCACCTCGATGCGGGGCCCGGGCGCCGTGCCGGGAATGTATGCGTTGGAATCGGCCATGGATGAATTGGCTGTAGCGCTGCAGATCGATCCGGTGGCGTTGAGGCTGCGCAATGAACCGCAGCACGACGAAGGTACTGGCCTGCCGTTTTCGTCGAGGCACCTGCGTGAATGCTTGCAGCAGGGGGCCGAGCGATTCGGCTGGCATTATCGCCAGCCTGCAGTAGGCGCCATGCACCGCGGCGACGAGGTGTTGGGCTGGGGCATGGCCGCATGTTCATGGCCCGGTTTACGCATGCCTACGGATGCCAGCGTCAGTTTGCATGCCGATGGCTCGGCCCGACTGGTCTGCGCGACGCAAGATATCGGTACTGGCACGTACACGATCCTGGCGCAACTGGTGAGCGCCGAGACCGGCATCGCGCTGGAGCGGATACAGGTCGGTCTGGGCGATACGCAATTTCCGCCGGGACCGGTATCAGGCGGATCGGCCGCCACCTCGTCGATTGTGCCAGCCGCGCTCGAGGCTACGCGCAAAGCGGTGAGGGCGGCCTGCCGCTTGGCTGTAGACACAGAGGGACCTTACGCCGGTCAGGCGGAACAGAGCTTGACGATGCGGCACGGCCGTATCTGCGTTGCTGATGACAAAGCCGATGCGGGTGTGCCGCTGGCTCAGGTATTCGCGAGGACTGGCGTGGCCAGCGTGGCGGGCGACGGCCATGGCGGCAGCGGCAAGGCACTGAAGAAGCAGTACTCGATCAGTTCGTATGGCGCACATTTCGTAGAGGTCGCGTGGCATCCGGCGACGGCGCGTCTGCGCGTCGCTCGCGTCGTGACGGTCATCGACGGCGGACGCGTTGTGAATCCCCGCACCGGCCGCAACCAGATCGAAGGCGCCATCGTCATGGGCGTAGGGATGGCGATGTTGGAACAGACGCATTACGACACGCGGTCGGGCGCGCCTGTCAACAGCAACCTCGCCGACTACATCATGGCAACCCACGCCGATGCGCCGCAATTAGATGTCAGTTTTCTGGATTATCCCGACCTCATCTGGAATGAGGTGGGCGCACGTGGTATCGGCGAAATAGGCTTGGCTGGGATAGCCGCCGCCATCACCAATGCGGTCTACCATGCCACCGGCGTACGGGTACGCAGCCTGCCGGTGCGTATCGAAGATCTACTGTGAGGGCGCTATGCGCACGCGCTGGCACGCGACATGCGGGTAAGACGACTCCTACTCAACAGGAGGTCATTATGAAGTTAAGAATGTTTGCGTTGCCCATCATCGCCGTCGGCCTGGTGCTGGGGGGCTGCAGCCATCGTACTCACGACGGCGACAGCACCTACGACCGTCCGGGGTATCAGAACTCCGCACCACCCCCGCCGCCCGCCACCATGCCGGACAACAACAGCAATACTCCGAGCCCGGCTTACCCCTCCTCGGGTGGCTCACGCTGAGCCGCTATGCGACACGACCGCCCGCCGAGAGCGGGCGGCTCGCGCGTATCTCGTTTCCAGCTCGATCAGCGATTTGCCGTATAGCCCAGCATCCGACTGATGGCCTGGGCTTCTCGGCGTACCGCCTGACCTATTACTCCGTCCGGGGAGGGGTCGAATCCGCCGGATGCGCCTAAAGCGGTCAGTACCGCACGAGGGCGGCCCGTATAGTCGTAGAGGGGGGCGGCGACGGCGCTGATACCGGGCAGATTGGTATCGCGCACCGACGCGCAACCAGCATCCCGCACGGATTGACGCAGCACCTCGATAGGATCGTCGGCGTCCAGCAGCGCGCGCTGTGCGGGCGTGGCTGCCTGTAATTCTGAGCGGACCATTGCCGATACCTCGCGGTCATTCAACGCAGCCAGCAACGCGCGGCCGGTGGCCGACCAGAGTATGGGCAGTACAGAGCCCACCCGCACATTGACGGTGACGGGCAGGCCGGGCTCTTCAAAGCGAACGATGGTGGGCCCTTTGTTGCCCATCACTGCGACAAAGCAGGTGACCTCGAGCTCCTCGCGCAACCGTATCAGAGAGGCCTCCGCCATGCGGATAGGGTCCGCCTGCCGCATCGCCGCCAATCCCAGCAGCAACGTTTCCAGGCCCAGAAAATATTGCTGGGTAGAAGTGTCCTGGTTCACCAGGCCGCCTTCCGCGAGGCTCACGAGATAACGGTGCACTTTGGCGGGGCTTTCGTCGATATGCGAGGCGATCAGTGTCAGGCTCGCGCGTCCTCCCAGACTGCCTAACGCCTTGAGGATGGCGGTACCGGTTTCGGCAGCCTGCACCCGTTGGCGGCGTTCGCGTGGGCGGGCGGAGGCAGGGGCAGCGGACGGAGGGTTCATAGGGAGCATAGAGGGGCAGAGGACACGAGGACAGGTTATCCCGTATTGACGATTTACGCATAGCGTATAGAATTTACGCAAAATAAGCTACGCCTTGCAGCCACAACACAACGGAGACAATCATGCCCTTTGGCCGTTTCACTCGCGCGTTCGCCTGTTCCCTTCTCACATTGACGGCGGCGGCGCCTGCGCTTGCCGACGGCTATCCGTCCAAGCCGATTCGTTGGATCGTGCCGTATGCCGCCGGCGGCGGCTCGGATTTTCTGGCGCGTACGATCAGCCAGGGCTTGTCGCCGAAGTTGGGGCAAACCATCGTGGTGGACAACAAGCCGGGCGGCAATACGGCGATTGGCGCTTCGGAAACAGCACGTTCGGCACCGGACGGCTACACCATGCTGTCGGCTGACAACGGCACCCTGGTTTTCAATCCGGCCTTGTACGCCAAGCTTTCCTACGACCCTGAAAAAGACTTGGCGCCTGTGACGCTGCTGGGGAAATTCCCGATGATTCTGGTCGCGGGCCCGGCGCTGAAGGCCACGGATGTAAAGGGCTTCCTCGCCGAGGTAAAGGCCAGTCCCAAGGGCATGGATTACGCGTCGGCCGGCGCCGGCAGTCCGCATCATTTGGCGATGGAGTTGCTCAAGGTGGAAACCGGCGCGAATCTCGTGCACGTACCGTATCGAGGTGCCGCACCATCGCTGGCGGATGTCGCGGGCGGGCAAGTTCCCGTCATGATGGTCGATTTGGCTGCTGGCGCCGGTTTCATCAAGGGTGGCAAGGTCCGCGCCCTGGCAGTGGCGAACCCGACCCGTTTGCCGCAGCTGCCTGACGTGCCGACCTTTGCCGAGCTGGGCTACAAGAATGTCGAAGCATCGGCTCAGGTGGGTATCGTTGTCCCCGCCGCTACGCCGAAGCCGATCATCGACAAGCTGAACCAACAATTGGTAGAGACGATCAAAGATCCCACGATTCGTCAGAAACTCGTCGATTTCGGAATCGAGCCGGTGGGTGATACCCCCGCAGAGTATGCCGCGCTGCTGAAAGACGAGCGCGTTCGCTGGCACAAGCTGATTCGCGATCTGAATATCAAACTGGATTAATCGCCGCTCGCGCATTACCGCATTACAGGAACGACGTTATGTCATCACGTTTCAATCAAGGACAAACCCAGGTCGAGGGGCAACGCCCAGAGCCCCGTGATACGTTGGGTGCCATGTATTCCCAAAGCCAGAACCCGGCATCTCGCGGGGGCTGTCCCGTCCATCAGATGACTAACGCCGCTCCCTCGGGCTGCCCCGTACACGTGAGTCCGCGTGCCGCCGAGTTCGACCCGTTTGGCGACGCCTATCAGCAGGATCCGCCGGATTATGTCCGCTGGGCGCGCGAGCAGGAGCCGGTGTTTTACAGCCCCAAGCTCGGCTATTGGGTCGTGACGCGCTACGAGGATATCAAGGCGATCTTTCGCGACAACATCACGTTCAGTCCATCGATTGCGCTTGAGAAAATCACGCCGACAGGGCCCGAGGCGAACGCCGTGCTGGAATCCTATGGCTATGCCATGAACCGCACGCTGGTCAACGAGGACGAGCCGGCGCACATGCCGCGGCGTCGCGCATTGATGGAGCCTTTCACACCAGAGGCCCTCAAGCACCACGAGCCGATGGTGCGTCGTTTGACGCGCGAGTATGTGGACCGATTCATCAACGACGGGCGTGCGGATCTCGTTGACCAGATGCTGTGGGAAGTGCCCTTGACAGTGGCGTTGCATTTCCTCGGTGTCCCCGAGGAGGACATGGATCTGCTGCGTCAATATTCGATTGCGCACACGGTCAATACGTGGGGCCGGCCCAAACTGGAAGAACAAGTCGCGGTCGCGCATGCCGTGGGAAATTTCTGGCAATTAGCGGGAAAAATCCTGGACAAGATGCGCCAGGATCCCGATCAACCGGGCTGGATGCAATACGGGATACGCAAGCAAAAGGACTATCCCGATGTGGTCACGGACTCTTATCTGCATTCGATGATGATGGCTGGCATCGTCGCGGCACATGAGACGACGGCGAATGCATCGGCGAATGCTTTCAAATTGCTGCTGCAGCACCCGGACGCGTGGCGTGATATCTGCGAAGACCCCTCGCTGATTCCCAACGCCGTAGAGGAATGCCTGCGTCACAACGGCTCTGTCGCGGCATGGCGGCGGTTGGTCACGCGCGATACGAATATTGCGGGAACGCCGATTACCGCAGGTTCGAAGCTATTGATCGTCAGCTCGTCGGCAAATCATGATGAACGTCATTTTGCCGATGCGGATCTGTTCGATATCCGGCGTGAAAACGCCAGCGATCAATTGACCTTTGGCTATGGTTCGCATCAATGCATGGGCAAGAATCTGGCCCGCATGGAGATGCAGATATTCCTCGAGGAGTTCACGCGCCGTTTGCCTCATATGCGGTTGGCCGACCAGGCATTTACGTATGTGCCGAACACGTCGTTCCGGGGGCCGGAGCATGTGTGGGTGGAATGGGATCCTCGTCAGAATCCAGAGCGTGCGCAACCCGAGATTTTGTCGCGTCGCCAAGCGGTGCGTATTGGCGAGCCGTCTACGCATGCGGTGACGCGGCCGGTGGTGGTGGAGCGCGCCGATCCGGTCGCTGAAAATATCGTGATGCTGACCTTGGCCTCGCCTGATGGAAAGGCGCTGCCGCGCTGGACGCCTGGGGCTCACATTGATGTCGAGTGCGGCGACACGGGGATGTCTCGTCAGTATTCGCTGTGCAGCGATCCTGCAGAAACTGGCCGTCTGCAGATTGCGGTATTACGAGAAACAGAAAGCCGCGGTGGATCTGCCTGGGTGCATGAGTACGCGAAGCCGGGTACGCGTTTGCGTATTCGTGGTCCGCGCAGTCATTTCCGATTGGATGAGACGACGCCTCGTGCGGTCTTTATTGCCGGTGGCATAGGTATTACACCGATCAGCGCGATGGCCCGCCGTGCGCGCGATCTGGGCATTGATTACGAACTGCATTACAGCGGCCGCTCCCGTGACGGCATGGCGTTGTTGGCTCAACTGCAGCAGTTGCACGGTGAACGTTTGCGTGCCTATGTCTCGGCAGAGGGCACGCGCAATGATTTCGCGGCATTGTTGGCGCAGCCTGTGGCTGGCACACAGGTGTATGCGTGTGGTCCGGAGCGCATGTTAGAGGCTTTGAAACCGGCCTGCGCGCATTGGCCGGAGGATACGCTGCGGGTGGAGCATTTTCATTCCACGCTGGGGTCGTTGGATCCGTCTAAAGAACAGGCGTTTGAGGCGGAGCTCAAGGACTCTGGGTTGGTGGTTACTGTGCCGGCGGATCAGACGCTGTTGACGGCGCTACGGGCGGCTAATATCGATGTGCAAAGCGACTGCGAAGAGGGTCTCTGCGGGTCGTGTGAGGTGCGGGTGTTGGCGGGGGATATTGATCATCGGGATGTGGTGTTGACTCGGGCTGAGCGTGAGGGGAATGGCAAGATGATGAGTTGCTGTTCTCGGGCTCGGAGCGGGGGGCGGATTGTGTTGGAGTTGTAGGTAGCTTGGCTACGCGATTCCACTAAGAATTCGCCCCGCGGCGCTAACCCCCCACCAAGACGCTTCTTCAAAAACCGAATATCCAGACAAATCGGCATGGGCAAACAAGACAGCGCCGTCGGTCTCTCGCAACGCAGCCAAGCCAGGGTTATTTAAATAACCAGGCACAGGCGTTGCCATTGCATGCCCCCGCACCGTGACATCGAGCCGTCGAGTGTGTCGCCAGAAGTCATCACCATAGACCGTCAGCAAGTCAGTGGCGGCCTCGACACGTAAGGCTTCGGGGCTGGCCTGGGTTAACCACTCCCGTGCTTGATCAGGGGTGAAGCGGCTTAACGCTTGATAAGCAGAGAAAACGGTACGTGGAGACGGCGCTACGCGCAGCAGCTGATGTGTCGAGACCACGTAGCCGAGTGCATTGCCCTGGTAGACCACGTTATCCCAGGACAATGGTTCGCCTTCTGCCTCTTTGGGATAACCGTCCATCACAAAATTCGAGACCAACCAAGCCGCATGTGGACTCGTGTGAATAGCAGGGTCATATCCATACGCGCGAATATCGGGCAATAGACGCTGGGCGACAAACAACGGCATTGCACAGACAACGCGTTGTGCATGAATGGTATAGGCTGATTCATGGCCATCGAGACACAAGATTTCCACCTTGCCACGAGTCTCTATGATACGGGCTGCCGTCCCAGGCAATAGCCAATTCGTATGGCCCAGTTTGCGCGTAATCGCATCGCACATCAGCCGGGATAGCGTTGCCAGACCATCCGGCCACGTCAAAACAGCGCCATCGGCGGCGTTCGCGGCATGGCCATCGCGGCTGGCGAAATAGTGCAGGCCGGCCCACGCCGAGACACTGTCGATACCAGCACCGTAGTCGTCGCGCGTGCAGTAATTCAAGTACCAAAGCAAGGCCGGCGACGTGTAGCGTTCGCGGTCCAGCCATTGGCGGAACGTAAGCGTGTCCAGTTCGCGCCAGACAGGATCCTGCGACGATAACGACAACGGGATGGCAAAGACCTTGCGTCCGTCCCGCCCGCGTGAGGTGCGCAGCGTTTCGGTATAGGCAATAAAACGGTGATGCTGCGCGACATCGGCCGCGGGCAGGCCAGTCATGGGCAGCAGGTCGCTTTCCCAACGGCCATGGCGATACAGACGTTCTTGCGGCGAGTGAGCCAGTATCGACTCATCGTAATAGGGACGTTCGGTATCCGCCCCGTGCTGAATGATCCCGAAATCCGCCAGCATCTCGCGAACGTGAGCGGATTCCAATGACGGCAGTGGTAGGTAATGGGCGCCGGTCGGATAGACCAGGTCTTCGAATTGCCCGCCAGCGGCATTCCCTGTGAATTCAGGGCCCTGGACCACGACGAAATGGGTGTGCCCTTCGCGGACGAGTTTCCATGCACAAGATAGACCGGCGATGCCTGATCCGAGAATCGCCACGTCGTGATACCGGTCGGCCGCGGATGACGGTAACGCAGCGCCATCACGCAAGCGGTGGCCGGTTTCCATGCCAGGATAGTGGACCTGCGCCGGGATCTCCACAATGCGAGACCGGTAATAGCCCGCGACGCCCGCCACAGCCGCCGTCGCGGCGCTTATCAGAAAGCTGCGCCGCCGCATTATGCGGGCCCACTCAGGATGGGCGCGCGGGAAATCGAGAGGATCCCATCACGATGGGGTCGCCCAAGCGCGATATCCTGTTTCATCACCGTATGACCTGACGCCAATCTTCGTCGAAGTAACGCACGAGAGATTGCTCGTTCAAACGATTCGGCGGCATCGCCAGCGCGGGCATATCCGCTGGGAAATGGAATAGCTCCTTTATCGCGGCGCTGTCCAGGTAGCGCGTGGGGACAGTCAGTTTTTCCGGGACAGTGTAGTCCTTGCGCTTGCTCGCCAGGATAAAGCCCCAGTCACCGAAGGACGGCACGTACACATGATAGGGCCAAGTATGCAGGCCGGCTTCTTTCAATGTGGCGTCGATGCTCCAGAACGAACGGGGCGCGAAATAGGGTGAGGTGGACTGGATCACCATATAGCCGCTTTCTGCCAGATGCCGGGCCATCAGGTGATAGACCGGCACCGAATACAAACGGCCCAGGCCGAAATTCGATGGATCGGGAAAATCGACCACAATGAAATCGTAGACGTCCGCATGGCTTTCCAGCCAGCGGCCTGCGTCTTCGTTGATGACGGTCACGCGCGGATCGTTCAGGGCATTGTGATTCAGCTTGACGAGCGGTTCTGAGCGCATGAACAGCCCCGTCATGGCTGGGTCCAGATCGACTAGCGTGACGTGCTCGATCTGCTTGTGCTTGAGGATCTCGCGCACGGCCAAACCGTCGCCGCCGCCCAGCACCAGGACATTGCGTGCCCAGGGCAGGGCCTCCAGACCAGGGTGTACCAGCGACTCGTGATAACGATGCTCGTCGCGCGAGGAGAATTGCAGGTTGCCGTTGATATACAAGCGCAAATCATCATGCCAACGCGTGATGGCCAGCCGCTGATACTGGGTGGTTTCCGCGTGGATGATTTCGTCGCCATACAGGCCTTTCTCGGCCCATGCCGTCATGTGGCCAGAATAGGCAAAACCCAGTGTCAGCACGCCCAGTATCACCGAACAACGTAGCGCACGTTCTGCGGGCCGGCGTACCTCTGTGCGAAACAGCCACGTCGTCCACAACGCGACACCGGCATTGAGCATGCCAAACAGGAAACTGGTGCGCAGCAACCCTAGACGAGGCGCTAACAGCAGCGGGAAGACGAGCGAAACAGCCAGAGCGCCCAGATAATCGAAAGTCAGCACACGGCTGACGATTTCGCGAAACTCGGCTTTGCGCTGGTTGAAAATCCGCATGACCAGCGGAATTTCCATGCCAACCATCAATCCAATAATGAAGACCGCGGCATACAGCGCCGCGCGAAAAGGCGCCGACAACCAGGCAAAGACCAGGAACAGCGCCGCCGCGGAGACGCCGCCCAGCAGGGCGACCAGCATTTCGACATCGATAAATCGATTCAAAACGTCTTCATCTTTTACATATTTTGACAGCCACGAGCCGATGCCCATCGCAAACAGATAGCATCCGATGACGGAGGAAAATTGCAGGATGGAGTCGCCGAGCAAATAGCTGGCCAGGGCACTGCTGATGAGCTCGTAGCCTAGGCCGCAAGAGGCGACAATCAGGACTGACAGGATGAGGACGCGGTCGCGCATGGGTATTCCGGGGCAAGGTGCGCGCAGTATATCCAACCGCGCTATATACTGCGCACAAACTAGGAAAAGGGAAGAGATGGAACTGCATCCTGTGCTGCTCTATTTGGTGTATATCGTTTCGGCTTTGGCCATGCTCGGGGTCTTTACGGCGATCTATACGGCCATCACCCGCTATAACGAATTCGCCTTGGTGCGCGCCGGCAATATCGCGGCCCTGTTGTCGTTTGGCGGTGCGTTGCTGGGATTCAGTTTGACTGTATGCGTCAGTATTGCGGTGCACGCCACCTTTGTGATGTTTCTCGTATGGGGTTTTGCCGCGATGGCGGTGCAGATCGTTGTCTATGCCGTGGTTTCGCGCGGGATACGCGGGATGAATGAGGCCATCGAGGAAAACAACATCGCCATGGGCGGCCTGTTGGGCCTGATTTCGCTGTCGGCAGGCGTAGTGAATGCTGGGTGCTTGACCTGATAGGGAATATCGCCGCGCACTGACACGCTGATTGGGGTGTTGTGCGGTGCACGATATGCCCGGCATGTTTTTATCTTTCGGAAAGGAGTCTCGTATGGGTCTCGGTTCATTTATCCGCAAACAGTTTATCGACATCCTGCAATGGAATGAGGACACCGATGGCGTGCTCGCCTGGCGTCATCCCATGCAGGATTTTGAAATCCAATACGGCGCCAGCCTGACCGTGCGCGAGTCGCAGATGGCGGTGTTCGTCAACGAAGGCCAGATCGCGGACGTGTTCGGTCCCGGTATGTACAAGCTGACGACGCAGACGCTGCCGGTGCTGACGTACCTGAAAAACTGGGACAAGCTCTTTGAGTCGCCGTTCAAGTCGGATGTGATTTTCTTCAGCACCCGGCTGCAACTGGGACGGCGCTGGGGCACTGCGCAACCGGTGACGATACGCGACAGCGAGTTCGGCATGGTGCGGCTGCGCGCCTTTGGGGTGTATTCGTACCTGATTTCCGACCCGGCCAAGTTCTATCGCGAAATCAGCGGCACGCGCGATGTCTTTACCGTCGATGATCTGGAACTGCAACTGCGCAATATGGTAGTGGCAGCCATGACGACGGCGCTGGGCGGATCGAACGTCGCTTTCCTGGATATCGCGGCCAATCAGGGCCTGATGTCACAAAAAATCGCCGAGGCGCTGGGGCCGGTGTTTGACCGGTACGGCGTCAAGCTCGATAACTTCACCGTCGAAAACGTGTCCCTGCCCGAGGAACTGCAAAAGGCGCTGGATACGCGGATCTCGATCGGGATGACGGGGGATCTGGGCAAGTACACCCAATACCAGACTGCCAGTTCCATTCCGATGGCGGCGCAGAACGAAGGCGGTATTGCAGGCATCGGTGCTGGCCTGGCCGCGGGTGCGGCGTTGGGGCAAACCATGGCGCAGGGGCTGGTTCCCGGGGCTGGTGCAGCGGCGCCAGGTACCGCAGCCGGCGCCGGCGCAGCAGCCGGTGCTGCGGCAGGATCCGCTGGCGCCGATCCAGTCCAACGCCTGCAACAGCTGAAGGATCTGCTGGACAAAGGACTGATCACCATTGCGGACTACGACTCGGCCAAAGCCGAGGTGCTCAAGAAACTCACCAGTTAATACACGATGCAGCAGGTTCTGTGTCCGCAGTGCGGCGCACCGGTCAAATTTACCTCCACGGCTTCGGTCATGGCGGTGTGCGGGGCATGCCGCAGCACCTTGCTCAAAGACGCCGAATCGGTCAAGCGGGTCGGCGAAATGGCCGATGTGCTGGAGGATTATTCCCCGATCTGTCTTGGGGCCGCCGGGATCTACGACAAAAAGCGTTTTGACGTCATCGGACGCATTCAGATGCGCTACGACGACGGCTTTTGGAACGAGTGGTATATCTGGTTCGACGATGGCACGGACGGTTGGCTGTCGGATGCTTCGGGCCAATATGCGGTGACACACACGCGGCGGACAAAGAACCCGCCAGAGTTTCCATCGTTCGACAGCATCAAGCCCGGCGGCGTGTTCAAACTGGATGGCCAGATTTTTGTGGCCTCTGACGTCCGCACTTGCCGTGCGACGGGTGCGCAGGGCGAATTGCCCTTTGTGCCCGGAGACGGCTGGCAAGCCCGCGTTGCCGATTATCGCAGTGTCAATGCCTTTTTGACGCTCGACTATTCCGACGGCGACACGCCCGCACTCTATGTAGGCAGGGCGTTTGAGCTGTCGGACATGCAGGCAGCATCGTTGCGCAGCGACGCGCAGGTCGAGGAGACAGCAGGGCGTTTTCGCGGCAAAATCCATGCGCTGGACTGTCCGAACTGCGGGGCACCGATCAGCTTTGTCGCGGCGATGGCGACCCAGGTGGTGTGCCCGTCCTGCATGGCGGTGGTGGATTGTGCCGAAGACACGGCCAAGGTCATCGAGCAACAACGCAAGCTCAAATCCATCAAGACCACGTTGGCCCTGGGCGCAAAGGCAAAGATCGATGGCGCCGAATACACCTTGATCGGTTTGTTGAAATGCGAAGATCCCGATCCAGAGGAGCCCTCCAACTGGATCGAGTATTTGCTGTTCAATTCCCAAAAAGGTTTTCTCTGGCTGGTCGAATCCGAGGATGGCTGGGAGCGCGTGCATGTCTGCGACACCTGGCCCACGCGCAACAACAACAGCAGCGTCAATTGGCTGGGCAAGCCCTACCGGAAACTATACGACTATACGTCCAGGGTCACGCTGGCCTTGGGGGCCTTCAATTGGCGCGTCAAGGTCGGTGACACCACCCAGATCTCGGATTACCAATCCGGTGGCCGCAAATTGACGCGTGAAGAATCCCAGAACGAATTAGGATGGTCCGCGTCGTCGCCGGTCAATCCGGTCACATTGGCCGAATGGTTCGGTCAACCCGAACTGGCCAAGCAGAAGGCCTATTCCTCGGGCAGCAGCGTCACGGGTTATCGAACCTGGGCCGGCCGCGCCACGATTGCCATGCTGTTCTTCAATTTCTTTGATATTTTCACTGGCAAGCTGCCTTTCTTGATCATGGGCGTGATCATGTTGTGGATCCCCGCCGTGTTGGCGGACAAGTTTTTCGGACAGGGCGACTGATCGATGGGAAAGGTTCTGTACATTATCTATGCCGCCTTTGTCGTGCTGACAATGTCCATCGGCCCCACCACATCGAGCGGCGGGTCCAGTTCGTGGGGTGGGTCCAGCGGTTCCGGCTGGTCTTCTGGCGGCAGTCATAAATGATCGTGCATGCGACCTGCGGCCGTCATGTGCTGGCTGACCTGCGTGGGATAGCTGTGCCGCTATTGACGGACGCCGAGGCTTTGCAAAACGCCTTGATTCAGGCAGCGCAACATGCCGGCGCGCATGTACTGGGTGCGCATTTCCACCATTTCGGCGAGCAAGCCGGCGTCACCGGTGTGGTAATGCTGAGCGAATCGCACATCAGTATCCATACCTGGCCCGAACATGGTTTTGCGGCGTTGGATATATTCATGTGCGGCCAGGCGCAACCCGAACTCGCATTGCAGCATATCCGCGAGGCGCTCAGGCCCGGCAGCGAGCATGTTACTTCTGTAGAGCGAGGCTGAAGGCCTGCACGCAACGGCGGCTGTTGCAGGGCGGGTCCGTGATGCCAGCCGTTGAACGCAGTGCCCGTCTGTGACGACTACTGCGCCTCGGCGTCGTAGATCACCGCAACGCGGGCAAAGTTGGCGCCGTGCTGTTTGACGTCGAATTGAAACGGCACGCTTTCGCCCGGCTTGAGCGCCGGCACGCGCAGTTCCTCATAGCGTGCACCCGTCAGATGATCTTTGGCATCGTACAGGCTGACCCATACGCGGATCTCGTCGACGTCGCTTTGTGACTCATTGAGCACACGGCCGAACACCGTCACATACTTGTACTGATAGCGGTACGTAAAATTCAAGGTGCCACCGCCAATGCCTGCATCGGTTTTCTCGATGGTGACTTTCAGTTTGGGGCGCGGACCGGGCAGGGCGGCGCGTTTGGCCGGCTGCCAGTTTGCCTTGATTTCGGTGATCTTGTTAAAGCGTTCGCCCGTGAACACCATGGGCACGTGCTCGCCAGGATAGATCGTGCTGGGCATCGTCCACTCGTGACGCAACCCGATCGCCGTCGATCCCTCGAAAAACGCCATCGTCACGTTGGGATCGACCATGATGGTGTCTTTGCTGGTGTTGACGAACTCCAGATACAGCTGCGAACGCCCGATTTCATTGGGCAACCGATGCGGATCGACGACAGTCATGGCTGAACTGTCGAAAAACTTGAAGTTCTCGTCCAGCAATTCTTCGGTACTGAGGCGCAAATGGTCGATGACCCGTACATTGGCCGGGTCGACGCGAATGATGCGAGAGGGACTGGGTGTCGGTGGGACCTCTGTCGCCTGTGCAAACACCAACGAGGGAATCATGCCGGCCAGCAGCGCGGCGGTGTAGCGGCTAGCCTTCACTTTGCACCATATAGTCATAGGACGCGACTTTCTCGTCGCTGAACATGTCGCAACGCACGTCGAACGGCGTGGCGGCATTGGGCCCCAGCTCATTGGCGACGCCATAACCTGAACCCACGCCAATGATGCGGCCGTCCTTGCCGTACAGAGTGACGACAATTCTGGCGCTGCGCGCGGTGCCCATCTCGATGTTGCGCGCCAGACCCACCAAACGATAGGTGCCGTCATTGAGGACGAGCTGCACCTTTTCGGCCACCACGGCGCGGCTGATACGGCTGGTCGGCGAGACGCGTTGGACTTTCAATTCGTAGCGCGTAAACGGCTCGTCGGGCATCGACAAGCGGACAGGCGCATATTCGCCAGGCAGCAGCGTGTTGGCGATCGTCGAGCCCGAGGTGCTGCTCAGCGTCAAGGCATCCCGGTAAAAGGTCGCCGATACGTTCGGTGCGCTGATGTCGCGGCCGGTGTCGTTGTGCATGAGCATGACCAGCTCGCGGCCGCGATTGGTCTTGATGTCCTGTACATCGGTGAGCTTGACCAGACCTGGATCGATGGGCTTTTCAGGCTCGTACCGGGGGGTGGGCGTACTCGAGTCGTGCAGCAGCGTCATCACCAGCGGCACCAGAAAGATCGCCGCCACGGCGACGATAATGATCGCAATCGCAGCCGGCTTGATTTGCACCGGCGTTGGCTGCGGTTGCTGCATGCCTCGCAGGATTTTTTCCAGGCGCTGGGCGACATCGTCCTCGACCAGCGTGACGGCCTGGCAGTGATTGCAGCGATACTCGTTGGTCGCGAGCTTGGTGAACTGGCTGCTGCCACAGGTGGAGCAGGTCAGTGTGATGGTGTTGATGGTGGTGCGTTTGGTGGGCATGCGCGCGGCCCCGCTTGGCGCGGGCAGGGTGATCATCCTGGGGCGCAAGGATAACCCGGGACGCAGAATGTCGCGGGGCGCGCTCGCATCAAAATATTACAAAATGCGAATAAAAGCAGGGCACTATCGTAAACGGGGTGTCTTGGCATATGCGCTATGCGACGGTTATAAGGGCAATTCAGTGCCTCTCGCCACTAGCCCCAAGGAGTGCCCGCATGTTCACACGCCGCCGCTTTCTGCATGGGTTGTCCGCATTGGGTGTCGGAGCTCAACTGCCCGACATGGCGATAGCGGCGGATACCGCGATAAACACACGGCGCATTCCTTCATCTGGCCAGACGGTTCCTGTCATCGGAATGGGAACGGCAGATAGTTTTAATGTAGGCGATAGCGAACCAGAACGAGCACCGTTGCGCGAAGTGATGCGCCGATTCTTCGCCGCTGGGGCCTCGGTGATCGACACGGCGCCCAGCTATGGGCAATCGGAAACCGTGATCGGCGATTTGTTGGCCGAGCTCGATCTGCGCGACAAGGCGTTTCTCTGCACCAAGATCGGTGCATCGGGCCGCGAGACGGGCCAGGCCCAGTTTCAGGAATCACTGCGTCGTTTGAAAACGGACAAGGTCGAGCTGCTGCAGGTGCATAACCTGCGGGATTGGCGCACGCAATTGGCGTTGATCCAGGAGCTAAAGGCCCAAGGCGCCGTCCGTTATTCGGGTCTGACTCACTATTACGATGGAGCGCACGATGAATTGGCGGATGCAGTGCAGGCCTCGAAGCCCGATTTTCTGCAGATCAATTATTCGGTGATCACCACGGGTGCGGAAAAGCGTTTATTTCCCATGGCGCAAGACCTAGGCATCGCCGTATTGATCAATCGTGCCTTTGAGGATGGCCGATTGTTTCGCGAAGTGGCTGGTAAAGAATTACCCGGCTGGGCCGCCGAGGCGGGCATCACATCATGGGCGCAGGCCTTTTTGCGATTCGCGATCAGCCCGCCCGCCGTGACCGCGGTGATTCCGGCGACCAGTCGCCCCGATCGGCAGAGCGATAACCTGAAAGCGGGATATGGGCCTCCATTGACGGCCGAACAACGCCGATCGCTGCAATCGATGTTCGCCTGATAGAGCGTAACGTGACATCCAGCACTATGCCCATAAAGGCGAGTGTGATTCGCCTACTGAACCTGCGCGAAGGAGAGGGCGTTGCGGTGGCCGCAGGCCTGGGCATGTTTTTTCTATTGTTCTGCGCGTATTTCATGCTCCGGCCCGTGCGCGAGACCATGGGCGTGGCTGGCGGCGTCGATAACCTGCAGTGGTTGTTTACTGGGACGTTCGTGGTCACTTTGATCGCCATGCCGCTGTTCGGTTGGGTAGCTTCGCGTGCGCCACGACGGCATATTCTGTCGTGGGTATATGGGTTCTTTGTCGTGAACCTGCTGGTGTTTGCCGTGGTGTGGTGGCTGCAGGCCGACATCGTATGGACCGGGCGCGTGTTTTATATCTGGTTGTCGGTGTTCAATCTGATGGCGATTTCACTCGCCTGGAGCGTGCTGGCCGATGTGTTTGCCGGCGAACAGGCACGCCGCTTGTTCGCGTTGATGGCGGGCGGCGCGAGTTTGGGCGGACTCGCAGGGCCGTTGTTGGGCGCGTTGCTGGTCGAGCCGTTGAGCCATAGTGGTTTGCTGGTATTGGCGTCCGCGCTCCTGGCTGCCAGCGCGGGCTGCGCGGCGTGGCTGCATCGCTGGCGTGACCGGCATCCTGACGAGGCAGAGGACGCCAATGACCGGGTCGAGCGTCATCGACCTTTGGGCGGTAATCCCTTTGCAGGTGTGACAGAGGTATTGTGCTCGCGCTATTTGCTGGGCATTGCTTTGTTTGTGACGCTCCTGGCCAGCGTCAATACCTTTATGTACTTTGAGCAGGCGCGAATGGTGGCCGAACATTTTCCGGACCGTACACGCCAGACGCAGGTCTTTGGTTTGATTGACGCGGTGGTGCAGGGCTTGGCCATCCTGACCCAGGTGTTCTTCACGGGCCGGATCGCACAGCGGCTGGGTGTGCGAGTGTTGCTGACGGGCGTGCCGCTATTGTTGGTAGCGGGCTTTTTGTGGTTGGCGTGGTCTCCGGTGTTTGCCGTGTTTGTCGTGGTGATGGTGGCGCGCCGTGCGGGTGAGTATGCCCTGGTGCGTCCAGGCCGCGAAATGCTTTATACGGTGCTGCCTTCGGAACAAAAATACAAGGCCAAGAACTTCAACGACACGGTGGTGTATCGCGGTGGTGATGCGCTGAGTGGCTGGGTGAAACGTGGAGTAGACCTGATGGCGGACCAGCCGTCTTTGGCCTTGTTTTTAGGGGCCGTGATTGCGTTGGCCTGGGCCGTGACGGGAGGATGGCTGGCGAGGCAATATGGGCGAAGATAGCGTGCCCGCTGCGTAGATACCAGCGGAGCAGATATCGCTACGAAAGCAGGAATCAGCGAATTTCACCGATTCCATCGGCACTTTCGTCGAAAAAATCTCGCTGATAGTGCAACTTTTGGCTATTTTTTGTCGGTCTACGATAAGAATATCGAGAATCGCCATGTCACGAGTTCGCATCGCGCAGCCCCCACGGTTGTTACGCAAGACGGTATTAACGATGAGCCTGGGCATGGTGTTTGGCCCCTGTTTCGCCCAGGGCGTGTCCTTGAGTTGCGACCCCAACACGCAATGCGTCAAGCTCGATGATGGGGCGACTTATACCCAGGGTGTCAGTGTCTCCACCGATGGAGAAAGTGGCACAAGTGATTCTCACAATGGGCAAACACCGGTCGGCGCCGAGATGCTGGACCAAGGGGCGATCTTCACTCTGAACCCGCAATCGGGAGGCGGAACGTGGTCAAGCGATTACGGCGTGATCACTGCGCTTTCCTACGGCGGCAATAGTTATGAAGAGGGTGACGCCGGCGACGGTGGTGGCATCAGGCTCGATAGCGCGGGGCAGGTCGATCTGGCTGTGTCGTCGAGCAACGAAGTCTCCTCCGTGTTGTATGCCAGAAGCCTGGGAGGCAGCGGGCCGGCTGACAATGGCAACAATGATTCCGACGGCGGCAGCGGCGGCTGGGGAGGCTCAATCAGCGTCGTCACCTACCTAGGCAGCCGTTATCAGGTGGTGGGGGATATTACGCAGGACATGTCCGGCATCTTCGTGGCGAGCCTGGGTGGCTCGGGTGGCGCCCAGAACTCGGGCACGGGAGATCAACTAGGCGGCGCGGGCGGCGATGGCCATAGCGTGACGATCGATAGTTCAAGCGACATTCTGTTTGGAATCCCGGCACAATCGGGCAACGCTGCTCAGCCGGTGACGATAGCGTCGGGCGCGCTGGTCGGGCTAATACGCGGTGATTCAAAAGGCGGTGACGGCGGCAAGGGCAATGGTGATGCCGGCGCTGGCGGCGACGTCACGATTCATCACAATGCCGGACTGCTGCAGATCGTCGCCGCTGAGGGCGATGGCACCCAGACGGTGTATGGCGTACGTGCCTCGTCCGAGGGGGCCACGGGTTACGGGTCAACCGATGACTCCGACCCAGGCGGTACCGGCGGCGGCTCGGGAAACATGACCGTCGACGCGTATAGCAGTATTGACCTGCAAACGCCGGGCATGATGGGCGCGGGCATTCAAGCCGAAACCGAAGGCGGACAAGGCGGCGAGAGCCCGAGCAAAGATGAAAGTGGCGGCAGCGGCGGCGTAGCCGGCTCCGCTACGGTGACGGCCGGCGATATGAGCAGCGGCAACACGTCCGCCCCGTTGACCATCAGTACGACAGGCTCGACGATGTTCGGCATACAGGCGGTTTCGAAAGGCGGGTTTGGCGGTGACGGCGCCGACAGCACCGTGCTGGCCGGCGAGGCGGGCGGTGGCGGGTTGGGCGGTAACGCTGGCGTGGTCACGGTCAATGTCGGCAGTAATGCGACGGTCACGACGTCGGGCGATTACTCCTCGGGCGTGACGGCGTGGTCAGTCGGCGGTGGCGGCGGCACTGGTGGCGATTTCATCGCTATTCTGGGCGGATCAGGCAGTAAAGGCGGCGATGGCGGCGAATCGAAACTCGTCACGGTCACCAACAATGGAACGATCAACACCACGGGTGACCAGGCGTTTGGCATTGATGCGCAGTCCAATTCGGGCGGCGGCGGTGCGGGAGGGATCGCCGATGGCCTGATTGTCGAGCTCGGTGGCGACGGTGGCATAGGCGGTGCCGGCGGCGGTGTGACGATCAGAAATACCGGTACGATCAGCACGACGGGCAGCGGCGCCACGGGTATCAGCGCGCAGTCCAACGGCGGTGGTGGTGGCAATGCGGGCGGTGCAGGCGGCATCATCGCGGTGGGAGGCAATCCGCGCAACAACGACCTCGGCGGAAGTTCCGGCGACGGCACGGGCGGAACGGGCGGCCTCATCAATATCGCCAATATCGGCACGATCACCACCGTCGGCGATGCGGCCGAAGGCATCCTCGCGCAGTCCATTGGTGGTGGTGGCGGCAAGGCCAGCGATACGATCAATGGCATCGTCGCCGTTGGCGGCAGCGGCGCTGCGGCGGGTAATGGCGGCGGGGTGTATTTCATTGCGGACACGCAAGGCACGATTTCGACTTCGGGCGACTATTCGTACGGTATCAACGCCCAGTCTATCGGCGGTGGTGGCGGCAATGGCGGCAGCGCCACCGGCGTGGCGGCAGGTGTGGGCGTTGCTGTGGGCGGCAATGGTGCCGCTGCAGGGAATGGCGGCTATATTCAGTTCAATATGTCGGGCGATACCGCCTCCAGCGTCACGACGCAGGGCGATAACGCGCACGGCATACTCGCTCAAAGCATCGGCGGCGGAGGCGGCTCAGCGGGCGATGTGCTCAGTGTGGGAGCGTCGTTTGTCGATATAGTCGTGGGCGGCAGTGGCGCCGCTGGCGGCAATGGCGGCCTCATTGATTTCGACTGGAGCAATTTAAGCGTCACCACCAGCGGCATCGCCGCGCGGGGCATCATGCTGCAATCAGTCGGCGGCGGTGGCGGGACCGGCGGCGGGGTACGCGGTGACAATCTGTCTTTATTGGGTGAGCTCAGCACCCTGGTCGGCGCCGATGGCGGTGACGGCGGGTATGGTGAAGACATCAACGGGACGATCTTGTCTTCGACCATTGTGACCGGTCTGGCGGTCCCCGGCACACAGACGGCGTCCAGTACTCAGGCGACCGATGACGATGATGATGACAGTTCACCGAGCACGAATGCCCTCACTACGGACGCCTCGGCGATATCGATGCAATCCATAGGTGGTGGTGGCGGCGCAGGCGGATCGGTCACGAATCAGGTGCTGAACTATGGCCCCCCCGTTTTTGCCGGCGGCGCGGCGTCGATGACCATGGATTTTGCGGTCGGCGGCCGTGGCGGCGAGGGTGGGCATGGCGGCACGGTGGGTCTGACCGTGGCGGGCACCAGTGCCAGCACGGCGGGACAGTTTGCGCATGGCGTCTTTATGCAATCGATAGGCGGCGGCGGTGGCGACGGCGGTTCGGCTCAAAACTACATGATTCAGGTGGATACCGGCGACGTCAGCGTGGGAGTAGAGGCAGACGCCGCGGTGGGGGGGCAGTGCATCAGGGTCGGCAAAGCGTGCGCGGGCGGCGATGGCAACCAAGTGACCGTCAACCTGAGCACGAATGGCTATACGGACGCCACGATATTGAATACCAGCGGCGACTATAGCAACGGCGTGCTGGCGCAATCCATCGGTGGCGGCGGTGGCGATGGCGGGTCGGCGGATAGCTATGCCTTCGGATTTCAAACCGGTATCGCGGCCTCGGTGGCGGCCACCACCTCGGTCGGATCCAAGGGCGGCGCCGGAGGCGGTGGCGGTACCGTGACCGTCAACACGGGCGCCAACGCGCAAATCAAGACCACCGGATCAGGTGCGCGGGGCATTGTGGCGCAGAGCATAGGCGGAGGCGGCGGCACAGGACAAGGCACCTCGGCCTATTTATCCGGATCGGAGCAAGCCACCAAGGTGCTGTCTGTCGGCCTGACGCTGGACGTGGGCGTGGGCATGAAAGGCGGCAGCGGCGGCGACAGCAAGATGGTCACTGTCAATCAGGCCGGCGAGATCGTGACGACGGGACGCGACAGCGATGGAATTCTGGCGCAGGCAGTGGGCGGCGGCGGTGGAATCGGCGGATCGATGGGGGCCGACCCAGAGGACACGCTGGACGTGATTTCCAATGCGTTGCAAACCCTCAAGGATCACGTCGAACTGCAAAACATCTCGGCAGAGGTGCAAGTCAGCGTCGGTGGCCAGGGCGGAGACGGTGGCGTGGGCGGCACGGCAGTGGTGAATAATTCGGGCGTGATTCACACGTTTGGGGAGTATGCCGATGGGATCGTCGCGCAATCCATCGGCGGTGGCGGTGGCACCGGTGGTGGGAGCACCTCGCAGACCTACGTAGACTGGTTCGACGCGAACGTCTCGGTGGGCGGCAGCGGCGGTGTGGGCGGCGACGGTGGCGCTGCGACCGTGAATCTGCAAAGCGGCGCGCAAGTGCGTACAGTGGGTTATCAGGCCTACGGCATATTGGCCCATTCGATTGGTGGTGGCGGAGGCCAGGGCGGCAACGGTACGCTGGCCACCAAAGGTCGGATAGAAATTGGCGCGGGCGTCGGTGGCGGCGGTGGCGAAGGCAGCGACGGTGGCACGGTCACGTTCACCTCACAGACCGACAAGGCGATCCAGACCAACGGCAATGCCTCGCATGCGGTGGCCTTGCAATCCATCGGTGGCGGCGGCGGTATTGGCGGGTTGACCCTCGGTACCGGTGGCGATCGCATCGGTTATTCCCTGGATATGTCCATGTCGATCGGCGGCTCGGGGGGCAGCGGGGGCAATGGCGGCCAAGTCAACGCCTGCACCAATAATTCGTGCAAATTGACGCAAATCAACACCACCGGCCATTCGGCGACGGCGCTGCTGGCGCAATCGGTGGGCGGTGGTGGCGGCGACGGCGTTGTCGGCATACCGGACCAGAATGCGATCGCCGCAATTGGCCTGAATCTGGCTGCGCTCTTGGGCGGTGGCGGCGGCGACGGTGGAGATGGCGGCAATGTGAATATCGGCGGTCAATATGATATCGAGACATTCGGCCCCTTCGCTCACGGTATTGCGGCGCAATCCATCGGCGGTGGCGGGGGCATGGCCAGTTCTGCCGATACCGTGAGCGAACAGATCGGAATTTCAGGTGTGACGCCTGCCATTCAAGTGTTGTTATCCGTCGGCAGTGAGGCGTCGGGCAGTGGCGGCAATGCCAACGCGGTGGATATCGATGCGTCTGGCAGTGTCGTCACCGTAGGTGATGGCTCGCATGGCATCGTGGCGCAATCGATCGGTGGCGGTGGCGGCCTGCTGGGCACGACCTTGTCTGACGAGAATCTCTTGCCCGAGCCGCCGCAACCTGATCCGGATGATCCGAACAATCCCAATGTGCCGTGGCTGCCGGGTGAACGTTATCTCACGTTGGGCTCTACCGTCGACGATCCCACGGATAACTCACATATCGGCGATAGCGGTGTCGCAGGGTCAAGCATACCTGCGGTGAGCATCACCTACGATGGTGTCGTCCAGACAATGGGCGATTGGTCCATGGGCGTGCTGGCGCAATCCATCGGTGGCGGGGGCGGAGCAGCCCACTCGGGGGTGACCCCGTACGGTCAACTGGGGGCCGGCGCTGCCACCATCAGGGTCGGCAGCCCGAATATGACTGGCGCTGGCGGCGATGTCGCACTCATGTTGTCACCGGGACAGAACGGTATCGTCACGGCAGGCAATGGTAGCTATGGCGTACTCGCGCAATCGATCAGTGACGGGGGTGGTCTGGGGACCGGCATGGTTTTTGATAGTGCCGCACAGATGCATATCGGCGGTGGCTCGTCGACGCTCCCCTCGGAGGCGGTCGCCGCTGGCCATGTCGGCGTGCAGGCGCAGTCGCAGATATATACGTTAGGTACGGACGCGATAGGTCTGGCCGCGCAGGCGATCGGTGGTGGTGGCGGCGTCGGTGGGGTATTGGCATGGGAGGGCACGACGCTCATGGGCGCCGAGCTGCGCGTGGGCGGCTATTGGCCCGGCCAGGGAGGTGGCGTATCGATTGACACCAACCAGACGATCAATACCAAGGGCAATCGGGCGTACGGCGTGGTGGCGCAGTCCATCGGTGGCGGCGGCGGGATCGGCGTGATTGGCGTGTCCGATGCACGCGCCCCAGACGGACTGACGGTGCAAATAGGTGGCTCAGCAGCCGACGGCTCCGAGATCGACGAGGACGACTCTGATATCTGGGTACAAGGCGCCGATGCCGGAGGCGTGCAATTCGATCTGGACGGCACGATCGCCACGGCAGGCCGCGATGCCGACGGTGCGCTGATCCAGGCGATTGGCGGCGGTGGCGGCTTGAGTGGTGCGACGGGTGATCAGTCCGGCGCACTCAACCCGAGCATCACCCCGGCTGCGGATACCGCGTACGCGCTGAAACTGATCTTGGGCGCAGACAACAATTATGGCAATGGCGGCAATATCGGCTCTACGCAGCAGGCGGCGCGCATGGCGGCGCACACCACGACAACCGGTGATTTTGCAGACGGCCTGGTGCTGCAATCCGTCGGCGGCGGCGGTGGACAGGGCGGGGTGGCTGCCGCTGGCGGCACCATTGTCAGCGCGCTGACGATGCAAGTGGGCGGAGGATTCAGACCCACGGCTGACATGGCTGACCTCTCTACCCAAGGGGGACCGATTGTGCTGGCGTTCAACGACGAAGGCGACGGCACGTCTGTACATACGAAGGGTTATGCCGCCAATGGCGTGGTTGTGCAATCCATTGGAGGGGGCGGCGGTATCGCGGGCGCGAGTGCGCCGCAGGGCACGGGAACGATCCAGGTCGGCGCGACCAACGAGGTGCAAGGCAATGGCGGTGACATCCAGATCACGCCGGCCAGCTATCTCGCGTTGAGCACACAAGGAGACAGCGCGCATGGGCTGGTTGTGCAATCGATCGGCGGTGGTGGCGGGATCGCCACGGTCGATAGCCGCACCAGCGATGCCACCACAGGCGTGGGGCAATTCAAATTGGCCCTGGGTGGCAGCGGAGGTAATGGCGGCAACATCGAACTCTCGACCGGCGGTAATTTCACCACCGCGGGGCAAGGCGCGATTGGCATGATCGCCCAGTCTATCGGTGGCGGCGGCGGCATCGCGACCACAGGCGGCGCAGCGACTCTGTCAGACGTGACGCTAGGCAGCTCGCTCAACGCCTCGTCTGGCGATGGTCAAACCGTCACCGTCACGTTGCAAAGCGACGGGATGATCTCTACCTCAGGTGCGGGTAGCCATGGCGTGGTGGCGCAATCCATCGGTTCGGGAGGCGGGATTCTCGGTGATCTTACGCAGACCGTTACGACGAGCAACAGCGACGGATGGGATTTGGTGACGGGCCAGAAAAATGGCAGCGGCGGCGAGGTGACTGTCACGGTCAGTAATGTCACCACCACTGGTATGAATGCGTTTGGGGTGATCGCGCAATCGCTCGGCGGTGGTGGCGGGTTGGGCGGCTCGAAGGCGGGCGGTTATGCGGGTGAGACGAATGGCGATGAGTCGGAATCGACCGCGCATGCCGGTAACGTGTCGGTGACGGTCAATGGCACCGTCAGCGCGACAGGCGAGAACTCGACCGGCGTATTGGCACAGCGGCAAGCCTCTAGCAATAGTGGCGTGGACGGCTCTATCACGGTCAATGTCAATGGCATCGTGCGGGGTGGGAGCGGCAGTGGGGTGGGCATATGGGTATCGAACGGTGCCTACAGCACGTCGCCCGATGTCATCAACGTCGCAGAAAACGCGCAACTGTCCGCGGTATCCGACAACGCGTTACGCAACGATGGCAGTTCTCCATTAACGACGAATAACGCAGGGAATATCCAGGGTAATGCCCTGTGTGAGGAAGATGTCTGCATCCTCAACAGCTCCCTCACAGGCACGCTGACCCATGCGGAAATTTACCAGGCGGACGTGACGACTGCCGGCAAGTTGATCATCGGCCGCCCGGGGAGCTTTGGCCACCTCACGGTCGCTGGAGATTTTGCACAGACGAGTACGGGCATCATATTGGCCGATGCCGATTTCCTGGGAATGCGTGCTTCGAACATGACTGTAGAGGGCGATGCACAGTTAGATGGGCGCGTCGGTTTGAATGCCGTCACTCTCTTGCCGGATCGCGAGTTGACGTTGGTAAACGTCCAAGGCAACTCCACCGGCGAGCTTCACGCGGTCGATACGCCGATCTTCGATTTTGATATACAACAAGCGGGCAATGAGCATCGCGTCAGCGTCAAGAGCGCAGACTTCAATGCCAGTTCCATGGACCTCGCACGCAATCAAAGCCACGTGGCAGGATCGTTGCAGGATATCTGGGATCGGGGCGGCAATGCCGAGATGGCGCCTTTATTTGCCGTACTGAACGATGCCGCGGCACAAGGCGCAAGCGCATATAACGATCGACTGTCCGATCTGTCGCCTGGCGTCGCGCTGGCACCGGCCGCGCAAATGGCCGTGGGCATGGCACGGTTTACCGAATCGATGATGTCTTGTCCCGCGATGGATAGCGTGGGCACGGACGGACGCGAGCGGGATTGTGTATGGGGGCAAGTCACGCGCCGCAGCACATCGCAAGACGCGGCAAACGGAACATCCGACTTTTCGTTCGACAGTACGACGTATCAGGTCGGCGGACAGTTCGAGTTCAAGCCCGGCTGGTTCGTGGGCGGATCGTTGGCCTATCAAAACAACAGTTTGCGGGGCAAGGACAGCCGTGCCAGCGGCAACGGCGATGCAGGTTATGCCGGCGTCGTCCTGAAATATCAGGATGGCCCGTGGGTGTATTCAGGTGCGATCGGGGCAGGCTACGGTTCTTACGATATGAATCGCAATCTGAACATTTCGGGCTATGACCGCGAGGCAGGCAGCGATCCCGACGTTTACAGCGCGGGGGCCCGCCTGCGCGCGGCGCGCCATATCGGCCTGAGCGATCAGTTCTATCTGAAACCCTATGTCGATCTGGATCTGATCTATACCCGCATGCCGAGCTATACCGAATCGGGCGATGCCCTGAGCCTCAAAGTCGACAGCAGCGATCAGTTCCAAGTGGGCCTGTCGCCGATGCTGGAGATCGGCGGGCGAGTCGATCTGCCCAACGGCGCCACGATGCGGCCGTATGCCTATGCAGGGGCATCATTTCTGAGTGACGATTCGTGGGATGCCAGTGCGCGATTCAGCGGCGCACCGGCGGGTAGCGATCAATTCAGCTCCACATTGGCGGGCGACCATGTCGTCGGCCGTGTGGGAGTCGGGATGCAAGTCAACAATCGTTCGGGGTTGGATTTCCGCTTGCAGTATGACGGAGAGTTTTCGAGCAAAGCAACGAGCCACGCGGGTCAGTTGAAGGTGATGTATCGGTTCTGAGCTTGATACCTAATCTCCCGCGGTCCCTGTCACGGGCAGCACAATACCCGTGATATAGCTAGAGCAGCACGGCGCCGCCAAAAAGACATACGCTGGCGATAGCTCCTCCGGCTGGGCGGCGCGGCCCATTTGCGTCTGTTTGCCGAATTTTTGAACGTCTGGTGCAGCGTTGTCGGCAGGGTTCAACGGCGTCCAGACGGGGCCGGGTGCGACGGCGTTGACGCGAATACCGCGAGTGGCCAGATTGGCTGCGAGTGCGCGGGTGAATGAATGGATGGCGCCCTTGGTCGCTGAGTAGTCCAGTAAATGAGGACTGCCGCGCAGGCCGGTAACCGAGCCCGTATTGATGATGCTTCCGCCCTCCGGCAGGTGAGGCAGCGCGGCGCGCGCCATATAGAAATAGCCGTAGATGTTAGTGCGCAGGGTTTCGTCCAGGCGCTCGTCGGAAATGTCCTCGAGCGAATTGGCATGCTCTTGAAATGCCGCGTTATTGACCAGAATGTCCAGATGCCCAAAGGCGCGGACGGTTTTGTTGACGGCTTGCTGGCAAAACTTGGGATCGCGCACATCGCCGCTGATGGTGATACACCGTCCGCCTTCGGCTTCGACGGCTTTTTTTGTTTCGGCGGCATCATCGTCTTCGTTCAGATAGGCCACGGCAATGTCTGCCCCCTCGCGGGCATACAGCACGGCGACGGCACGCCCGATGCCGGAATCTGCTCCGGTAATCAAAGCCACTTTGCCCTCCAATTTTTCGCTGCCTCGATATCCCGGCGCAGAATACCGGGGAGCCGGATTCAGATCCGATTCCCGGCCCGGTTTCTGCTGGTGCTGAGCGGGTTGCGGCGGTTCAGGCTGACGGCGATCACCGGCCTGGGCAGGGCCTTTCGATCCGCTCGACTTGGACGATTTTGCATCGCGTTGATCTTGATCGCGTTGAAGTTCGCGTTGGCGGCGGGCGGTGGCGTCGGCGTCTTGATCGCGAGAACGGTTCGTCATCTGCTTCTCCTTGGCTATCAGGCACCCGGACGGGCGTAGGAAGCTTCAGCCTCGCAATTTGCATTCCCGACTGAGCCGGGCATGCAAATTGCTGTACGAAACAGGTACGGGGCCGATGGGGCTCTGGACGCGATTCCGGAGGAGGACTGCCGTCATGTCGACCATTCTGCTGATTGTGCTGATTCTGTTATTGGTAGGTGCCTTTCCTGCGTGGCCTCATAGCCGCGGCTGGGGATACTATCCCAGCGGTATTTTGGGCATTTTATTGATCGTTCTTATCGTCATGCTGCTGACGGGCCGTCTGTAGCTGAGGGCTTAGTCAGCACTGACGCAGAGCGCAACAGGCCAATCCTGAAATAGCGTATCAAGTGCGATTTCGCCTGTTGTGCTCAAAGCGAGCTCGCGTTGGCTCAGCAGGTCTTTCCAAACGAGGCCCGGCAATGAGGGCACGCGTAATGTCGTACCTTGCCAGAATTGTCTTGCAGCCTCGGCCTCATCTCTCGCATACCCTGCAATACGGCGTGCGCACAATCGCGGTACGACAACCAGGGCAGTACGCCGGCCTGCGCCACGTAGAAACGCCACGACATGGGCGGCCCGAGGACCCTGCGCACATAGGGGCCGATAGGGGCCGGCTAACAGTTCAGGCTGCTGCGCACGCAGTTGCAAAGCCGTATGGATGAGGGACTGCTTGACCGCGCCATTGCGCCAGTGTTTTGACCCGGGCCGCGTGATGATTCCTGACGACAGCAGAAAACGGCGGCGCTCGTAATCGACCGGCCGGCGATTATCCGGATCGACCAGGCTGTAATCCCACAGTTCTGCACCCTGGTACAGGTCCGGCACACCGGGACAAGTATTACGCAGCAAGGTTTGAGCGAGACTATTGATATGTCCTGGCTCGATCAGAGATTGCGCCAAGGCTGCCAGCGTGCGCAGCGGCTCGCGATCATGCCCCTCGGGATCGAGGATATCAATACAAGCCTGAGCCGCAGCTTCGTAATGTTCGTCGGGATCTGTCCATGAGCTATGCAACCCCGCCTCACGCAATGCTTTGCGCTGCCAGGCGCTGATCCGCGTCAACCATTCACGTAGGAGCAATGGATCCAGTGTCTCGCTGGCGCCAGGCCAGTCTGCCGGCCAGGCGCCAATCAGCGCTTGCAGCAGTATGTAGCGGTCCGGGTCGCTGAATGCATTGGCCGGGAGCAAGGCCAGCCACTCTGCCGCCATGTCTGCCCACCGCGAGGGCATCTCCGTCAATACGGCCAGGCGTGCGCGGGTGTCTTCGCCGCGTTTGTGATCATGGGTCGCCGTGGCCAGCAGAGAGTGTGGCATGTGCCGGGCACGCCAATGATTGCGGGCATGAAAGCCTTGTGGCCCTAACGCAAATCGTTGCGGCCAGGCGCCCACCTCGTTGCGGGACAATAAGGTGCCTTGACGGTAATGAAGGGTGTCTTCGAGCGATTTCGCTGCCAATGGCGGCGTGACTTGCTGCAGGCGTTTAAGCGCGTTGAGGCCGTCGGGGATCGAGGATGTGTAGAGCTGGTGCAGCAATTGATCCAGGTGTGCACTGTCCGATTCAGCTAGCATGGCGCGCGCACCCCGGGTGGCCTCATCCCAATGCGTCCGGTCTGCGGCAGATGGACCGCCATCTTCGGCGTAACTGCGATAGACCGGAAACGCCGTCAGCCATGCACCGAGCACACGATCCCAGGACGCCTGGTCTTCGGCTTCATGCGACGTGAGGCGTGACCATGCTGTCAGCAGCCCGTGCCGTTCATGCGCCAGGCGCCGATCCAGCAATTGTGCACGGATAGTGTGCAGTTGGTGTTTTAATCCACTCGAATCGCCGCCATGCGCATACCAGCCAGTCAATAGCGGACGGCGGGCGGAAGGGGAATGCAACAACGCGCTGACGTCATCCATAAAGTCGTAGCCCGTGCTGCCCTCGACAGGCCATCGATGGTCGAGCGCCTCTTGTGGCGCCAGAATTTTTTCCACGACGATATACGGTTTGCGCGCCGGCGCGGCATTGCGCATAGCGGTACGCAGCCGGCGCAAATAGGCGCCTGGCTCTGCCAATCCGTCTATATGATCGATGCGCAGCCCGTCGATCCAGCCCTTGCGATATAACGCCAGAGGCAGCATATGCACCGCTTCGAATACTGACGGATTTTCGACCCGCACGCCCACCAGATCGTTGATGTCGAAAAAACGGCGCCAATTCAGTTGGTTCGTGGCCGAACGCCACCAGGCAAGGCAATAACACTGTTGTTCCAGCAGCGCATGCAGCGCGGCCGTGCGTTCTGCATGATCCGGTGCGTCAGCGTAGCGGGCCAGCGCCGCAAAGACCGACGGGCCCGATATCGGCAGCGCTTGGCCGCCGGCCAACACGACCGGTTCGCCGTGCTGTTTGCCTAGTTGAACATCCCCCTTGCACAGGGCCGAACCATAGGGCTGGCCGAGAATGGGCAACAGGACTTTTCCCGAGTGCATCTCCCAATCGATATCGAAATAATCAGCATAGGTACTGGCACGCCCATTGCGCAGCACATCGCGCCACCATGGGTTGCGCGCGTCGGCGGCCATGTGGTTGGGTACGATATCCAGCAGCAATCCCATCCCGCGCGCCTTGACGGCAGCGGCCAGCCGTTCGAGCGCCGGCTCTCCGCCCAGGTCGGCACTCACGCAGGCGGGGTCCAGCACATCGTAGCCATGCATTGAGCCGGGACGGGCCTGCGTGATGGGTGACAAGTAGAGGTGGCTGACGCCCAAATCGGCGTAGTAGTCCAGTTGTGCGCGTGCCGCATCAAAAGTAAAGTCGGCATGCAATTGCAGACGCGCAGTGGCGCGTAGTGTCATTGGCGGCTCCATGCTGATGTACGGCTGAGATGCCTCTCCTTTATGGCGCACCGGTCAGGGAAGGGGTAGTGCCGGTGCGTGCGCCCATGACCATTTCCGTGATCCAGTTCACCAGCACCGATGTGTACGCCCGCTGCGCAGTCTTTTGCGTCAACGCATGGTCTGCGCCATCGATAATCCGGTGAGTCATGGAGTGGGCGCGCCGAAACGCCGAGCGATAGCTCATGATGGTGGAGTGCGGAATGTAGTCATCCTGTTCCGACTCCACGATGAGTACATCGCCCGGGAACGTGGCGCATGCAGACAACGCACGATTGGTCTCCGGCGCAACGTAGTCACTGCGATAGGCTCGTAGTACTTCCCGATTGAGTTGGTGCTTGGGCTTGAACCATTCATCGTCGAGATACAGCGCGGGTACGTGCAGGGCCAGCCATCGTACTTTGCGCAATTCGGTCAAAATCGATGCCAGGTAGGCGCCA
The DNA here is from genome assembly GCF_054780995.1 of Bordetella tumbae. Taxonomy (NCBI): domain Bacteria; kingdom Pseudomonadati; phylum Pseudomonadota; class Betaproteobacteria; order Burkholderiales; family Alcaligenaceae; genus Bordetella; species Bordetella tumbae. The sequence continues at coordinate 185,181 of NZ_BAAGVG010000023.1, forward strand.
TAACTGCTGCCGACCACGGCGATTTCACCTGTTTCCACGGCAGGATGCGCAATCAGACGATCATAGGCAGCCATGACGTCGTGCAAATTATCATCGCGGGATACGTGTTCCCGTTGGGTTTCATTCGCGGCATGCCCTCTGAGATCAAAGGTCAGGCAGACGCAGCCCAGGCCGGCTATTCCCTCTGCCCGTTTCAGGTCAAAGGCTTGATCACCGCCCCAGCCGTGTATGAAAAGTATTCCAGGAATTTTGCTCTTGGGCGTCAGCAGCGTGCCCGCCAGGACATCATCTGCGACGTTGATGTCTATCGCGTCGCTATGTGCCACCATTGTTTTCCCTCACTATGCCACCTGTCTTTGTCAACCATCCCACCCGGCTGTCTTGCCCGTGGAACACGAGATCGCCGCTGTCCGGCTGCGCGGACGCGGATCCGTAACGTTCTAGCGTGTAAGCGTTGATTTCGCGGCAGTCAGGATGATGCGCGAAGTGGAGCAGGGCGGATGCCTCCGCGATACTCGCGCCTCCAGCACGCCACGATTGTTCCAATACCCCGGCCCGCCATGCCCCGGCCGTAGACTGTCCGAGCGCAATATCGTAATTGCGGCGTGACGCGATCAACGATGGATACGCCTGGTTCACCGCAGCGTCATAATGCAACGCCAGCGTGACGGCGTGGCGTTCGTTCGGCGTCATGTCCAGCGACGTGAGCGCAGTCGGCTCATCGAGAATACAACGCAGGTTCGATCCGCCATAGACGTCCTGGCCACTATTGTCCGGGGTCAGCCCCTGTGTGCCTACATAGGACAATGTATAGCCGCCGACGCGGCACCATCCTACGCTGTAGGTTTCGACGTCGGCCAGGTTTTCCTCCAGTACGACGCCTCGTGCTATTTCCGTCATCTCGGCGATGGCGCGTTCCAGTTCGTTCCCGTCCTGAATCACGCGTTGCCCGCGTCCAGCATTGGCGTAAACGGGCTTGATACGTATTGGTCCACGACGCAGCAACGCGCCGCCGGCTTGTCTTGCATCCTCGGGAGAAAATGCGGTGTAGCCGCTGAGTACGGCGTCTGCCAAGCGTTCGGCCAGGGTGTGAGACCATCCGTCGGGGGCAGCGCTACGCCGGCGCCATAAACCGTGCGTAATCGCTTTACTGGCCACGAAGTCGTACGGCACCATTCCTCCGAAAAAACGGGCTTCGTCGCTGATACCGAGTTCATGCGCGTGCAGGGGACCAATCAGGGTTTGATCGGGAACGTAATAGTGCGCCGCCCCGGGCTGCGCGCTATCGGCCTGATAGGGCTCCAGTACCTGGCACTGCAGCAATTCGGCGAGTTTACGCGCCAGGCATAACTGCGTGGCGACTTCGTGCTGCGATGCATTGCTATCGCGGGGATAGGCCACCACGCAGGCAGGAGAGAATCGAGAAGAGTGCGTCATGGCACACCTGCCGCAAGCGCCGTGCCTGGCCTCATTGCGGTGTGGGCCGGGATACGCGGCGCCGGATGGACCATTTGGCCTCGACCACACCGAACGCCAGCAACGCCAGCGCCAGCGGCAGGAGGAAATAGACGGCGCGATAAGTCAATACCGCGCCCAGAATATCTACGGGAGGGAGATACTTCCCCAGCGCGGCGACGGTAATGGCCTCGGTGGTGCCCAGTCCGCCCGGCACCCGCACGACCAATGCCGCGACGCTGGCATACAACAGCACCCCTAATGCCGCCGCATAGGGAACCCGCTCCTGCAGCACAACATACAGCACCAATCCCATCAGGCCCCAGGACAGTATTGCGCTCAAGCTCTGCGCTAGCGCCATCCGTGCGCCGGGCAACACGATACGCCACCGGCGCACCATCCAGGTCCGCCCCGGGTATTTCAGGCAGGCCAGAACATAGGCACCAGACAGTGCCAGCAGCACGACGCCAACTATTCGCAATCCATCTTGTCCCCAGTCGATGGTCTGAGGCAGAGGGACGGCACCGCTGACAAACAAGGCGCCGGCCACCCAGCCGAAGCCGACCCAGTTCGATAGGGCGGAGAACAGCGCCACGCGAGTCGGCACCGACTTGCGGCACCCCATGCGCAGATAAAGCCGCAAGCGCGTTGCAAAACCACCGAGCAGCATGCCCAGGTTCAGATTGAGGGCATAACTGAGCATGGCGATCCCTGCGACGCTGAACAGCGGCAGTTTGTGGCCGATGTAGCGACGTCCCAGGATATCCATGAACGAGTATGCGAGATAGCCGCTCAGCGCGACGGCGATCGCCATGGCGATCGTGGGCCGGGGAAGCGCGCGCACGGCTTTCCATACACCAGGCCAGTCCACGTCACGGGCCAGGTAATACAACATGCCCGCCACGACCCCTACCACGAGCACGGCCAGCCACCTGCCCAGAGACCGTCGGACGCGGGGGCTGATCCGAGTCCAACGCCGCCTTGTCGTACGTATCCGGAATGTGTCCATGGGGATCCTCATTCTTGCGCCGGCTGATGGCGGTCTATAGATTCTGCCGCTATGCGCTGCAGGCGAGGCTTATGGGCAGGCAGACTGCCCACCCAGTTAGGAAAACGCCGTAATACGTGGAATACCATCACCCCGGCCCACAATCGGCGCAGACGCCGTGTGCCGATTGATGAGCGGGGTATTCGCTCGCAGTCCTCTTGCAGCAGGCGTTCCAGACGCTCGCGCAATACGCGATTCAGCGCCCGGTCTCGCATGATCACGTTGGCCTCCAGGTTCAGGGCCAGGCTGAACGGATCCAGATTGCTCGAGCCCACTGTGCTCCAGTCCTGGTCGAAGCAAGCGACTTTGCCATGCAGAGGACGGCGGCAATACTCGTAGATCTCCACACCTGCGTCGATGAGATAGTCATATAGCATCGTGGCGGCGAGCCGGGCGATGCGCATATCCGGCTCGCCCTGCAATATCAGGCGCACGCGCACGCCTCGCCGGGCGGCACCTGCCAGGTCATGCAGCAATCGGTATCCGGGAAAGAAATAGGCATTGGCGATCAGTACATCCTCGCGGGCCGAACGCAGGCTGGCGCGATACAGGCGCTCGATATCCTGTTGATGCCGCGCATTGTCGCGTACCACCAGCTTGCCGGCTCCGTCTTCGTCGGGCACCGGGGCAGGGTCTGATGCTGGCAACCTACCTGGCGCAGCTCGCACAGCCGCACGCATATAGGCAGCGATATCGGCACACAACGGACCGCGCACGCTGACCGCGTAGTCCTGCTTGGCCTGATCGCCATATTCGGTCAGATGGTCTTCCGAGAAATTGATGCCGCCGACGAATGCCAATTCGTTATCGATGACGATGAGTTTGCGATGCAGGCGCCGGAACACATGAAACCGCATACCGAACAGGCGCGGTTTGGGGTCGAATATATGCACACGTACCCCGGCAGTGGCCAGCTCGGCGAGAAATGCGGGCTCCAGTGGATCAGAGCCGTAGCCGTCCAGCGTCAGTACAACCGAGACGCCGCGTTGCGAGGCTGTGATGAGCGCCTGCTGCAATGATCTCCCTACCGGATCGTCAAACAGAATGAATGTCTCCAGGAGGACCTCTTTGCTCGCTCGCGCGATAGCCTTTTCGACTGCAGGGAAAAAGGCATTGCCGTTCTCAAGCAGTTCAAAGCGATTCCCCGTATGCCAGCCCGTACTCATAACGAGATCTCTGCGGTCAACGGCACATGGTCGGATAGGCCGGCCCATACGCGCGAGGTTTGCGGTTCGGGGCGCGAGGTGTGGACGCCCCGTACGTAGATCCTGTCCAGGCGCAGGACCGGGCACACAGCGGGATAGGAGCGAGCCGGTCTGCCGTAATGCTTCGTAAACACCTCTTGGGCATCGCAGCCGGCCATGACCCGGTCGGCGCGTAATCGCCAATCATTGAAATCACCCGCGATCAGTAGCGGCTCATCCGTGGGGATTTGGCGTTGGGCCAACTCGCACAGCAGGTGCAGTTGGCGTTGCCGGTGCCCCTCGCGCAGACCCAGATGCACACACACCGCATGTAGCGGATGCGCCAATTCCGGCGGACGCAGCACGCAGTGCAGCAACCCACGCGGCTCAGGGCCTGCAATACTGACATCGTGGTTGGTATACGTCGCGATGGGGTAGCGCGACAGGATCGCATTGCCATGATGACCGTCCGGGTAGACGGCATTGCGCCCGTAGGCATAGTCGGACCATAACGTGTCGGCCAGGTATTCGTACTGCGACAGCGCCGGCCAATCAGGTAATCGCTCGGCATGTCCCTGATGCGCCCCGACGACCTCTTGCAGAAAGACAATGTCGGGCGCCGCGGATCGCAACGCCTCACGCAGATCGTGCAGCATGAAACGGCGGTTGAAACTGGTAAACCCCTTGTGCGTATTGACCGTCAGCAACCTGAGGGCGAAGCGACTCCCACTGTCGCGCTGTGATTGCATGCTGCCTCCCTAGCCTGGTAGATGTGGCCATACTGCAAGCGGCATGCCCAGGGAGTCAGATCAATGTGTTCGGCCGGCCGTTTATTTCGTTTTTTGGATAGCGTTTGTTTCGACTTCGTACTATTGTAAATACATCGCAAGGGCGAACTAAGCATATGGCGAACAACTACCAGCAGGTCAGATCGCACATACGCACTCTCGAGGCCGAAGCAGAGCGTCTGCGGCGGCGAGAGTTACGCGGTGTCTTGTCAGATATCCGATGGAAAATCAAGGAATACGGGATCACCTCCGAGCAATTGTTCGGGCCGGATCTGTCAGATTTCGTGAGATACCGCGACCCCGAGACCGGACACACCTGGAACGGGGTAGGGCGACCGCCCAACTGGATCAAAGGCAAGGACCGCGGTCTGTTTCGCGTCGACTGAGTATTCATGGCGCCGGAAAAAACGTACGGCAAAGAGGAGAGTGCTTTGTTGCCAGCGTTCGTCGCCTTGTTTCGGCGTGCCAGCATGGTGCGTCTGCTAGGTCTGGTAGCGATGGTCAGTGGGGCCACTTGCATGGGGCAGCCCACTGGGTTCACGGATCCCGAGGATGGCGCATTTGATCTGAGCGATTATCTGCTCAACCGGAAAGGCATATTTCCCGTCCCGGTGATCATTACCGAGCCCGCCGTCGGGTACGGAGGCGGCGCGATGCTGATGTACTTTTCAGAATCGCTCGGCGAGGCCAGTCAAAAGGCGAAAGAGAGTGACTCGTCACTGGCCCCCCCCCAATATCACCGGCATTGGCGCGTTGGGTACGGAAAACGGATCACGAGGTGCAGGCCTGTTCCACTTTCACACGTGGGGCGCCGACCGGTTCCGGTATCTGGGCGCATTGGCACAGGGCAAGGTCAATCTCGATTATTACGGCCCTCTCAATCGCGGGCACAGCTACGAACTGAAGGGTACGTTTCTGGTGCAGCAATTGCTCGCGCGTATAGGAGACAGCCGCTGGTATGTGGGACCTCGCTATACGTACTTCAGATCCGATACGCGCTTTACCGGTGCAGAGAAAAATCCTCTTGGATTATTGGATGATCAGAAACTGAGTGTCGGCAAATTAGGCCTGGTGATCGACTACGACAATCGCGATAACATGTTTTACCCGACTAAAGGCAGTTATGCCGAGTTCGAGGCGCAGTTTGCACGCAGCGGATTCGGCAGTTCAGCGTCCTTTGAAACTTACCGCGCGCGTGGCTATACGTGGTTGCCTGTTCATCCTAAATGGACATTAGGGCTGCGCGCCGATGCTCAGACCACCAGCGGTTCGGTGCCGTTTTATGCGCTGCCCTATGTCGATTTACGCGGTGTATCGCGCGGCCGGTATCAAGACCGGACCGCCTTGGCCGCGGAAGTCGAAATGCGTTGGGCCGTCACACCGCGCTGGTCGCTATTGGGCTTCACGGGGGTGGGTAAAGCCTATGGCCGATGGAAGTCATATGGCGAGGCCTCCAATGTGAATAGTGTCGGCGTCGGATTCCGGTATCTGATCGCCAGAAAATTGGGTTTGGCAATAGGCATCGACGTCGCCCACAGCAAGGACCAGAATGCTTTCTACATTCAGGTGGGGAGTGCCTGGCGATAGAAATTGACTGCGATATCCCTGCGGTCGCGCTACGAGCCCGTCACTGCTGGCGTGTACGCTTTAGCGTTTCGCTTGGCAGCTCGCCGAAGGCATTGCGATAGTACTGAGAGAATCGGGACACATGTCGAAATCCCCATTTCATTGCGACCTCTGAAACCGTCCCATCCTGTTCACAGTTGAGCAAATCACGCAGCGCGCCATTTAACCGTGCCGTCATGAACCACCGCCCAGGCGTCATACCGACGCTGCGGCGAAATATCAGCTCCAGTGAACGCAGGCTATATCCGCTGCGCTTGGCAATTTCGGCCAGCGCAATGTCCGTGTCTTCGCCCGAAACGACGAGCCGTTCGCAAGCGGTGATCAATTGGTGATGGCGTATCTCTGTCGCAGACTTTTCTGGTTGATTCAATGGGGTTGAGTCGAATATCTGGTCCACGTAACTCCCCAAAAGCGAATGGTAGATTTCCGCGCCTAATTCGGAACTAATTCCGCCAACTGGCTCAAGTCGGTGAGCCAGTCCCAGGGCATCGTCAGTGATTCGAGTCAACGCGTGCCTGGCCCCGTTGCGTAAACGCATCGAATACGCCGCGTGCCTGGATAAATGAATGGGGCGTCCTACTCGCGCAGTGGCGAACGCCTGTAAGGATTCCTCCGGCACCACAAAATTGACCCAACGGGAAGGGCCTGATGCGTGATAGAGGAGTTCTACTCCCGGCGGATAGATTTGTATTTCATTGCTCTCCAAGGCCATCGTATTGCATCGCGTGACCTGTTCTCCTTCAGCCATGAATCCTATGCAAACCTCTTTCTTGGGCATACAGCCTTGAGCAACAACAGGGAAGTTGTAGCCGCCAGTCTCCAGTCTGATGTCACCGATAACCAGCCGTTGGTGTGCCATGGTTGCTTGCTTGGCGGACAGGAGACGATGCTCGAAGGTGGTGCCATAGACGACATCAAATGCCTGGCATGGCTCGAAGCCGGAGTAGAGGTGCCGCATGTACATCGGCTGATACATCATGGCAAAAAGTTCCTACAAGATTTCGCTTTTCGGATAGCGCATGGTGCTGCTTCGTAATAACTTTACCAAGAACGACGTATATGTAAGCAGAATATTGCCCAAGAAATGAGAAAAAATGCGAAATTTTCCTGAGTTTCGCATAAATGTATCGAAAAGTTGTAATGGGATGATGGGTATAAATGGCGGCAACACTTTGCCGTAATAGGGCGTTTTTTATTTCTTGAGGAGGCTCGGCGCGACAGCAGTCTGGGTTTTTGTCTGGTTCTTTTGGCGATGCAATCAACTGGAAGAGGATTGAGATGGCGGATATCAGCTTGACTCCCGACGACCCCACGTGGGCCTGGACCGATACAGAAACGGATACTGAGTTCAACTTTGCGCTCGGTGTCGACAATGGCGCAGTGGACTTCACCAATGCAGGCTCTGTGACCGCCAACTTCGATGGCGCACACCCATTTTCTATTTATGCTGAAAACACCAATCTGCTGATCGGCAATCTGAATGGTGGCGCTGGCGATCAACCCATCACATTGCAGGTGGGCCCGGATTCGACGACAGGCTTTTCGCAGTTTCAACCTCAGTGGCTGGACAACCTCACCATCGATTTTTCCCAAGCCCAAGGCACGGGCACGGTGGCGATGAACGTGGACAATATCACCACTAATCCTGGTGACGTGCTGCATATCACGGGCGTAGAGGGCGGGGCTTCTTTCACATTCGTAGGCGCCACGCCGGATCACGCTGGACTGGACAACGGCATCCTGACTTTTTATGACGCGGACAACCAGCCTATCCTGCAAGTACAAGCCGATAACTTTACGCAGGAAGACCTAGACAGTTTGAACTTCAACGGTAATAACGTTTCGTTCGCCTGCTTTATGCGCGGTACCTTGATTGCGACTCCGGATGGAGAACGTCCTGTTGAGACGCTGCAGCCAGGCGACAAAGTCAGTACAGCCAGCGGTGGCGTTGCCACGGTGAAGTGGGTGGGACATCGCACGCTGTACGGAGCCCATATTCCCGAAGAGCATGCCATTCGCGCTTTTCCGGTCCGCATTTCCGCTAGTGCACTTGGACCGAATATCCCAGCCCGAGATCTCTATGTGTCGCCGTACCATCACATGTATTTTGATGGCAAGCTGATTCCAGCGATGTTGCTGGTCAACGGAAAGACGATTGTTCAGGATTTTTCGCAACAGGTCTTCGAGTACTTTCACGTCGAGCTGGATCGTTTCGATATCCTGCTGTCCGAAGGTGCGGCATCGGAGTCGTATGTCGATACCGGCAACCGATCGATGTTCCAGAACGTGAATGTGGTCACGTTATTGGCAGATTTCGGGCCTGCCCCAGGGCGTCCGACCATCGAAGGAATCGAGGTGTTGCGCAAGGGGCCGGCAGTGGCTGCGGTGCGCCGGCGTTTGCTCAAACGTGCCGAGCAATTGACTCGATCCTTGAGAGTGTCTGATCCGAATCTGCGGGTGCAAGTCAATGGCAAAGTGCTTGCGGCCCAGGCCCATGATTCCGGTGAGTCCATTGTTCGATTCGAGCTGCCAGTTGATGCTGATGCAGGAGACATTCATCTCCTTTCGCGTTGCGCGATTGCCCGCGAGACGGCCTCGGATCCCCGCCGAGACCTGCGCACAGTAGGTGTGGGGCTGGCTCGTATCACCATCGAGGACGACGATGGCCGCCGGGATATAGCGTTGTCTGCATCTGAACTGCAGGGACTGAACGCACCGCAAGACGTGCACGGCGTAACGATGCGTTGGACCGATGGCCATGCCACGATTCCCAAGGCGCTGCATCGTGTCAGAGGAAAGGCGACGCTCGAACTCCATGTATTGCGCACCCATTCCTATTGGGAGAGCGCAGGAACAATGAAGCAAGCAGCCTGAGCGCGACACCGGGGCCTTTTATTCATTGAGGCCCCGGCTGCAGTTTGCACGACTTGGCAAGGCTGGACGGCTCGCGGTGTTTCCGCGTGATCCGAATGCGTTACGTGTGTTGGAACCGGTGGTGAGGTGAGCGCGTGAAACAGCAAGTGAAGATCGGATTGACGGCAGTAGCGATTCTTGTGGCGGCAGCAGCATTAGGCGCCTACGTGGGTGGATGGAACGTTTCCGATTCCTCGGCGCGTGAGGTCAAGCTGGGCGATGGGAAAAATGGGCCCGCGGGCATGGCGTGGATTCCCGGATCGCAATTTCTCATGGGTAATGAGCACAAGCTCTCTCAACCTAATGAACGGCCTGCTCATGCGGTGCGTGTCAGCGGGTTCTGGATGGATGTGCACGACGTGACCAACGCCGAGTTTCGCCGGTTCGTAGAGGCCACCGGTTACGTGACCACGGCGGAGCAGAAGCCGCGCTGGGAAGATCTGGCCCCGCAACTGCCGCCTGGTACGCCGCGTCCAGATGACAGTGTGCTGGTGCCCGGCGCCATGGTTTTCGTAGGCTCCGAGAGCGAGGTCTCATTGCGAGATTACACGCGCTGGTGGCGATTCATTCCGGGGGCTAATTGGCGCCATCCGCAAGGTCCGGGCAGCAACATCCAGGGCAAAGACGATCATCCCGTTGTGCAGGTATCTTATACAGACGCTGAGGCCTATGCGAAATGGGCCGGCAAGCGGTTGCCTACCGAGGCGGAGTGGGAGTTCGCCGCGCGCGGCGGGATAGAGCAAGCCGACTATAGCTGGGGCAATGAGCTCAGCCCGCAAGGCAAGCCTATGGCGAACATCTGGGATACGCAGCAGCAACAGCCTTTCCCCGTCGTCAAAGACGAAAAAATTCAGGTGGGTACGACACCGGTCGGCAGTTTTCCATCGAACGGCTACGGGCTGTATGACATGGCCGGCAATGTGTGGCAATGGACGGCGGACTGGTATCGCGCCGATGCCTTTGCGATCCAGGCTCAATATCGCGAGCCGCCGCAGGACCCAGCGGGCCCCGCCGACAGCTTTGATCCCGATGATGGCAATGTGCCGGAAAAGGCACCGAAACGCGTCACGCGTGGCGGCTCGTTTTTGTGCAGCGATACCTATTGCATTAGTTACCGCGCCAGTGCCAGGCGGGGTGCAGACCCGCTGAACAGCATGTCGCATCTGGGTTTTCGTACGGTGATGACCCAGGAACAATGGAAATTGGCTCAGGCTCATAAGAATAGCGTCGTCAGCCGTTGAGTCCACCCGTGCGCTCACCGGACGAGCGCACATGAAAGCATCACCATGGAAGGCAAGAGCATGGCGAATCGCGATGGCGTTCTAGCGTTGGAGCAAGCTGTTTCTGCGACGGTCCTGGGTCAGTCGACAATCATCCGTCACGTGCTGATTGCGCTGTTGGCCGATGGACACGTGCTGCTGGAAAGCCTGCCTGGCTTGGCCAAGACCCGCACCGTCAAGGCGCTGGCAGCGCATATGGCGGCCACGATGAGCCGTATCCAGTTCACGCCGGACCTGTTGCCCTCGGACATTACCGGTGCCGAGGTGCTGCAGCAGGATGCCTCGGGAAATCATCGAATTGAATTCCAGCAAGGTCCATTGTTTGGCAACCTGATTCTGGCCGACGAAATCAATCGTGCCCCGGCCAAGGTGCAATCCGCCTTGCTGGAGGCCATGGAAGAGCGGCAGATCACCGTGGGCGGCGTGACTCGGCCCATGCCGAAGCTGTTCATGGTATTGGCCACGCAGAATCCTATCGAACAAGAGGGCACTTATCCATTGCCTGAGGCGCAGATGGATCGTTTTCTGATGAAAATCCGGTTGGACTATCCGGCGCCGGATGATGAGACGGCCATGCTCGCCTTGTTGCGCGATACCGCTACGGTAAAGGCCGAGGAGGCCGAGCGTCTTTCACAGGAAATATTGTTTGCCTGCCGTGACGAGGTGGCGGCAGTGCATGTGGCTGCGTCCGTGGATCGCTACATTGTCGATCTGGTAAACGCTACGCGCCGCCCCGCCGATTACGATAGCGATCTGCAACGATGGATCCAGATCGGGTCCAGTCCGCGTGGCGCGATTGCACTGGACAAAGCGGGCCGCGCGCATGCGTGGCTGGCCGGTGCAGATTTCAGTTCGCCTGACGATGTGCGCGCCGTCGCCCATGCTGTCCTGCGTCACCGGCTTCACCTGACATACGACGCCGTCGCGGATGGCGTCACGGCAGAACAAGTCATTGACCGATTGCTGGATGTGGTGGCCGTCCCGGCATAGGAATCGCCATGGCGCACCCACCACATCCCGTTCATCCGTCGTTGGCGGAATTGATGGCTATGGAAGGCGCGGTAGGCGGCCTGTCGTTTGTCGCGCACCAGCCCTCCACCAGCGTCCTGGCCGGTCAACATGGATCGCGGTTGCGCGGGCGCGGCCTGGATTTTTCCGAATTGCGGCGTTATGTGCCCGGCGATGATTTACGGCAACTGGACCCCAGGGCATCATTGCGTTACGGCAAGCCGTACGTGCGCTCCTACACCGAAGAACGCGACCGGCCGGCGATGATCATCGTGGATCAGCGCATGAGCATGTACTTTGGCTCTGTCAAGTTTTTCAAATGCGCGGTGGCTGCTCGGGTGGCGGCCGCGACGGCGTGGATGGCTTTTCGTGCAGGGGATCGCGTGGGAGGCCTGGTGTTCGACGATGAGCGCGTCAGCGTTCAAAAGCCGTTGCGCAGCCGCCAGCAGGTGCAGGCATTGTTGGCATCGGTGGTGCGCGCCAATAGCGAGCTGTCGGCCGACAAGCCAGACCGGGCGGCGGGCCCCATGCTCAATGCGGCATTGCGCCAGGCATTGGGTTTTGCCAAGCATGACTATCTGGTCTGCATCATTAGCGATTTTGCCGGGGCCGATGACGACACGCTGCGAGCATTGAGACAGTTATCTGCGCATAACAGCGTTGTGGCAGCTCTGGTCTACGATCCCATGGCGCAAGATCTGCCGCGGCAAGGGCATCTGGTGGTGACGCAAGGCGAGTTGCAGCTCGAAATCTCCGTCGGAAAGGCACGAGAGCGTCAACCTTTGGCCGATTTTTTCAGTGGCCGTCTGCGGCAAGTCGCGGACCTCTTGCGCCGCAGTCAGGTGCCATTGCTGTCCATCGATACGACCACGGATCCATTGACGCAATTGATGAGTGAGTTGGGACACCGGCAAGAAGAGAGGCGGCCATGAGTGATACGCCTGTCCTCGGCCTGGATCAATTGCAGGAACTGGCGTTGCCTGCGCCGCCTGCTTATTGGCCGCAGACCTGGGGGTGGGCTGTGGTGGCGGTATTGCTGCTGCTCGGCATCGGATGGATGGCGGTATGGGGTTACCGGCGGCATCGGCGCAATCTGTATCGCCGTCAGGCACTGCGCGCGTTGGAGCAGTTGAACAGAGAGATTGCCGCCAATCCCCTGGCAATACGCGAACTGCCGGGTCTGCTCAAGCGGACCGCGTTGGCAGCCCAGCTGGATGGGCAACGCACGCGCGTTGCCGCATTGCACGGTGATGGTTGGCTGAACTATCTGCAGGAGAGTGCTGGACAGCCGGTGCTTCCCGACGGCAGTGGCCGCGTACTGCTCGCGCTCGCTTATGCCCCGGACGAGACGGTACGGTCATTGGATGGTGAAACCTTAAAGGGCTTGATTGCGGCAAGCCGGCTATGGATGGAGCGTCATCATGTGGCGGCTTGAGTATCCGTGGCTTTTTTTGCTCGTGCCCTTGGGCGTGCTGGCGTATCGAGCGCTGCCGGCCTATTTACAGACGCGGCAGGCCTTGCGTTTGCCTTTTTTCGACACGATGGCGACCTTGACCGGAAAGTCGCCGACTCGCCCTGGCGTGCGCGACCGCCGGGGGCAGCTGGTGTTGAATATCGTCGTGTGGTTGTTGATGGTATTGGCGTTGACGCGGCCTCAATGGGTAGAGCCGCCGTTAACGCATACCGAGCCGATGCGGGACATTCTGCTGGCGGTCGACATTTCTCAATCGATGGACAGCACGGACTTTCGTGATCCGCAGAACCGGCCAGTGTCGCGCTGGGACGCTGTCAAATCTGTGGTGTCGGATTTCGTGGACAAACGTCCTGACGATCGGCTGGGATTGATCGTTTTCGGCACGGGCGCCTATCCTCAGGCGCCGTTGACACGCGACCACGCATCGCTGCATTTTCTCTTGGACCAGGCGGCTGTCGGCATGGCGGGTCCCCATACGGCTATTGGCGACGCCATCGGCTTGGGCATCCGTATGCTGGATAAAGCCGATGAGCGCGACAAGGTGTTGATCTTGCTGACCGACGGCAACGATACCGGCAGCGCCATCCCGCCGGATCGTGCTGCGGCCTTGGCGGCACGCCATCATGTGACGGTACATACGATAGGCATAGGAGATCCCCAGGCCACCGGAGAAGAGCGGGTGGATTTTGACGCATTGCGCGAGATTGCGCGGACGGCGGGGGGAAAATTCTTTAGCGCCAATGATGTCAACGCACTACGCGAGGTGTATGCCACGCTGGACCGCATTACACCCAAAGAGGTCAAGTCCCTCAGCCACCAGCCGAAACGGGACTACTTCTGGATCCCCCTGGGTTTGGCGCTGTGCTTGCTGTTGTTGTGGCATTGCATCGCAGCCTTGGGCGCTTGGCGTGGTGTGCATCGTGCTGACCATGCAGGGCAGGCGCCGGCGAAGGAATCGGTATGAATATCGATCTCAGCGCCTTTCACTTTCTGCGGCCCTGGTGGCTGTTGGTGATACCGCTGGCCATCGTGTTGTGGTGGGGCCGGCACCGTGATCTGGCCAAGCCTGGTCGAGATACCCGCATTGCGCCGGACCTGTTGCCGTATTTGACCGTTCGGTCAACGGGTAGCCGGGGGCCGGCGCCGATCGACGTACTGGCGTTGATGTTGATACTAGGTGCGCTGGCAGCCGCAGGGCCCACTTGGCAGCGGGACGAACCCGCGTATCTGGACAATGTGGCGCCGCTCATCGTCGCCGTGGATCTATCTGCCTCGATGGATGGCGCTGACATACCGCCTTCGCGGCTGGAGGCGGCCAAGCATCTGCTGCGGGATCTGAGCGCACAGCGGGCCGGTGCGAAGACCGGGCTGATTGCCTATGCAGGCAGTGCGCACCTGGTGGCGCCTCCCACGGATGATGCCAGTTTGCTGGATCTGTTCGCTCAAGCCTTGTCATCCGATCTGATTGCGCGCAAAGGCCGGGATGCGGCCTCCGCGATCGATCTGGCCTCGCGTGCGCTGCAGGCGGAGCAGGCGGGCGGCACATTGTTGCTGGTCACCGATGGGGTCGATACGGGGCAGCTTGATGCTGTGAAAGATCGGGCTCGGGCAGCGTCGAATATGCAGGTGCTGATCATGGCCGTGGGGCAGGTGGGGTTGGATGTCGCTGCCTTACGGAATCTGGCGGATGCCGCCGGTGCGCCCTTGGGCAGCTTGACGGGCAGCCCCGATGATCTGGATTGGGTGACATTGCACGCCCAGCAACATTTTCGCGCGGTACAAGACGCGCAAATGGGTGTTGTTCATTGGAAAGACGTAGGGTATTGGCTGTGCTGGCCGCTCGGTCTGTTGGCATTGTTGACGCTGCGGCGCGGTTGGAATGTGGCATGGCTCGGAGGCTTGCTGTTGGCCGCCACGTTCAGCACCGCGCCAATCGCGCACGCCGGTGCGCTGGCAGATGCGTTCTTGACCGCGGATCAGCAGGGTCGGATAGCGTTTGAGCAAGGCCACTATGACGAGGCTGTGCAACGATTCCACGATCCCTATTGGAAGGGACGGGCCGCGTATCAGGCGGGAAACTACGCCGTCGCTTTGGCGGCGTTCTCCTCGGTTCAAACGGCCGAAGGGTATTTCTATGTAGGGAATACCCAAACTCGTCTGAGGCAATACGACGCCGCGCTGGACGCCTACGATCAGGCCCTATCGATGCGGCCAAACTGGAAACCGGCGATGGTCAATCGCGACATCGTGTCACGATTGATCGACGACATGAGCCAAGAACAGCAAGGCGAGCCGGCTGATTCGCCGGATCAGACCATCGATGACAAGACGGCCAAGGCCGGCAAGATGATTCAGGTGCCCGTGGCGAAAGCGGCCTCGGAAGACGCGTGGCTGCGCAACCTGACCGTATCGCCGGCCCGCTTTCTGCGCAGCAAGTTCGCCATCGAGGATGCACGGGCGGGAGGCAAGCCATGATGTACTGGCGAAGGTTCCTCCTGGGCACGGTTGTGAGCGTAGGCATCATGTCAGCGGCCTGGGCCCAGGACACCGCTGCATTGCTGGTCACTGCGCGTTTGCAAGGCTCGAGCGAAGTCCAGGTGGGGGCAACGGTGGAATTGGAGTTGCAAGTCACGACTCCAACGTGGTTCACGCAGCCGCCGCAACTGCCGGTGTTGAACCTGCCAGGCGCGATGGTGACGCCTCCATCGGGACAGGGCGTCATTGTCCGGGACCAAAAGGACGGGGTGGTCTACAACGGTTTGCGTTACACCTATGTGCTCAGCCCGACCACGTCGGGCAGACTGCAAGTGCCTGCGTTGACGGTCAGTGCCAAGGTGGGACCCGGGGGAGAGACCGCCTCGGCCAGCAGCCAGCCGTTCTCGTTCACAGTAGCCGCAGAAAAGAGTGGTAGCGACGAAGGCCCAGCGGCAAATGAAATAGCCATTACCCAAGACTACGATTCAGCGCCGGACCCGTTGGTCAATGGTGGCCGCGTGACACGCACCATCATCCAGCGTGCGATGGGGGTGCAAGCGATGCTGTTGCCCGAGGCTTCCTTGGGCGAGGTGAAGGGTTTCAAACGCTATTCACGAGAACCGGAAGTCACGACCTTGACCGATGGCCGAGGTGGTTTTGTGGGCGGGCAGCGCATCGACAGGGCGGACTATGTCGCCCAGCAAGCCGGAGCATTGAGCTTTCCCGACGTGACCATGCATTGGCGCGATAGCGAGACCGGCGAGCCGCGGTCGCAGACGTTGCAGGGGCGTACTTTTGAGGTGGCGGCCGCGCCTGTCGTCGATCCGCCGTTTTCCTTGACCGAGGATTTGGCGCAGTTGCGTCATGGCTTGCGTTGGGTGCCTGCCTCCTGGCTGCTGTTCTCGATTGGCGTCGTCGTTCTCGCGCTGGCTTTGTGGCTCACATGGCCGTGGTGGCGCAGGGCAGGCCGACAGCTCAGCCAATGGGCGCATTTGCAATGCACGCGCTACCAAGCAAGCGAGGCCTGGCATTGGCGGGCCTGGCGGCGAGAAGCGCAGCGCGATGTTACGTCGCTAAGCGCCTTCTATCGATGGTTGAAAGTCGCCAGCGGCGCGGCCGATGTAAGCGCCGCTACGGCCCAGTTGCCCATAGCGGTTCGCAGCGCCACCCAGACGGTATTGGGCACCAGAGTCGCGGGCAGTGGGGCCGACAAGACGTGGCGGACAAGCTTGGTCCATCTATCGCATCAATGGCGTCTCGCCTGGCGAACAAAACAGCGGCGGGCGTCCGCGTACGCCTTACCGGTCAGATTGAATCCCCCTCAGAACAACGGGAATAACGGACTCCTCCGAGAACCAAGGGAAAACTCATGAAGAGCATATCGACTACAGCAGTACGACGTTGCGCCGCATGGCTGGGAATGTTGACCGTCACGCTGTTGATATCGGCGTGTGCGGGACATCATGCGGATTCTCGGCATGCCGGGTTACCTTCGTGGAATGACGGCCCCTCGCGTCAAGCCATTGTCGCGTTCGTGCAAGCAGTGACCGATCCGAAAAATCCCGATTTTGTTCCGCCGGAGCGCCGCATCGCCGTGTTCGACAACGACGGTACGCTCTGGAGCGAGCAGCCTATGTATTTCCAGGTCATGTTTGCCCTGGACCGCGTCAAGGCGATGGCGCCAGAGCATCCGGAATGGGCGCGGCGTCAACCGTTTAAGGCGGTGATCGAGGGGGACAAGGCCCGATTGGCCAAGTCCGGGGAATCAGGACTGCTGAAAATAGTCGGCGCGACCCACACCAATATGAGCGTCGACGATTTCACGCAAAGCGTGTCGGACTGGTCGGCCACGGCGCGTCATCCCCGCTTTAACCAGCGCTACATCGATATGACTTATGCCCCCATGGTCGAGTTGCTGAAGTACCTGCGCGATCAGGGCTTCAAGACCTACATCGTTTCCGGGGGAGAGGTCGAGTTCATGCGCGCCTGGGCGCCTGCGGCCTACGGTATCCCGCCCGAGCAGATTATCGGCACCACCTTTGTGACGACGTTTGAGAATCGTAATGACGCTCCCGTGTTGTGGCGTCAGGGCAAGCTCGAATTCAACGATGATGGTCCGGGCAAACCGGTAGCCATACAGCGCTACATCGGTCGACGCCCGATCTTTGCCTTCGGCAATTCGGATGGTGATCTGCAGATGCTGCAGTGGACAGCAGCAGGCGACGGCAAGCGTTTTGCGGGCCTCGTACACCACACAGACGCACAGCGAGAGTGGGCATACGACCGGGATTCCAAAGTCGGCCGATTAAATAAGGCATTGGACGAGGCCACACGCCAGAACTGGACGGTCGTCGATATGCAGTCGGAATGGCGGCGGGTGTATTCGTTCGAACCGCTGCAGTAGGTTCAATAGTGGGACGTAACCGCCCGTCAGGGCAAGGAGAGCAGCGATGAAAGCAAGACGATGGCTGGGGGCGGCGATGTTGGCCGCGAGCGGACTTGCGATCACGGGCGGCGCGCCAGCGCAGGCTCAGAACTCGCAATCTAAACCGGCGGCAGAGGCCTCTGGCAAGAAACCCAATATTCTGGTGATCTTCGGTGACGACATCGGTCAAACCAACGTCAGTGCCTATGGTGACGGCGTGGTCGGCTATAGGACACCGAACATAGATCGCATCGCCAAAGAGGGGACGAGGTTTACCGATTACTACGCTGAGAATAGCTGCACGGCGGGCAGGTCTACGTTTATTACGGGGCAGGTGCCGCGTCGTACCGGGCTGTCCAAAGTGGGCATGCCGGGTGTTGCCGTTGGATTACAAGACAGGGATATCACGATTGCCCAAGCCTTGAAGTCCCATGGCTACAACACTGCGCAGTTTGGTAAAAATCATCTGGGCGACCGTGATGAGTATCTACCCACGAATCACGGGTTCGATGTGTTCTTTGGCAATCTTTACCACTTGAATGCCGAGGAAGAGCCCGAACGCCCGTATTGGCCAAAGAACGTAGCCGACGCGCCGAAAGGACAACCGGTAGCGCCTCCGCCCCGGGGTGTCATCAAATCCTCGGCTGACGGAAAGATCGAGGACACCGGTGCATTGACCCGTAAGCGAATGGAGACTATTGACGACGAAACTGTCGGTGCTGCGTTGGATTATCTTGACAAGAATGGCAAAGGCGACAAGCCGTTCTTTTTGTGGATGAATACCACGCGCATGCACGTCTATACCCACATCCGCCCCGAGCATCAGGGTAAGGCTGGCATGCCGGGCAATGCTTACGCAGATGGCATGTGGGAGCATGATCAGGATGTCGGTAAGTTGTTGAAGAAAATCGATGATCTGGGGATTGCGGACAACACCATTGTTATTTATACGACCGACAACGGGCCCAATCAGTTCAGCTGGCCGGATGCGGCGACGACTCCGTTCCGCAACGAGAAAAACTCGAATTGGGAAGGCGCCTACCGGGTGCCCGCCATGATTCGCTGGCCGGGACATGTTCCCGCAGGGGCGGTCAAAACGGGAATTGTCTCGGGGCTTGACTGGTTCCCCACGCTACTGGCCGCAGTCGGAGATAGCGACGTCAAGGAGAAATTGCTGAAAGGTTGGACTCCCAACGGCAGCAACAAGAGCTACAAAGTCCATTTGGATGGCTACAACCAATTGGACTATCTGACGGGCAAGAGCGACGACAGTGCTCGCCAGGATTTCTACTACTTCAACGACGACGGCTTGTTGGTCGCCATGCGATACAACAATTGGAAAGCGGTCTTTTGCGAGCAGCAGGCACCGGGTGGATTTAATGTGTGGAAGGACCCGTTTGTATGCTTGCGTGTACCTAAGCTGTTCAATTTGCGCATGGACCCGTATGAGCGTGCAGATGTCGTATCCAATCAATACTATGACTGGCTGGTGAAAAACGACTACCTGGTGCTCATGGCATCCATGAAGGCAGCCGAGTTCCTGCAGACCTTCCTGGAATGGCCGCCCAGCCAGCGTCCGGCGTCCTTCAGTGTTGATCAGGTACAAGCCGATGTAGACCGACAGGTCGAGCAGTATTTCGAAGATCAAGCCAAGAAGCAAGGCAAGTAAGAGAGGGAGTAGGGGGCGCAGCAAGCATGCTGCGTCCCCTATCTAAGTATTTCGCATAGGGTCTACCTCAAACGATATGAGTTCGTCTACACGCTCACTGCACGATGTATCTGGAGCCGCACCGGCCGCGGTGCGCACGGCGAGCCTGGCGACGCCAGCCATTCTGCTGGCGTTGTCTGGCATGTCTGCGTTGATTTTTCAGATTATCTGGATCAAGCAGCTGTCCTTGATTGTTGGTGTGGAAGTGCATGCGATTGCAGTAGCAATCAGTGCATTCTTTTTGGGGCTGGCGGCGGGCGGTTGGTGGCTGGGACGCAGAGCGGACCGCAGCGATCGGCCTGTGCGGGCCTATGTATGGATCGAGATGGGCATCGCTGTTGCAGCGATGGTTGTGACACAGATACTCGCACACGGGGCATTACCATTCGCCCGCGTGGAGCAACACAGCGCCTTCCTGGCCTGGTTGGCTGTAGTGGTGGTGATAGGTGTGGCACCGTTCCTGATGGGAGGCACGCTGCCCGTGCTGTTGCGCGCGGTCGGCGCAGGGCGCGTAGGGCGAGCGGGCGGTGTGCTATATGCCGCAAACACTACAGGAGCGATTCTCGGTGCATTGCTACCAGCGTTCATTCTTATCCCTGCATTGGGCGTGCAACGCACCGCTTGGGTAGCCGCAGGATTGAACGTGGTTGCCGCGATAGGCGCATGGCTATGGGGACGCGATGCGCGGCTGGGTATGGAGCCGGAGCGAACGCAGGAATCGCTGACAGGTTCTCCAGCATTGCCGTCGCGGGCGTGGTTGGCCATAGGCTTGTACGCGGTGGCCGGAGGGGTTGCGCTGGGCTATGAGGTGTTGTGGTCGCAGATGATCGTGCCTTTCATGAGCACGCGCGCTTTCGCCTTTTCTATCGTGCTGGGCGTTTATCTCGCCGGTTTGGCTATAGGCGCAGCGGTGTATGCGGCCTGGGAGCATCGGCTTGGAAATCCGTGGCGAGTGTTCGGGCTCTTGATCGCTTGTGCAGGTGTTTTGGCCTTGCTCGAGCTGGCGCTGCTGGGCCGCTGGCTAGTCAATGCGCAAAGCGTGGCGGAAACCGTGATTCAGGGGTGGACGCAAAGCAGGCTCGCCGGGATGAGTGCGCGCTTTGCGGTGGCGGCTGGCGTTATCGTGTTGCTGCCTACATTATTGTTGGGTGCGGCATTTCCCGCAGTGTTGCGCATCGCCGTGCCGTCCGCTCAACGTGGCCGGGGCGCAGGTGCGGTGCTGGCGGCCAACACGTTGGGGGGCATCGCAGGGACGGCGATGACGGCATTTGTTCTATTGCCGGCGCTGGGCACGGTTCGCAGTTTGGTGCTATTGGCATTGATGGCCTGCGCAGTCGGGCTGATCGCAGTCTGGCAAGCCCGGCCTGTGGCCGCCATGGCTCGTACGGTGACGGCAGCGCTGGCAGTTGGCGTGTTGATCATTGGATGGTCTCTCGCGCCGAACCACCTCGCGCGACTATTACCGGGTGCTCAAGGCAATGATCTCGTGTTCTATGAGGAGAATCACGGCGGCACTGTCGCCGTCGTGGAAAGCGGCAGCGGTGACCATCGATTCCATCGGCTTTATATCCAGGGCGTGTCGAACTCCGGTGACGCGATGCCGTCCTTGCGCTATATGCGGCTGCAAGCGCTTTTGCCGCTGATTGTGCACAACGCAGAGCCGCGATCGGCGCTGGTGATCGGCTATGGCACGGGCATTACCGCTGGTGCATTATCGCGTTATCCTTCATTGGACCAACGGGTCGTGGCCGAACTATTGCCTGGTGTGTTGCACGCAGCGCCTTTTTTCAAAGGTACTTATTCCGCCGCCGAGGATCCTGGCCTGGATGTCCGATTGCGCGATGGCCGGCGCGAGTTGCTGGTCAGTGACCAGCGTTATGACTTGATTACGCTGGAGCCGCCTCCGCCGTCTGCGGCAGGGGTGGTGAATCTCTATTCCCGTGATTTCTACACCCTGGCGGCAGATCGTCTGAATCCCGATGGCATCGTGGCCCAATGGCTGCCGTTGCCTACACAGAATCTGGACGACACACGCGCGCTGGTCGCGGCTTTCATCGATGTCTTCCCTCATGCCTCGCTCTGGACCACGGAGTTGCATGAGATGCTGCTGATCGGCTCGATAAAGCCTTTGTCGCTGGACGCTACCCGTATCGATGCGCGTTTTTCGCAACCCAAGGTGCGGGAGGCGTTGACCGAAGTGGGTGTTGCCTCGTCAGCGGCGCTATTGGCGACCTGGGTGACCGATCGAGAGGGCCTGGTGCGCTTTGTCGATCAGATGCCGGCAGTGACGGACGATTTCCCCGCGATCGAGTATGCGCCGTGGGTACGGCAGCGTGAGATCACCCGGACATTGCCAGCATTACTTGCCTTGCGTAAGGACCCGCCGATACAAGGAGCCGATTCGACTCTGATGGCCGAAATTGATAACGAGAGAAGCAAGCTCGACGTGTTTTACAGGTCGGCCTTGTCCGCGTATCAAGGCGATCGCCAAGGTTGGGCGCGAGAGGCCAGCGCATTAGGGCAGGCGGCTCAGGACAATGCCTATTTGCGTTGGTTTGTCGGCGGTCCGGGGCAGTGATTTCTATACGGCCTTCCATTCACTTCAATGTACAGGAGATAAACGGCGAAATCTGACGGTTTAGTTTGACTTTCCCTGCGTGTCATTTTTGGTCCTTTTCGGTCCTTTGGGTGCATGGTGACCTATGAGCTATTCCTTGATTCTCGTCAGCCTTGTTGTAGTGTTCTTTTGTGTGTTGTATGGCGCCATTCAGGTTGGGCGTTATGTGGGTAAACGCGATCACTCGGATGAAGGCGGCAGCCGATCTGGTGCGGCGGCTATCGAAGCGTCCGTTTTCGCGCTATTGGGTTTATTGGTGGCTTTCACCTTTTCGGGTGCCTCCCAGCGGATGGTGGAGCGCCGCAACCTGCTGGTCCAGGAGGTCAACGCCATTGGCACCGCCTGGCTGCGTATCGACATGATTAATGCCGCGGACCAGCCCGGGCTGCGCGAACAGTTTCGGCGTTACGTGGATGAGCGCATCAACTATTACCGGAACGTCGCCGATCTGGATCAGCGTGACGTGATTGCAAACAACGTGGGCGCAATACAGAAGGAAATCTGGGCCTCATCCATGCAGGCCGCAACGCGCAGTACACCGCCGTTTGCTGCGGCGTACGCCAGTGCAGTGAACGAGATGTTCGATGTGTCCACGGCACAGACTGTGGCTCAGAAAGTGCATCCGCCAATAGTGACCTATCTGTTTCTGGCCATTCTGGCTGTGGTTTGCGGCTACTTTGTCGGCCTGAATCTGGCAAAAGGAGGGCGGGGCGGATTTATCCATCAAGCGTTATATGCCTTGGTGATGACTACCGCGCTATACATCATTATTGATTTCGAGTTTCCCAGGATTGGAGTCATCCGTATCGATCAAAACGATGCGCTGTTAGTTGCACAGCGCGACTCGATGAACGATCCCCCTGGGCAGTCCCAGCAGCGGTGAGATTGGTAGCTGAAGCCATGATCAATCAGTATCTTGTGAGGCAGCAGTGAGAGCGAGATATTTGTTCGGAAAGCCACGGATGGCCAGGGCAGCGATTCAGTTCGCGAGCTGGGGGCTCGCGTTATGCTCCTTGTCGGGGGGAACATTGGCGACGGCGCAATCGACCGTGCGGTTGACGAAAGACGATCTGCAAAAACGGGCTAATGGCGTCCTGGCGTTGATGTCGTTTTCGATCGTTCCCGACATCACGACCAGCGCTTTGTCGATAGGCAGTGGTAGTGCTGGAACGTCGGGTTCCAGCGATTTCTATATGACACAGCTGGGCGGTGGCGACACGCTGTCTCAATCGGTGCCTATCTACATGGAAGGCGTCCTGGCGGCCAGCCGCTACGATCCGACTTTTGTGGCAACCCAAGGCGCTGAGCAGCGGCGTATTCCTACTAAATGGAACAGTTTATCGGCTACCGGCGGCATTGGTTGGGATTTCAAACTGACCGATGAGTTGAAATTTCGGCCGATTTTCAACTTTGCGCTCGGTAACGTGACGAGTGATTTGCGCGCCGCCAGCTGGTATGTAGGGAGGCGAACCGGACGTGATATTGACTTTCTGGATAGAGGATCCCTGAATGCCTACGGCCTGGGTGGGTCCGTCATGTTGGACTATGAACATTATCGGCCCGGCTACGAGGTGGATGTCGAATTGCGTTATTCCGATATCAGGCTCAAGAGCTTTGCCAGCTCTGCGGCAGTGCAAGGCAGAGCGTCGGCACGTTCAGCGAATCTGTGGGCGAGATATCGCGCACCGACGGGAATGATGCTGCTGCAACGGCCACTGCGCTACGTGTTGGAGCTGACGCATTCGGAGTTTCTCGGGGACCAGCGCGGTGTGCTGGGGTTTGACCGGCTGACATCCGTGGGAGCGGGGCTGGAGTTGGACTCGAGCGCTTACAACGTCGTCGTTACGCGTACCCGGCTGGTGGGGCGTTATGTGTTTGGCAACAATGTCTCGGGCTTTTCCGTCGGGTTGGCAGTGAGCTTTTGACTGAATCGTGCCGGTCAGGTGCACCGGCGATATGACACGGTAGTCTGTGTCGGTGTGGTATCCCGGAGGTGGATATGGGGACGACGCAATTGAGGGAACGTGACGCCGAGCCATTTTCGCTGGTGCGCGACGACCTGTTTTACCGGTTGCAGCGCCGGATCGGGCTGATTCCTGCTCATGGAGATGGGATCAAGCGCCGTGCGCTTGTGTATGCCTTGGTCGCATGGCTGCCGTTGGTCATCGCTTCGTGGCTGGCAGGTACCGTTGTCGAATCAGCAGGAATTGCCGAGCCTCTGCTTGGGCACATAGGTATTCATGCGCGTTGCTTGATTGCGATTCCACTGCTTGTGCTCGCAGAGGGACTGGCGCAGCAGATGATCCCTCTATTCATGCGGGAGTTTCGCCGGACAGAGTTGATAGGAGACGGTCAGCGCGAACGCTTTGAAAAGGTTCTCGTCGATGTAATCCGGCTGCGTAACCGGGCGTTCCCCTGGGTGATCATTGTGGGCTTGGTCTCAACCTGGACAGCTGCATTTTTCCTCACCCCCAATCGAGACGAAATCGAGTGGGCAGGGGCAAACAGCCGTAGTCTGGCCTTTGGTGCATGGTGGTTCCTGCTGGTGACGCGTCCCATTTTTTCGATATTGTTGCTAGCGTCAATATGGCGATTGGTCCTGTTAGGGATCTTGCTGTTTCGCATCGCCCGGTTGCCTTTACAGCTGGTGGTCATGCATCCGGACAGGTTTGCAGGGTTGGGGTTCTTGGATCGTCTGCCGGTGATCTACAGCCCCTTCATTCTGTCTGTATCAGCCGTGATGGCGGGTGCATGGGCTCATGGTGTTTTCTATCATGATGTGGCGGTGCCTTCCCTATATATACAGATGGCGGTGCTGCTGATCGTGCTGGTATTGATCGGGTTGGCGCCATTATTGGTGTTTTCCCCCATGTTGGTCAGGGCCAAGAAAAAAGCATTGCTTGATTATGGCGTGCTGTTGGCCAAACATGGGCGGGCAGTGGATGCACGCTGGATCGCGCAACGTGAAGTACCCGATTTGCCGATGCTGAATGCGCCAGAGTTGGGGCCTGTCGCGGATATCCAGGCGCTATACCAATCCGTTGCATCGATGCGGCCGGTGCTCGTGAACAAATCCATTTTGCTCAAGATCGTAGCCCCTGCCGCATTGCCATTATTGCTGTTGGTGGCGACACAATGGCCGCTCAAGAGTACGCTGACTAAATTGTTGTTCACCTTGCTGTAAATCCGGAGGCCGTTTGGCGCAGGTGTGGTCTGTCAAGATTATTGTGCCGTGATTGAGAGAGTTCTACGAAGCGATTCACTTTTCTGGCGGGAGACTTCCATGAGATGGCTATTAAGGTATTGCATTGCTTTATTCGCGCTATTGTGTTTGAGTCCGCCGGGGTATGCGCAGTCCAGACTGAGCAACGAGCAGCTTGACCAAATGCTCGCACCGGTGGCGCTCTATCCCGATGCCTTGCTGTCGCAAGTGCTGATGGCGGCTACCTATCCCGACGATGTGGCTGCGGCCGCGAAATGGTCTGCGCAGCATACGAATCTCAGCGGCGATGAGGCGGTAAAAGCTGTCCAGAACCAGCCCTGGGACCCCAGTGTGCTGTCGTTAGCAGCGTTCCCGTCAGTACTGGATATGATGGGCAGGCAGCCGGACTGGGTTAAATCGGTGGGTGACGCCTTTCTGGACCAGCCAGATGACGTGATGAACTCCGTGCAGCGATTGCGATTGCAGGCGCAAAAAGCGGGATCGCTGAACAGCAATGCCCAGCAGACGGTGACCACGTCCACTCAAGGCGGATCGACGGTTGTCAGCATTGCTCCCGCGTCGCCGAGCGTCGTGTACGTGCCGACCTATAACCCCACGACCGTCTACGGCACATGGCCTTATCCCTCATATCCCCCGGCGTACTATCCGCCGCCGCCAGGGTCCGTATTCGCTTCTGCGCTGGTGTCGGGATTGGCGTTTGGCACAGGTGTCGCCATTGTCGATTCGCTGTGGGGCGGTTTTGATTGGGACCACCATGATGTCGATATTGACGTGAATCGCTACAACAATATCAACGTCAACAGGAGACTAGATGCCAGCCGTTCCAATGTCAATTGGAATCACGATCCATCACGCAGGGGAAATACGCCATATCGAAGCGCAGACACCAGACAGCGTTTTGATGATCAACGCGTTCGCACCCAGCGAAATCAGGGCGACCGAACGCTGGGGACGGCTGCCAGACCGAGCGGGGGACAGCAAGATCGCCGGGAACATGCGCAGGCCGTCATGCGTCAGCATGAAACCTCCAATGCGGGGGCACGAGGGGCCGGCCATCGGCAAACAGGAACCAATCGTGCGCAGACCGGTGGTGCCCATCACGCACAGAGTCGCGGCAATGCACAGGCCGCTGCTATCAATCGGTCCAGGGACAACAATCGGGACAACGCTTTGCGTGGCGTTAATAGTCCTGCGCACACGCGTAACGCGAGCAATGCGCGCACTGGCCAGGCCAGACCGGCCGTGCATCACGAGCAGCGGCGCATGTCAGCCCCATCGCATCAGGGTGGCGCTCTGCGCGGAGGCGGTCAACATGGACGCGGAGGGATACGGAGATGAAACGGATCAGCCAAAACATTATTCGCCAAGCCACCTTGAGCGTGGGCCTGGCCACCGCGCTGGGAATAGGAGGGCAGGTGTTTGCCCAGGCGGTTTACCCGACGGCCGACGCGGCTGCCGAGGCCTTGGTTTCGTCTATCGCCACGGGCGATCAAGACAAGCTCAAGCACGTGCTCGGCGCGGACTTTCACCGTTATGTCCCCCGAGATAGCGTGTCACAGGATGACGTGTATGCCTTTTTAGCCGCATGGTCGCAGCGTCATGAAGTGGTCGGCACCAGTGAGACGTCTGCGGCGCTCGTCGTGGGACAGCACGACTGGTCCTTTCCCGCGCCTATCGTAAAAAGCAGGCAGGGGTGGCGATTCGACGTGCGCGAAGGCGCCAGGGAAATGCAGCATCGGCGTATTGACCGCAACGAGTTCGCGGCAATACAGACCCTGCAGGTCCTATGCGCGGCGCAAGAGCGTTATCGCTCTTCGGTGGGCCAAGGCAAGGCGGCTGAGAGAATCGTCAGCCGCGAGGGCCAATATGATGGATTGTATTGGGACCCTGCGGGGCAGTCTTCGCCGCAAAGCCCGCTCACTGACGATGCGCTGGTCATGGGGCCGGACGTCCCTGCCGATGCGGCGCTGCACGGCTATCGGTACGCGATCCTGTTGCCTGCTGACGAAACGGGATGCGCTTTTGCCGCGTGGCCTGCCAGATATGGACAGTCCGGTGTGAACAGCTTTGTGATCGGCCGCGATGGGACCATACGCGAAAGAGATTTCGGCAGGGCAGCAACGATCAAGGATTATCAACGAGTGGGGCAGGCGAACTCCAGTTGGACGCAAGCCGTTCCCTGATCGAGCGTCGGCACAGACTACAATGAATCATCAACGTAGGAGAATCACGATGAAAGTATCCCGTCGCAATGTAACGCTATCGGCAATGGCGCTTGCAGTGCTATTGGCCGGTGAGGGCGCTTGGGCGCAAGCCTATAGCGCGTTTTCCACCGACACGATTTACGGTTCGTTAAAGCACGAAGAAGCCGTCTCGTTCAACAAAGCGGCGGTAGGTGTTCTTGAAAACACCCAGGACAATGCGACGACCTTGTGGAGCAGTCCCACCAAACGCCGAACACCCATTACGGCAAAACTGAATGCAGACGGTGTTCAGCAACAAAACGGTATGCCATGCCGCTTGCTGCATTCGCGTTTGGAGCGGGGGCCAAACCATGAAAGTTGGGAATTTCTGTTTTGCCAGAAAGACGGCCAATGGAAGGCGGTTTCCCAGACGTTGCGATGAATCGCGTTAGCGGGACGGCGAGCTGATCGGATCTCGGTTAAGTATCAACCACCCGGCAATGCCCAACATGGCAACGCCCAGCAGGCCGTCCTGCACACGCATAAACCACGCATTGCGGGTCAACCAGCCCCGGATCCGTGACGCGCCATACGCGTAGATCGCGCCCGTCACCAGCCCCAGCATTTTGGAAAACACGCCCAATACCAGCATCTGCACCCATACCGGGCCGCGGGCCGGGTCGGTAAATTGCGGCAGAAAGGCGATCATGAAGATGAACACCTTGGGGTTGAGCAAGTTGGTCATGAATCCCTGCCAATAGGCATCGCGGGCGCTGCCTGGCTGGGCGGTGAGGCTGGTGGCGGTGGCCCGGGCACAGCGGCGCAATGCGCGAATGCCCAGATAGACCAGATAGATTGCGCCCAGAACCTTGACCGCGGCAAACAGGGTCTGAGATTCCTTGAAAATCGCCGCCAAGCCCAGCACGACCAGCGGCACCTGCACAAATCCTGCCGACCAGTTTCCCAGCACGCTGATCCACGCCGTGCGAAACCCTTGTGTCATACCCCGCGTGAGCGTCAACGCCATGTCCGGGCCTGGGGTGAGTTTGAGCGCCAGATCGGCGGCCAGATACAGCAGGAACACGTGCAGGGTGGGCATGAGGGCGGGAATGCGGTGCTGGATGGGGAGCCGCTATTATGCGCCATCCTGCAATGGCTAGGTCAGCTCAACGCAATGCCGCACCGGCATCGTGGCGCGCCCGCGACGGCCGAAGGTTTCCTGGCGCCCCTTATGAAGGCCCTTAGGAGAAATGCACGGAAATGCTGCCCAATGGGCCGTAATCGGCATGCAAGGTATCGCCCCGTGCGACGGCCACGGTACGAGTGAACGAGCCCGCGAGCACAATGTGACCAGCTTGGAGGCCGGTGTCGTGTTGTGCCAGTTTGTTGGCGAGCCAGGCGACGGCCAAGCCAGGATGGCCCAGTACCGCAGCGGACACGCCGGACTCTTCGATAACGCCGTTTTTGAGCAGCAGCCCAGCGACCCAACGCAGATCGACATCGAGGGGTTTGACAGGGCGGCCCCCCAGCACAATCCCGGCGCAGGCGGCGTTATCGGCGATGTTGTCGACAATGCGGCGAGGGTACTGGCTGCGGCCGTCAATGAGTTCCAAGGCGGGCACCACATAGTCGGTGGCGTCCAGCACATCGAACAGGCTGACATTCGGGCCGCTCAAGGGCTTGCCCAGCACAAAGGCCAGTTCCATTTCGACGCGGGGGACGATGAGTGTTTCGGTCGGGATGGTTTCACCATCCTGATAGAACATGGTGTCCAGCAAATGGCCATAGTCCGGTTCGTTGATGCCTACCGTACTTTGCATGGCCTTGGATGTCAGGCCGATTTTGTGGCCGCGCAGGACTGCGCCGCGGCTAAGCTTGTCATCGATGATTCTTTTCTGGATCGCATAGGAATCCGCGATGTCGATATCGGGAAAAAGACGATCCAGCTGCTGGCAGGGGACACCGCTGCGTTCGGCCTCTATCAGCAGTGTGGCGGCGCGCTCGCGGTCGGTTGCGTTGAGCATGTCGGTTCCTTAAGGATGAGAGATCAATTCGTCGGCCACCGGATTCGACAGCACACCTATGCCCGAGACCTCGACCTCTACCACGTCACCAGGTTTCAGAAACCGCGGGGGAGTAAACCTCACGCCCGCACCGATAGGCGTCCCGGTAGAGATGACATCCCCCGGCTTCAGAGTGGTCCAGATCGAGATATAGCGAATCAATTCGGCAAAAGGGAACATCAGATTGTCCGTGCGGTCTTGCTGGCGCAGCTCGCCGTTGACACGTGTGCGGACTTCGAGAGGCGCATTGGGATCGAATTCATCGCTTGTCACCATCCAGGGACCCATTGATCCACTGGCGTCGAAGTTCTTGCCCTGGGTGACGTTGAATTTGCCGTGTTTCAGCCAGTCGCGTACGGTGCCTTCGTTCAGGCAGGTCAGGGCGGCAATATGATCCCAGGCATTGTCGGCCGATATGCGGCGGCCCGCTTTGCCTATGATCAGCGCGATTTCTCCTTCGTAATCGAGCTGCTCGGACTCGGGCGGGCGTAGCAACGGTTGGCCATGTCCGACAAAAGATCCTGGGAACCGCGGAAATACGCTGGGATAGGCGGGTGGCGCGCTGCCGTCCTTGTATTCTTCGTTGCGATTGCCATAGTTGACACCGACACAGATGATTTTTTCCGGTGCGGTGATGGGCGGCAAGAGACGGACTTGGTCCAGGCGCAAGCTCGCGGCTCGCTCGGCGGCCAACCGTTGCAGTATGGGCAAGGCTTGAGCAGTCAATACGTCTTTCAGGCTGTCATAGCCTAGATCGTCCAGCGCCACGATGTGCTCGCTATCACGCAATGCGCCAAAGCCGATACGTCCTTGGTGTTCGTACGAAAGCAGTTTCATTGATTGAATCCAAACAGGCGGGCCGGATTGTCGACCAGGATTTTTTGCAGCATGGCGGCATCGCCGGCATAACGGGCCAGTTGATCCACCAACTGTCCTTCGTCGGGAGTCGCCTTGACGGAAACGGGGTGAGGCCAGTCGCTGCCCCATACAATGCGGTCAGGGTTGGCTGCGATGAGCGTACGGGCTAACGGCACGACGTCATCCCAGGGGTAGCCCGTCTTGGACAGCTTTTCCGTGAGCGACAGCATGACCCAGAAATTGCCGCGCTGTAGCAATTCCTGCAGCTTGCGCAACGTCGGGTCGTTGGCGCCGGCAGCCGGATCTGCGCGCCCCATATGATCCAGCAGTACGGGGATATCCAGATTTTCGAACTGCTCGGCTTGCGCCATCATGCCGTCAGGTTCGGGCTGGAATTTGGCGTACCAGCCCAGTTCTCGGATGCGACCAATCGCCCGGTCAAACACCGCGGGCTCCATACTGATGCCCAGGCCCTGGCGGCTAAAGCGTGCGCCTCGGACACCGGCATCGTGCAGCTTGGCAATATAGGCATCATCGCGTTCTGCCAGGACAGCCGCGTTGGCGCAGCCTCGATAATTTGGCCCGGCGGCAGCCAGGCCATCGAGTACGACTTGGTGATCGGCGCCATATGTGGTGGCTTGCACGATGACACCGCGTTCAATGCCCAGCAACTTGTGCAAACGCAGTGCGACGTCGATCGTGGCGCTGGGCATTTCGTAGGCGGCACCAGCGCGTACGGGATAACGCTCGGCCGGACCGAACACATGGAATTGACTATCACACGCGCCGCGCGGCAGCGAGGTTCTGGGCGCAGTGGGAGAGGGATGAAAGACCTGATATTGTGAGCTCAACGTGTGGCCTCTTTGTCATTCAGTATCGCAATGAAGTCGCATTCGATCAGCTTGTCGCCGTCCAGGTCGGCTTGCATCGTGTGGCGGGCGGGCCGGTTTTGGGGATCAGGAAAATCACGCAGCCACACCGCGTTCAATGCCGCACGTTGGCTGCGATCCCGCATCCAGACGGTCATCTTGATGATGTTGGCGAGCGATCCGCCACCGGCCTCGACGATGCGGCGCACATGGTCGAACATCAGTTCGCATTGGCGCTCGATCGTGCTGCCATAGGCGCCTGTGGCAGGGTCGGTGCCTTGGATGCTGCCTGAATACAGCAGGTTGTCGATGCGGCTGGCCGCAGGAATGGGATTCTTATGGCTAAAGCCATCGGCGTAGATACTGCGTCGTGTCATGGAGAAATCCAGGAATCGATGTGGGGATTAATTCGCGGTGATGCCCGCGCGTTCGATGATCGGGGTCCATCGCGCGTCTTCGGCGGCCAGGTATTTCGTGAATGCCTCAGGCGTGCTCGCGCGTGCTTGAGCGCCGAGGTCGTCAAAGCGTTGAATGATGGTGGGATCGGCCAGGACCTGGGTCAACGCGGCGCTGAGACGATTCAGAATGTCGGGTGGCGTGCCTTTCGGGGCCAACAATCCCGTGAATGTTGCCGCCTCCATGCCGGATATCCCGGCCTCGGCAAAGGTGGGCACGTCCGGCATCGACGGCACGCGCTTGGCTGTCGTGACGGCCAAGGCGCGCAAACGGCCCTCCTTGACGTATGGCAAGGCGACCGAAATCTGATCAAAGTTGAAATCCACTTGGCCTCCGATCAGGTCGGTGGTAGCGGGCGAATTGCCTTTGTAGTGGGCCGTCGTCCAGTGCGCGCCGGTCAGCGACTGCAGCAGCTCGCTCACCAGGTGATTCGTAGTGCCTGCGCCGGGCGAAGCCATGGTGAGCCTGTTGGGATCCTGCTTTGCCATTGCGATCAGATCGCTCATTGTCTTCACCGGCAATTTGGGATTCACCTGCAATACCAGCGGGGTGTACGAGATCGAACTGATAGGTTCGAAATCGCGGTCCCATTTATAAGCCTGGCGATTGAAAATCAGCGGACTGAACAGTAGCGGTCCATTGGCTGCCATGAACAAGGTGTAGCCGTCCGGCTCAGCGCGGGCAACTTGCTCGCCGGCGATCATGCCGCCTGCGCCGGGCTTGTTGTCGACGATGAATGGTTGACCCAGCGCGGCTTGCAATCCCGGCGCAATCAGGCGCGCGGCAACGTCCACATTGCCACCGGGAGGATAGGGAACCACGATTTTTACAGGTTTGTCGGGCCATGCCGCGACGCTGAGCGAGGCGTATGCACTGAGCGCGATCGCAGCGCAAGTTCGCAGGATGAGTGGGAAATGCATGTCGGTCTCCTGGTTCGTTTTTGTCGTGTTTCTGTTGTGTTGGAACTCTAAAAACTTGCTCCCTAACCGACAATCGAGAAATTCGAAAAAAGTCCGAATATTGGACTTAATCAGGAATCTGCCAGAGCAGCATCGCAAACCACATCCGCAAACCCGGGAGAATATCGGTACTTTGTAGTTCAATATACGGACTGAAAAAGAGACGTCTCATGCGCATTTCTGCCCCCGACCTCAACCCCGAACAGATTTACCGGCTCATGAGCGGCATCGTGGTGCCGCGACCGATCGCCTGGATCAGCAGCCTGAACGCCCATGGGCAAGTCAATCTGGCGCCTTTCAGTTGCTATACCTTTGTGTCCAATACGCCCCCCATGATTGGCGTGAACATCGGGCGCAAGGCCGGCACACGAAAGGACACTGCCAACAACATCGTCACACACGGCCATTTTGTGGTGAATATCGGCGACGAGACGCTGCTTGATGCAATCCATATGAGCGCCGAGGAACATCCGCCAGAGGTGAGCGAGGCGCAGCTGTTGGGACTGTCGGTCCTGCCGGGCGAGGCCATTGCCACGCCGCGTATTGCCGAGGCGCCTATCAGCCTGGAATGCCGGTTCCATAGCGCGACACCCTATGGCTACACGGGGGCCGAGTTTTACGTAGGCGAAGTGCTGGTGTTCCATATTCGCGATGGGTTGCTGCAGGACGGCAAGATCGACACCACACAATTGCGGCCGATCTGCCGTATCGGCGGCCCGAACTATGCGTCGCTGGGTCCCATCGTGACCAAACGTGCAATACGCCAGACGGCCAAGACGGTGATGGCGGGGGATTCCACATGAGCACGACCTCGACGGAAGATTCGGCAGGCGGCGCGCAGACGGTGCGCCGCGCATTAAGCATCCTGCGTCTGGTGGCCTGCGGCCAGGAACGTGGCGTCAGGTTGATTGATCTGGTGCGTATGTCCGGATTGAATCGGCCAACGGTGCATCGCTTGCTCAAGACGCTGATCCAGGAAGGCGCCGTTGAGCAGGACACGGATACGCGGCGTTATTTGATTGGGCCGGAAATCAGTTTGCTGGGATTGGCGCGGACGCGGCGTTTTCCATTGTTGACGGTGGCGGATCCCTATCTGCGGGAGCTCGCTGACGAAGTGGGCGATACGGTGTTCCTGAGCATTCGGCATGGACACGACTCGATCTGTATCGGGCGCCATACAGGACATCACCCGATTCAGGTGCTTTCCATCGAGGTCGGTGTGCGGCGCCCTTTGGGGCTTGGGGTGTCCGGGGTGGCATTGCTCGCTTGTCTGTCTCCCGAGGAAAGCGTTTCTTTGGTACAGCAGAATGCTACGCGTCTGGAGGTGCAGGGTGAACACGTCCATGACGTTCTCGCCAGTGTCGAACAGGCGCGTGCGCTGGGCGGCCTGGCGCACAAACCCGCCGGGTTGATGCCGGGCACGAGCGCGGTAGCCGTTCCCATCACGGGCACAGATGGCCAGGCGTTGGGGGCCGTTACCGTGACGGCGATGGCCGAGCGGCTGGCCGAACAGCGCTTTCCTATGGTGGTGGAGCGTATGCGCCAAGCAGCGGCAGCTATTGCAGCGCGTCAAGCGCGCGTTTCCGATAGGCACCTCGAGGGGCAGCGATCACGCTCAGTCTGATCCCGCATCGAGTCCGCCCGTAACCGCTACACCAGGCATGTAACTTGCGCCGCCCCGGTTATTTCGCATTCACGCGTAATTGGGGGCAAGCATGGCAAAGACAGTAGCGGATTTTGTGCTGGCGCGACTGGCAGAATGGGGCATCGACCGCGTGTTCGGTTACCCGGGCGATGGCATCAATGGTCTGATCGGCGCATTTGGGCGCGAGGGACAGGCCATGCGTTTCATCCAGTCGCGCCACGAGGAAGAGGCTGCCTTCATGGCATGCGCCCATGCCAAATTCACGGGGCAGATCGGCGTGTGCCTGGCAACGTCGGGTCCAGGCGCCATTCATTTACTCAATGGCTTATATGACGCCAAACTGGATCACCAGCCCGTAGTCGCCATCGTGGGCCAGCAGGCGCGATCGAGCCTGGGTGGGGACTTTCAGCAGGAAGTCGATCTGGCGGCCTTGTTCAAAGATGTCGCCCGTGATTTTGTGCAAGTCATGAGCACCGCCGAGCAGGCCCGTCATCTGATCGATCGCGCCATGCGGATTGCGCTGGAGCGGCGCGCGGTCACATGCATCGTGATCCCGAATGATGTGCAGGATTTGCCAGCTGTGCCGCATCCGCCCCAGCGGCACGGCATGATGCATACCGGTATAGGGGCAGTGTCACATTCGCATGTGCCGGGCGAGGATGCCTTGCACAATGCCGCGTCCGTATTGAACCGCGGACGCAAGGTGGCGATCCTGGCAGGCGCTGGCGCCTTGGGGGCATCGGACGAGCTCGCCCAGGTTGCCGAACGCCTCGGTGCAGGGGTGGCCAAGGCGCTGCTGGGCAAAGCTGTGCTCTCGGACCGTTTGCCATATGTCACCGGCAGTATCGGGCTGCTGGGCACCGTGCCTAGCTGGAGGCTGATGCAGGATTGCGATACCTTGCTGATGGTCGGTACAACTTTTCCGTACACGGAATTTTTACCGCCCGAAGGGCAGGCCGGTGGCGTGCAGATCG
Organism: Bordetella tumbae; assembly: GCF_054780995.1. Classification (NCBI taxonomy): domain Bacteria; kingdom Pseudomonadati; phylum Pseudomonadota; class Betaproteobacteria; order Burkholderiales; family Alcaligenaceae; genus Bordetella; species Bordetella tumbae. The sequence continues at coordinate 220,412 of NZ_BAAGVG010000023.1, forward strand.
ATCGCGACGGCCGTGCGCTAGGCCTGCGCTATCCGATCGAGGTCGGCCTGGCGGGCGATGCGAAGCAAACCTTGGCCGCACTGCTGCCGTTGCTGGAGCAAAAAACCGACCTGGACTGGCGTCATGACATCGAAAAAGACGTCGCGCGCTGGCGCGAGGTCGTGGCGGCGCGTGCGCAGACCCGAGGTGAATTGATCAACCCGCAACTGCCGTTTCTGGAACTGTCGAAACGCCTGCCTGACGACAGTATCGTGACATGCGATTCGGGGTCGGCGGCCAATTGGTATGCGCGCGACGTCGACGTTCGTCCTGGCATGCTGGCGTCGATATCGGGCGGGTTGGCGACCATGGGGTGCGCCGTACCTTATGCGCTGGCGGGCAAACTGGCCTGGCCTGAACGTCCCGTGGTCGCGCTGGTCGGCGATGGGGCGATGCAGATGAATGGCATCAATACGCTCATTACCGTTGCGGATCGCTGGCGTGATTGGAACGATCCGCGTTTTGTAGTGCTGGTGCTCAACAACGGCGATTTGAACCTGGTCACGTGGGAACAACGCATCATGGGGGGTGACCCTCGATTCCGCGATTCGCAACGATTGCCGCCGTTCTCGTATGCGGAATATGGCAAGCTGCTGGGCCTGGAAGGCATCCGGGTAACGGATAGCGAAGACGTCCCTTCGGCCCTTGATCGCGCATTTGCCGCGGACCGCCCTGTGGTGCTGGAGGTCATGACAGATCCCGAGGTGCCCCCCATGCCGCCACACATTACGTCCAAGCAGTTTGGCGCCTATATGCAGGCATTGCGCAAGGATCCGGCAGGCGGTGCTGCGTTGCGTGCCACATTGAAACAGTGGTGGGCGGGCTGAACGGCTCGTCCCGTGCGATAGCTGCAATCCCTGGCACGGGACTTGCGGCGCATGAGGCCAAGCACGGCATTCTGCGCGTGCAGAGACGGATCAGGAGGCGATATGCATAAGCAGCATCACAGCGACGACACCCGCGATCATGACAGTGGCACACTGAGCAAATTGGTGCATAGCACCGAAGAGCTGCTGCGCCGGACTGCAGCATTCGGTGGCGCGGACGTCGAGGCCGGACGCGATCGTTTAAAACGTGAATGGGATGCGGCCAGTTCGCGTGCGTCAGATTGGCAGGATGCCGCAGGCGCCGGAATCAGGCATTTTTCCCGAGCAGCAGATCGTTGCGCGCATCGCCATGCGTGGGAATCCATAGCGGTAGCAGCCGTAGTCGGCGCGGTGATCACGGCGTGCCTGATGTCGAAGTCTACGCGGCGGTAAAACGAATGCGAGTTCAGCTGGAGCAAGCACGCGAGAACCACAGTAGTCAGTCATAGACAAGAGCCGAACCCGACGCCGGCTCGACAAAACCGAAAACCGATGGGCCCCGGATGCACCGGGTCCCATCGGATGATTTTTAATTACGTATCGACTCGGCCAGTCCAATCTCAAGCTGCACTTTTTTGTGCGGCTTTTTCGTTGGCGCGGCGCAGCGCCAGGGTATTGAGTTTTTCATCGGCGCCTTTCTCCTCGGCTAATGTCTCCTTCAGGAGTTTCACCGCTTCTTTGTGGCCCAACTGATCGGCAAAGGTGCATAGCGTGCCGTAGCTGGCAATCTCGTAGTGTTCCACTTTCTGTGCAGCGCCAATCAGCGCAGCATCCAGGACTGGGCCTTTTTTTATCTCGTCAATGATGTCACGGCCTTCTTCGACCAGACCCTCCATCGCGGCGCATTTGATGCGTTTGAGGCGTATGCCCAGGACTTCGACAATCTGGTCGATACGCTCGACCTGGCCTTGCGTTTCCTCGAGGTGATTGGTAAAGGCCTTGGCAAGCTCGGGATCCTCTGACGCGCGGGCCAATTTGGGCAGTGCCTTGGTGAGTTGCTTTTCGGCATTGTAGATATCGGATAGCTCATGCACGAACAAGTCTTGCAGGGTTTTCTCAGCCATGAATTTCTCCAAGTGGTGATGTGGCGCAAGATCGCGGCACATCACCACATTCAGCAAGTCGCGTGCCGTGAGATAGCTGGGCGCGCCGTATCGCTGCTGCTATCCAGCCGGCTCGACGATCACGCTTGTGCGGGAGTCAAAGCGCCCGACCGCATCAGTCTCAACGCCAGCGCTCCCAACGAGGCAACCGTAGCCAATACGACAACCCCGATCCAGCCATAGTGAGCCAGCGCCACGCTGCCCAATGCTCCGCCAGCCGCCATGCCGATGAACATGCCTACCATCAATACGGCGTTCAATCGGCTGCGTGCGGCGGGGTCCAGGCTATAGACCAGGCTTTGATGTGCGATCAATGACATCTGAATGCCCAGGTCAAAGCCAATCGTGCTCACCGCGATCAGCACCAGTGCTGCTTGCGCAGGCAACATCGGGACAACGGCCATCAGCGCAAACGAAACCGCTGCCAACAAGGCTCCACGACGGCTCACCACGGCCGGGCCGTGGCGGTCTGCTGCGCGTCCGGCCAATGGGGCTGCCAACGCGCCGGCGGCTCCGGCCAGGCCGAACGCACCTGCCGCCCCCGCACCGAGATGAAAGGGCGCAGCGTGCAACATGACGGCCAAGGTGGACCAGAACGCGCTGAAGGCCAGAGACAACAAGCCCTGTGCGAACACCGCGCGGCGCAACTCGCCATACTGCCGCCACAACGAGCCGAGCGAACTCAGCAAGGCGCCATAGGGCAGGGTGGTCGTCGGTGCAAAACTGGGCAAGCCCCGTGATAGCGCGGCCCCCAATACGACGATGGCCACGGCAGCCGCCATGAACATGGCGCGCCAGCCAAACTGCTCGGCCACCAGTCCGCTGACCACCCGCGACAACAAGATACCCAAGAGCAGCCCTGTCATGACCGAGCCGACGATACGGCCTCGATGTTCGGCAGGCGCCAGGGTGGCCGCGGCCGGCACGATGTCCTGAGCGAGCGTGGCCGCCAGGCCGACGGCGAAACTGGCCGCTAACAAGGTGCCCATGCCTGGGGCCAGTGCCGCGAGCAACAGCGCCAAGGCCAGCGCCGCGATCTTGCCCAGCATGATGCGTTTGCGGTCATAACGATCACCCAGCGGCGCCAACAACAAGATACCTACCGCGTAGCCTAATTGCGTCAGCGCCGGGATCCAGCCCAGCGTGGCATCCTCTGCGCCGAAATCGTTGCCCAGAATCCCCAGCATGGGTTGGTTGTAATACAGCGAGGCGACTGCGAGCCCTGCACCCGTCGCGAGCAACAGCACGCGACTGCTCGACAGGCCCGGTTGGGCAGGAGAAGAAATGGAATGACTGGTAGTGGCCGACATGATGATTTTCCCGTGTGAATACCCGGTTCGAAGGGCATGGCGGCATTCTGGACTTGCATGATACGTATTGGTAGTGGCCTAAAATGCAGAACGGTTATACGATAAACGTATGAAAGAACCTATCTTCGGGGCAGACCGCTTCCAATTGCTGGAAACCTTCGTCCGCATTGTCGAGGCGGGCAGCCTGTCTGCGGCGGCGGCGCAAATGGGCGCGACACAGCCCACGGTGAGCCGCCGTCTGCAGGCGCTGGAACGCGCGTTCGGCGTTCGGTTGATTCAGCGCTCTACCCATGCGATGGGCCTGACAGAGGAAGGGCAGCGCTGTTACGAGCGCGCGCTGGAACTCCTGAAAGCCTGGCAGACGCTGGAAGGCGATGTGCATGGCGCGAGCCAGCAGCCCGCCGGCACGTTGCGTGTCGTGGCGCCCCATGCATTTGGCCAGGACCAGTTCATCGAGCCGTTGGCCGATTATCTGAGCCGCTATCCCGACATGCGGGTCGAATGGTTGTTGCATGATCGCCTGCCTGACTTCATTGGCGAAAATATCGATTGCGCGATTCGGGTAGGGCATGTGCTAGATCCGTCGCTAGTCGCCATCAAGCTGGGAGAAGTCCCGCGTCTGGTCGCGTGCGCACCGGCATTATTGCAAGGGCGTACCGTGCCTGAACACCCTAGCGAACTGACGGATCTGCCATGGGTGGCGTTGCGTACGTTCTACCGCGAAGACATTGAGTTGATCCACCGCCAAACGGGCGAACGCGTCCGTGTGGAAATCGCGCCGCGGCTGTCGACGGACGGTCTGCGTGCGGTAGCAAAGGCCATGCGATTAGGCTTGGGGGCAGGGGCGGCCTCGTCCTGGGCGTTGGTACAGGACTTGACCGCGGGCAAGCTCGTTCACCTCGTCCCCGAATGGATGGCGGAGCCGCTGCCTGTGCATCTGATTTATGCGCCGTCCCGTTTGCAACCTGTCAGGCTGCGCAGGTTTATCGACATCATGAAAGCGCACCTGCCAGCAGAGTTGCAGGCGTCGCAAGCAACGGCCGGCTCAACTGCCGCGTTCTAAACGCTGCTGGTAGGCGTTGTAATAACATGCGGCCGCCGCCCGCGCATGCGTCAGCATGCGGGTACGCACCAATTCCGCATCGCCGGATAGAAACGCCTGATACAACCCCTGCATGCCATCCAGAATGAGTTCCCGTACCTCGGAATCATCCATCGTCATCAAACGCACGACTTGAACATGATCGATATACCTCGAGATGGCGTCGGCCAATTGGCGATTGGGCACCATGGTCAGCCAGGCCCATCGAAAACGCGCGTTATCGCGCATGAATTCATCGATGTCGCCAGTCTCGTGGGCATGTTGCGCCTTTTCTAACGACGCGCCCATTTCTGCCAGGCCTTTAGGCTGCGCATGCAGCGACGCCGAGGCCGCTGCCGGCGGCTCCAGCAAGGTGCGGATTTCAAAGATTTCGTTCATCTGCGCGAGCGTATAACGGCGCAACACAAATCCGCGTGCGGTGCCCTCGAGCAGGCCCTCGCTGGTCAATTGCATGAGAGCCTCGCGCACAGGCATGCGCGAGACATGCAGCTCGCAAGCGATGTCATGGTCAACGAGACGGTCTTCCAGACGGATCTGTCCCATCTGGATGCGCTCTCGCACAATACCGTAGACGCGTTCGCGCAGATTGGGTTTGCGCGGGGTTTTGCTATGTGTTGTTGTCGTCATGTCCACTGCCATTTTTACACTAGGCCACACCCCGTCAGGAAAGCGCAAAAGGCAGCAGACCGTAGACGTTCCTAATCGGTTTGTGCCTGAAAGACGCACTGTGACGCCCCCATGCACGCACACTGTGTTTCATGCACGCTTGCGGCTTTGCCCAGCACGAGCGCCGTCACGGCCTCGAGCATACCCGCAATGGCGTGGCAGACCGGGGCGTCGCTTGATCCGGCAGCACTGGCGAACGGGCTATTGTGTACGGTCAACGTCAGCGCCTCTGCAGGTGTCCAATCAAATCGCCACACGCCCCAGCCTAGATCTGCAGCGGATTCTGCCATGACTTGCAAAAAAGCCTCGGTGTCTGCCGTCCCGCTCGCCCGATAAGCACGAGCCGATGCGCCGCCTCGGTTCCGGACCGACGCACGCAGGCTCTCGAAGGCGCGTTGCCGGTCGGCGGCGGGCAGGGCGGTGAACAGCCCCATCAGCACATCCGCTCGCATCATGACGTAGCGGCGATCGGCATCCAGGATCTGCCCAGACGCCGTATCCCAATTCAATCGTTCGTGTAATTGTCCCATCGCCAGGCCTCGGTTTGTTCTAGAAATATACTCTTTTGATGATGGTAAGTAGATGAAGTTAGGGTAAATAATTAGTTTAAAGCTCAACTAATCGTGTTTAAATTCAAAACAATATATTCTTTTCCATGCCCAGATTGGGGCTCCCGAAATCATTCCGGCATCGGAGGCCGTATGAGTATCGCGAGGTTGGTAAGATGGTCTGCCAGGTCTCTGGCATCTTGTTTGTTCGTCACCTGTGCCAGCCTGGCGGCAAGCGTTGCCCAGGCCCAGACGCCCGCGGCCGAAGAAGAACTGAAAATCGTCTATCCCGTCGACGTGCCATCCTGGGACCCGACGGCGGTCACCTTTCCGGCGGGACAGTCGGTGTACAAGGCGGTGTTCGATTCGCCACTGTTCATTGATGGCGATCTGAAACTGCAGCCGTCGTTAATCAAAAGCTGGAAATGGGCTGATGACAAGAACACGCGGCTGACGGTTGAACTGCGCGACGACGTGACCTTTCATGACGGCAGCAAGCTCACGACCGAGGATTTCAAGTACAGTTTTTTTGACCGGCCCAAGAAAGACAAAAAGCTCGCGATCAATGGGTTCTTTGGTTCATTGAAAGACATCGAGGTCGCCAGCCCGACCGAGGCCACGATGGTCTTTACGACGCCGACGCCCACGGCGCCGAATTACCTGGGGTTCCTGACTTCGTATATCTTGCCCAAGGCCTACATCGAGCGTGTGGGCGAGGACGCTTTTCAAGCGAACCCGATCGGCGCCGGCCCGTACAAGATCGTGCGCTACGAGCGCGGTTCGCGCGTGATTCTCGAGGCCTATGACAAGTATTGGGGCCCCAAGCCTGCCATCAAGCGTGTGGTGTTCGAATTTGTGCCGGACGCCTCGGCCCGCGTAGCCATGCTGGAGTCGGGCAGGGCAGATGTATCGGTGCAGATCCCGCTGCGCGAAGTGAACCGTCTGGCAAAAAATGCCAACCTCACGGCCAAGATTTATCCCTATAGCGAGATTTTCATTTTGCAGATGCCGAGCTACGTGGAGGCGTTTCAGAATGAGCACGTCCGGCGTGCTCTGCACATGGCGATCAATAAACAGGCCATTTCCAAGGCGTTTTACGGCAACGTGGCCAAGCCCATCTCGGTGCTGGCTACGCCCGGATCCCCTGGCGATGTGCCGGGTTATGAATTCAAATTCGACAAGAAGGCTGCTCAAGAAGAACTCGCCCGCGCAGGCTACGGCCCCGACAAGCCCCTGAAAATCCAGTTCCTCTCGACCAACAACGCCTTTCCGAGCGACTACGAAATGGCCCGGGCCATCGTGCAGATGTGGTCGCAGATCGGAGTGCAAGCCGATTTGCAGGAGATCACGCTGGCGAAATATCTGGAACTGAGCCATTCGTCCAAGGTGCCTGGTGTCATGCTGTATAGCTGGGCCAATGCGACTGGCGATCCTGAAATTTTCGCAGGCAAAATCCTCGATCCACGCCTGCGTTTCTCTACCTGGAAAGAGCCTGCGCTGGCCAAGACGATTGATGATCTGGCTGCCTTGGGCGATCCTGCCAAGCGTTTCGAGGGCTATCAAGCCCTGGCACGCGAGTCCACCGAACATGCCTGGAGCCTGCCGTTGCTGCAGTCGGTGGCGACCATCGCCTACAAGAAAAACCTCGACATCAAGGTTTACCAGACCGCCTACATCCTGCCCGCCGAATACCGCTGGAGCAAGTGATGCTGGCTGCGCTGCTGTCCCATTTCACACGCCGGCTGATGGTGGCGGTGCCCACCATGCTGGCCTTGTCGGTCGTCGTGTTTATCGTGCTGCGTCTGCTGCCCGCCGATCCGCTGGGCATGATGCTACCGCCGAATGCGACGAATGCCGAGGTCGAGGCGCTACGCCACGCGATGGGATTGGATCGATCGTTGCTGGTGCAGTATGGCATCTGGCTGGGGCACGTATTGCAGGGTGATCTGGGCCGGTCTATCAGTTCCGGGGTTCCTGTCACGCAGCTCATTGCCCATACCTTGCCCGCCACGCTGGAGCTGTCGTTCGTGGCGCTGTTCCTGGCGCTGTTGATCAGCGTGCCGGGCGGATTGTTGCTGTATGTGCTGCACGACCGGCGTGGTGAACTGGTGGCTGACGCAGGCCTGGTGCTGTTGATCTCGATCCCCGGCTTTCTGTGGGGCATTTTTCTGATGCTGGGGTTCGGCGTGTACTGGCCGGTGCTGCCGTTTTCAGGGCGTTTCAGTTCTGATGTGGTCGCGGCGGGTCCGACGGGATTTGTGCTCGTCGATTTTTTGCTGCGTGGTCAGTTGGGGAATTGGGTGGACGCTTTGTCGCATCTGATTTTGCCGGCTACCGCATTGGCCCTGGGTTTCAGTCCACTGATTGTGCGTGTATTGCGCGCCAGCTTGCTGGAAGTCAGTCATGAACAGTACGTCACGGTCGCGCGTTTGCGTGGCCAGCCGGAATGGCGCGTGATCTTGCGCCACATGTTGCGTAATGCATTCCTGCCTACCTTGACGCTCATCGGCGTGCAGTTTGGTTTTCTGTTCGGTGGCACTTTGCTGATCGAAATGATTTTTTCATTTCCAGGACTCGGCAACATGATGGTGCAGGCCGTTCGCAACCATGATTTGCCCTTGATCCAGGGGATTTCGCTGGTGTTTTGCGCAGTCATTCTGCTGATCAACGCCAGTGTTGATTGTCTATATGCCGTCATTGATCCCCGCCTGAGAACGAGCTGATGTCGACTTTGCCTATCTCTACGCGCCCGTGGCGTACGGGTTTGTCTCCGCTGAAGGCGGCAATGCGCGCATCGCCCAAGGCGACCATCGGCGGGGCAATCGTGCTGGTGCTGGTCCTGATCGCCATATTTGCGCCCTACATTGCGCCCAATGACCCGCTGGAACAGGATCTATTGTCGCCACTGCTGCCTCCAGCCTGGGCGGCCGATGGCATGGCGCAGTTCCCGCTAGGTACCGACAGCCTGGGGCGCTGTGTATTGTCGCGATTGATTTTTGGCACCCGCATTGCGCTATGGGTGGGGCTGTGCGCCGCGACCGGCGCCACGCTGGCCGGCTGTGTGCTGGCGCTGATTGCCGCCTATTTCGGTGGCCGTGTCGATCGCGCCATTGGGTATCTGGTCGATCTGTGGATGTCCTTTCCGCCGGTTGTGCTGTCGTTGATCCTGATGGTGGGCCTGGGGACTGGGGTAGGGAATGTGATCCTGTCGATCATCTTGGTGGACTGGACGCGGTTTTGCCGGGTCGTGCGCGCCGAGGCCTTGAAAATCCGGCGCAATGACTACGTCACCGCTGCGCGCTTGATGGGATTCGGCCATTTGCGCGTGATTCTGCGCGAGATGCTGCCTGGACTCGTTCCGCTGATTCTGACCTTGTTCAGTCTGCAGATCGGTATTGCCATCATTGTCGAAGCGATTTTGAGCTTTGTTGGTCTGTCGGTGCCTGCCGATGTGGTCGCCTGGGGCGTCATGATCGCCGATGCCCGCAGCACGATGCAGGAGGCCATCTGGACATTGATTGCGCCGGTCGTCGGCATCGTGTTGACGGTCTTCGGATTCAATCTGCTCAGTGACGGACTGCGGCGAGCGCTGGATCCGCGTCAGCGTGCGAGGAACTGAACCCATGTCCTTATTGCAATTGAGCCATTTGACCTTGACCGTGGATGTTGCGCTGGACGATGCCGGCAACACCGCGCCCGCCGATGTGCTGCGCGATATCACGCTCAGTGTCCCGGAGGGGCAGATGCTGGGCCTGGTCGGGGAGTCCGGCGCGGGGAAAAGCATGATCGGCCGGATGGTCGCGGGTACCATCCCCGCGGGTTTTCGCATCAGCCAAGGGGTGCTCACATTCAAAGGGCAGGATCTCAATCAGATCAAGCCCGCTCGACGCCGCGAACTGCTGGGGCGGCAGATCGCTTTTATTCCGCAGGAGCCGCTGTCGGGTCTGAATCCGGCGCTGACCGTCCGCCAACAGCTTTTCGAGCACCTGCGCCATGTGGGGATTCCCGCCGCGCAGCGGGAAAGCTATGCCAGCTCGCGGCTGGCCGAGGTCGGACTGACCGATGCGAAAGCCATGCTGGCACGCTATCCGCATCAGATGTCGGGCGGTCAATGTCAGCGCATCCTGATTGCGATGGCATTCTGCGGCGACCCTGCATTGATCTTTGCCGACGAGCCTACCACGGCGCTGGATGTGATTACGCAGGCGCAGATCATGCAGGTGCTGGCCGAACAGCAAAGGCGACACAAGACGGCGGTAGTGCTGGTGACGCACGATTTGCGCTTGGCTGCACATGTGTGTGATTCGATTGCAGTGCTGTACGCGGGCGAGATCGTCGAGCTGGGGGCGGCGCGGCAAGTGCTGGACGCGCCCTTGCATCCCTATACGCGCAGCCTGAAAGAGTCCGCTCCAGGGATGGGGAAATCGACCCGGCTGCTGCAGGCCTTGCCGGATTTCATGCCGGGGTTGAAAGATTTTGCGCGCATCCAAGGCTGCCGCTTTGTCTCGCGCTGCCCGATACGCCAGGACGGCTGCGCCACGCATCATCCTGCATTGTCATCGCGAGAGGATGGGCGCGCCGCGCGGTGCCTGGATCATATTCCTGCCTGGCCGGTCAACGAGGCCGATGGCATCGATGCGCTCGCGGCATTACGTAGCGGCCCGCCACCCGGCAGTAGGTCGTCCGTCGTGCAATTGCGCGATGTCGCGCTCTGCTATCCCGGTCCGGCTCGTTTGTTCCGGTCCAGCGAGTCCATCCAGATATTGGAACCCTTGAGTGTCCACGTTGAGCAGGGCGAATTTCTTGGCATCGTCGGCGAGAGCGGCAGTGGCAAAACAAGCCTTGCGCGCCTGATGGCCGGCATGGTCGCGCCGACAGCGGGGCAGATTGAGTACCCCGGTTCCGCCAGCGGCAACAGGCGGCTCGGGACGAACATTCCCCTGGCAGATCCGCGCGATGTGCAATTGGTGTTTCAGAACCCCGATTCGGCATTGAATCCCCGGCGTCGTGTTGGCTCCCTCGTCACGCAGATCCTGGAGGTCAGTCAACAGGCCCGCCTGCGTGCGGGTGCCGCCACTCAAGACCGCAACCAGATTGCGCAGCAATTGCTGGCCTCGGTGGGCCTGCCGCCCGAGGCGGTGGACCGGCTACCGTCGCAGCTATCGGGTGGACAGAAGCAGCGCGTCAACATCGCCCGCGCCCTGTGCGTGACGCCACGGATGATTGTGGCCGATGAAATCGTGTCCGGCCTCGATGTCTCGGTGCAAGCCTTGATCCTGAATCTGTTGCTGCAACTGAAACAAGAGCTGGGGATTGCGCTGGTGTTCGTATCGCACGACCTGGCCGTGGTGCGCTATCTCTGTACGCGTGTGCTGGTGCTGCACAAAGGCCGCATCGTCGAACAGGGACCGACTGATGAGGTGTTCGAGCAACCCAGCCATCCCTATACCCGCGCACTGATCGCGGCAGTTCCGCCAGATTCTGCTGCCCAGGCATGGAGGCCCGCGGTCCGGGATGCAGACGCTGCGTTGCACGCAACGCCTGCCGTACAGCGTGCGGCTGCCTAGATCACGGCTCAGGAGTTGTGCCGCCAAGCCGTCACTCGCGTTTATCCCCCAGCCGTATAGTTTCGCGGCTGGATCCATTTCTGTTCCCGGCAACGTACCGGGTTATCCGGAGCAACCAATGCGTGAGTTCTCATCCACGACACCACTGCGATCTCTGATCGAGCCGGATCGTGTACACCGGGATCTATACGTGGATCCCGATCTCTATCGGACCGAAGTCGAGCGCCTATGGACGCGTGCCTGGGTGTATCTGGGACACGAGAGCCAGATACCGAACGTCGGCGACTACACCACGATCGATATCGTCGGGCAGTCGCTGATCATGCTGCGCAAAAGCGCCGCCGAGGTGGTCTCGTTGATGAACCGGTGCGCACACAAGGGCAGTCAACTGGTACACGAGCGTCAGGGGAATTGTGGGAAATTCCTGCGTTGCCCTTATCACGCGTGGACCTACAAGCTCGATGGTTCGTTGTTGTCCGTTCCCCTGAAAAATGACTACGAGGGCACGCAACTGTCGAGCTGCCCTTCCGGGAAAGGCTTATCCAGCCCCGGCGCGACGATCAATTACAAAGGTTTTGTGTTTGTGCGCCTCAGTGATGAGGGGCCGGATTTCGAGTCCTATTTTGGCGAGGCGCTGGCCACACTGGACAACATCATCGCCCGTGCGCCGGAGGGTGGGGTAGAGGTGTTGGGTAAACCGCTGCGCAACATCATTCGCTGCAACTGGAAACTCTATCTGGAGAACGTGAACGATACCGTGCATCCGATCTCCACCCACGAGTCCGCAGCCAGCGCGGCCAAACATGTCAGCGAACACTTGCCTGAGGGCAGCGATACCGTTTTGGCGATGGAACAATTACTGCCGTTTGGCGCGGGCTACAGTTTCTATTCGGAAATGGGCGCTCGCGTGCTGCCGCACGGCCATAGCATTCTGGGCACGAAGTTCAGTATTCACACGGGCTATGCACCGTTGCCGGATTATCAGGCCTCGCTGGAGTCCCATTATGGCAAGGACGAGGCCGAGCGCATTCTCAGTTTCTCGCCGCAGAACACCGTGTTTTACCCGAGCCTGGCTGCGAAAGCCTCGCCGATGGTGTTGCGCGTCATCCGTCCGTTGTCGGTGAATGAGACCTTGATCGAAGTGTGGGCCTTTGCGCCAAAAAACGCGTCGGCCAGATTGCGCCAACGCGCTTCGTCGTACGCGCGGCTGGTGTTTTCGCCCATGTCAGTGGTGGCGCATGATGATGTGCATTTGTTCGAGAGCCAGCAGCAGGGGCTGCAATGCTTGGGTAACGAATGGCTGAGCCTGCATCGTGGCTACCGCGAGGGCGAGATCGACGCGAGCGCTGTTTCGTTAGACAGCGGCAATAATGAACTGGTGATTCGCAATCAACATCGCGGGTGGCTGGGGCTGATGGAGGATGCGTCATGAGTCAGGCTATTGCGGATGGAGAGCCGATCGTGAATCAGGTCATTGCGCCAACAGCATTGGAGACCGCAGCTGCGCATGCCTCATTGACCAACTTCGTGTATCACGAGGCGATGCTGCTCGATACGCGGCAGTATGAGGCGTGGCTGTCGTTGTTCACGCAAGACGGTTTGTACTGGATGCCGCTATCTCCTGACGACGGTGTGACAGACTCCACGCCACCGGACGAGTCCCCGGCTTTGTTGTACGAGGACTTATTGCTTTTGCGCCTGCGCGTGCAGCGATATGCCAATCCGCGCGCTCATTCGCTGCATCCGGCGGTGCGAGGGCTGCGGGTGTTGCAGGCGCCTGCGGTCATCGATGCCGACGAATCGTCCGGCAAGTTCCACACACGCACTCCGTTTATGTATGTGGAAACGCAAGGCGATACGCAGCGTGTGCTGGCGGCCACCGCCTATCACACGTTGGTTCGTGAGGCGGGACAATGGCGGATACAACGAAAGAAAGTCGTCTTGCTTAACGCAGATGCGAGTTTGCCGGCGATACAGTTGTTGTTGTAGGTGGCAGTGAAATCAATCGCCGCTGATTGAATTGGCGGCTGGGTGAGGGGCAGGGGCCTCGCTGAACTCGGAATCATTTTCCAGCAAGCGCCCGGCCTTGGCAGATAGGGCCGCCCCGGCCCGGTGATAGCCCACGACGCTGACGACACTCGCATGTCCCGTCATCGCCATGGTCTCGCCGAGCGGCAGCCCCTGACGGCCGGCCTCGGTGACAAAGCCCGACCGCAGGCTATGGGCGGCGTAGTCTCCGGACAGCCCGGCCAGGGCGGCACGCGCCTGTACGATCTTGCGCACGGCCTCGGCTCCCAATCCCTCGCCGATCACGCCCCCGCGCCGCACACGGCGAAACAACGGCCCTGATGTGATCCCGGCGGCACTCAACCATGCCTCTAAGGCGATCGCCGCGCGGCCTACCACGGGTTTGTAGCTGTCGGCGCGTTCGACGCCTTCCTGGTTAGTCTTGGAGTGTCCCATCGTGTAGAGAAATCCCTCGGGGACGCGGCGTGTGTTTTCTATTGTGGCGCGTACGATTTCGGAGCGTCGCCGGCCGCCGCTGGCCCATCCAAACAGCAGCAGGGCGCGATCACGCAGCCCGATGAGCGAGTCGTCGCAGGTCGCCAGGAGCTGTTCCAGTGGCTCTTTGGTCAAGGCGTCTTTGCGCGCCGGGCGGTCGCCGCGTTTTGCGTAGGCGCTGCGCACGCGCTCCAACAACATCTGCACGGCCCGGCTGCGGCAGGGGTTGGGCAGGTCTTGCGTTTCATGCGCCTCGGACAGGACCGCTAGGCGGTGGCGGACCGTCGCGAGCTTGAATGGCCCTGGTTTGCGTTTGACCCTGGCGGCCACCAGGGCCGCGTCAACGTCAGCAGGCAAGTCATGCGCCAGCCCCTGATTCGTGACGTGCTCGACATGATCGGCGATGAACTGCATCACCGTATTGACCGGCACGGGCAGCAGAAAGGGCGTACCCAATCGCAATTGATGCCAGGCCGCCCAATATTGAATGGCTGATCGATAGGCGGCGAGGGTGTTTTCCGAGCTGCCTTCACGCAGCAGCGCTTGAATCGATGCGTCGCTCGCACCAAGGCTGTCTTGCAGCGTTCCAGCAGCCTGGGCGCGTTGTACAACAGCTCGCGAGGGGCCAAATCGCGCATTTTTCACTGAATTTCTCGCATAAACATAGAATGTGTTCTATATAATATGTAGTACGTATTAAATAATACAGAAATATTGAATTAGGGCGGATAACTTTTAATTATCCACCCTAATTTGCCAGAAACAGGAGCCAGCGCCAAGCTGGCCGCGAACAGAGATCCATCATGGCGATAGGCGTTCAAGAAGCAGACGTGTGGGCAGCAGCAGATGCGCTGCTGCAATCGGGCGAACAGCCGACCATCGAGCGGGTGCGTCTGCATCTCGGGCGTGGCTCGCCCAATACGGTGGGGCCTCATCTGAAGGCGTGGTTTCGCGGTCTGGGCGAACGTCTGGTGTCAGGGCAGAGCGCAGACAGGGGTATTCCCGATCTGGTGACAAAAGCGGTGACGCAAATTTGGGAAACGGCCTTGGCAGCCGCCCGCGAGGGGTGCGCTACTGAGGCGGCTGCACAGCGCCGGGAACTCACCAACGCTCAAGAAGCGCTGGCTGCCGATCGCGAGGCGCTCGCGCAAGACCGAAACCGGCTGCGAGCTCGAGAAACGGATCTCCAAACCAGTGCTCAGGCTGCTCACGCACAGGCGGCCGCGACGGAGGCTCGTCTGCAGGCTGCCGAGGCACAATTACGGGAAAGCGCACAGACCGAGAAAGCGCTCAGCGCCGAGCTGGCATCGGCTCACGATCAGATATCAGCATTGCAGCAGTTGTCGCAACAGGCGCACGTCTCGCAACAGCAGGCCTTGGAAGCCGCCGAAATGCGGCACGCCGCACATGAACGGCGTTGGCTGATCGAGGTCGACGAGTTGCGGCAAGCGTTAAAAAAGGCGCAGGAAGACCAGGAGCGCGCACGTAAGGCCGCCGACGTCTCGGCGTTGCGTCATCAGCAGGCGATGGAGCAGGCCCGTGCGGATACGGACGTTCAGCTTCAACGGGCAATGAAGGCCGAGGCTGCCGTGCAAATATTGACCGCGCAGTTGGAGGCGGGCACGCAGGCCACGCTGGCGGCGCAAATACATTGGGAAAGCACGGTGGCGCAACTGTCGGCGCAGATCAACGCCTTGAGTGAACAGATACAGACAAAGGATCGGCAACTGGAGCTCGTGATGCAAGCCGGCCCGCGTCGCCGTCGCGCCGCCAAGGCCCCGTCCGAGAAGGAATAGCCGCCAGTGCCAGCGCTGCGCTTGCCGAGATGTTGCGCGATATGTTCTGCAAGAAAATATCTGTTTATTGCGAATCGGTAATCTGTGGGCGGCTGATCTGCAGCCCATTCGAGGTAGTGAATGTCTCAAAATGCCAAGAACTAGTAAAACGATGGCATTGTTGTTAAAAATTACTCTACAATTTGCGACAAGCCTATATTTGGTTACGACGGGCCCATGATTTGACGCGGTTTGCCTTTTTGCAGTGTTGTTAAAGCGGAGGGCTTGATGGCAGCAAAAGGTTGGGGCAAGTTCATTTCGAATGTGTGGGTTCGTGTGACGGCACCATCCCGCCATTTCGGGGCAGGGTGCAAGAGACTTACCATCGCGTGCGTCGGGCTCGGCGCAGCATTGTCGTCAACGTCCAGTTGGGCTACCGAAGGTGCCCTGGGCCGCCAGATCACCGGTACTAATGTCTTGCCTAACGCGGGCATCGTCGCGCCGGAACCTATCACCGCGGTCAATCTCACTCAAATCTATTTTGACGGGTCGATTGGTGCCCATCGAGACGTGCCCATTGCGGGCAAGACCTCGCTGGGCCTGGACGGCAAGATCTCTTTTACGCTGCTGTCATTGCTTAAGACCTGGGATACGGACACAGGCAAATGGAATTTTGCCTCCGGTATCACCATCCCCTACGTATGGACCAAGGTCGAAGCCTCATTGAGCGGCTCTCAACGAGGCGCGAGCACGAGCGATATCGCCTCGAACCTGTTCGATTTGTACTTCACGCCCATTGTGGCCGGCTATCACTTTTCCGAAACTTCGCATATCGCTTTGAGCCTGAATGTCTGGGCGCCGACAGGGAAGTATGACGAAGACGATATGGCGAACCCCAGCCTGAACAACTGGACATTCATTCCGCAGGTCGCCTATACCAAGATCTTTCCCGAATCGAAATGGCAGCTCGACATGGTGGCGGGCCTGCAGATCTATACCAAGAATCGCGCGACCGACTATCGCAATGCGCCGCTGTTCAGCATGGACGTGATGGCGCGCAGGAAATTCGACAACGGCCTGAGCGCCGGTTTGATCGTTGGGACCCAACAGCAGTTGGGCAACGACAGCGGCCCCACGGCGGATCGCTTGAACGGTTTCAAAGGACGTGATTGGGCCTTGGGTCCCATCGTCACGTATGACAGGAAGCTCCCTGGCGAGCGATCGTTGTCGTTGAGTTTGCGTTGGGTGCCGACTATCAGCAGCAAGAACCGGTTGGATAGTAATGACACGGTCATGGCAACTGCCGCATTGATTTTTTAGTTAGCTAAGATCGGCTCTGTTAAGCCATCTTTAGTCCGAGCGTGCCGGATATATAGCGCGTACCGAGTGATGAAAGTGCATTGTTGCGGGTCTTTGTTTCAGATGAAGAGGAGTAAGCAATGAGTACGACCGGACGGTTAGGCGCTATATTCGCTGTGGGCTTGCTGGCCTGCGCAGCGGGTTGGCAAGCACAGGCTCAGCAGGCTAGCGCCGGCGATGCCAACAGCAAGAAGCCCAATATCCTGGTGATATTCGGTGACGATATCGGGCAGGCCAATATCAGCGCCTATAGCCATGGGGTGATGGGGTATCACACGCCCAACATCGACCGCATCGCCAAGGAAGGCATGATGTTCACCGACTATTACGCCGAAAATAGCTGCACGGCGGGGCGGTCGTCGTTCATCACGGGCCAGACGCCATTGCGTACGGGCTTGTCCAAAGTGGGTGCGCCCGGCGCCACAGTCGGGCTGCAAGCGGGCGATATCACCATTGCCCAGGCCTTGAAGGCACGCGGCTATGTGACGGCTCAATTCGGCAAGAACCATTTGGGCGATCGGGATGAGTATCTGCCGACCAATCACGGTTTCGATGAATTTTTCGGCAACCTGTATCACTTGAATGCCGAAGAAGAACCCGAACGTCCGTACTGGCCTCAGGATCCCAATGACCCGTATGTCAAAAATTTCTCACCACGCGGCGTAGTCAAGGCGTCGGCCGACGGCAAGGTCGAGGATACGGGTGCGTTGACCAAAAAGCGCATGGAGACGATTGACGACGAGACCGTCGGCGCAGCGATTGATTACATCGACAAGCACGGCAAGGGCGACAAGCCGTTCTTTGTGTGGATGAACACCACGCGCATGCATATCTATACGCACGTGCGCCCCGAGTATCGTGGCAAGAGCGGGATGCCCGGCAACGAGTATGCCGATGGCATGTGGGAGCATGATCAGGACGTGGGCAAGCTGCTGAAGAAGCTGGACGATATGGGCATTGCCGACAACACGATCGTGGTTTACACGACGGATAACGGCCCCAATGCCTTTACCTGGCCAGATGCCGCCACGACACCGTTCCGCAGCGAAAAGGACTCGAACTGGGAGGGCGCGTTCCGTGTGCCCGCCATGGTTCGCTGGCCGGGGCAGATCCCGGCCGGCAAGATCCAGAGCGGCATCGTTTCGGGGTTGGATTGGTTCCCGACGCTGCTGGCTGCGACAGGCGATACCGATATCAAGGACCGCCTGCTCAAGGGATGGACACCACCGAATGGCAAGCTCAATTACAAGGTGCATCTGGATGGTTATAACCAACTCGCTTATCTGACCGGCAAGACCGACAAGAGCGCCCGCGACGATTTCTTTTACTTCAATGATGATGGGAAATTGGTGGGTATGCGTTTCGGCAACTGGAAGGCGGTGTTCTGCGAACAGCGCACGCCGGGGAATTTCAATATCTGGCAGGATCCCTTTGTCTGCCTGCGGGTGCCGAAGATCTTCAACCTGCGTATGGACCCCTACGAGCGGGCGGACATCACCTCGGATCAGTACAACGACTGGCTGGCCAAGAACTCCTATTTGACCGCGATCGCTACGATGAAGGCATCGGAATTTCTGGAGACTTTTGTGACGTATCCGCCTAGCCAACGCCCGGCGAGTTTCAGCATTGACCAGGTCGAAGAGCAGGTGCACAAGACCATCGACAAGCATTTCGAAGAGCAGGCCAAGCAAAAGGCGCAGTCGAAGTAGCACTGTCGCATTACTTATCGTCCGTGGTGCGCGGACATGCCGTTCTGACGACGGCATGTCCGCCCCGGTGTTCTCGTCTGCGCGGCTTTGCGCGCTTTAGAAAGGTGCCAGAATGACCCAATCTAATTTGCTATCGACACCGTACGACCAATTCAATATCGAGGTGCCGGAAGACCATTTTCCGGAGGACGGTATGTCCGCCCGCGCCGCTTATGCACTGGTGGTCAGCGACGAGTGGATCGACACTAATCCCATGTTGAACATGTCGTCGTTCGTGACGACGTTTGCCGAGCCGGAGGCCGTGCGCCTGGCCGAGCGAAACATGTTCAAGAACTATATCGACCACGACATGTACCCGCAGTTGTTCGCCATGGAAAATCGCATGGTGAAGTGGCTGCATCGGCTGTGGAATGGCCCGGCCGATGCGATGCCGTACGGGACGGCTACGGTGGGATCCTCCGAGGCATGCATGCTGGCCGGCCTGGCGCATAAATGGAACTGGCGTCAGCGCAGAGAGCGCGAGGGCAAAGACGCCACGCGTCCCAATATGGTGACAGGCGGGAATGTACAGATCGTCTGGAAAAAATTCCTGCGCTATTTCGATGTCGAACCGCGCATCGTTCCGTTGAAACCCGGCCAATATTGCCTGACTGCCGAGGACCTCGATAAGTATGTCGATGAGAATACGATAGCAGTGGTAGCCATCGCCGGCCAGACGTTCACGGGCGAGGATGACGACATTCAGGGCATTCACGATTGGTTGGATGACTATGAGAAAAGAACCGGGGTCTCTGTGCCTATGCACATTGACGGCGCGTCCGGGGGCTTTGTGAATCCTTTCTTGTATCCGGATTACAAATGGGATTTTCGTCTGCCGCGCGTGCTGTCGATTAACGCGTCGGGGCACAAGTACGGCCTGACACCGCCGGGTCTGGGATGGGTGGTGTTCCGGGAACGCAAGATTTTCAACGAGGATCTGGTGTTCTATGTCAATTATCTGGGCGGTGAAATGCCTACCGCGACATTGAACTTCAGCCGGAATTCTTTCCAGCTGGCAGTGCAGTACTACCAGTTCCTGCGCCTAGGTTTTGAGGGGTATCGCCGCATCATGCAGCGCACGCTCGATAATGCGATAGCCTTGCGCCAGCGCCTGGTCGATAGCGGCTATTTCACAATCATGAACGATACGCAACGTATTCCGGTGGTTGCGGTGACGCTGGACAAGAAGATCAAGAACTTCAACGAGTTCGACGTTTCGAACAAGGTGCGCGAGCGCGGCTGGGTGATTTCCGCCTATAGCATGCCGCCTGATGCGGAATCGGTGCGCAGTCTGCGCGTTGTGGTGCGCCCGCACATTAATCACAACGTGGCCATGACATTGGCCACCGACATCATCAACGCGTGCAAGTATCTGGAGCAGCATGGTGGCACGGCGACGCCACCGGAACTGCATGATCCGCACAAGACAAGTCCGGCGAAATGTTGATGCAGGCATGGATCAATCGTCGCTAGGTTGGTCATGAGTTGGGGGCGTCGCACGGCTTCCCGTGCTGGAGTCGTGCGGCGCGCTTTGATATCCGCGTTTCCAGGGTACACATCATGCAAGCTTCCATGCATTTCCTCGGGGACAATCCCTATATCTTGCTATTTCTGACTATTGGTTTGTCTGTTTGGGTGGGCAAGTTTTCGGTGAAAGGCTACGGCCTGGGCGCGGTGGCGGCCGCCATTATTGTCGGTTGCCTGATGGCCACGGTGGGATCGCTTTATGGGGTCAAATTCCATCTGGATGACTTCGCCAAATCGCTGCTGTATTACTTGTTCATGTATGGGGTGGGACTGCGCGTAGGGCCGTCGTTTCTGAATGCATTGAACAAGGAGTCCATCAATTACGCCATTCTGGCCGTGATTGCGCCCATCCTCGGGTTGGGGATCGTGGTGTTTGGCACGCGTTTTTTCGAGCTGCCGTTAGGGGCGGCTGGCGGTATGTTGGCCGGATCGCAGACCATGTCCGCGGCGATCGGCTCGGCGGAGCAAGCGGTCAGCTCCGGCGTCATGTCGATGGGGGCAGGCCAAACGCCCGAGCAAGTCAGTGCCATGATCGCCTTGTCCTACGGTATTACGTACATTTGGGGCACCGTCGGCATCATTCTGCTGTGCAAGTACTTGCCCAGGATTTGGGGGGTCGACGCCAAGGCTGCTGCACAAGAATTTGAAAAACAACACGGCGTGCCGAATGTGGATGATGCGGGCCTCACGGCGTTTCATCCTTTTGATCTGCGCGCCTACCGTGTAGAGAATCCGGAATCCATCGGCAAGACTGTCCAGCAGTTTCGCGAACGTTTTCCGCAGTATCAGGTCGTCAATGTCGAGCGCGGCGACCAGATGCTGGGCCCCGGGACCGACACGCAATTCCAGCATGGTGACATCGTGGCGCTGGGTGGCCGCCTGGAGGAAATGACGGCCAATATGGGCGTTCTCGGACCCGAGGTCCCTGATGCGAAGGTCCTCACCATTCCGCTGGATCAAGCAGAGATACTGGTGACCAACAAGGAGGTCACAGGACGGCCGTTGAAGACGTTCCGAGGCTCGGAGCTGGCAGGTCAGATCCAGCTGCAGCGCATCGAACGCAGCGGCGTGCCATTGCCCATCGGTTTGGAAACGACGCTGCAAAAGCGTGATGTGCTGTTCGTCACGGGACTGCAGTCGGCGGTAGGCAAGGCCGGAGAGATCTTCGGTACTATCGCGCGCCACAGTTCGGCGACGGATCTGCTGACGCTGTCGTTTGGCATGATTCTGGGATTCTTGATCGGCCTCATCGAGGTACCGGCTTTTGGCGCCAATGTCGGCCTGGGTAATGCCGGGGGGCTGCTGCTGTCCGGCATTATCGTGTCCTCGATCTCGTCGAGACTGCGCTTTTTCGGCAATACGCCGAATGCCGCGCGCAACATCCTGGAGGATCTCGGCCTGATCGGTTTTGTGGCGATTGTCGGCATTAACGCCGGCGCTGATCTGCTGAGTCAGTTGACGGGGGCGATCGCGCTGAAGATCTTTATTGTGGGCTTTCTGGCTTCTACGATTCCGCCCATTATTGTGTGGGCCATCGGGTTCCACATCATGAAGATCAATCCGGCCTTGCTGATGGGGGCTACCGCTGGCGCGCGCAGCCACTCGGGACCGGCGCGAGAGGCGGCCAAGGAGGTGGGGTCCAGCGTGCCCTGGCTGAGCTTTCCGGTGGGATATGCGGTGTCGGGCGTATTGCTGACGGTGTTCGGTTATTTCGCCATGATTCTGGCGGGTTGAATGCGCCCTGGCCGGGGTGAGCCGATTCATGCGGCTCACCCCGGCGTCGTCGTTGCAAGCGAGGTTACATGCAATTCGAGCAACTGTTTGAAGTGGTCCGTGCGCATCCAGAGTTGGCCTTGTTCACGACGATCGTCGCGGGCCATTTCATCGGCCGGGTGGAAATACGCAAGGTCAGCCTCGGGACGGTGGTGGGCACCTTGATCGCCGGCATGATTCTCGGTCTGTTGTTCAAGCCCGAGATCCCAGATTTGCTGAAATGGGCTTTTTTTGACTTGTTTTTGTTTGCGGTCGGTTATTCCGCCGGCCCGCAGTTTTTTGCCAGCCTGAAGCGTGAGGCATTGCCGCAGATGGCGCTGGCTGTGGTGGTCTCGTGCACCGGCTTGGCTGCGGCGATTGCGATGGTGGCACTGTTGGATTTCGACCCGGGCCTGTCCGCCGGCCTGGTTTCCGGCTCGATGACGCAGTCCGCGGCATTGGGCAGCGCGCTGAGCGCGATTTCGGCGATGGACCTCGATGAGGCCACGCGCAATGTGTTGATGGCGCATGCGCCGCTGGCTGACGCCACGACCTATATCTTTGGCGAGATAGGGCTGATCCTGTTCGTGACCGTACTGGCCCCGCGATTGCTGAAGATCGATCTGAAACGGGTTGCGAAGGAGGGCGAGGCGGAACTGCGGGATCAGGCGGACGCGGCGGACGACGGCGAATGGGATAGGGCGCCTTTATCGTTGCGCACCTACCGGCTGGAAAATCCAGAGCTCAATAACACGACGGTCCGTGAGTTCGAAAGCCGTTATGCCGCAGGGCGGTTGACCATCATGGCTATCCGTCGCGGTGGGGAAATCCATCGTGAAGTGCGGCCCGGCACGTCATTGGCACTGGACGACGTCGTGCTGATCGCCTCGCGGCGCGCAGGCATCGTCGGTGCGGCGGGGCAGATCGGAACCGAGGTAGACGATCAGGAATTGTTCCAGGAACCCATGGTGGAGGTTTCCATTGTGTTGACGCGCTCCGAGCTCGCCGGCAAGACGCTCGGAGAGCTGGTGCGTGGCGCCGCACGAGGCGCCTTTCTGGAGTCCCTACGCCGGGGACCCAGCACGTTGCCTCGTGCGCTCGGCACGCGTGTTCAACGTGGCGATGTTTTTCGCTTGAAAGGCAGCCGCACCGCTATCGCGATCGCAGCAAAGAATCTGGGCTCGATCGAGCACGACCCGGGACACACCGACCTCGTCTATTTGGCGGGCGGCGTGGTGGTCGGCATTCTGTTCGGTCTGTTGCAAGTGCATTTGACCGGCGTGCCGCTGGGGTTGGGGACGAGCGGCGGTGTGTTGGTGGCAGGTCTGCTGGCGGGTTGGTTGTACAGCCGCTATCCCCTGGTCGGCCATATACCGGAGCCGGCATTACGATTGCTGTCGGATGTGGGGCTCATCGTCTTTATCGCCGCCATCGGCCTGTCTGCCGGTCCGCACGCCATACAGGCTGTGCACGAGGGGGGTGTGACGCTATTTGCCAAGCTGCTCGGCGCCGGCGTGATCGTGACGTTGGCAGGGCCTGTGGTCGGGCTGCTCGTCGGCCGTTATGTGCTGCGGCTTCCCCCTTTGCTGTTGTTGCCCGGCCTGGCGGGAGCTCAGACTACGGTGGCCACGCTCAACGCGTTGAAAGAGCGCGGAAACAGTGATGTCTATGCCATAGGGTTTACGGTGCCGTTTGCGGTCAGCAATGTCTTGATTACCTTGTGGGGGCCCATCATCGTTGCGTTTTCCGTGGCTCTGGGATAGTTGATCTGGATCAATACCGCGTATAGCTGATCTGCTATCCTGAAATGGCGGCATCCATTCACCTCTTTTTATGGAGCAGCTCATGTTCAAGATACTAGTTCCCGTAGACGGCTCGGAATCCGCGCTGCGCGCACTGAAGACAGCCATTGCCATGGCGGGCCAGCACGACGAGGCGGAATTGCATTTGCTGAATGCGCCGCCGCCCATTCTGTCTGGCCATGCCAAGATGTTCCTGGACAAGCAAGTTGTCCAGGATTACTACAACGAAGAGGGCGAAAAGGCGCTGGCTGACGCCCGCAAAGCCGCGGAAAACGCCGGGGTGCGTTTTGTCACCGCCATCAAGGCGGGTCAATCGGCGCAGACTATCGTCGACTATGCGCATGCGCACCAATGCGCGCATATCGTGATGGGCACGCGCGGCCTGAGCGCTTTGCCAGGCATCTTGCTGGGTTCGGTGGCCAACAAAGTCATTCACCTCGCGGATGTGCCCGTGACCCTGGTGAAATAGGGCTCGCTTCCGGATTCGAAAAAAGCACGCTAAGCCGGCCGCAATGGCCGCTTGGCCTGTTTGCAGTCTCGGCTCGTCCCATCTGAACTACCTCGAATGCCGCCGCTATCGTTCAGATAATAGGACGCTGAGACGCGATTTAGGCCACTACACGTAATATCGTCTCGAAATTATGCTTCTCCCATCAGTGCAAACAACATTTTGCCTGGGCTGACCTCTCTGGGTCGGCGGACATTCCGGTGCCATGCACCATTGAACCCTGAAGGAGAAAGCTATGAGCACACCCGCCAATTTCAACGGCCAGCGTCCCGTCATCGACGCGAGCGATGCTGTCATGTTGCTGATCGACCATCAAAGCGGCCTGTTCCAGACCGTAGGCGACATGCCGATGACAGAGCTGCGCGCCCGCGCCACTGCGCTGGCCAAAATAGCCACACTATCCAAATTGCCGGTCATTACCACGGCGTCCGTTCCGCAGGGCCCCAATGGCCCCTTGATTCCCGAGATTCACGAGAATGCACCGCACGCTCAGTACGTGGCGCGCAAGGGCGAAATCAATGCCTGGGACAATCCGGATTTCGTCGCAGCCGTGAAGGCCACCGGCCGCAAGACGCTCATCATCGCCGGCACCATCACCAGTGTTTGCATGGCTTTCCCCGCCATCAGCGCAGTTGCGGAGGGCTATAAGGTGTTTGCAGTAGTCGATGCCTCCGGCACCTACAGCAAGATGGCTCAGGAAATCACGCTGGCCCGCGTCGTGCAGGCTGGTGTCGTACCCATGGATACGGCAGCTGTGGCCTCTGAACTGCAAAAGACCTGGAACCGCGAGGACGCCCAGCAATGGGCTGAGGTCTACACCAAGATCTTCCCGGCCTACCAGTTGCTGATTGAGAGCTATACCAAGGCGCAGGACGTGGTGAAGAACAGCGAAGTGCTCGATTCTGTGCGCCAGTAATCACTGATACCTTGTTCCGGCAACGGCGGGCGCAATGCTCGCCGTGTGGCTGATAGCTCCGGGACGGTTTAGCAGAATTGCCGAATTTCCATTATTATTCAGCTTTATGTCAGCTAAGGGCGCTGCCTGGCCGGCTGTGATCAGCCGGGACGTGTGCGTCCTCTTTTATGAGCAACGAGCCTCCTAGTACCACCGCGCCGTCAGCGATCCAGCCGCGGCGCTTCCCCCTGAGGGCAATGCCCCTCGCGCAGATTTTTTCCTCTCACGAGGCACAGGCTTGGCCATGGCGCCAAGTACGGCGGCCGTTCGTGCATCTCTTCCTCTATCGAGACCGGGGCTTGGCTCCGCCCGGCGCCGTTGCAGCGCCCGCCCGGGCTCGCGCATGTTGACCCCGAATTTGTCCTCTATCACGGCCGCATCGCGTCGTGACGACGGCTATTGCCTTTTCCTTTACTAGGATCTCTGCATGTTTTTTGACTGGATGGCCGACCCCACTGCGTGGTTGGGTCTGGCGACACTGATTATTCTGGAAGTTGTCCTGGGTATCGACAACTTGGTCTTTATCGCCATCCTGGCCGATAAATTGCCGCCTGAGCAGCGCAATCGTGCCCGTGTGATCGGCCTGACGCTGGCGATGCTGATGCGTCTGGGCCTGCTGGCGAGCATCGCCTGGGTGGTCACGCTGACCGAACCGCTGTTTACCGCATTCGGCGCCGAGATTTCCGGCCGGGATCTGATCCTGATCCTGGGTGGCCTGTTTTTGCTGTTCAAGGGCACGATGGAACTGCATGAACGGGTCGAGGGCAGGGCGCACGGCGGGAGCCAGAAGGTGCAGCACGCGGTGTTCTGGCAGGTGATTCTGCAGATTGTCGTATTGGACGCGGTGTTCTCGCTGGACTCTGTCATCACCGCCGTGGGTATGGTTCAGGAATTGAGCATCATGATGATTGCGGTGGTGATCGCCATGGCAGTCATGATGCTGGCCAGCCGTCCGTTGATGGCGTTCGTCAATCGCCACCCGACGGTAGTGATCCTGTGTCTGGGCCTGCTGCTGATGATCGGTTTCAGCCTAGTGGCCGAAGGCCTGGGTTTTCATGTGCCCAAGGGCTATCTGTATGCCGCCATTGGCTTTTCGGTCGTGGTCGAGGCCTGCAATCAGCTGGCCCGACGTAACCGCAGCCGGCGCACGCAGAATCTGACCGGGCGTCAACGCACGGCTCGGGCAGTGTTGCGCTTGCTGCGCGGCGGCAAGAGCCCGGCAGATCAGAATGCCGTGGAGGACGTCGCAGCCCTGGTTGATGGCGCAGGTGACGAACCCGGGTTTGGTCCGGAGGAAAGCCAACTGGTCGAACGTGTGTTGGGTATAGGCACGCGCAACGTGCGATCCATCATGGTGCCGCGCGGCGAGATGATCTGGCTGGACATCAAAGATCCCGTGGATGCCATCGTCAAGAAATTCTCGGCCGGCCATGCGCGTATGCCTCTCTGCGACGGCGATCCTGCCAATGTGATTGGCGTTGTCCACTTCAAGGATTTGCTGCATAAGCTGCAGTTGCCCAGCGCTATCGATCTGGTCGAGTCGGCACGTAAGCCTTATTACATCCTCGAAAGCACGCCGGTGCTCAAGGTGCTCGACGTGTTGCGCCAGTCGCGCGAACACATGCTGATCGTCGTGGACGAGCTTGGCGGCTGCGTGGGCCTGGTCACGCCGCTGGACGTATTGGCGGCGGTGGGAGGAGATCTGCCCGAAGACGCGAACGAGCCCCCGCAGGCGACTCGACTCGCCGATGAGGTGTGGCTGCTGGACGCCGCCATGCCGATCGAGGAGGTACGGTTGCTGCTGGCGAGCCCGGAAATGCATCAACCGCTGCCCGACGCTACCCTGGCGGGGGCGCTGTTGAGAGTGGCCGAGCGGTTGCCGGAGGTGGGCGAGACGATTCGCTGGGGAGAGTGGGCCTTTGAGGTCACCCAGCGTGACGGTTGGCGCATCAGCCAGGTCCGGGCAGACCGGATCGCCGGCCAGGATGAGCAGACATGATGCGTCGGCGAGGCCGCCGGCGTGTCAAAATAGCGGCTACCTCTGCGCCATTGTCCTGAGGTGCATTAGGAGAGCTTGTGAACAATTCCAACGAAAGCGTCAGCATGGCGCTTTTCTGCGACTTCGAGAACGTCGCGCTCGGCGTGCGTGACACGAAGTACCAGAAATTCGATATTCGCCCCGTGCTGGAGCGGCTGCTGCTCAAAGGCAGCATTGTCGTTAAAAAAGCCTATTGCGACTGGGAGCGTTACAAGGAGTTCAAGTCTCCTATGCACGAGGCGAATTTCGAGTTGATCGAGATTCCACATCTGCGGCAGTCGGGGAAAAATTCCGCCGACATCCGCCTGGTCGTGGACGCGCTGGACTTTTGCTATACGAAGTCGCACGTCGATACTTTTGTGATCATCAGCGGCGACTCCGATTTTTCGCCGTTGGTATCAAAGCTGAGGGAAAACAACAAGAAGGTCATCGGTGTGGGCGTCAAGCAGTCCACGTCCGACCTGCTGGTCGCAAATTGCGACGAGTTTATTTTCTATGACGATCTCGCCAGGGAAGGCCTGCGCAAGGCGGAATCCCGTCGAGACAATCGGGGGACGCCCGCCGCGGGTCAGCGCCGTACGCCAGAGGAAGAACGCAAACGGAAGGAAGAGCTGGAGCTGCGCAAAACGCAAGCGGTTGAAATGGTCGTCGAGACCTTCGAGGCCCTGATGGCCGAGCGCGGGGATAGCGGCAAGATCTGGGCGTCCGTGCTCAAAGACGCACTCAAACGCCGCCGGCCCGATTTCAACGAATCGTATTATGGCTTTCGCGCCTTTGGAAACCTGCTGGACGAGGCGCAATCGCGTGGGTTTCTGGAGGTCGGCCGAGAGGAAAATTCCAGCGCTTATGTGTATCGCAGCGGCGGCGGGGCGTCTACCGCTGTGCAGGACGAGCCACGTGCCAAACTAGCGCGCAGGACTCGAGGCGGCCGTAGAGCCGAAGGCGCCGGCAAGGAAACGGGACAGCAGCCTGTTCAACACGCCGATCAGAGTCGTATGTTCAATGATGCCGATGCCGGCCATCAGGAACGTACGGCAACTGAGCCCGGCGCGCCGCTGATCGAGCAGCCAAAATATCCCGATGTCCTAGAGCCGCGAGCAGCAGCCAAACCAAGTGCCGGTGAGGCTGCGGCGGTCGCCGTTGAACAGCCGGATGATCGTGGCACGGCCGCATCCGCCGCGGTCAAGCGCAGTCGCTCACGGACTCGTCGAGCCAGCAAAACGGCCGATGCAGGGGAGGCTGTGCCTCAAGGCAACGCGCCTCAGGAGGCCCTTGTTCTCGACGCCGCAGCGGGATCTGCGCCAGAGGTCGAATCGGCCTCGGCAGTGTCAGAGGCTCCCAAAAAAGCGGCGCGGAAAACTTCTCGCAGCACAACGACGCGCACGCGGCGTCCGCGCAAGACCGCCAGCACAGAGGTTTGAACGTGGGGGGAGCGGTTCCAAGGATATCGACGCGCCAATCATAGATATCGGTTTATTCCAGTTAAAACGATATCTATGACTGATCGGAGACGCGCCAGGAACGGTGCTTGCTCAGGTGTGTGGTCTCAAACCCGAGCAAAGGAATCTGTCATGCCGTCTGTCCCTCTCGCTGCCTACTGGGATCGCGATGCCGCGGTTCAAGCCGTGCGTCTGGCGCGGCCGATGTTGGATGCCGCGTTGTCTGATACAGGGGTAGGAGAAAGCGGTTTTTTACACGTGGTGGTCATGAACCCCTTGGCCAAGCCCGGCGGGTGCGATTTTGCCGACGCGATCCTGTATGAGGAAAGCATAGGCAATCCGGAAGAATGGGACGCGGACTATGGCGCGTTTGCGCGGGGTAAGGCCAGGCTCAGCTGGCGCACGGGCTTGCCCAGCCACGAGGTCGTAGCGCTAAAGCCGCATTTGTTGCAGGCGAAAGACGGCACCGTGTGGGGCAGTGTCTGCCTTGACGGCATTGTGGTGGGGGTGAGCGGCGCCAACCCGTGGTTCGATGAGGCATTTGCCACGGCGGTGGCGGCGCTGTTCAAAGCGGTGGTTCATGGACGGCGCGATGAGGAAATGGTCCCTTAGTTCAAGCGTCGCGTCTGACGTACACCTGCAGGATATAACGCCGGCTGCGGGGTAGCTATGCGTACCCGGCCCTTTGCTATACCCCTCGGTAAAAAGTACAGAAATGGCACTAGCTGGCTGCGGCATTGGTCAACACAGGCATCTGGCATGGCACTTGCGACGCGCCAAGTCTCAACCCGATAAGGACACTGACGATGAAGCAGCCACAAAGTAAGCCCAACCCGTCCGAGGACGATACGGCACGCGAAGCGCAAAGTAGCCATCGCGATACACAGAATCGCAGCAAAAAAGAAGGTCACGCCACCCAGATCGGTACGGGTCAGGATCAGCAGAGCCAGCGCAACCGTGGGTCCGGCGCCCGAAGCAAGCCTTAATGACGGCACGCCTGGGCGAGGCCGTAGAGCTATTGAGGTTCGGACAAGGTGGTCAGGAACGCCGCGATGTCGCGCGCGTCCTGATCACTGATGCTTAAATCCGGCATGGCCGTGCCGGGCTTGATCGTGGTGGGCGCCATCAGCCATAGCCGCATGTTGTCGGGATTGTTCGATAGCACGCCAGCAATGAATGGCCGGGTGGCAATACCGGCCAACGACGGGCCTACATGGTGAGACGCGCCGGCCACATCGGGAATGACATGACAGGTAGCGCATAGATATTGCTCCACCGCTTGACGCCCCGCGGTCGCGTCGCCGATCCGTGACGTGCTGGTTGGGGCGGAGGCAGACGATGCGGACCGGGGCAACCCATTCGTCGATTTTTCGTCCCATTGCCGATAATCCACGGGTGACAGGGCCGGCAATATCCGCATGAAGGCCACCACGTCCCACATCTGGGTGTCCGTCAACCGGTATTTCCAGGCTGGCATGCCGGTCATTTTGATTCCCTCTCGGATAATCCAGAAGATCTCCGTCGCCGGACGTTCCCGGGCGCTGGCGACCAAGGATGCCGGAACGGGATTCAAGCCCAACGCGTAGGGTGCGGGAGCCACACCGGGGGCACCGTGACATTGAACACAGTGCGTGCGAAACAATTCAAACCCATTTTGAATACGTGCCTCACCATTCAGGTCCGGTTCTCGGATCTGTTCGGCGCGCACGGCGACCGAGCGTGCCAATCCTATATCCAGCAATCGATGAACCAACTTCGTATGCGGCCGGGTGGCGCTGACGTCGTACCAGCCGATATAGACCAGCAGGCCCGCGGCCAACAAGGCGCATACCGCCAATCCGGCAAGGGTGAGGACCACAACGCGTTTGCAGCTTTTCATGTTGCCATTGCTCAGGGTAACGAGATTAAGAAGGCGGCAATGTCCTCGGCTTGCGCCACGCTCAATCCCATATTTGGCATGGCGGTTCGAGGATTGACGGCGGGCGGGTCCAGCAACCACTGCACCAGGTTTGCCGGGGTGTTGGGCAGCAAGCCGCTCAAATAGACTTGGCTTCGTACGTCAGTCAATGGCGGGCCGACGGTCGACACGGGGGCGCGGATCTGCGGTACGACGTGACAGGCGATGCAGCCTTTCTCGGCGATCAACCGGCGGCCTCGGGCTGGATCGGCCTGATTCAATAGGCGTGCAGTAGAGGCGTCTTGAGCCAGCGGCGGCTTCGCGTCGCCGCAAGCCGCCACGCCACTCAATCCGAGGATCGCCAGCAAAAAGAGGGTGGTGCGGACGGGCTCGCGCAAGGTCTTCTGCTCCTGATCCTGATGGAGGTACCTAGGCGCAAGTTTCGTACCTGGGGTGGGTACGGCGCATGCTCCTCGATCGGTCCCTGCTATTACGCGCCGATCCTGCTTCCCACATGTCTGGTGCCGCTCATTTTCTGGTGTTTATCGTTTGGGCCGCTTTGATGTGGCCGTCGCTGGCGCGAGCGAGGCCGACACGCGACGGACTGCCGCACAGTGAAACCGCGATGCGGACCGCCGAAATCAGTGATGTGCTGTTCGTGGGCGCCGCAGTCATTTTTGTGGTCATGGTGGTGCTGGTGGTGATTGCTGCCTTTGGCCCGGTACGCATTCGTCATCGGCTGGCGCGGCCCGCACTCATCCACGTTGCCGGCATTGCCTTTCCAGTGATCGTGTTGACGCTATTGCTGTCCTATACCCTGGGCGCGCCGGCCTCGTCGAAACAAGGGGCAGCCCCAAAGCTGCGAATCGAAGTCGTCGGGGAAATCTGGTGGTGGCGGGTACGTTATCTCGATGAGTCGGGCTCGCTATGGTTCGAGACAGCCAATGACATCCGTATTCCCGCCGGCGTACCAGTGGACCTGGTGCTGAAGTCGGACAACGTCATTCACAGCTTCTGGGCGCCGGAGCTGGGTGGCAAGCTGGACATGATTCCGGGCCACGTTAACCGCATGACGATGCAGGCTGAGGAACCGGGCGTATTCCAGGGGGTATGCGCTGAATATTGCGGGGCACAGCACGCGAAGATGCGATTCACGGTGCATGCATTGGCGCCAGAGGTGTTCGATGCATGGATGTCCGCGCAACGCCGTCCCGCCAGAGAGGCCGGGCCGGCGTTGCAACCCGGGGCCCAGCGGTTTCTCCAAGCCTGTGCAATGTGTCATACCGTGCGAGGCACGCCGGCTGCGGGGACGTCTGGCCCGGACTTGACGCACGTGGGCAGCCGACCGTCGCTCGCAGCGGGAACCTTGCCTAATAACGTGGGGGCGTTGGCAGGGTGGATCGCCGCGAGTCAGCGCATCAAGCCAGGCAATCCCATGCCGTCGTTCGATCACTGGTCGGGAGAGGATTTACGCGCCGTGGCCACCTACTTGGAAAGCCTGAAATGACGACACCTGTTCCCGTATCCGCGCCGTCGCAGCCACTGCCAAATCCGGTTCCGCGACCTCCGGGAGAACTCGAGCTATTGAAGCAGGTCTGGCGGCGTCCGAGCGGAATCAGATCGCTGACGGTCGTCAACAATACGCACATAGGCTTGCTCTACATCGGCACTGCACTGCTGTTTTTTGTGCTGGCCGGGGTGCTGGCGTTGCTCATGCGCACACAGCTGGCCGTGCCGGAAAGCGGCCTGATCGGTCATGAACTGTACAACCAGTTGTTCACGATGCATGGCACGGTGATGATGTTTCTGTTCGCCGTGCCGGCAGTCGAGGCGGTGGCTGTGCTGCTCTTGCCCAATATGCTTGGGGCACGCGATCTGCCATTTCCGCGATTATCGGCCTATGCGTATTGGGCCTACGCCGTAGGCGGGGTGGTGTTTTTTTGCAGCCTATTTGCAGGCCTCGCGCCGGATGGCGGGTGGTTCATGTATCCGCCGCTCACCAGTACGCAGTATTCCCCCGAGGTCAATGCAGATTTGTGGTTGCTGGGAATCGGCTTTATTGAGATTTCGGCTATTGCCGGTGCCGTGGAGCTGGCGGTAGGTATTCTCCGCACGCGCGCGCCAGGGATGTCATTGGAAAAAATGCCTGTTTTCGCTTGGGTAATGCTGGTGTTCAGCGGGATGGTCATCATCGCGTTTCCGGCGGTGATCGTGGCTACGGCATTACTGGAATTGGAGCGTGCATTTGATATGCCGTTCTTTATTGCCGAGCGTGGTGGCGACCCGCTGCTGTGGCAGCATTTGTTCTGGTTCTTTGGTCACCCTGAGGTCTACATTATTTTTCTGCCGGCGGCTGGCATGGTGTCGATGATCGTCCCTGCTATGACGGGTACACCGTTGGTGGGCTACCGCCTGGTTGTGCTGGCGATCATAGGCACCGCATTCCTCAGTTTTGGGCTGTGGGTGCATCACATGTATGCCACCGGGATTCCCCCGTTGTCCTTGAGCTTTGCGTCAGCGGCGAGCATGGCAGTGTCCGTACCCACCGCGATCCAGGTGTTTGCCTGGGTCGCTACGATCGCTGCCGCGGTACGCCTGCGGCCGATCAAGACGCCCATGCTGTTCATCCTGGGATTCTTTTTCATTTTCATATTGGGCGGACTGACCGGTGTCATGGTGGCCGTCATTCCCTTTGATATGCAGGTGCATGACACGTACTTCATCGTCGCGCATCTGCATTACGTCTTGTTTGGCGGCATGGTGTTCCCCTTGTTTGCGGCCTTTTATTATTGGATGCCGTTCGTCAGTACGCGTGCACTGTCTGAACGTCTCGGCCGCTGGGCATTCTGGTTGATGTTCGTCGGATTCAATGTGGCGTTTTTCCCTATGCATCTGACGGGGTTGGCAGGTATGCCGCGCCGCGTTTACACCTATGCAGAGAGTCAGGGCTGGGGAACACTCAATATGGTATCGACCATTGGCGCATACCTGATCGGTGCCGGGGTGCTGGTGTTCCTATGGGATCTGGTGCGCAACTTTCGACCCAGCAGCGAGCACAATGCCGGCAACGTGTGGAACGCAGGCACGCTCGAATGGCTGCCGGCGGCGAGTTACGGGCTGCGCAGCATTCCTGTCGTCACCACGCGTGAACCGCTATGGGATCAGGCTGGTATCGATGACGATGTGTCGGCCGGGCGCTACTTTCTGCCTGACGCGCCGGCAGGACTGCGTTCGACGTTGGTGACAAATGCACTGGATGCAAGGCCCGAATATGTGTTGCCATTGCCGGGGCCAGGATGGTCGCCGTTCGTGGCGGCGTTAGGGACGGCGGGCTTTTTTTTGTTGCTGACTTTCAAACTGACTTTGCCCGCCGGGGTCTGTGGTGTGCTGGCGATTGCGGCAATATGGCGTTGGCTATGGGACTCGGACAGGGCGCCTGACATTCCGCCGGTCAGTATTGGGGCAGGCATTCGGTTGTCAATGGGTTGTTCAGGACCAGCGTCTCATGCCTGGTGGGCCATGATGCTGCTGATCATTGTCTGCCTCAGCATCTTTGGCGCGTTGATTTTTGCTTATCTGTTTCTATGGGTCACGTCCCCAGAGGTCTGGCCGTCTGCGGCATCGCTTGTGTCCCCGGCTTGGCCAGGACTGTCTGCCGCGCTGCTAGTGGGGGCGTGTGTCGTAGCGATACATGCCGCGCGAAAGCTGCGTCGGGGCGGAGTAGGGGCCTTAAAGGGTTATCTGCCCCTGGGTATTGCACTGTTGATAGCGGCAAGCGCCTTGGATCTGTACACCTATTGGCAACATGGCCTGCGGCCTCAGGCATCGGCGTATGCGGCTGTGGTGTTTGCCCTGATCGGCTTGCAAGCCACATTCACCCTGTTGACCGGTTTGATGGGGATATTTACGGTCGCGCGGCTATTGGCAGGCAGGTTGAGCGCGGTGCGGCGAGCGTGTGTCGATTCGACTTTGATTATCTGGCACTACACCGTGGCGCAGGGTTTGATCAGCCTGGGGATCGTTCATGGGTTTCCACGGCTGGCGGCGGGGTAGCAGGCGATGCGAACGAGATTCTGGGTCGAACTGTTATTCTTGATCGCTGGTCCGGTGATCTGGCTGGCGCATTACCTGTTTATTTATATCGTCAATGCGTTGCACTGCGCCCGTCCTCAGTCCTGGCTGAGCACGGTTTGGCTGGCCCTGCCGATCTCGTCGTGGATCATTCTGGGCGCCAGTGCGCTGGCATTGACCTTCATGGTATGGACTGCCATACGCCAGCGTCGACGTGTCGCAGCCTATGGGCTGCCGAGATTTCACGCCAAACTGACCGCTGCGTTGTGCCTGTTGTCCGCGCTGGCTGTCGTTTGGCAGACCCTGCCGGTTTTTATGGTTCCGGAATGCGAATGACGCGTTTGGAATGATCAGCGACGCGGTGCGAGTGTTGC
Organism: Bordetella tumbae; assembly: GCF_054780995.1. Classification (NCBI taxonomy): domain Bacteria; kingdom Pseudomonadati; phylum Pseudomonadota; class Betaproteobacteria; order Burkholderiales; family Alcaligenaceae; genus Bordetella; species Bordetella tumbae. Next base: position 255,360 of record NZ_BAAGVG010000023.1, read on the forward strand.
GCACGGCGTCGCTGTCATGGCCTATCAGGCCTCCGAATCCAGGTGCACTTGAACCGTACCGGTGCCATACGTCACCGTGGCATTGAAGCCGTCGACGGTCACGCTATCGAATTGGCCATGCAGGCCTTTGGCATTGAGCACGGTCAAGGTCTGGCCTACGGCAGGGGTGTAACCCTCGGCGAACTGGACCTGCAGCGTACCGCCCAATGCGGCAACGCCTGTCACCGTGAGTTGGCCTGCGTTTCCGCTGCCCAGATTGACCGACAGCGTACCGGTGCTCAGTTGGGTGTAGGTGGCTTTCACTTGCACGGCATCGTGGGCGTTGACCTCCAGCGTACCGCCATCGATATAGACGGCGCCCGTGCCCAACGCTGATTCGGAGTCGGCGCGTAGCGTGCCCTCCGAGACCTCAGTGCCACCGCTGTATTCGTTTGCCCCCGTCAATGCCAGCGTGCCGGTGCCTGCCTTGGTCAGCTTGCCTTCGCCGGTGATGTCGTTATGCCAGCTGTCCATGGCGTTGAAGCCGCCTTGGCTGGCATCCATGGTCACGGTGACGTCGCCGTTGAATGCGGCATAGCCGTCGGCGGCTGCGAATAGGTTCAGACGGCCATAGCCTTCTTCATCATCCAGCACGGGGTAGCCTGCGGGCACGGCCGTGGTCTTGAGTACGACGCGGCGTTGATCGGCGCTCAGATAGGGCAGGCGGGTTTCCAGCACCACTTCGGCGCCCTTGGGTACGACGGCGTCGCTGTCTGCATCGCTGGTGCGCTCGAAATCCCACGTCAGACGATAGCGATAGGTTTCCGAATTCACTGCATGATCGGCAAAGCGGTCTGCCGACAGGTCTTGCGAATGGGCAAAATGGTAGAAATCTTCTTCGGTCGCTGCGCCGACGGCAGCCTGCAGCGTGTCATGCGCCTGCGTAAAAGCAGCCAAGCGGACTCCCGAGTCGCTGTTGTAGATATTGGCCACTGCCGATGCGGTGCCCAAGATGCGGCCACCCGTCACATCCAGCGGCGAGTGCATGCCGGCCATGACGCGGTTGTAGCCCAGCTCCATGCTGCGCGCGATCATCTCCTGGAAACGTTCGGGTACGACATAGGCCATGGCGATGGCGTTGCGCACGGCTTCGGCGGTGTGGCCGCTCGGATAGCCGCCGTCGGTTTCGGGTGTGCTGCTCTTGGCGGCCTCCAGCGAGGGCGCGATGATGACATCGCTGCTCCAGCGCCACGGACGTCCGTATTTATAAAAGCGCTTGCCAGGTTCGGTCGAGGCGTCGGCGCCCATGCTCTGCACAAAGGTGATGACCGTGCCGAACGATGGGTTGGCATCACCTGCCACACCGGTGTTGTTGCCTGAGTCGTTCAGGTTGGTGGTGTAGGCTTCGGCGGGGATCGCGGTGGCGCCGGCAAACGTCGAGGTTTGCTGCGCTGCCGTGCGCCAGTAATCGGTCAAGGGACCCATACCGTCGGTCACGCTGTAGTTTTTGCCGCGGCGGTCATCGAGATAGGCGGCGAGTTCCTGCGCGGCCGTACGGTTCTGGGTAGTGCGTGCAGAGAACCCAATGTTTTCGGCATGAACGTCGGCATTGAGGATTTTGCCATCGGTCGCGTCGCCGGGAATGCCGCTCCAGTCCGACGCATCGAAACCTGTGCATCCGTTGCTGGCTTCAGCCGACACGCCCGCGTCGACGAGACGGGTGCTGGGCTCCCAGACTTTCAGAAAACCTTGCAGTACACGCACGCCCGCGTTGGTTTCAATCGTGGCATGGCAAGCATCACCACGCACATTGGTCGCTGCCGTATCGACAAAATACTGAATGCCGGATGGCAGTGGCGCGCTGTCTTCGTATCCGAGGCCCGCCGGTGCAGCAGGAACGACATAGTCGCCGCCGGAAGAGACATCGTCGTCGTCATCATCGCTGCCGCTGCCGCATGCAGACAACGCCATCATGACGGCAAGGGTGGTCAGGCGCAGTGCGTAGACAGGAAACGGACGGGTAAAAGGAAGTTTGGCGTGCATGGCGCTTATCAACGGTTGAAAAGCCCGCCATCCTAAGAACCAATTGTGTAGCCTTGATGACGTTTCCTTTTTACCGAGCCTGTTTATTCCTTCGGCAACGCGGCGATGTGTCGGTGATTGACCCTGTAATGAGCTTGCCATATGCTCGGATACCGCATTTCCCATACGCTCCACGACTGCTGAGCCCAATCTGACAATGAACGACAGAATCGTGACGAAACTTTTTTATCATCCCGGCAATGCCAGCATGGCGCCGCATTGCGTGCTCGAAGAAATCGGAAAACCCTTTGAGCTCGCCTTTGTCGATCGCGCGCACAATGCACATAAATCTGCGGATTATCTCCAACTCAATCCGAACGGTCTCATTCCCGTGTTGGTCGATGGCGATCTGGTGCTATACGAAACGGCCGCGATCTGTCTGCATCTGGCCGACACGCACCCGGACAAGAAACTGGCGCCTGAGTTGGGTACGCCAGAGCGCGCACAGTTCTATAAATGGCTGATGTGGCTGACCAATACTCTGCAGAGCACGCTGATCGCCTATTTCTATCCGGAACGATGGGTAGACGCGGGCAATGTGGCCGGAGCCGCGCAGGTAAAGGCCCATGCCGAGGCAAAGGTGGCGGGCCTGTTGGATCAATTGGAAGAGCATCTGAAGACAAACGGTGGCCCATGGTTTCTGGGCGATCAATACACGGTGCTAGACCCGTACATCATGATGCTGGGCCGGTGGACGCGAGGTCATGCCAGACCTGCGCGCGATCTGCCTGTGCTGGGACCGTACCTGCAACGCGTATTGGCTCGTCCGGCCATTCAACGTGTCCTGAAAACCGAGGGTTTGGCACAGCCTTGGGTGTGAGTCCCGTTATTCGACAGGCATGAAAAAAGCCGGTGATTCGCAAAGAGTCACCGGCTTTTATGCCGATTGTGGCGGGCGAGCCCGCCACATCAGGCCTGGCGCGATCAGCCGATCGAGGACAGGACCTGGTTCAGCGTGGCGCTGGGGCGCATAGCGGCGCTGGCCTTGGCTTCGTTGGGCTGGTAATAGCCGCCGATGTCCACGGGCTTGCCTTGAGCGGCTTTCAGTTCGTCCAGGATCTTGGTTTCGAACTCGCCGAATGCGGTGGCCGGGGCCTTGAACTGCTGGGCCAACTCGGCATCGTCGGTCTGCGAGGACAGGGCTTCGGCCCAGTACATCGCCAGATAGAAGTGGCTGCCGCGGTTGTCCAGTCCACCGACCTTGCGTGCCGGCGACTTGTTGTTGTCGAGGAATTTCGACGTGGCCTGATCCAGGGTACGAGCCAACACGCTGGCGCGCGGGTTGTTGTAGGCACGGCCCAGATGATCCAGCGATTCGGCCAACGCCATGAACTCGCCCAGCGAATCCCAACGCAGGAAGCCTTCTTCGACGAACTGCTGCACGTGCTTGGGCGCGGAACCGCCTGCACCGGTCTCGAACAGTTGGCCACCGGCCATCAACGGTACGATGGACAGCATCTTGGCGCTGGTACCCAGCTCCATGATCGGGAACAGATCGGTCAGGTAGTCACGCAGCACGTTGCCGGTCACCGAGATGGTGTCCTTGCCTGCGCGGATGCGTTCCAGCGAGAAACGGGTCGCCTGGACGGGATCGAAAATATGCAGTTCCAGGCCATTGGTGTCGTGGTCGGCCAGGTATTTTTTTACCTTGACGATCAATTGGGCGTCGTGGCCGCGCTTTTCGTCCAACCAGAAGACGGCGGGCGTCTTGGTCAGGCGGGCGCGGGTGACGGCCAGCTTGACCCAGTCTTGTACCGCGGCGTCCTTGGTCTGGCACATGCGCCAGAGGTCGCCGGCCTGAACCGCATGTTCCAGCAAAACGGTGCCGGCCGCGTCAGTCACGCGCACGGTGCCGTCGGCGGGAATCACGAACGTCTTGTTGTGCGAACCGTATTCCTCGGCAGCCTGAGCCATCAGGCCGACGTTGGGCACGCTGCCCATGGTGACGGGATCAAAAGCGCCGCGCGCCTTGCAGTCCTCGATGACTGCTTGGTAGACACCGGCGTAGCAACGGTCCGGAATCACGGCTTTGGTGTCTTGCAGTTCGCCGGCGGCGTTCCACATTTTGCCGGAATCGCGAATCATGGCCGGCATCGATGCGTCGACGATCACGTCGCTGGGCACGTGCAGGTTGGTGATGCCACGATCGGAGTTCACCATCGCCAGCGCGGGCAGGTCCTTGTAGGCGGCGTCGATGTCAGCCTTGATCGCGGCTTGTTGAGCCTCGGGCAGGGCGGTGATCTTCGCGTACAGGTCGCCGATCCCGTTGTTGGGGTCGAAACCGACTTGTTTCAGCGCGTCAGCATGGCGAGCCAATACGTCTTGGTAGAACACGGACACCACGTGGCCAAAGATGACGGGGTCGGAGACCTTCATCATGGTGGCTTTCAGGTGGACCGAGAACAGCACGCCCTTGGCCTTGGCGTCGGCGATCTGGGCTTGCAGGAAACTGCGCAGCTTGGCTGTGGACAGCACCGATGCGTCGATGATTTCACCGACCTTGACGGGGGTCTTGTCCTTGAGCACCGTTTTGGTGCCGTCAGCGGCGGTCAGCTCGATCTTGACGTCACCGGCGGCTGCCAAGGTGACCGACTTTTCGCTGCCGTAGAAATCGCCGTCGTCCATGTGGCTGACGTGCGATGTGGAATCAGCGGCCCAGGCGCCCATCTTGTGGGGGTGCTTGCGTGCGTAGTTTTTGACCGACAGGGGTGCGCGGCGGTCGGAGTTGCCCTCGCGCAACACGGGGTTCACGGCGCTGCCCTTGACTTTGTCGTAGCGCGCTTTTACGTCACGCTCGGTGTCGTTGGCGGGCTCGTCGGGGTATTCCGGCAGCTTGTAGCCCTGGGCTTGCAGTTCCTTGATGGCAGCTTTCAGCTGGGGCATCGAGGCGCTGATATTGGGCAATTTGATGATGTTGGCGTCGGGGGTAACGGCCAGGGCACCCAACTCGGCCAATGCGTCACCGATTTTCTGGCTATCGTCCAGATAGTCGGGGAACACGGCAATAATGCGGCCAGCCAGCGAAATATCGCGGGTTTCGACCGTAATGCCTGCGGATTTAGCGAAAGACTGAACGATCGGCAGCAACGAACGGGTAGCGAGCGCCGGGGCTTCGTCAGTGAGGGTATAGATAATCTTCGGAGTTAGAGCCATAGTCTTCGTTTTTGCCCGGGCGCCAGGCGCAATCCGGACATGCGTTGCCGGACACCGTTGCCGGTGTCATCGTAGGGTGGGTGAAACGGGAGGGCGCACGAGGCGTCTACCCGTCATGCCGGTAATCCCCCCGTTATGGACTGCTTTGGGCGGGTATTGCCGTCATGAAGACCCTATTGTAATCCCGACAAAGGCAAATGTGGTGAAAGTCTTATAGAAGACTCACATATTTTTAAACGAAAGTCTTATATAAGACTCGAAGGGCCGTGCACTGTGCCAAAACCTGGGACATGGGAAAAAGCGCCGGTGAATTAAGGGCCAGATTCACGCAACAGAGTCCTTTGCGTTGTTCGCTAAAGTGCTTTGCCCTCGCTTGCATTGTTGTGGCGGCATCAATTCATTACCTTTCATGGACTAGTGATTTCAATTGAAAGGGGTGCACATGTTGGATCTGAGCGGTAAGGTAGCGGGCGCAGGGTCGGTGGAGGACGGCTGGAGCAATGGGCGGGAGATGGCGGTGCTGCGCGCTCGCCATTGCCGTCGTGTTTCTGGCCAGCGACGAGGCGGGTTACATCACAGCGACCAAACTGATCGCGGTGTCACGGCGTCACGGTCGGGCCCGCAATGAGCGGGCCGCGATCCCCGCACGGCTCGTCCTCGCAGGCAAATCAGTCGCCTACGCATCTGCCCGTCAGAAATGACTGGCTGAACCTGCAACGCGAAGCGCCATTGGAGCCTGAACATCCTGTCATCGATGCGCATCATCATCTCTATGACCGGCCGGGTTCACAGTATCTGTTTGATGACTATTTGGCTGATCTGGGTACTGGGCATAATGTCCGGGCGACGGTTTTCCTGCAGGCCAGGGCCATGCTCAGAGCCCATGGCCCTGAGCACCTCAAGCCGCTGGGCGAGACCGAGTTTGCCAATGGGGTCGCGGCCATGAGCGCCAGCGGCATCTATGGAGCGACGCAGGTCTGTGCCGGAATCGTCGGTTTCGCAGATCTCACACTGGGCGACGGCATCCGCCCGGTACTGGAGCGCCACATTTCCTTGGCCGGCGGCACCACGGTGTCCGGCGGGCGATTTTGTGGAATCAGGCAATCGTTGACGTGGGATCCGGACGCCACCCTGACCAATCCGCTGTATCCGACATCCGAATGCCAGATGGACACCACCGCCTTTCGCGCCGGTTTTGCCCATCTGGCGCCATTGGGCTTGAGCTTTGACGCCTGGGTCTTTTTTCATCAATTGCGCAGGCTGGCGGTGCTGGCGCGCGCTTTTCCCGAGACGTCCATCGTCGTGAATCATTGCGGCGGCTTTGTGGGTATCAAAGGGTACCAGGGCCGCGGCGATACCGTTTTCCAGGAGTGGCGTCAGGGAATTCTGGAATTGGCTGCGTGCCCGAACGTCATGATCAAGCTGAGTGGCTTGGGTATGCGGCTGAGCGGCCTGACATTCGAGGGGCAGGATAGGGCGCCGAGCTCCATGGCGTTGGCTCAGGCATGGCGTCCGTGGTTGGAGACGTGTTTGACTGCCTTTGGGGCCCATCGGTGCATGTTTGGCAGCAATTTTCCAGTGGACAAAGGCAACCACAGCTATGGCGTCGGATTGAACGCGCTCAAGCGCGTGCTCGGCACATCGACGCCCGCGGACAAGGCCAACGTACTCTGGCGCTCAGCAAAGACGTTCTATCGACTGCCTATCGACTGTGCTGCGCCCCTTTCCTCCGGCATGAATGCCGACGTTTCTCGGAGCAACGGATGAACCATGACAACCACGCTGCCGGTGATTTCGACACGGTTTTTCGCAGTGCGGCGGTTGCTGAGGCGCTTGCCCAGGCTGCTCCGCCTCTACACGAGGCCGCATCCGCGTTCTGGCAATCGGCAATGAGCCAGGCTGCGCTTTCACCACGGATGAGAGAGCTGGTACTCGTGGCGCTGCACAGCACCGTGACCTCGTTGAATGCGGAAGGTACACAACGGCATGTTCGCCGTGCCTTGGAGGCGGGGGCCGAGCCGGCCGACGTATTGGACGTGCTCGTGACGATCGCGCCGACTGCCAATCACGCACTCTATTTTGCGGTGCCGGTCTTGATGAGGGAACTGAAGGCAGCCGGCATGGACGCCGAATATCCGCCGCCTACAGCGCAAGCGCAGCAGATCAAGGATGACTTTATCCGCTCGCGCGGAGTCTGGCTGGAACAGCGCGAGGCCATATTCCGATTGATGCCCGAGTATTTCGCCGCGCTTTCGAAGCTCTCGACAGCCTCGTGGACGAAGGGCTCTCTGACCCGAAAGGAACGCGAACTCATCGCGATCGCCATCGATTGCGTGGTGACCCATATGTTCGAGTCGGGTCTGGCGATGCACATCCGTTGCGCGCTGGAGTATGGGGCAACACGGCAAGAGATCCTGGATGTTTTTCAACTTGCCGCGTTGATGGGCCTGGAGACGTATATACAGGGCGCAGAGGCGCTCTATGCTGCTGGGCTCAAGCCGTCCACCAACGCCACGCTGCAATCAACAGGGCGATCCATATTGCCACGATGACCACCGCTGCGGCCCAGTTGCGAGGTTTGGGCTCGTTGGCATTCAATCGGGCTTCCGCCTGAGCCCGGCATTCTTGCAACACATCGCTCGGCAGCATCTTGATCGCCAACCAGATCAGACCCGGTAATAAGATCACATCGTCGAGATACCCGAGTATGGGGATGAAATCGGGTATCAAATCGATGGGGCTGAGTGCGTAGGCAACGACAAATACTCCCAAGGCCTTGGCATACCAAGGCGTGCGCGGATGCTTGGCGGCAAACCATAGCGTCAATCCGTCTCGTTTGATACGCTTGGCCCATGCCTTCAGGCGGCCATGCATGGGGCTGGCGGGGATAGGCATGATACTTGCTTGGCCTTGTTGCAAGCCCTGAGGGCGCTCGGTAGATTGGCTCGACAGTTTACTGTTTTCACTGCCAGGGAGGATCGCTTATGGCCACGCGCACCATCTGGAAAGGTGCCATCACGTTCGGTCTCGTCCATATTCCGGTCGGCTTGCACACGGCGACCACGGAATCGGGCGTGGACTTTGACTGGCTGGATCGGCGCTCGATGGATCCGGTGGGATACAAGCGCATCAACAAGCGCACCGGAAAAGAAATCGAGTCCAAAGACATTGTGAAAGGCGTGGAGTACGAGGATGGCGAGTACGTCATCGTCTCGCCCGACGAAATCGCCGATGCCTACCCGCGCACGACGCAGACCATAGAAATTCAACAGTTTGTTCGTGCCGAAGAGGTGTCATTCGTCTTTCTGGAGCGTCCTTATTACATCGCGCCGATCAACAAGGGGCACAAGGTGTATGCGCTGTTGCGCGACACCTTGGTGAAAACGGGAAAAATCGGGATTGCCAAGGTAGTGATCCAGACGAAACAGCATCTGGCAGCGTTGATCCCATCCGGAGATGCGCTGGTGTTGAATCTCATGCGTTGGGGCGACGAAGTGAAATCGCTGGACGGCCTGGATCTGCCAAAATCCGGAGACAAAAGCATGTCGCCGAGTGCGTCGGAGCTGAAGATGGCGAAAATGCTGGTTGACGAGATGTCCGAGGATTGGGATCCAGAGCAGTACCAGGATGAATTCAAGTCGGCCATCATGCATCTGGTGCAGAAAAAAGTGAAGGCCGGCAAAACCGAGACCGTCATCGAGCCGCAGGAAGAGGCCCCCGCTTACGCAGATAACGTGATTGACCTGACTGAGCTGCTGCAACGCAGCCTGGGGCGGGGCGGAGCAACGAAAACGGCGCGGAGCAAGACCGGCTCCACGGCAGCAAAAAAGACAGCCCGCAAATCCCCAGCCAAGAAAAAGCCGGCAATCAAGACCGCAACCGCTCGAAAACGCGCTAAACCGGCGCGAAAGGCAGCCTGATTATGGTGGACAGCCTCAAAAAATATCGGGAGAAGCGAAATTTCTCGGTGACGCCAGAGCCCTCGGGCGGCGGAGACACCAACGAGGGCGAGTTGGTATTCGTCATCCAGAAACATTGGGCCAGCCGTCTGCATTACGATTTCCGGCTCGAGCTGAATGGGACAATGAAAAGCTGGGCGGTGCCCAAAGGTCCTTCTTTTGATCCGTCGGTAAAGCGGATGGCGGTGCAGGTCGAGGATCATCCCATCGCGTACAACCAGTTTGAAGGGACCATACCGAAAGGCCAATACGGTGCCGGCAAAGTCATCATCTGGGACGAAGGACGCTGGAGCCCCGTTGGAGATCCCCGCCGGGGATATCAGTCGGGACACCTGAAATTCTCGCTCGCGGGCCAGAAAATGCGAGGGGGATGGGCGCTCGTGCGATTCAAAGGGAAATCCTCTGAACGGCAGCCTCCGTGGCTATTGATCAAAGAAAAAGACGAGTACGCTCAACCCGAATCCGAATTCAGTGTGGTGGACGAAATGCCGGACAGTGTGGTGCCGTTGCGTGACAAGAAGCCGGCCACAACGTCTTCGGCCAAGAGCAAGTCGCGAAAAAATGGCTCGACCTCGTCTACAGAGTCGCTGCCCGGAAGATCAGCAAAAATCCCTGCGCAGATGAAACCGCAATTGGCCACGCTGGTCGACGCCATGCCTCGCGGCGCGCAGGACTGGCTGTATGAGATGAAATTCGACGGATATCGGATTCTGGCCAGGATAGAGGGTGCAGAGGTCAAGCTGTTCACGCGAAATGGGCACGATTGGAGCGCCAAGATGCCGCATCTGGTGCGCGAGCTGAGCGCCTTGCAGCGCGATACGGGCTTTGGCAATGCATGGCTGGATGGCGAGATCGTCGTGCTGTCCAGCGAGGGGATTCCCAGCTTTCAGTCTCTGCAGAACGCGTTTGATACTGAACGCACAAAAGATATCGTTTTCTATGCGTTTGATCTGCCTTATATCGCCGGTCGAGATATCAGCAGCGAGCCGCTCACATTGCGCCGCCAGTTGCTGCAACAACTGATCGAAAAATCCAAAAAGGACTCTCATCTGCGGTTCAGCGAGGCTTTTGACAAGCCGATTTCGGACTTGGTCGCGTCCGCGTGCAAGCTCGGGCTCGAAGGCGTGATCGGTAAACGGCCGTCGGCGCCTTATGTATCACGACGGTCAGACAACTGGATCAAGGTCAAATGCGGGCGGCGACAGGAATTCGTGATCGTGGGTTTTACCCTGCCCAAGGGAGAACGCACGGGATTCGGTGCGCTGCTGCTGGCCGTCCATGGCCGTGACGGTGGCCTGCGATACGCCGGCAAGGTGGGAACCGGTTTCGATGATTATCTGTTGAATGACCTGCACCGGAAACTGGTGCGGATCGAACAGCCGGTGTCGGCGATCAGCGAGGGACGTCCTCCGGCGGGCCGAGATATTCGATGGGTGCAGCCGAACCTCGTCTGCGAAGTCTCGTTTGCCCAATGGACCAACGGCGGTCATGTGCGCCATGCGACGTTCAAGGGGCTGCGTACCGATAAACCCGCTGAGGAAATCGTGCGGGAAAAGCCGGTCCCTGCAGCGAAAGTTGCCGGCAAGGCGAACGCAACGCGGCGCAGGCGAACCGAGAGCCAGGTCCCCACTGCCAAAGCGCTGAAACTCTCGCATCCAGAACGGGTGATCGATCCCTCGTCCGGCCTGACAAAACTGGACCTGGCACGCTATTACGCACTAGTCGCGCCGTTAATGATGGAACACTTGCACCGGCGGCCTGTCTCCTTCATGAGAATGCCGGCAGGCATACAAGGGGAGCACTTTTTTCAGAAACATTCTGATTCTGCCATCGCCGGCGTCACGATGCTGCCCGAGCGCTTGCAGCCTGGACATCCTCCACTGATGGAAATCGCCAAGGCCGAGGGCATTCTGGCGGCAGCACAATTGAACGTCGTCGAGTTCCATACCTGGAATGCGATCAAAACGACGATCGCTAAACCAGATCGAATGATATTGGACCTGGATCCAGGCGAAGGAATGCAATGGCAGGGCGTGCAGCAGGGCGCAGAATTGGTGCGCGTGCTGCTGCACGAACTCGGCTTGCAAAGCTGGCTGAAAACCAGCGGCGGCAAGGGCTTGCACGTTGTGGTGCCGATCCGCAGGCAGTATGGCTGGGATACGGTAAAGGATTTCTCGGCGGAGATTGTGCGACATCTGGCCCGCACGATCCCACAGCTTTTTGTTGCCAAAAGCGGCCCGCGCAACCGGGTAGGAAAGATCTTTGCCGATTATCTGCGAAACGGCTTCGGCAGTACGACGGTGGCGGCGTGGTCCGCGCGTGGCAGGCCTGGGCTGCCGGTGTCGGTGCCTGTGGCGTGGGACGAGTTGAGTGCGCTCAAGAGCTCAGCGCAATGGACGATCGCCACCGTGCATCAACGGCTGGATGTTGGAAACGATCCCTGGGCGGACTATGCCCCGCAAGGCATTGCCCAGGCGATGAAGGCGCTCGGTTTCGATCCGTCACGATAGAGATACGGGCAAGGTAATTGGACATAAGGAGCGTTCACGATGAAATTCACAAAAGCGACCGGCGCGAAAGCGCAAGGCGATGCGGTGATCTTCAATATGGAAATCTCTGGCGTCACACGGCAGTTCGAGATATCGGGAGACGCATTGCGCCGAAACTTTGGCGCACTGGATGACAATGCAATCGAGCTATTACAGGCCTTTGAACGCGGGGCAGACGCCATACGAGAGGCCACTCACCGCGTCCGCTCAACGCCCACCGACGGCCGTGTGCTGTTGGGGGCAGGGGATTTTGACTAGGAGCTGAGCGTGCCACGGGGCTGGCTTATGCGTCCTGGTCTGCTGCTTCTATGCAGTTGCATAATCGATCAAGCTCCAGCGCAACCTCATGCCATACCCAGCGAATCAGCTCGACAGCTTCCAGTTCTGCAGCGTTGAAAGCGTTCTCGCGCATAGCACTTTCTACGACCCGGTTCAGACGGTTGAATGGCTCGCTGGTATGACAGCCGGGCGATTCGCTTCCTCTGTCGCGTACGGCTCGGGCTAATCCGTCGATCTGTTCTTTTGCCGCGGCGGCCAGCTCGTCCAGCGCTGGGCCCAGGCGTCGACAGATATTGTCCGATAGCGCTAGGCCGCCGACACGCTTCATCAGGGGTACCGTACGCCATAATCCGTCGAGGTCACTGATCAACGGATGCGCGGCATTGCGTTTCCAGAAAGAGATGGGAAATGCATGCGATTGATACGCCATATCGTTGGCGCGCCAGCGTGCGTGCTCCATTGCAGGCCTGTCACTCACATCTGGACGCAGCCGCCCCTCATTCATGGCGGCTGCCCAGTCGACGAGCAGGTCGCCATATATCTCGATCGACGTTGCCAGATTGGATCGCATGCTGAGGTGGGCGGACAAAGGCAGCACGGCGACGGAGGCGGCGACACCGGATAGCGAACCGATGACAATCGCGATGGACTTGTGATACGCGCCGCTGAGGATATCGTTATCGGGCGCGACGGTGAGAATGGTGACCGTGACCAGACTATAGCTCAGCGTGTTCCAACGTGCCGACAGGTAGGCCCCGATGCCGACGCCGATCAGAATGCCCCCGAGCGGAGACATCGTTGTACTGCGCGATATGAGCACGAGTGAAACGCCGAGCGCCACACCGATGAATGCACCCATGAGCCGTGCTACGGCTTCGCTCACCGTCCCTTCTACGCTCGCGCGCACGACGAACAGCGCGGAAAATGCGCCCCACGCGATCTCGGGATAGCCTTGCCATGTCATCCAGGCGTAGGCCAACAATACAGCGGCAATGTTCTGTAAGGGTAGACGAACGCCGTCGCGCGTCACGGCCGCGGGACCGGAGGCGGCATAGGTGAGGACACGAGAGCACGATTGAATCCAAGCGTGAGGTAGATGAACAGGCACGAATCACCGAAAGAAAGGGAGGCTCATCAGATGTCCATCCCGCAATATTCATGCCGCCGCAGTGTCGGCGGCAGCGATCGCTCGGCAGTTCGAGCCCAGACCGCTGATCGATAGCCGTCGAAAATCGTCCATTGTGAGATACGAGGGAGGCAGCGCTGACTATACCCATCAGGTACAGCACTTGCGCTGATAGGTGCGCGGCGCCGACATCGGAAGCATCCGTTGTTCGTTTTCAAAGCGCCTGTGTCCTGCGCGGCAAACCGCGGCAGAAACCAGAGAATGGATTGGAGAATTTCATGGGTCCAAAGACCAAACGTCTGCTCGCTCTCACCGCAATGGCTGTCGCGTTCGCGGTATTGGTGGCATTGGTGCCCTGGTAGAACTCTGACGTACGGCGGCGCAAACAGCACGGGAGCACGGGACGGCAGACGCTGAACGTACCGCTACGCTCAGCGTCGCATGCCCCGATTCACGCATTAGAAGAAATCAATCTTCTTCTTCGCCGCCGAGCGAGCGGCCAGATGCGGGAGGCAAGCCGCCGTTGCGCTCCGGATCGGCCGGGGCGCGCGACAGGCCGGCCTGGTCGGCATTGACTTCTTGATCGGTATCTATGTCGCGGCCAACGTCATCCTGGATGGTCGGAGGCTCGGCCGAGGCACGTTCGCCGGTGCCCGCCGCATCGCTGTCGGCAGGCTCCGCGGGCCGGTCATTGGCTGAGTCCGATGAATCACTCGGACCGTAGGGGTCGGGGGAGGTAGCAGGTGTCGTCATGATCGAGCTCCGGCAAGGATTGAAAATCACCCGTGCCGCAAGCGTCATTCCTAGGACGATACTGATGTGTCTTGATCGCGCAAGAACGCCAGAAAGCGGCGCTCCGCCGGGCTCAGCCCCTTGGGCGAACGCGGTGCAGGTCCGTTGCTGCTCAACGCGGACGCCTCGTGCGCCTGGAGCACCGCTGGGTGTACATAACAGTTGCGGCAGACGGCCGGGGTGTTAGCCAATGTACGCGCTACGGCCTTGATCACGTCAGGCGGTGAGGCCGCCGGATCGTTACGCAGCAGCTCAAAGGCCAACACCGACGCTGCCCAGGTCCGGTAGTGCTTGGTGGTGAAATCGCCTGCGCCCGCCGCGCGCAGGTAGTCATTCACCATGCTGGAGTCAACGGCATGGCGCACACCCGATTCGTCCTGGTACTGAAACAAACGCTGGCCTGGGATTTCCATGCAGCGTCGTATCAGGCGAGCCAGCCGCCGGTCACGCAGGGTGACATCGTGCACGATGCCACTTTTACCGGTAAAGGTCAGGCGTATTTGGCTGCCTGCCACGGTGGTGTGACGGCGCGACAGGGTAGTCAGCCCATACGATCTGTTTTCACGCGCGTACTCGTCTGAACCGATACGGATCAGGGTGCGTTCCAGCAAGGTGACGATCAATGCCAGCACGCGTTCCGGCGGCAGGCCTGGCCGCGCTAAATCCTCTGCGACCTGGCGGCGAATTTTCGGCAAGGACGCCCCGAACAGCGCCAACTGCTGGAATTTTCCGGCATTGCGATCGGCCGTCCAGTCCGGGTGATAGCGGTATTGTTTGCGCCCGCGCGCGTCGCGGCCCGTTGCCTGTAGATGACCGGCAGGCGATGGACAGATCCATACCGCTTCGTAGGCCGGCGGTATCGCCAGCGCCCGGATACGGGCCAGTGTCGTTTCGTCGCGGATCAAGCGGCCCTCGGTATCGTAGTAGCGGAACTCGCCATCTTTGTCACGTTTGCGTCCTAGTCCTGGCTGGTTATCGTCGTAGTAGATCAAGCCGGGAGGCGTTGCGCTTTCGCCCTGGTGGACAGGCACACTCGTCCGAGAGCGATCGGTGGACATTGAGCTGGCGTCGAGTTGTTGGCGTAAAGCCGCGCGGCGCGTCATGAGCGTTCCCGGGTCTGACGCAGGGCTAGCAGCCGGTCACGCCATGGAGGCGAGTCCATCGCGGTCATGGTATTTCCTGGCAATCGCCTCCGCCAATTGGGAAACTCGACCGTTGTGCCCGGCACGTTGGGGCCCTCATCCAGCCCGGCAATATCCTCCAGCGAAGCCAGCGCCAGCGCACACGGGGCACTCGCTACAAAGGCAAGCATCGCAGGCAGAGGGGCACTGGCCGGCAAGGGCGATCCATCACCGAAGCAGCTCCATAGCGCGAGTTTGTCTGCCTGGCGCTCTGTCAGCAGCTGTGTTGCCGTCTTTTCCGGGCTCAACCGGCCGGCGTCTCGGCGCTGGTGGATGTCTGTACCGTGCCACCATCCCATCAGGGTCGGTAAATCATGCGTGGTGGTCAGTGCAGCAGCATCGCGCGGCCACTGCTCAGGGGCCATGAATGGCGCCGATTCTGCTTCGGAATCCCGCATGAACCACAGCACATTCATCCCGCCGATACCGTGATCACGCAGCCGGTCGTCAAAACCGGCGGGCACGGTGCCGAGATTTTCACCAATCACCAAGCTGCGATGGCGCCAAGCCTCCAGCGCGATCAAGCCGAGCAACGCATCGACAGGCAGGTGCAGATAGGCACCATCAGCCGGGTCGCCGTCCTCGGGCACTAACCAAAGGCGCTCCATACCCAGGATATGGTCTATGCGCGTGCCGCCGGTACGGGCCAATGCCGCACGCAGCACGCCGATGAACGCGTCATAACCGCGGCGCTGCATGGCGGACGGAGACAACGCCGACAGCGCCCAGGATTGACCACGCGGTTGGTGAATATCCGGGGGAGCACCGATCGATACACCGTGCAGAAAGCTATCAGGATCGCTCCAGACTTGGCTGCCGGCAGGACTGACACCCACTGCCAGATCACTCAACAAGCCGATTCCCATGCCCGCATTGCGGGCAGTGGCCTGAGCATGAGCCAGGCTCGCCATCGCCAGCCATTGGGTAAAACAATGGAAATCGACATCCTTGGCATGGTGATCGGCGAAATCCCGTACGTGGCGGGATCGAGGATCACGCCATGTTTTGTCCCAGGTCGTGCATGGCTGTATCTGGCCCGCCGCCGCGATATGAAAGGTGTGCAAGGCCTCGAAAACAGCATGATCCCGCAGGGGTTGCCCCTGTTGCTCGCAGAAAGACCGATAGTCGCGCTGCAGCG
Organism: Bordetella tumbae; assembly: GCF_054780995.1. Lineage (NCBI taxonomy): Bacteria > Pseudomonadati > Pseudomonadota > Betaproteobacteria > Burkholderiales > Alcaligenaceae > Bordetella > Bordetella tumbae. The sequence goes on from NZ_BAAGVG010000023.1 coordinate 271,598, forward strand.
ACGCATCCCTCGTCGCAAACTGTTCGTGCAGGCGGCGAAGCACCTGCAGCCGGGCCGCAGCGGCACGAGGCCAATGGATCTCAGCGCCTTGGTCCAACGCGGCCCAGTCCTTGGGCGGCAATGAGTCCAACGCTTGACGCACAGCAGCCTCGCCCAGCACCTGAGCCGGCGCAGCGTAGAGCACATTGAGAAACAGCCGGTTTGACGGAGAGTAGGGACTGCACGCGGCAGGATCGGCGCTGAACATGGCATGCAGTGGATTCAAGGCCAGCACATCGGCGCCCGCGCTGCCCAGGCGTTTTGCCAAGCTCGCCACAGTAGCCAGATCGCCATGTCCCCAGGTGCGGAGTACGGGATCGAGGTGCGTTTCTCGCAGGCTGTAGACCTGCGCCATGACGCCCCAGCTGCGCGGTTCAGAGCGTCCCAGCAGGGCATCCATATCTGGCGCTCGAGGTGTGACGGCCAGCCGCTGCGCTGCTTGCCCGGCCTGCCGCAGCTCGTAGTAGCCCGGCTTGATCGGTAGCCGCAGCTGCGCTCCTTGTGCGTGTGACTCAAGGGTGACTGGATGCACGTCTTCGTCGGCTCCGGAAACCAGATCGGCAGGCCCGTCTCGCCATTGCGGTAACGGCAAAACATAGCCAGCACGCGCGACGAGCAGGGCAGGCGTACCTCGTTGCGTCGCGTCCAGGGCAGCATGGGCGGCCGCCACATCGTCAGCACTCTCGCAATGCACCCCCAGCGCGCGAAGCAGCCGGTGCAGTTGCTCTGGCCCGACGCGGCGCGCCTGCCGGTGGGCATCTATCCAATGCTCCTGCAGTCCGCAGCGACGGGCCAGAGCGGACAGGTCTCGCGCGGCTGCGTCGCTCACTTCGGTTCCTCCAGTAAACAGAGTGTGCAGCGGGCGGGTAGCTCACCGATAGCCGCCTGGGCCAAGCCGCCGTCGACGCTTTCATAGCGCAACGCCTGGCGTTGCGTAGCCGAGAGAGCCTGGGGCAGGCGGCATGGTTCTGATCCCAGATTAGTCAACAGGGTCAGCAGCGCGCCATCACCCAACCGCCATTGCGCTTGAACGGCAGCAGGGCCGAGGACTATGCTGGCTTCGCTGCGCGAACCCGCCAGGCAGGGTGACAGGTACCGTTGGCGCAAATCGAGCAGGTGCTTGTAATAGGTCTTCCATGCGTTTTCAATGCTGTTTTCGGGCCATGGACAGCTGCGTTGATAAGTGTCCGGCGAGTTCGGGTCAAGCAGATCGGCCACGGCCGCCAACGCCTCGAACTCACGCTGACGGCCATGCCGCACGGCATCGGCCAGCGCCTCATCGGTGTGGCTGGTGAAGTAAAGAAAGGGCGCATTCGATCCGATCTCTTCGCCCATGAACATCATCGGTATGCTTGGCGACAAGAGTTGCAGCGCCACTGCGGCCTGTAACGCCTGCTCGTCGCATAATTGAATCAATCGCTCGCCGAATGCGCGATTGCCAGTCTGATCATGATTCTGCAGAAACCAGACGAAAGAGGAGGGGGCCAAATCGTCGCTGGCCTCACCGCGCGGTTTGCCGTTTCGAAAACGTGATGCCTGCCCTTGATATTGCCAGCCTTGTGCCAGGCAACGGCTCAGTACGCGGGCGGGGGACTCGGCATAATCGCTGTAATAGCTCGCGGTCTCTCCAGTCAGCAGGTGGTGCAGGACATGATGGCCGTCGTCGTTCCACTGCGCGTCAAAGCCGGCGCGCAGCAGGCGGGATCGATTCTTATCATCCTCGATCACGAGATAGACCCGGCGTGGTGCGAGGCGCTCTCGCAGTCGTTGCGGCAAAGCCAGCAGCCAGTTCTCGTCCTCGATGGCATGCACGGCGTCCAACCGTAGACCGTCAAAACGATATTCATCGAGCCAATAACAAGCGCTATCTTCAAAAAAACGCATGACCTCTGGCCGGCGAAAATCGATCGCTGCGCCCCAGGGTGTGGTCACACCCTCGCGAAAAAAAGGCTGTGCGAGCCGAGGCAAGTAGTTCCCGTCCGGGCCAAAGTGGTTATAGACCACATCCAACATCACGGCGAGCCCCAGCCCATGGGCGCAGTCGATCAGGCGCTTCAGCTCTGTGGGTGTGCCGTAGGCCGTGTCGGGCGCGTAAGGCAGCACACCGTCGTAGCCCCAATTGCGCGGACCTGGGAAGTCAGATATCGGCATCAATTCAATAGCAGTGACACCCAGCGCGGCCAAATCGGCAAGCCGTTCGCGCAGACCGTTGTAGCCGCCCGCGAGCCCCACGTGCACCTCATAAAGCACAGTGCGTTCCCACGGAGGCGGCTGCCACGAAACGTGGCGCCACAAATAGTCGTCCTGTCCCATCACAATGCTGCAATCGTGCACATCGCCATCCTGCAGGCGCGATGCGGGGTCCGGCACCCGGGTTCCATCACCCAGGCGATAGCAGTAACGAGTGCCTGCAGGGCAATCAGGGACACGATGCTCGACCAAGCCATCCAATTGCGGCTGCAAATCGATCGGCGCGCGGCCTGAGATTTCCAGACGCAGGCCCGGCCCCGCAGTAGGGGCCCAGAGTCTGAATACTGCGCTGCCGTCAGGCTGCACATTGGCCCCAAAATACGGACTCATGCAGCGCCTCCCGCATGCGTGGCAGACAGCAGCATTGCGCTGTGTCCCTGGACCAGCACCTCACCGTTTGGCGGCTCGCTGGCGGACGCCAAATCTGCGGTGTCCAGGTCCAGTGTCCACGTCAAATCCGGTGCCGGCAACGTAAAGGCCAGCGGCTCGGCTGTCGGGTTCAGTATCAGCAAAGTGACGTCCACTGCACCATCGGTACGCACCGCACATCGGCGCAGCGCCAATGCAGCACCGTCGTCTGGCTGTTCCAGGTATTGGCCGCCAGGCTCAAACCAATCTATGCGACGTAATGATGGCGCCAACTCCTGGCCTGGATCGCCATACCGCTCGGCACGCAGGCTGGGATGCGCCCGGCGCAAGGCCGTCAGGCGTGATACGAATTGGCCGAGCTCGCGTCCCTCTGCACTGTCTGCCTGTGCCCAGTCCAACCACGATAGCGGATTGTCCTGGCAATAGGCGTTGTTATTCCCGGCCTGACTATTACCGAACTCGTCGCCTGCCAACAGCATCGGTGTGCCATCGGCACATAGCAGCGTGGTCAATAATGCACGGGTCACCCGCAATCGGGTTTCGCGGATTTCTGGCTCATCGGTGGGGCCTTCAGCCCCCCAGTTATGGCTGAGATTATCGGGGTGACCATCCTGGCCGTCCTCTCCATTTGCCTCGTTATGCCGCTCGGCATAGCTCACCAGATCTGCCAGCGTGAATCCGTCGTGCGACGTGATGAAATTGATGCTGGCCCAAGGCCTGCGATGACGGCGGTCAAACAGCGGCCGCGAGCCCGTGAGCGCATCCATCATGGGGCCGCGCTGGCCCGCATCACCGCGCCAGTAACGCCGTGACGTGTCGCGGAACACGCCATTCCATTCCGCAAAGCCCGGAGGATGATTGCCCAATTGATAACCATCGGGGCCGATATCCCACGGTTCGGAAATCAGCTTGCAACGCGCCAGCAGCGGATCCTGCAGGATGGCATCGAAAAATCCGGACCCGGGATCAAAGCCCGTGCCTTCGCGTCCCAGTGTCACGCCCAAGTCAAAGCGGAACCCGTCGATACCATATGACTCGGCCCAATAGCGCAGCGAATCCACGACCATCTGCAGCACACGCGGATGCGACAGATTCAGGGTGTTACCGCAACCGGTATCGTTGATATAGTGCCGTTCCTCCCCGGGAATGAGCCGGTAATAGCTCGCATTGTCCAGCCCGCGCCAGGAGACTGTCGGACCCCATTCATTGCCTTCGCACGTGTGGTTGTAGACGACATCGAGCCAGACTTGAATACCGGCTGCATGCAGACGCCGCACCGCCTGGCGCAGCTCGTTGGCGCCTTGCGGCGTATAGGCCGGCTCGGGCGCGAAATATGACAATGTGCTGTAGCCCCAATAATTGCGCAGGTCTTTTTCGATCAGGAACCGGTCCTGCAGAAAGGCATGCACAGGCATGATCTCCAGCGTGGTGATGCCCAAGCGCAGTAGATGATCAATAAAGCGCGCGTCGCCCAGTGCGGCAGCCGTACCACGTATCGGCACGCGCAGATCGTCGCGCTGCATCGATGCACCGCGCAGATGCACTTCGTAGACGACGGTATCCTGCCAGCCAATCGCGGGTGCACGTGAGTTTCCCCAATTGAACGGCACGTCGGCAGTGACAATGCCCTTGGGCATTAACGGTGCACTGTCACGACGGTCCAGCGTCAGGTCGCCGCGAGGATGCCCCATACGATAGCCGAACAGGGCGTCCCCCCAACGCAGCGGCGCATGCAATTGGCGCGCATAGGGATCAATCAACAGTTTGTTCGGATTAAAGCGATGGCCATGCTGTGGATCATAGGGACCGTGTGCGCGATAGCCATAGATCAGCCCCGGCTGCGCATCGGGCAAGTAGCCATGCCAGATTTCGTCGGTGCATTCGGGCAATCGCACACGCCGCAATTCCTTGCGGGCCTTTGTGTCGAACAGGCACAGGTCGATCTGCGTCGCATTGGCAGAAAAGACGGCGAAATTGATGCCCAGGCCATCACTGGTCGCGCCCAGCGGGTAGGGGGTTCCGGGCATCAAGGGCGTTGAGAGGGTTGCATCCATGATGAGTAGGTCTCCTCGTCAATCCACAGGTTTGAGCACCAGCGTCGTCAGGCCAGGCAAGCTCAGGCTCAAACTATGAGGATGGCCGTGGGCCGGGGCCTCTTCAGCACGCCAGCTCTGGCCGTCGGACTGCAGGTGTCCGCCGTATGCCACGTCGCTGGTGTTGAGCCGCTCGAGCCAGTTGCCGCCACGCGAGACGCCGACGCGGTAGCCATGGCGCGTCACGGGCGTCAGATTGCAGATCACCAGCAACGGCAGGCCATCGCCGCTGCGCCGCTCAAAGGCCAGTACGCTATTGTCGGCATCGTCACCGATCGTCCAGGCGAAGCCAGCAGGGTCGCTATCGGCACGGTAAAGCACAGGTTCGTCGCGGTAAAACTGGTTCAATGCGCGCACGAGGTGCTGCACGCCACGATGCGAGGGCTGATCCAGCAGGTCCCAATCCAGCACGTGGTCATGATGCCATTCATGCGGCTGCGCCAGCTCGCCGCCCATGAACAGCAGTTTTTTTCCGGGGTGCATCCACATATAGCCAAAGTAGGCGCGCAGATTGGCGATGCGTGCCTCTTCATCCCCGGGTATCCGGGTCAATAGCGACCCCTTGCCATGGACGACCTCGTCATGCGACAGGGGCAGAATGAAATGCTCGGAATAGGCGTACACCAAACCGAACGTCATGTCGCGATGATGATAGCGGCGATGTATGGGATCCTCTTTCATATAACGCAGCGTGTCGTTCATCCAGCCCATGTTCCACTTATAGTCAAAGCCCAGCCCGCCGCCAGCGGTGGGGCCGGTCACGCCGGGCCATGCCGTGGATTCCTCCGCTACCGTGATGCTGCCGTCCTCACGCTCGTGAACACTGTCATTGAGCGCCCTCAGAAAGTCGATGGCCTCCAGATTTTCTCGCCCGCCATAGCGGTTGGGGATCCACTCGCCCGGTGCCCGGCTGTAATCGCGATACAGCATCGACGCTACAGCGTCCACACGCAGCCCATCGACATGAAAACGGTTCAACCACTGATGGGCACTGGCCAGCAGCATGGCGCGGACTTCGTTACGCCCGAGGTTATAGACGCAGCTGTGCCAATCCGGGTGATAGCCCTCGCGCGGGTCGGCATATTCGTACAGCGCTGTGCCATCGAAGCGCGCCAATCCGTGCGGATCATCGGGAAAATGTGCCGGCACCCAGTCCATGATCACTCCCAGTCCAGCGGCATGGCAGCGATCGATGAAGCGCACCAACGCTGCCGGCGGCCCATACCGTGCAGTGGGCGCGAATTGCCCTAGAGGTTGATAGCCCCAGGATCCGCCAAACGGATACTCGGCCACCGGCATCAACTCCACATGGGTAAATCCCATGGCGCTGACGTACGCGGGCAAGCGGTCGCTCAGGCTGTCCCAGTCTTTCTCATCGCTCCAGGAGCCTGCATGCACTTCGTAGATAGATACTGGCCGTTCGGGTGTGGCGTTGCGCGCCTTCATCCAGGCGCCGTCCTGCCACTCGTGCGATTGCGGGTCCGTGATCACAGAGGCAGTAGCCGGCGGGCATTCGGCCTGCTGGGCGAGCGGATCGGCTTTCCAACGCAATTGTCCCTGATGATCGAGGATGGCGAACTTGTAGCGCTGACCGGCCTGAGCGTGCGGCAGAAAGAATTCCCACACGCCGGCTTGATGGCGTAAACGCATACCATGACGATGCGCGTCCCAGCCGTTGAAGTCGCCCGCCAGCGATACACGGCGGGCGTTCGGCGCCCATACACTGCAACGCAATCCAGGCACGCCCTGGCATTCGTCCAGCCTCGGCAGCATGTCAAACACCGCGCGCCAATCGCTCTGTGAGAACGCTGCCAGCGTCTCGTCCGACAAGCACGAATCGAAGGCATAAGGATCGAACAACACCTCTTCGCTATCCGGCCAACGCACGCGCAAGCGGTAGCCCAGCGGCCCGCGTGCTCTCAGGTCAGGTACCTGGGCATGGAATAAGCCACCTTGTCCGGACAGAGTAATCGTGTCGCCGTCAGTCAATTCAGCATGCACGCTGACCGCGCCAGGCATCAACACCCGCAGGATATCTCCATGCGGGCCGAGCACCGAGAATGGATCACCATGAGAGCCATCCAGCAAGGCGCGGCGATCATCGTCCGAGAGACGGTCATTGTTCATCGCGGTTCCTCCCCAGGGCCTTCTTTGCGCAGGGCTGCGGACAATAGCAGCTCACGTCCCAGCTCAGCCAGCGCTGCCAGTGGCACTGGCAGCCAGTCGGGACGGTGGGCCGCCTCGTAGCACACCTCGTACGCGGCCTTCTCGAGTTGAGCCAAAGCCAACAATGACTGTTCCTGATCGGACGGCAATGCCGCGCCATCCGATCGCGCTTCGCGATAGCCCGCCAGAAAAGCCGTGGTGGCCAACGCGCGGAAACGTCCTAGCAGCACGTCATGATGGCTAGATACTGTGCCGGCCAATGCGTCTGAGGGTGGAGCACCCGGCCCCTCGGGCGACATGGGCGCCAAGGCGGTGGCGCGGGCCGCGACACTCGCTGCATAGTCAAATGAACGCAACATGCCCGCCAAATCCTTGTAGACCGTACTCGGCGCCTGGCGTTGCCCGGCATCGCGCAGCGGTTCACCCTCGAAATCAATCAAATAGGCGTCCGTCTGCACGACCAGCACCTGACCCAGATGAAAATCACCGTGCACCGATTGGCGGGGTACACCATGTTCGGTTACCGCCAATTCTCGAATGCATGCTTCCAGGCGAGGGGCATGTTCAGCCAGCCACTGGCCGCTGGATTGCAAGGCCGCAGGCAAGCTGGCGTGATGGTGATGAATCACGTCCACCGCCATCCGCAACTGCGCCAACACACGCGTCGCCGTTTCATCGCTGTCGCTCGGGTGATCGCTGGGCTCATGCAGCGCGGCGTGCATCTGCGCCAGCCGCTGCCCGATGACGCGAACGAACGCGTTATAGCCCGCCAAATGTTCTTCGAAGGCATTGACGTCTTCGTCAGCGACCAAGGCCGCATCCAGTACGCGTCGCAGATAATCGAGGGTCCACGTCCACGCATCGCCCTCATTGGGCACGTAACGATGAAACAGCGCCAGCGTCGTATTTATGCCATCGCGCTGACACTGCAGCGTGCCCAACAATGCGGGCGTATTGTCGAATCCCTTGGCAGCCAGCCTGCGCCCCATCTCTGCCTCGAGGGAAGGGCCCTGCGGCGGTGCACGCAGCACCTTGACCATCACCTGGTCATCGACAATGGCCGAACTGTTGCTTTGCTCAACGTTCAACCAGCGCACCGTGGGCGTCTCGGCATCGGCCAATTCCCGGGCCGCAGGCTCGGCATTGAAAACCAGGGGGCCGCCATCGCCTGCGCCTTGGCGCAATCCATCCACCAGTGCCCGGACGAACGCCTCCTGTAGAAATGCATCAGCCAGGTAGCCTGTCACGGCGCCACGCCGCAACCGGGCCGCGGGATAGCTGACGTCGACCGTGTCGTCCCATATCAGGGCCAGCGGTAGCTGCAGATCAGGCTTGTCAGGCGCGTGATGGACGGCGAGCCAGTAGTACTGTCCCTCGTGACCCGGCAGCGGCAGGACGGCGCTCACGCTTAAATCTCGTGCAGTACTACCCGGGTACCAGCGCTGGCGGGCGAGATACTCGGGCAGGACCTCGTTTTCAAAGGCGCGCCGGGCACCGTCGGTCAGGGCCAGATCGCCGCGCGGTTTCAGCACCAGCGTAATCAGTTCGGGCATCTGCTCTGGCGCCTGGGCATGCCAGGCCGGAACACTGGCGTCGCGGCTCAGCTCGAACCAATAGAATCCATAAGGCGGCAGGGTCAGCAGATAAGGCAGCTCCCCAATCGCCGGAAATGCCGAGCCTCCCAACAACTCGACCGGCACCGTACCCGCGTATGCCTGCAGGGGCAATTCGACCGGCTGCGCGGCTGCCGACAGGTTGGCCACGCACAGGATGCTGGTGTCCTGCCATTCGCGCAGGTAGGCCAATATCCTGCGATTGCCTGGCGAGAGAAAGCGCAGAGTGCCGCGGCCGAACGCCTGACTCTGGCGGCGCTGGGCCAACATGCGGCGCGTCCAGTTCAATAGCGAATGGGGATCGCGCTGCTGGGCTTCGACGTTGATGGCCTCATAGCCATACAGCGGACTCATGATCGGTGGCAATTGCAATCGTTCCGGATCGGCGCGCGAGAACCCGCCATTACGGTCCGCGGACCACTGCATCGGCGTACGCACACCATCGCGGTCGCCCAAATGGATGTTGTCGCCCATTCCTAATTCGTCACCGTAGTAGAGCACTGGCGTGCCGGGCATGGACAGCAGCAGACTGTTCATCAGCTCGACCCGGCGGCGATCACGCTCGAGCAGTGGCGCCAGCCGCCGGCGGATACCCAGATTGATGCGGGCACGTGTGTCCGCGGCGTATACCTTCCACAGATAATCCCGTTCCCGGCTGGTCACCATTTCCAGCGTCAGCTCATCGTGATTGCGCAGAAAGATGGCCCACTGGCAGTTTTCCGGGATGTCCGGCGTCTGGCGCATGATGTCGATGATGGGGAATCGATCCTCCTGGGCGATGGCCATATACATGCGCGGCATCAGCGGAAAATGAAAAGACATGTGGCACTCATCGCCCTGGCCAAAGTATTCCTGCGCGTCCTCCGGCCATTGATTGGCTTCGGCCAGCAACATGCGTCCCGGGTATTCGCGTTCAATGACAGCCCGTATTTGTTTAAGTACCGTATGAGTCTCCGGCAGATTTTCGTTATTGGTGCCTTCTCGCTCAACCAGATAGGGCACCGCGTCCAGGCGCAGTCCGTCTACCCCCATATCGAGCCAGTAGCGCATGACGCTGATGACCTCGCGCAGCACCCGCGGATTGTCGTAGTTCAGATCAGGTTGATGACTGTAAAAGCGATGCCAGTAATAGGCCTGGGCGACAGGGTCCCAGCTCCAGTTCGATGTCTCGGTGTCGCAGAAAATGATGCGAGTATCGGCATAATCGCGGTCAGAGTCGGACCACACATAGTAGTTTCGGGCCGCCGAACCCGGTTTGGCGCGCCGGGCGCGCTGGAACCATGGGTGCTGATCTGAGGTATGGTTGACGACCAGTTCGGTAATCACGCGCAGGCCACGCTCGTGTGCAGCACGGATCAAGCGGCGCAAATCACTGACCGTGCCATAGTCGGGATGGACAGTTCGATAGTCTGCGATGTCATATCCGTCATCGCGACGCGGCGATGGATAGAACGGCAACAACCAGATGGCAGTCACCCCCAGGTTCGCCACATAATCGAGCTTGGCCAACAGGCCAGGCAGGTCGCCCACGCCATCGTCGTTCGAGTCGAAGAACGACTTGACATGCAACTGGTACACGACGGCATCCTTGAACCAGAGCAGATCGTCGATAGGTGTCTGAGTCATGTGGCGCTCCTGCAGGGTTCGGCCGGTAATCTCCAGATAGAGTAGGGGGCCTCGGGCGTGAGCCGGATGTGAGCAACGCCGCCGTGCCAGGCTTCGTGCCCACCCGTCAATAGATCTTCGGCCTGAGCGACAGGCTCAGGCAGTCGTACTTCGGCCGTTGTGCTCTGTTGAGGGTCGAGGTTGATGACGACCAGAATCACATTGGCGCCGCCAGACGCGCGTTTGATATAGGCCATCACTGTGTCGGGCCACGTATTCAATGGCTGGAAACCGCGATGCGTTTGCAGGGCGGGATTGGCGCGGCGGATGGCATTGAGCTGCGTAATTTCCGTGCGGATGTTGCCCGTCATGTGCCAATCGCGCGGTCGTAACTCGTATTTTTCGGAGTCAAGATATTCCTCGCGCCCGGGCAATGCAGCCGATTCACACAGCTCAAAACCGCTGTAGATACCCCATAGCCCTGATCCGGTTGCCGCCAGTGCGGCGCGCGTCAGAAATCCCGGGCGGCCATGCGACTGCAAATAGTATGGATTGATATCCGGTGTGTTGACAAAGAAATGCGGCCGGAAAAAACTCGCTACCGGCTCGCCTGATAACTCAGTGAAATACTCCGCCAGTTCCTGCCGGTGGTTACGCCACGTGAAATAGGTGTACGACTGCGTGAATCCGATCTTGGCGAGCCGGTACATCATGGCGGGGCGCGTGAACGCCTCTGACAGGAATAGGATATCGGGGTATTTGGCATGTACCTCGGCAATCAACCACTGCCAAAAAGGCAGCGGCTTCGTGTGGGGGTTGTCCACGCGGAATATACGCACGCCGCGCTGCGCCCAGAACAGCACGATGTCGCGCAAGGCCCGCCACAACGAGGGCTTGCGGCGCCACGGCGGTGTGCTCTCGTAAAAGGCAACGTTGACGATGTCTTCGTATTTCTTTGGCGGATTCTCGGCATAGCGCAGACTGCCGTCGGCCAGCCACGAGAACCAGTTTGGATGGGCCTTTAGCCATGGGTGATCAGGCGAGCACTGGATAGCGAAATCCAGGGCCATTTCCATCCCCTGTGCATGGGTCGCCGCCACCAGACGGTCGAAATCCTCCAAGGTGCCCAATTCAGGTGCCACCGCATCGTGTCCGCCAACGGCCGAGCCAATCGCATAGGGACTGCCGACGTCGTCTGGACTAGCCGTCAAACTGTTGTTGCGGCCTTTTCGGTTGCGCTCGCCTATAGGGTGAATCGGGGTGAGATACAACACATCAAAGCCCATCGCTCGAATATCCGGCAACCGGTCGATGACGTCGTCAAAGCTGCCATGACCGGTCGCAGCCTGAGAGCGTGGAAACAGCTCGTACCAGGCCGCATGGCGGGCGCGGTTGCGATCTACCCATAACGGATATACAACGCTGGCACGCGCATGCGGCCGTTGCGCCGTTTCTCGTATGGCCCCGGCCAACAAAGGGTCCGTTAACTGCTGTAGAGCACGATCCAGCGTCACACCGCCATCAAAGACCTGCTTCAGGGTTTTCAGGGCGCGCTTGAGCCGGGTACGGACCTCGGCCGGCACATTGTCACGCTCGGCCTTTGCGATCGTGCGCGTCAGCCATTGTGCGCCCTCGCGCAAGGGCATGTGCAGGGACTGGCCCGCCGCGTGCTTGCTGTGCCATTCATGACAGTATCCAGCCCAGACATCCTGCCATGCCTGCACCCGATACTCGTGAGCCCCGATACGTTGCGGCGCGAACGCTGCCTCCCAACGGTCGTTGCCGAGTAATTGCATGGGAACGCGATGCCAATGACGTTCGTCACAAGCGCGCCAGCACAAATCGGCAGCCAACTGATCGTGACCGTCCATGATCAATGTGGCTTGCACCATCAATTGTTCATGGGCTATGCACTTGATGGGCAGGCGATCAGGTTCCAGAGCCGGTTGTACGGATTCGATTGCCAGTCTAGGCGCCTGCGGCTGGCGTTCGTCGGCTGGCGCACGTGCGTCTGACTGCACCTCGGCCGGCTCTTGCCAGAGCAGCAGGGAACAACCGCTGGCGCCGACAGCGCCATGACGGGCGCGCAACGCCGGCGGCGCATCCTGCTCGGCCAAAGAGCCGGCCGGCAATACTCCCGCCGACGGCGCCAGATCGATGGCACTGGATGACTCGTCGTGTGGCGTGACGGCCATCCCCACCATCGCATCGTCCTGCGACTTGCGCAACAGCAACGTTGCCCGCCCGGCCTGTCCACCGACGACCGTCAGCGGGCCTGAAAGACCGTTGCTGGCATGCCATTGCAACGCCGCAAGCACCTCACTCGTGGGCGTGGCACCATTGCTGGCGTCAACCAGCAATCCATCGCCGCAGAACGCCGCCAACCACGCCTGGCGGGCGTCTGATTGTGCGTCCAGCGGCGCCAATACTGGGGCCACGGCGCGCAGACGAACGTCTTCTTGCGCGAACCAGTCGTGCCGCCCATCCCACCAGGGCAGCGAATTGACTGTCCAATCGAAGCCGGTGTGCGTGTGCTGCTGCAAATCGTGCGTTGTCATGCCCTGCGTGGCCGCGATATAGCGTGCTTCAGGATGCGTGTGGCGCAGTTTGCCCAGCAGCGCTGCCCAGACGTCAGGCGAGAGGCCCTGAGGCCGTTGAAGATAGTAGCCATCGATTCCCGCACTCAACCATTTACCGAGGCGTTCGCTCCAGGCACGCAGGAAATCTTCGCCGTTGCCTCGTACTTGCTGCGACGACAATGCGTCCAGCGGCCGCCGTGGATCCAGCTCCGGCAGATCCTGATCCACGGCGAGCCAGTCTGCATGTACCGTCGTTGCTACGGCATCTCGCGCAACGCGATCCAGTATCACATCAACATAGCAGGCCAGCCCCATTGCGTGCACATACTCGGCCTGGCGCGCGACGATGTCAACGGCCGGCTCGCTGCCGTCGGCGGCCAAATCGGCATCATGCGGAACATTTCCCGCACCAGCGCTGCGCCACGGCGCGGGCAGCAGGACGGCATTGACACCTGCGCGCATCCATGGCGCGAGCGCGTCACGCTCGAGTTGCGTCGTGCGCAACAGCCGCAGGGTAGGGGAGTGGGGCAGCACCATCCTCGTTTTACGCTGACACGGCTGATTGAGCCCGCGCCGCCTTGCCCGGCCGTATTTGTTCGGAACGCCGCTGCGCAATCGTCAGGCGACTACCTGTCAGCGCAGCGAACAAGTCCAGATAGTTCTGAACGGCATGCGACCATCCGTGCGAACCCGTCATGGCGTTGCGTTGCATTCGGCGCCATACCGCATCATGCGCCCGTAAATGCGCAGCGCGTGCCAGGGCCGTCATCACACCGTTTGCGTCCTGACTATCCATTACCAAGCCATTGGCGTGCATCATGGCGGCTTCCCCGGCATGCGGGCCAGGATCTTGGACCGAATCTGCCAGTCCCCCAACTGCCGTCACAATGGGCAAAGTGCCATAGCGCATCGCGTAAAGCGGCGTCAATCCGAAGGGTTCAAACCGGCTCGGGTGCCACAGCACGTCCGCGCCCGCCAGCAGGCGGTGGGCGACGGCCTCGTCATAACCGATATGCACCCCGCAACGTCCAGGATGTTTCGCTGCGATCTGTCTGAACGCCTCTTCGAATCTCTGGTCGCCTTTGCCCAGCAAGGCAAACTGCAATCTCGGGTGTGCCGCGAGTGCATCTGGCAACGCATGCGCCGTGAGGTCGGCCATCTTCTGTTCCGTCAGCCGGCAGCACGACACCACCAGCAAGGCACTCGGAGCCGGGTCCAGGCCATAGGCTCGCTGCACATGATCTTTCCAGCGGGATTTATTGCCCAGATTATTGACACTGAATCCATTGGGTTGCAGATGGACATTCGTGGCAGGATTCCACAACTCGTCGTCAATCCCATTAGGCAACGCCACCAGCGCATCGCCCCGAAACCGCAGTGCGCCGTCCAATCCGCAACCCCGTTCGGGTCCCAGGATTTCGCGCGCATAGGTATGACTGACTGTCGTGACGCGATCGGCATGCAGAATGCCGGCTTGCAGGAAATTCAGACGTCCCCAGGCATAGAGTCCAGCCGCTTCGCGTACACCGGCCGGCAGGCCGAGATGTCGCACTTCGCCGGGATCGAATGCTCCCTGGAACGCCAGATTATGGATGGTGAGTACCGTTTTTACCGATCGCAGTCCGGCGCCTTTGATGAGCAGCGGCGTCAATCCCGCGTGCCAATCGTGAGCATGTACGATGGCGGGTCGTTCCAGGCCCGGCAGCCCTGTCGCCACGGCAGTGGCAGCATGCGCCAGCGCTGCAAACCGGCAAGCATTGTCCGTGTAGTCGTGGCCGGTCTCGTCGATATAGCAACCGGCGCGATCAAACAGGGCAGGGTTGTCCAGAAGCAGGCAGGCCAGGCCCGTGGAGCGGCAATGACCGGAAACCAGGCGGGCAGGGCCCCCGGGCAGACCATCGATCGGCCAACTGGCGTCGATACGGACTTTGTCCAACACGCCACGATAGGCCGGCAACAATATCCGTACCTGAGCACCCGATTGGCTCAACGCCTGGGCCAGCCCCGTCACAGCGTCGGCCAAGCCCCCTGTCTTTACCAGCGGATACGCTTCCCCAGCGACAATCAGTACTGTGCTCGACATATTGGCTCCTTGTTATGGACCTTTCATTTCTTTCAGGAGCAAGTAACGTGCCTGGCCAGATCTCCGCGTTTTGAACCGCATGCCTCATACTGTGCATACAAGTCAGGCAAACTAATCATCGTTATTTCCGCGCTCTCGAGATGCCAGCCATTGCGCGTGATAGTGCTGAATACGCTGCAGTGCATACTCGGCCGCCATCTGCCTGACCTCGTTGCGACTACCGGAAAACTGGCGTGTCTCGGTGTAAATTCTGGTTGGGATACCGGGCGCGCGCAGCAGCCAGGCATAGCATTGCGTACCGGCCTCGACGCCTTCGCCGCCATCATCGGCCACACCGGTGTTGGCGATGATCACCGACGCGCCGCACCGCTCAGAGGCGCCTTTTGCCATGGCGCACGAGACCTCGGTGCTGGTCAGGTTGTATTGACGCAAAATCTCGTCGGAAACACCCAGGCAACTGCGTTTGGCGGCAGGCGAATAGACCACGAACGCACACTCCAGTAAGCCGCCCGCACCCGGCACCTCGGCCAGTTGAGCCGCAATCAGGCCGGCCGTGCAGCTTTCAGCCGTTGCCAGCGTCAGACTGCGACGGCGCATGTAGTTGGCAACGTTCTCGATCTCAGTCATTTGATCGTCCTCCGGCGGCGATTTGTGCGGATCGAATCAGGAATCGGGCAGGGGAGGTATTCATGCTGGCGCAGCAGCAAGCCTCGTTCCTGGTTGGGTACGCGACTTGCAGTATGTGTCTATCCCACCTCATCAGCCCTCAGGGAAATTCCCATGCTCGAATCGCTCTCTCAGTACTCGGTCACGCAATCGGCATCAGTTCCGCGCCACACCTACCCAGCGGCGATCAATCGCCAGCGCGTTTATTTGCCTGCAGAGCTGGGACGTCGCGTAGCCGAACGGTTACAGGTTATGCGGGCGCAGCGATGGGTATCGCGGTTATGGGCAGGCGACGCCAAACTATGGACCGATACTGACGAGAGCAATTGGATGGGATGGGTCGACCCGTCACGGCAGGAACCTGTGATACGGCGTTATCTGGCTCAATGTGCGCGGCTGAGAGACAACGGCTGCGTCAACGCGATCCTGATGGGCATGGGCGGTGCCGCCCTGGGGGCACATGTCCTGCAAAATGCCTTGGGTAGCACAGCGGGCGGTTTACGCTTGCATGTACTTGACTCGACCGACCCGGACCAAGTGGCGGCACTGCAGCGCCGGGTTGCGCCGGAAAGCTGCCTGCACATTGTGGCCAGCAAATCGGGCACGACAATGGAATCAACACTGCTCGCCCGGCACTTTTATGAAGTTGCTCGCGAGAGTATCGGTGATAGTGCGGGCCGGCACTTTTGCGCCATTACCGATCCGGGTTCGCCGTTGCAGGCTCTTGCAGAGGAGCAAGGGTATGCCGCCATTTTTACCGGTGATCGGACAGTGGGAGGACGCTACTCTGTGCTCTCGGCCTTTGGCCTGGTGCCGCTGGTCCTGATGGGCCACGACCCGATGGAGTTTCTACGCAATGCCAAGCTGCTGCGTAATCACTGCGGGCCGCGAGTTCCACTGAACAACAATCCTGCCGCTTTGTTAGGGGCTACGCTAGGCGAAGCGGCCCTCGCTCACCGCGACAAGGTCACTATCTGGGCTGAACCTGAGCTCGAGGGTCTCGGCGAATGGATTGAGCAGTTGTTAGCCGAATCGACAGGGAAGCTTGGCGGCGGCTTGATCCCTGTCAATCAAGAGCCGATAGCGCAGGCGAACCGGTATTCATCAGACCGCCTGTTCGTCATATTGCGCCATGGGACCACCATGGAGCGGCAACGGGATGCCTTGCGATCGGCCGGCCAAGCGGTCATCGATGTGGAAATCGGCGACGGCGCCGCATTGGCGCAGGAGTTCTATCGCTGGCAATTCGCCACCGCCTTGGCGGGCTCCATCCTGCAGGTCAATCCCTTTGATCAGCCGGACGTGGAGGCCAGCAAATCGCGCACGCGCCGATTGCTCGGTGCCCCTGTGACGCCGGCAAACGGGCAACGTTACGGCAGTCTGATTGTTGACACCGGCAGTAAACAGGACCTGGGCGAATGGCTGCAGACGCAGGCTGCGCGCTATTTCGCGTTGCTCGCTTACGTTCCGTGCAACTCCCGTAACCGCGCGTGGCTCTCGTATTGGCAAGGCCGGCTACGAGACCTGTCCGGTACTGCGGCCACCGCGGGATTCGGGCCACGTTATCTCCATGCCAGCGGCCAACTGCACAAGGGCGGCCCAGCAGGCGGTGCTTATCTTTTCATCGGCCGCCAGGCCTGCGACGCCAACGAACTGGGCAGATGCCAAGCCGCCCAGGCGCAGGCCGACTTGGCAGAACTCCGTGCCCGCGGCAGACGTTGCGCCGCCGTCTGGTTCGCCGCAGATGCCGTCCAGGGGATGCGCGATCTGGGGGCACTGCTGGAGCTGGCTCTGGGCGTCACAGGCGCCATCGCCGCGGATGCAGCCCTGACCTAGTGGCGACGTCGAGCCAGTGCCGTGCCAACCAACAGCACCGCACCCGTCCCCAGCCAGAACATCCCTTTACCGCGCGTGTTGACTTCCGTGTAATAACTATGGCGCCGAACCTTTGAGGGCGACGGCGTTGCGGTTCGGACGCCAGGTTCGTATAACCCATCGCCGCCTTCGCTGGCCGGGACGTTGCTGCGTTGATGCCGTGTCAGCCAGCCTCCCAGCGCGTCCATCAAGCCCGGTGCGCGATGGCCAAGGGAAGCCATTATCTTGGCTGCCGAGCCGACATACAGATCACGCTGCGGTTTGTGGGCTGCATACAGAATGGCCTGCGCTACCGCTTCCGGCGAATAAATGGGAGGCGGCAAGACGGGCTCGACATCCATATAGTTACGAGCGCGGCGTGTGTAGTCCGTATCGATGGACCCGGGCTTGATCAGCGTCACGCTCACTGGCAGGTTTTCATGCATCAGCTCCATGCGCAAGGCATCGGTAAATCCTTTCACCGCATGCTTGGCGGCAGAATATGCGCCCTGCATGGGAATCGCGCGGTCAGAGACCTCGCTGCCCACATTGATCAGCGCACCGCCTCGCTCTCGCAGATAGGGCACGGCCGTCAGCGAGCCATACACCACACCCCAATAGTCCGTCTCGAAGAGCTTGCGTTGATCTTCAATCGGCACACTTTGCAATGGTCCAAAAATAGACACGCCGGCGTTGTTCACCCAGGTATCGACCGAACCATAGGCTTCCAGCGCGGCCTGCAGTAATCTGTGATGATCTTCCTCGATCCCGACGTCCATCGTTACGGTCGTGACCTGACCGCCTTCAGTCCGGATCGATTCTGCCACCTTGTCCAATTCAGCCGCATCGCGGCCAGCCAAGACGACCCGAGCACCTGCCCGGGCGGCGGCGCGGCCGGTTGCCGCCCCAATACCGCTGCTGCCCCCGGTGATGACGAGCACTTGTTCAGCCAGCGGTTTCAAGTTCAATTTACGCATCGTGACCTCCCTGTGAAAGCAGGGCAGGCCAGCAAGACACATGCCTGGATGGGCTTGCCTCTATCGCCAAATGCGTGAAAAACCGCGCGCGACGAGTTAGGCCATGGACTCGTCACACCGATCGCGTCAATCCGCCATCGACTCGAATATTCTGGCCAGTGATGTACGCCGCGCCTTCGCTGGCCAAGAATGCCACCGTCGCAGCAATCTCATCGCTCGTGCCATAGCGTTTCAATGGCACGTTATCACGGCGCTCATCGCGCTGCGGCAAACTGTCGATCCAGCCCGGCAAGACGTTATTGATACGAATATTGTCCTGGGCATACGTATCGGCAAAAATCTTGCTGAACGCTGCCAACCCGGCGCGAAACACCGCCGACGTCGGAAACATATCGCTAGGCTCGAATGCCCACGCGGTGGAAATATTGATGATCGCGCCGCCTTTCTGTTTCTGCATGACCGGGGTCACCAGGCGAGTCGGGCGGATCACGTTCATCAAATAGGTGTCCATCCCCTTGTGCCAGTCATCGTCGCTGATCTCCAGAATCGGCGCGCGCGGTCCGTGCCCGGCGCTATTGACCAGCACGTCGATCCGATCCCATTTTGCGATGGCCGCATCGACCAGACGGCGCAGATCGTCATTGGACTGATTGCTGCCCGTGACGCCGATGCCGCCCAGTTCCTGGGCCAATGCCTCGCCCTTGCCGGACGACGACAAAATCCCCACCTTGAAACCGTCCGCAGCCAGGCGTTTGGCTGCCGCCGCGCCCATTCCGCTGCCGCCTGCGATGATTAGCGCTACTTTTTCTGCTGTCATTGTGGGTGACTCCTGATGTTCTAGACCCTATATCGTAAAGGGTAGGGGGAGACTCGTGATAAATTCCCCCACCATCCACATGTTTCGCGACCTTTTTACTTGGCGATGTCAGTGACTTCTAAATCCAGTAATCAACCCGTTCGGCAGTTTGCAGCGACTATCGGTGCGTTTTGCGTCGGTTTGACCTTGATGGTTTCTGCCGCCAATAGCCTCGCACAAGCAGCAGCCGGCGCTGAAGTCGCACAGACGCTCTCGTCCATGGGCCGTCCGGCACCAGGTACCGACACCTTTGGGCAGCCGCAGTATGTACTCTCCGGCGAGCCGATCGTGCCGCCGCGCGATTACAGCAAAAGCATCGAGGTCCCGCAGCCGCAGGACTACGATCCCCGGGCGGTCGGCATCATCTACGACGTCTGCTTCCTGGGCATCGAAGACGGAAATATGCAGTTCGAGATCCGTGGCTTTTCCGCCGAGGACCTGGATTTGCCCGAAAGCGGCCAGACCATGGAGTTTCCTGCGGATCAAAAAACCATTGTCATCCGCGACCTGACGATCGAAATCGATGAGGTACTGCCGGGCAGTTTGACGTACGTGGTTCGACGGTCGTGATCGCTCAGCGGCTGCATGCCGCGGCTGCATGTCGCAGTTGACCATCAATCGTTGAACTACGTATACTGCTCGGGCTGCTTGCCAATCAAGCAGCCGTAAGCGTTACCGTCATCCAACGCGTCCTTTTCCGAGAGGAGTCCAGCTGGACAGTTCTCGGTTAACCTGACGCCGTTTCGATGACAGCATTTTTCATCTGTCCGGGCTCCAGCCGGACCCGAACATTTCCCCCGATTTCATTGGCGCCTTTTGGTGATTTTCATCGCCGATGGCTGCTTTCGCGCGGCTATGTCCTATACGGCATACCCGGGCAAAGCAGGGGAGCAGCAAGATTCTGTCGGTCTGATGCGGCTTCAAAAGCAACTCACTCATCAAGACTTAAATCATGAACCTTACTGATAACACCTTTCCAGTCCAGTGCAAGGGTCTGTTGAATCATCTCAGCTTTCCGACGACAGACCCGATGGCCACCGCTGTTTTCTTCCAAAAGTATTTTGGATGCGAGATTGTTGCCGCCGGCGACGCCATCCTGCTCAAGCGCGATGGCATGGATATCGTGCTGGACCACACCTCGAGTCCGGTCCAGTGGCCGGGCAATTTCCATTTTGGCTTCGAGGTCGCTACGCTGGACCAAGTACGCGAGCTATATCGCGTCTTTAAAGAAGACGGCGTCAAAATGGAGACCGAAGTCTTCAACAACTCCCGCGGATCCCGCTTTTTTTGCTGCACTCCCGAAGGCATCCTGATCGAAGTAAATACCCGAGAGGACAAGGAAGACGATTGGCGTAAGTTGTTTTAGAAAGCCCAACGGTTGAAAGTTAGAGACAACCACGGTCGCTAGGCATTGATCCGTGTCATGGGCACGGATCAATGCAAATAGCCTCGATCAAATAACTGTCACATTTCTGTCGTAGCATCGGCACCCGACGCAGGGGCAGTACGCGCTCGCGGCGTAAAACTGTATCCAGATGACACGACCGGGGAGGGCACATTGAAAAGGAAATCGTGGCGCAATACCGCCGGACTTTTCATCGCCGGTTTGATCTTGCTGGGGTTGCCGCCCACGGCATTGGCCCAGACATCGAAAACCAAGGCGAAAACAAAAACAACGGCCAACAAGCACCATGCGCCCGCACCACCTGCCATGCAGATCATCGAAAACGGTATTGTCGTTGCCGAGATCAACCTCCATGGCGGTGAGCTGGTGTTGTCGTATCCGGCGCCTACAGTAGCAAAAACCGCTAAAGCCGCTAAAACAGCGCCCCGGCAACCGCCATCGCAAGCGATCCACGACCCAGTCCGGCTCTATGATCCGGTGATCCGAGAGGCCGCATGGCGTTACGGTATGGACCCCGACTTGCTGCACGCGGTGATCAAAGTGGAGTCCAATTACAACCCACATGCGGTTTCGCCCAAGGGCGCTACGGGTTTGATGCAAATCATGCCGGCCACGGGTGTCGAGCTGGGTTTCGCCAATCCGCGCCGGGATTTATTGATTCCGGCCAACAACATCGACGCGGGAGCCCGGTATCTGGCATGGCTGAAGGATCAATTCGACGGCGATCTGAGTCTGGCGCTCGCCGCCTACAACGCCGGCATAGGGGCCGTGGCGCGGAACCAGGCGCTGTCCAATTATCCCGAAACTAGCAAGTACGTCAGGTCTGTCTTGGACCTGTACCGTCAGGCTGAGCTGACCGCCTTGCTGCGTGCACGCTATTAAAACGATTCTAGGAGCCTGAGTCCTCGAATCCTGGGCAGGGCGGTCGCATAGTCACGCCGTAGCAGGCCTGTGCATGGCCTTGCTGCTCCTCCTGGGACTTGGCGGTGCAGGTGTCTACGCCAAGCCGCGATGAAATGCGCAGCGTGCGCATGGCGCGTGCGGGCGCTAGCGTCTGAGAGAAGGTATAGTGATGCGCCCTCAAGGTTCGCGCCTTTGCGGCGAACCAGGATTTGTCTTTGATTCAGGAAGTTTGCATGACCATGACCGCCGAACAGTTTCACGAACGCATGTGGGAGATCCTGGAACTCGTGGACACTGACTATTTCGAGGCCCTGTCCGCACCCGCGCCCGACGCGAAAGCGATCGCCGGCCTGGAGGCCGCTGTCGGTTTTCCGCTGCCGGCGGCGTTTGCGGCCTTCTGCCAGCGCAGCAACGGTCTGTCCGTGATAGCGCGCGAAGAAGTCTGGCCGTATGCGCAGGAATTCGAGGTGGGCCCCGCCTGGACTTTCTGGCGTGGCCTGGTGCTGCTGGGTATCGATGCGCCGGAGTTGCCCGAATGGGCCAGCATTTCGGCGCATCAGCGTCAGCTCGCCGAGGCCGGTTTGCCCGGCATCCTGCCCGTGCTGAAGATCGTCGGCGACGGCGGCCGGATCTGGGGGGTGGATCAGAAGGGGACAGTCGTCGTGATTGATGACTTGACCGATCCAGAGCCGCTGACGGGTGACCTCACCGACCTCTACGCCGAGCAGATCGCCGATCTGGTGCAACGCCAGCAGGATATGGCGCTGCGATTGACCGAGCGCGCGACGCGCAAGAAACCCAGGTTGCCGGGATAGCGGGCAGCAAGTGGTTGGGCGCACGGCGCCGGTCGACAACAGTATCCAATCAATCTGGGTTTTCATCAGGCCTGTCATTGCGCCATGACAATCATGCCGCGTGGCTTATCTTTTGAGCTCGACCAGCTCGCATGCCGATGACCACCGCCAGTAGCGCCAGCACAGTGCACAGTCCAAGCGGAACGTCCCACCCGCCCAGCGAGTCGTGCAGTGCACCCATGGCCATCGGGCCTGCTGCGGCCAGCAGATAGCCGATACACTGCGCCATTCCAGACAAAGCTGCCGCTTGCTGCGCGGTAGTCGTGCGCAGACTGATAAAGGCCAAGCCAAGAATGATGCCTGCGCCAGTGCCTATACCGAACAGGACCGACCACACGAACGCGAACTCGGGTGCCGCCATGAAGCCGGCAAGCGCGATGGCCGAGCACAGCGCAACCACCGCCGCCGCCAAGCGCTGGTCCCGCATTCGACGCATGATCGGTGCGAGCAGAAAACCAGGTATTGCCGTGGCCAACTGCAATACGCCATGCAAGGATCCTGCCTGGTTTGGCGACATTCCCGATTCCGTCAGGATGGTAGGCAGCCACCCAATCGCCACGTAATAAATCGTCGAATTCAGGCCAAGGAACAGCGTGACCTGCCACGCCAGGGCGGAACGCCAGACCGTGCCGCCATGAGGCGGGGTGGCTGTACCTGGAGCGGGCCGCGAATGCCCCGCCAATTGAGCGGACCACACGGCGATCGCCGTCACCGGCAGAATAAGAAAAGCCAACAGGGCCGTGTTCCATCCCCACGTCTGTGCGAGAGGAGCAATAGCGGCTGAGCCTAGCGCGGCCGCAACGCCCATTGCGAGCGCATACGCGCTCGTAATCGCCGTGACATTGTGCGGAAAATCGCGTTTGACCAAGCTTGGCAGCAACACGTTTCCGACAGCAATACCCATTCCGATGATCCATGTGCCGAGATACAGGCTCCAGATCGACCCGGCCGACCGGATCGCGATGCCGGCGGTGACCGCGATCATCGCACCGAACAACGTGCGCTCTAACCCGTACTCACGGGCAAAAAGCGCGCTGAAGGGTGAAAGCAGGGCGAATGCGAGCAAGGGAAGGGTGGTGAGGGCGCCGGCGGCCGTCGTGCTCAGTCCCAGGTCGGTGCGAATCGCGTCCAGGAGCGGAGGCAATCCCGTGATCGGCGCGCGCAGATTTGCGGCAATCAAGAGGATTCCGATGAACAGAATAGGGTACGTTGAGGCTCGACTGCGTGTTGATGTCGTCATGGAGTTTCAAGGAAACACTAGGGAATTCCCTGACTCTACCTCCCAAGACAGTGATCATAATAGAGAATGAATGACAATTAATCGCTAAAACATGACAACTCGTGCTCCGTTAGATCAGACGCTATGCCATTTCGACCCAGACGAGAGCGACCGGCCTGTCATTGCCTGGCGCATCGAAGTCGAGCAAAACGATGCCGAACAACCCGTGCATATGCATCGCAAAGGTCAGCTCATCATGGCATTGCACGGTGGCGTGACGTGCGAAGTCCCACAAGCGATGTGGATGGTTCCTCCGCATCATGCGGTCTGGATACCGGGCGGAATGCCGCACAGCAATCGGGCTACCGACAATGCTCGGATCTACTTTCTATTCATCGAGCCGGCAGCTGCCCGAATGCCGCAAGAATGCTGCACGGTGGCAATCTCTCCGATGGTGCGGGAAATGATCAAGTACCTCGCGGATCTAGGGCCCGACTACCCAGACGAGGGTCCGACCGCCAGATTGGTAGCAGTGCTGCTTGATCAGATTTCGGTGGCGCCTGTTGAGCAACTGCATCTCCCGATCTCGCGACATCCCAAGATCCGGCGCATTACCGATGCGCTGGCCACAGATCCGTCTGATCGGACGACTTTGGCAGATTGGGGTGACCGATTGGCGATGAGCGAACGAACCTTGGCGCGTTTGGTCATCCGAGAAACAGGGCTAACGTTCGGGCGCTGGCGACAACAGCTTCATCTCATCGTTGCCTTGCGTCAGTTGGCGGCAGGAGCGACAGTGCAGCAAGTTGCCGGGAATCTCGGCTATGACTCGGTCACGGCGTTTATTACGATGTTCAAGAAGGCTCTGGGGCAACCGCCGGCGCAGTACTTTTCTACGTTGCGGTAAAAGCAGGGGCGCGTGGCTTGGTCTATCGTTACAGATCAAATGCTCAGATGGATTGTTGGTTCAGCCGCTTTGAGAGTGCAGCGGACGTTTCTTTACGTTCGCTATAACGGTCCAACAAATACGGTTCGATATCGCGTGTGAGCAAAGTGAACTTCATCAGTTCCTCGACGACGTCGACGATTCGATCATAGTACGGGGACGGCTTCATCCGCCCGCTGTCATCGAATTCCTGATAAGCCTTGGCCACGGAAGATTGATTGGGAATCGTCAACATCCGCATCCAACGCCCCAGCACTCGCATCTGGTTCACGGCATTAAAGGACTGCGAACCGCCCGACACCTGCATCACCGCGAGCGTCTTGCCTTGAGTGGGGCGCACGGCGCCGGCTGACAACGGTATCCAGTCGATCTGCGTCTTCATTAGCCCTGTCATGGCGCCGTGACGTTCGGGTGAGCACCAGACCATCCCTTCAGACCACTGGGCCAACTCGTGCAGTTCT
Source organism: Bordetella tumbae (assembly GCF_054780995.1). NCBI lineage: Bacteria > Pseudomonadati > Pseudomonadota > Betaproteobacteria > Burkholderiales > Alcaligenaceae > Bordetella > Bordetella tumbae. The sequence goes on from NZ_BAAGVG010000023.1 coordinate 296,536, forward strand.
TGTACCTTTGAATGCCCTTCGCTGGCAGCGTCATCTACCAACGGCAAACCTGAGGGATTAAACAACCGGGTTTCGCCGCCCAAGGCACGAAGCAACCGCCCGGCTTCCTCGGCGACGAGGCGGCTGTAGGAACGCTCGCGCAAGGAACCGTACAGCAACAGAAAACGCGGAGCATGAGTGGCCCGTTGCAGAGGAAACAACGAGGCCTCGTTTGGTGCTTGGAACAATGAGCCGTCGACGTTCGGCAGATCTTTCAGGGCATCAGACACGTCGTCCCTCCGCGTCGATGACCGGCTCACCGTCTTCTTTGTTGAAAGCACCGCGTTGCGGCTGGGGCAGGATGTCCAAGACAGCCTCCGAGGGCCGGCACAGGCGGGTTCCCATCGGCGTGACGACAATCGGGCGGTTGATGAGAATAGGGTGTTCGAGCATGAAATCTATTAATTGCTCATCGGTCCACTTCGGATCCGACAACCCCAACGCATCGTACGGCGTGCCTTTTTGGCGAAGGACATCGCGTACGGGAGTGCCCATGGCAGCGATCAACGCCCTGAGCGTTTCCCTGTCGGGCGGGGTTTTCAGATACTCAATGACGTGTGGCTCCTCGCCACTGTTTCGAATGAGGCCCAATACGTTTCGAGAGGTGCCACAGCCGGGGTTGTGATAAATCGTGATTGAACAACTCATAAAATGCCTCTTGTTTCAAAACTAAAATTTCAACGCTGTGCTGATGAACCATGTCGAAGCGAAGACAAAGGCGAGGAGGGGGGTTGGCAGTGTTTGGGCTGTTGCCCACGTTGCCAACGTCACGAACAGGAGCAGCGCGCACAAATCAATTCCGCTTGGCGCCGGCGTCGTACCAGTCTTTGCTTTGGTTGACGATCCGCACGACGAGCAACATGACAGGAACCTCGATCAGCACGCCCACGACGGTCGCCAGGGCGGCACCGGACTGGAAGCCGAACAGGCTGATCGCAGCAGCGACGGCCAGCTCGAAGAAGTTGGACGCTCCGATCAGCGCGGATGGACACGCGATGCTGTGCTGCTCTCCGACGCGGCGATTGAGCCAGTACGCCAGGCCCGAGTTGAAAAATACCTGGATGAGGATGGGCACAGCCAGCATCGCGATCACCAACGGCTGGCCAATGATCGCCTCGCCCTGGAACGCAAACAACAGGACCAGCGTCAGCAGCAAGGCCCCCATCGAGAACGGTCCGATGCGTGCCAATGCTGCCTCAAAAGAGGCTTGCCCTCGACGTAGCAGTGCACGGCGCCACCATTGGGCAAGGATGACGGGAATCACAATGTACAGTCCCACGGAGACGAGCAGCGTGTCCCATGGCACCGTGATGGCCGATAGGCCCAGCAACAGCCCGACAACCGGCGCAAAGGCAAACACCATGATGGTGTCATTGAGGGCAACCTGGGACAGCGTGAAGACTGGATCACCACCCGTTAATCGGCTCCAGACGAAGACCATGGCCGTGCAAGGAGCAGCAGCCAGGAGGATCAGACCTGCGATGTAGCTATCCAGCTGGTCGGCAGGCAACCACGGGGAAAAGATCTGCCGGATGAACAGCCAGCCCAGAAAAGCCATGGAAAACGGCTTTACGGCCCAGTTGATGAACAGCGTCACGCCGATGCCGCGCCAGTGTTGTTTGACCTGTCCCAGCGCGCCGAAGTCCACTTTCAACAGCATCGGAATAATCATGACCCAGATCAGAATTCCGACCGGCAGATTGACCTGGGCGATTTCTAGACTCCCTATCGCTTGAAACACCGTGGGCATGAACTGCCCAAGGACAACGCCCAACACGATGCAAAGAAAAACCCACAACGTGAGGTAGCGTTCGAAGGCGTTCATGTGGGAAGGCTGGCGTGAAGCGATTGCTGCTTGTGCACTGGAAGACATCGACTTATTCCGGGGTTTTGCCGATGCCGCGCAGTTGGGACTGGAGTGACATGGGAACTCCTAGCAGCAACGGGTGGTGGAATTGACCATCGGAGAGCAGCAACTGGTTGGTGCCGGGATTTGGGCAGGCGTCGGACAACAGGCACTTGTTGTTGGTGTGCCTGCGGACTCCTCGCGCGACTGGCCATACACAGGGATCGTGCCGAGCGTGTGGAAATGTTCCCACGCCAGGCCCTGGGGATCAGTGACCCAGTATTTATCACTACGGGCGTAGCAACATGACGCCATTCCCTGGTCTTCCAGAACAAGACTCGCCGCCTCTGCCCGAGACTTCAGCTCAGCGAGTTCGTCCGCGCTCTCAGCCTGTATCCCGAAGTGATCCACTCCGTAGCCCGACCCTCTGGTGGATATCGCGAAATTCACGGGGGGATCGTCGAGCATCCACTTTGCGTAATCTGACTCAACCCGAGCAGGATCCCGGGAGAACAATTGCGAGTAAAAGCCGATGTTCTTGGCGAGATCATCGACGTGCAAATGGACATGAAAACGCTTCATGGACAACTCCTCATCAGCAGGAAGTGCAGGCGCCGGGATCGGACGCCTCACATGGCGCACCTTGACAGCAGTGCTCGGTGAGATAGCCGAGCAACCCGTTCATCTGGGAAAAATCGGCGCGGTAGATCAGGTTGCGGCCCTGTTGTTCCACCGTGATCAACCCTGCATGCGATAGCTCCTTTAGATGAAAGGACAGAGCATTACGGGCGACGCCGAGCTGATCAGCCAGGACGCTGGGAGTGAGGCCAGACGGACCCGCTACGACCAGGGCGCGAAATGTGCGCAACCGTTGGTTGTGAGCCAGGGCACCGAGTGCAGAGATAGCTTGATCTTCATTCATAATTCAATAATACATCAATCATTGAATTATAGGGAAAGCTTGTTTCAGTGTTGAACGACACGCGAAACTAGGGGTGCAAAGATGGGCCTGACCCAGGTCAGGCCGGTTCAGCGCCGCCGTCAGGCGGGCTGAAGGATGCCGGTGGCGAACTGCTGTCGGAAATTAACCCGAGTGCGGGCGCTTGCCGGGATTTTTCTTGTGGTGGGTATGCGAGCCACGCTCCAGGCTGCTACGCTGGCCGCCGCCTTGTTTCTTAAAGGTCACGCCCTTGGGAGCGGCGGGAGCGGGAGTGCGCTTGCGGTCGGCTTCCGTAACGATCTTATTGCCCATGGAAATCTCTCTAGTTTGGTAAAACCCGCTATTGTTCCACATTCAGTCGGTTTTTTCTTGCGAAGCAGGAAACAAGGCAGCGGAAATCATTGCGGTTTGTCTTGAGCGTGCAAACGGACGGGTGTGGCTGGCGGGGTTCCCGATTCCGTGCAAATTCATTACTTTACATAATATACATTATGCGGTTATTAGATAGGCATAAAGCCGACCTCATTTCGACCGCCTGAAATCATCTGCCGTGTCCCTTTTGACTCGTTTTCGTGCAGATCCTGGCCAATACCCGGCGCACTATAAAAAACCGATCCAACGTCCCGCAACGATGGCACCCAGCCAGACAAACAGCGACATAGCCGCGTGCAGCCTGACTCTTGCTGGTATCGCCTCGCTTTGCAAGGCCTGACTCCATAGGCCCCCGTAATGCAGCCACAGAGCATTAGCGATTCCCAAGGCCAGCAATCCCAGCTTTGCGAGAAACGCAGAATTATCCAGGTAGTTCTGAGGATTGACGGCGAACAGGCACACCCCTGTTAACAGCGCCGCTACGAGCCCCGCAGCCGCCAAGCGCGATAGATAAGGCCCTGCCGTGGCCAGTGGCAGCGTGCGTGCAGCCCCCAACAAGCGCAAATCCAGCGCCGCGACAGCGCCAAAAAGCAGGCCAATCGACGCGACATGCCCTGCGTTGACCAGCAAATAGGCGGTGCCGGAACGACGCAGCATCCCTGCCAGGGGCCAGCCAGCAATCCAGTCCAGCATTATTTTTTAATGCGGTCCGGATAGATATCGTAGGTTTTGCCGCCTACGGTGATTTGCACTGCCTTCATGCGTTTTTCCGCATGGTCCTGCGCGCGGTTGCCTGTCGCGGTAATAGCATCGCCTGGTTTGGCGGATGATTCATCAAATCCGGCGCGGCTGGTCTGGGTGGGATTGCCCAGCTCTACGCGCCACAATCCATCCTGAGTTTCGACATCCAGCCAAGGATGCGGCGGCGCGACCTGCACTTGCTTGACCGTACCATCCAGCTTGATTTGCTCGGCGTCGGCCCATGACCAGCCGTGGTGCGCCAGCGCCTGTGGCGCGGCAATGAAGACGGAGACAGCCGTGCACAGAGTGCTGGCTGCGATGAGGCGGTGAGACATGACGACACCTTTGACGTTGTGCTCCACTATCCATCAACTGGCAATAAATCGTCGCCAGCCGGCATGTAAAAGACTATAGCGCAGTCTTTTTTGCCATTGCGTTTCAAGGGGGCACGGCCAAATGGCAGGAGGACAACTCCCCTGCCCTTGTCCGCCATTTCCTGGCAGTCGTCAATCTGCCGGCTGGTCGCCCAGGTGGGCCATTCGAAATCCGCTCGGCGTAGTCCCGTATTGCTTTCTGAACGCGTGATTGAAATTCGATATGTCATTAAAGCCGCAGGAATACGCGATCCTGGAAATCTTTTCACGCGAGCATATGAGCTGGGCACGCGCCGCCGTCAAGCGCTCTGCCAACAAAACACTGGAAAAACTGCTCCTCGATTCTTGCAAGATTTTTTGGATCGATCGGCCTGACGTCTTCAATTGCGCGGCAACATCATCCAATGACAAATCGGACTTTGTCGCGTTGCGGCGAATGAATTGAATAATGGCATCGCGTTGAAATTCCCGCGGCGTCATGCCTATATTCTGGCCCCGTGCAGTGATCTTTAGCAGGTTGCAGACGTTCTCGATGAGCAATTCCACATCATCGGCTTGCAGCTCATGTTGGCCTGTGGCCAGCTCCGTCAGATAGGTGTGGAACATCGCAGCGTAGGGTTGCTCTGGCGACAATGGCAGGCTACGAACGCGCTGCAGAACGGGTAAAGCTTTCTCGACCGTCGCTGCAGGGAGGTTCGCCACAATGCGGCGCACATCCTTGTTAAACCGGACCCGCATCGACTCCCGGCCATCGATGACTGTCAGATCACCGGACCGGGCTAGGATGCGGCGGCCTGCCTGCGTAATCTCTGCCGTGCCTTCGATCTGCCAACTGACTAGATAACCTGACGCGCCGGCGTTGGCGAAAGATTCCTTTTTTCCAAGCACATCATGGGGTTTTGACCAGAAGGACGCGCAACGGATGCCGTCGTATTGCCTAGCGTCTATCTTGGCTGCGAAATCCGTGTCAGACAGCCTCTCAACCGACACGCTATGGATGGTCCGCGAAATGAATTCCCGCCAGGACTCCGCGCGTACGGCGGCCGGCATGGAATCGGTAGAGAGGCTGATGACATTCATTGGGGCCTTTGCCGGAGGAAACGCTGTAATGGGATCGGTAAAAAAGCCCCCCATGTTACGTGTCGTTTTGTTTCCGAGGCAATAACGCTCAAGCGCGCATAAATGTCGCCTGCGCGCCTGAAATACGACCCCTGCCCTCAGGCGCTCGCCGTTTCCGGCAGCTTGGCGATCACCTTGATTTCGAACTGAAAACCGGCCAACCAGGTAACGCCGACAGCCGTCACTGTCGGATACGGCGCCTTGCCCCAGTATTCTGCGACTACAGCCCAAGCTCGTTCGAAATGCGTCTGCGGGTCCACCATGAACACCGTCACGTCGATGACATCGTCAAAAGTGCAGCCGGCCTCGGTGAGGATCGCATTGAGATTTTTGAACGCTAGCCGAACCTGGTCATCAAGATCCGGCTCGGGAGAGCCATCGGGCCGGCTACCGACTTGGCCAGACACGAACAACAGGCCGTTGGCTCGGATGGCGGGGGAATAACGATGCAATTCGTACAGGGCATGGCGTTCGGGCGGGGTAACTACGTCGCGGGTGGTCATCTGACAGATTCCTTAAAGTGGTTGCAGGTGCAGTCACTATATAAGTCCGTCATTCATGGATAAATATCCAAAATTAGAAAATATTATTCTCCTCATCGGGATAATAAAGGCGTCCTGCGGCTGGGGCATAGCACCCGTAGCAAGGTCTTCGGGACGAGGAACGGTCTGAAAAGCACACCATTCTGAGCGCGCAGGCCTAAGAAAAAACTAAATTTAGACTAAACCAAGTCCACGGCACCCGACAGGATCGCCATCAAAACCATGAAATGGTCCACCCAAGTGAAACCCATCTCGTATCTCAAGAGGCACGCTGCAGAGATCGTCACGACGCTTACCGAGACGCGTGAGCCTTTGCTGATTACGCAGAATGGCGAGGTCAAGCTTGTCGTAATGGATGTTCAGAGCTACGAACAACAAAAACAGACAATAGCCCTGCTCCAATTACTGGTCCAAGGTCGCAACGAGATCGAAGGAGGCCGAATCACCCCCGCATCGGAGGCATTCGCGCAGATTGACGCGCTGGATCAGAAGGACGCCGATAGAGATCGGGGCGTCATGCCTTTCAGGCTGGCGCATGCGCCGCCCCGAAGCCCCGATCATTTCGAACGATGAACGACACGCAGCTTGCCGCTGGCGCCACCACCGCAAAAGAACTGACCGTCCTTGCCCGCCTCTAGCCCCGATACGCCCGTACCGGCCGGCATAGCCAACACGTCCATGACTTCCCCAGTATCGGGATTGACTCGCCGAACGTCGCTTTCGTCGTTCTCCCATGTCCCGTGCCAGAGTGCGCCATTGACCCAGGTGACGCCAGTGACCATACGCGTGGATTCGATCGTACGTAGGATGTCGCCCGTCTCTGGATCAATCTGATAGATCTTGCGCCCCTCATATTGCCCCACCCAGAGTGAGCCTTCTGCCCAGGCCAATCCCGAGTCGTCACCTTTGCCTGGCGCGGGGATGACGGAGAGCACTTCGCCGCTCGCCAGATCGAGTTTCTGGATACGGCCGTCGGCGATCTGGAAAAGATGCTTGCCGTCAAACGCGGTTCCTGCGTCCGCCTTGACATCAAGGGTGCGTACCATTTCGCCCGTCTCCGCATTGAGGGCGAGCAGCCTGTCGTCCGTGGCAAACCAAACGAGACTGCCATCGAACGTCACGCCGTGAACCCGGGGTGCCCCCGGAAACGGGCCATATTCCTGCACAATTTCAGCTTGAGCGTGTTTCATTGCGTGTTCCTCCCTACGCGATCTATCACGTTTGAGTTGCCCGGTGGACAGTGTCCGTCCGGAATCGAGAACCGTTAGACACAGTCTAGTCGCCTGCCAATAAACCGGGGAGTAACAAGGTTGTCGGGAATCCCGGCACGGATGCCGCCATCCAGCGTCGCGCGCGGCCGGCGCCAAAATACTGCGCCTTGCCGGCAGTGGCGAGTTGTTCCAGTGCTCGCTGCACCGTCCGTGGGCTCGCATTCAGGGCAATGGCCAAGGCTGAGCTCGACCACGCCTCACCATCGCCCAGCAACGTCAGAACAGCCGCATTCCTCTCGTCAGCGATGGGCGCCAATACGATGACCTGCTGTGCGTCATGCGGCACCAGCACGAAGCCTCGGTCGGTCGCGTGCACCTGCGCAACGTGGCGAAGCGCCGTGCGCACACGCCCTATTTCCACGCGCAATCGAGCGCGATGAGACTCATCGGTGTGTCTGGCCCGAAATGCGCGTAACAGCAGCGTCTCTCGGGGGACGTCACGCGGTGATGCTTCGCCCAGGCAGCGGATCAAGGCGAACAGCACGGGACGTGTCGCGAGTTGGATCGTTGTCCGGCCACCCTGCACAACGTTGCGGCATGCGTCGATCACGAGCGCATTGGATGCCAGCAGCGTTTGCACGTCCTCGAGCAGCATGAGGCGCTCGTGGCCACCGTCGATGGCACGTGCGGTGGGTATCTGCAGAACGCGAGCCGCGGTTTCGACTTCGATGCTTAGAGCGGCAATATTGGCTTGTCTGGCTGAGTCGGCCGCCCGATCGAAAGCCGCGCGTGCTTCGTCGATCTCTAAACGCCGGATGGCAATGCCGGCGAGCGTCAACTCGTAGGCCGCTCTTGAGGCGGGCGGCAACAATGCAGGGGAAAAGCCCGCCAGCAGTTCCGAGGCCTCGTTCACCCTGCCGATCAATAACAAACGCCGGGCGGCCAGATTGCGTGCATGGGCGGCGTTTGTGGTGTCGCCATGCCGTTCCAGCGTCTGCCAAGCCGTATCGAGCGCATGGACAGGCCAATTGAGGTCGCGTGAAACCAGTGCGATCTCGGCCTGTGCAACGACGCAGCGTGCACGAGCCACTTCGGCCTTTGGGCCGAATGCTCGCTCTGCGCTTTTGAGTAGCGACTTGGCCCGTTGGAAATCCCCCAGTTGGGCCATGGCGATACCGCGCAGCGCCAATGCGGGCGGGTCGTCGCGTAACGCAACGTGCTTGAGCGCGTTGAGCACGTCGCCGCCGGCCAATGCTTGCGCGGCTGCCTTGATCGGATGCTGATCGCTAGGTGGGCACATGTTTGGCATTGTTACCCGACGGGAACCGGCAGGCAACACACTGACCTAGGAGTCAATGCGCATCGATCCATTGCCGTAGCGCATCATCCCGAATCGAAAGCAGCTCAAAACAGGGTTGATTGACGTTTTGTGTAGAAAGCCTATGCAGTCTGATCGATATATGGGGTACGGATCTTCCCCATGCCGCCAGCCCCGGGTTGATCAATTAATAAGCAAGTGCACGCCCTGGCGGGGTAATACGGCGTCCGTCATCGGTACCGCCCCGGCCCGACGGAAACGAAGCCCGCCCGCGATGGTTTATTATTTCGCGCAGATCTCTCTCTGCTCTCTGGAATGTTTCCGCGTGAAAACCATCGACAAATCCTCCAAGCTCAATAATGTTGCATACGACATCCGCGGCCCCGTTCTGGACCGAGCCCGCGAGATGGAGGAAGCCGGGCAGCGCATCATCAAGCTGAATATCGGTAACGTCGCCGCGTTCGGGATTCAGCCGCCCGACGAAATCGTGCAGGACATCATCCGTAATGTGGCGGATGTGGCAGGCTACACCGACAGCAAGGGGCTGTTCGCCCCGCGCAAGGCGGTGGTGCACTATATGCAAAGCAAGGGCGTCAACGGCGTCGACGTCAACGACGTCTATCTGGGCAACGGGGCATCGGAACTCATCTCTATGAGTATCAACGCCCTGCTCAACGATGGCGACGAACTGCTGATCCCCTCGCCCGATTTTCCGCTATATACGGCCGTGACCGGTCTTTCTGGCGGCCGCCCCGTGCATTATTTGTGCGACGAGGGCTCGGACTGGATGCCCGATACCGCGGATATTCGCGCCAAGATCACGCCTCGCACCCGCGGCATCGTCGTGATCAACCCGAATAATCCTACTGGGGCTCTGTATTCCCGCGAGGTATTGCTGGACATCATCCAGATCGCGCGCGAACACAATCTCGTTATCCTGTCGGACGAGATCTATGACAAGACGATCTACGAAGATCTGGCCCACGTCAGCATGGCGTCGTTGGCCGATGATGTGCTGATCCTGACCTTCAACGGCCTGTCCAAGAACTATCGCTCCTGCGGTTACCGTGCGGGCTGGATGGTGGTCTCGGGTGACAAGCGGCCGGCGCAAGGCTATATCGAGGGGCTTAATATGCTGGCCTCGCTGCGCCTGTGCTCAAATACCCCGGGCCAGCTCGCCATCCAGACGGCGCTGGGTGGATACCAGAGCATCAATGAATTGGTCGGCCCCACCGGCAGACTGCGCAGGCAACGCGACCTGGCCTATGACCTGCTCACCCAGATTCCGGGCGTCAGCGTGATGAAGCCCAAGGGCGCGCTGTATCTGTTCCCGCGGCTGGATCCGGCGGTTTACCCGATAAAAGACGATCAGCAGTTTGCGTATAGCCTGTTGGACGAGGAACGTGTCTTAGTGGTCCAGGGGACTGGCTTTAATTGGGCCAACCATGACCATTTCCGGATGGTGTTCCTGCCGAATGCCGAGGACTTGACCGAGGCCATCGGCAGGATTGACCGGTTCCTGGGGCGGATGCGCAAGGGCGGCGTCTGAGGATAGGTATTTCTCTATCCTGATTCAATAATAAATCCATCGAGAGGAGGCATCGGACGCCATGCGCCTGCAAAATTGCCACAATTTTCACGATTTTCGTGAGCTTGCAAAACGTCGTCTGCCCGGGCCGATTTTCAATTACATCGATGGGGCGGCGGACGACGAAGTCACTTTGCGACGCAATGCGGCGAGCTTTGAGCAATGTGATCTCGTACCCAATGTGCTGCGCGGCGTAACGGATGTGGACCTCTCGGTCACGGTAATGGGGCAGAAACTGGCGATGCCGGTATATTGCTCCCCTACCGCGCTGCAGCGCCTGTTTCACCATGATGGGGAAAATGCGGTCGCGGCCGCGGCGTCGAAATTCGGCACGATGTTCGGCGTGTCGTCGCTGGGTACGGTCAGCCTGGAGCAGATACGCAAGACCTATAGCGGCCCGCAGGTCTATCAGTTTTACTTTCATAAAGACCGTGGCCTGAATCAGGCCATGATGCAACGAGCGAAGGATGCGGGCGTCAACGTCATGATGTTGACGGTCGATAGCATCACGGGCGGCAATCGCGAACGTGATCTGCGCACGGGTTTTTCGATTCCATTCAAGTTGAACCTGGCTGGTTTGACGCAGTTTGCAATGAAGCCGGCCTGGGCGCTGAACTATCTGACACACGAGCGTTTTCGGCTGCCTCAGCTCGACGAGCATGTGGACATGAGCGGCGGCGCGATGTCTATTGGGCGATATTTCACCGAAATGCTGGACCCGGCGATGACCTGGGACGATGTGGCCGAGATGGTGAAACTCTGGGGCGGCCAGTTTTGCCTGAAGGGGATCATGTCCGTGGAGGACGCCAAGCGTGCGGTAGATATCGGCTGCACGGGCATCATTTTGTCCAACCACGGTGGACGTCAATTGGATGGATCTCGTTCGGGCTTTGATCAGCTGGCCGAGATTGTCGATGCGGTCGGTGACCGGATCGACGTGATGATGGACGGCGGTATACAGCGCGGCACGCACGTGCTGAAGGCGCTGTCATTAGGCGCCAAGGCCGTGGGTATTGGCAGGTTCTATCTCTACCCTCTCGCAGCGGCCGGGCAACCGGGGGTGGAGCGTGCGCTGGGTCAACTGCGCACCGAGATCGAGCGCGATATGAAGCTCATGGGATGCACGTCAGTGTCGCAGCTGACGCGCGAGAATTTGCGATTCCGTTGAACGATAGCTCCGCGTCTCGTGTGCGCGAATCCGCACGGTCTACGTTAGTCGCTAACGTAGACCTGCTCGGTAAACCTCAAGCGCTGTGTCTATCCAACGAGTCGCGTTTTCGCCGATACGCCATCACGTCGCGTCAACATCGATCCGCAAATAGGTTTCCACCAGACGGCTCCAATACGCCGCACCGATGACCAAGTTGTTGTCGTTGAAATCGTATTTCGGGTTATGCAAGCCGCGGCCGTCAGTCGCCGGCCCATTGCCCAGCCGCACGAGCGCACCGGGGCGGTGCTGGAGCATGTAGGCGAAATCCTCGCTGCCCATTAAACGCTTGGTTTGAGGCACAACCTGGTCAGCGGGCAACACCATACGTGCCACCTCGATCGCCAGATCATTGGCAGCGGCATCATTTACCAATACCGGGTAGCCCGCGACATAATCGATGTCTGCCGTGACACCCTGCGCGATGGCTGTGGACTGCACGATCTCGATGATGCGTTTCTTCAGCAGCGCGCGCACGTCCGTACTGAATGACCGGACGCTGATGCCTATTTCGGCGGAATCCGGAATGACATTGAGCGCCTGGCCAGCTTGCAGCCGGCCCACGGTGACGACTGCCGCCTCGTCGGGATCGACATTGCGGGAAACCACGGTCTGCAACGCCACCACGATGTGCGCCGCGGCGACCAAAGGATCTGCTGCTTGATGCGGCCGGGCAGCGTGGCCCCCTACTCCCTTTACCTTGATGAATACCCGGTCGCCGGCCGCCATGAAGGGGCCTTCGCGAAACAGCATCTGCCCTTGAGGCATGCCCGGGTGATTATGGATCGCAAAGACATAGTCGCAAGGAAACCGCTCAAACAATCCATCGTCGAGCATAGCGGTTGCGCCGCTATCAAAGCCACGCTCTTCAGCCGGCTGGAAAATGAGATGCACGGCGCCGTCAAAACGGCGAGTCTGCGCGAGGTGCTTGGCCGCACCCAGCAGCATGGTCGTATGGCCGTCGTGGCCACAGGCATGCATGACGCCATTGTGTTGACTGGCGTACGGCAGACCAGTTTCCTCGAGGATAGGCAAGGCATCCATGTCGGCACGAATGCCGATACTGCGAGCGCTGGAGCCGGATCGCAGGGATCCCACCACACCGGTTTTGCCGACGCCCGTGGTCACCTCATAGCCCCACTCTTTCAGTTTTTCCGCCACCAGCGATGCCGTCGCCTGCTCGTTGAAAGCGAGTTCCGGATGTTTGTGAATATGGTGCCGCAGCGCTCGCAACTCGTCGTCAAATGCATTGAGGTCTGAGATCTGGGTGGAATTTTTGATAGTGGGCATGGAAAGGACTTATGGCGATGAAATCGTTGTTTAGGTTACTTCCAGACGGTATCTGGTGCAAAACAGGCTGGAACTGAAACACTTACCGTTCACGCAAGTGAACTGCTATCTTTGGAAATTGACGGGTGGCACTGCATCCTTTCATCATTGACGCCCATATCGCATTCCGGAAAGAAACACAATGACCCAAGACAGCCCCACCGGCGCAGGCCCCCTGCTCTTTCAACCTATCTCGATCAACCAACTGGACCTGGCCAACCGGATCACCGTCGCACCCATGTGCCAATACTCGGCTACCGATGGACTGGCCAGCGACTGGCATCGCATGCATCTCGGCATGCTCGGCAGCAATGGGGCCGGACTCGTGATGCTGGAGGCAACGGCGGTGACAGAGGACGGCCGCATCAGCCCTGGATGCTTGGGTTTGTGGGGAGACGATCAAGGCCGAGCCCTGACCGCTACGCTCGAAGCGAGCCGTAGATTCTCGACAGGCGCTTTCGGGATTCAGCTGTCGCATGCGGGACGCAAAGGATCTACCCAAGCCCCGTTTCACGGTGGTGCCCGTCTGGATCATGGACAAGGGGGCTGGAGCACGCTGGCGCCTAGCGCAATACCCTCCCGGCCCTCCGATACTGTCCTGCCTGTCGAGATGACCATGGACGATCTCGCCGAGGTGCGTAAAGCATTCGTTCAAGCCGCTCGTCGTGCATTGGCTGCCGGCATCGAGCTCATCGAACTGCACATGGCGCATGGATACCTGCTGCATCAGTTCTTGTCTCCCTTGTCTAATCAGCGGTCGGATCACTATGGCGGCTCGTTGGAAAACCGCATGAGATATCCGCTCGAGGTCTTTGATGCGGTACGTCAGGCAATTCCCGCAGAGATCCCATTAGGCGTACGTGTGTCGGCAACTGACTGGGTTGACGGTGGTTGGAACGAGGATGAAACCGAGGAGCTATGTCAGCGATTGCTGCCCATGGGTTGCGATTTCTTTGATATTTCCTCCGGAGGATTATCCTCCGCGCAAAAAATCACGGTGCATCCGGGATATCAAGTCCCGTTTGCTGCGCGCATCAAAAAATCCGTATCCGTTCCTGTCATCGCAGTCGGCATGATCACCGAGCCGCAACAAGCAGAACAAATTTTGCAAGAAGGCAGCGCCGACATGGTGGCACTGGCCCGTCAAATGCTGTTCGAACCGCATTGGCCGTGGCGCGCAGCCGCGCAACTGAAGGGACAGCTGCAGATCCCGCCGCAATATTTACGCTCATTGGCCTCTGCGCCAGATATTGCAAAAGCATAGGCCGTTACGCCATCACGTTACGGCAATGCTGGCTGGCAGAGACATTCTGCCAGCCAGCATTCGCATGATGGATGCCAGTGATATCCCGGGTGCCGAGTCAGGAAACGCCAGTAGCGCCAACCAGTTTCACCAACTCGCCCCACTTTGCATACTCACTCTCAAAGAAGGCTCGCGTTTGTTCCGCCGTCATCGGCGCGTAGGCAGGAACACCCTCATTTTCTACGCGTGCATTGATGGTCGGATCTCTGAGCGAGGCTTGAATCGCCTCCCTCAATTGGGCCGCGATTTCGGCTGGCAGACCGGCCGGCGCTACGTATGCATTCCACGTGACGACATCAAAATCGGTATGCAGCAGTTCCTCTACTGTCGGTACATCCGGGGCGGCCTTCAGGCGCGCTTTGCCCGACACCGCCAACGCAACGAGACGCCCTGATTTGACCTGAGGCCCGACCACCGACCACGCGTCGAACGCGTAAGTCAATTGTCCGCCTGCGAGGTCCGTCAGTACCTGGGGACCTTGCTTGTACGGTACATGCACCGCCTTGGGTACCCCCAATTTCTGGGCCAGCACGTGGCACGCGATGTGGCTCGAGGTCCCCGTGCCACTGGATCCATAGGTCGCCGTGTCGGGATTTTTCCGCAAATGCGCGGCCAGCTGATCGAGGGTCTTGATGCCGGACTCGGCTGTGACAACCAATACGACGGGCACCTGAATCGTGACCGCCAGCGGCTCGAACGCCGTGCGCGGATCAAATGGCAAACTCGAGTACACATGCGGATTGATAGCGAACGAACTGGCGGTGCTATACAGCAAGGTGTAGCCGTCGGGTCTGGCCCGTGCTACGGCGGCCGCGCCGATGTTGCCGCCGGCGCCGGCTTTATTCTCGATGACCAGGTTCGCGTCGAGCTGTTTGGACAGCGTCGTCCCTATCATGCGCGCGATGATGTCCGTATTGCCGCCAGGTGCGAACGGAACGACGATGGATACCGGTTTGTTCGGATACTTCGAGGCCGCTTGCGCGCCGCGCCACGGCATCATGGCGCCAGCCCCCACTATCGGCAGACTCGCTAGTTGCGCACAAAACGTGCGGCGTTTTACGTTCATGGATTCCCCTTTTTTTGGTTACTTGCTCACGCTGGGGGCAAATCGCCCCACATGCGCACTGACATCGAAACGATTGGCATTGGCAGACGAACGGTGATACTCGGCAATCTCCATCGGCGTTGCCCACCAGACGTCTTTCGCTGCCGAGATATGCGCGAAAAATTTGTCCAACAGCCGCAGACGCTGTGAACGGCCCGAGATCCAGTCATGGACGGTGATCATGCAGAGCCCGCCCCACTCCCGCGTTCCCTCGAACTCTTCGATCCAGCTTTCCAGAACCGCGTTGGGATTGGCAGGATGGGTTTTGTCGCGAGGCCCGTTCGTATAGCGAAAATACAGCGCATCGTCGATGGTCCAGGTCACGGGGACTTGCACCAGGCCATTGATCGTGTACGGGTGATCGAAACCCATCAGCGAACTGTCGTAGGCGAGCTTTGCCCGTCTCAACGCGGCGAGGCTCTCAGGCGAGTGCTCAAATGAAGGTGCGCGATAGCCACGCACGGCATCACCGGTTTGAGCCCGAAACACCTCGATGCTGCGATTCAGGTAATCGTCCAGCAACGCATCATCGAGCGTATCCAGCCGCTCGTGGAAATAACCGTGATACCCGACTTCATGGCCTGCCTCCAACAGCGTGGGCAACAGATCAGGATAAGTCGCGGCGACGACGCCGGGCACGTAGAAGGCGCCCTTGATATCCCATTTTTTTAACAACGCCAAAATGCGCGCCACCCCTTGCCTGGGGCCATAGCGGCGCTGCTCCAGCTCACCCAGAGACTTGGTTTGCTGCTGTCGTGTTACCCAGAAATATGGAGACTCGGCATCCAAGTCCAGCGTGAAAGCGACGGCGCTGCGCTTGCCCGACGGCCAGGTGTAGTCCGGAAAAGAAATGCGACTGTCGTCGTGCATGTTCACGCAGGTCTCGTGCACGTTTGCAGGGCTCGGTGTGCTATTCATGGTTCACTCCTCAGTGATGCATTTGCTCGGATCTGGGCGTCGATTGATCCCGCCACCGCCGTCTACGGAGAGCACCTGGCCTGTCGTGAACGACGCCGCCTCGCTCGCGAGAAAAAGCACTGCGCGGCTCAGCTCTCCGGGCTGGATCATGCGGCCAAGCGGAATGGCCGCGGATAGTGTCTTCAGATGTTCGGCAGGCAATGCCGGGCTGTTCATTCCCTGCGCCAGCCCGGGTCGAACGGTATTCACGCGAATGCCGTGAGGCGCGAGCTTCACAGCCAGAATACGGGTCATCTGCTCGAGCGCGGCCTTCGATGGCCCGTATATCGCGCCATTGGGCCGCGCCACCTCGGCTGAGGCCGAACTGATATTGACCACGGCCCCGCGTATGCTGGCAGCGATCCAGCGTTTGGCCAGCAGTTGAGTCAGCAGTAACGGTGCCAGTACGTTCACTTCCAGGATGCTGCGGCACAGATCTGGCGTCGCGTCCAGGATGTCTACAAAGGGAAATACGGCAGCGTTATTGACCAGCACACGGGGCAATGCCTCATCGCTCCAGCTGGCGACCAGTTTCTCGATAGCGGCAGCATCGGTGATGTCTGCCACCACGGTTCGAATAGCCTGGCGCGCCTGAGCCGAGTGCTCACGGTCGATGCTCGTCACCGTGGCGCCCTCTGCCACGAATGCCTGCGCCAACTCCAGTCCGAAATGGCCATTCCCGCCCGTCACCAGTACGTGCTGGCCCCGATACGTCTCGTTCATCACACCACCCTCTCCATGAGTTCGTCCAGATTGGCATTGCCAAAATCACGGCGGCCCGCCTCCATCTCTCGGATCATGGCGATCATGTGCGTGACAGTCGGGGTCTGAATGCCGGCAGACTGGCCATGCGCAACAATGTCGGTAATCTGCGGGTCGACCTCTGTCGCGCGTTTGCGCACTGCCAGGTCGCGCCATACGCCACTGCGGGGCTTTCCGACCCAGCGGCGGCAATGATCGGTGATCTGCTGCATCTGGGCCCAGGCGTCGTCCTCGCTCGCCTGGGCGGTGAACGCCTCGGGGGCAAAGCCGTCAAACGGCATGGGTTGAACGCCATTGGCGTTGGCCACCTTGACGACTTCGCCGCATAAAGCGCGCCACAACGGCAAATAGTTGCGATTGCCCAGCTGTTCGACGATGGTGTCGTTGGAGAGCGCCGTCGTGAACAGCAGCGCACCGATAGCTACTTTGCTCCACTTGTAGCCGAGCAAATGCGCCGTCCAGCTCGATTCCGGGTCTACCTGCCGCACCAGTGATTCGGCGTCTCTGGACCGCGTCGTGTCACGGCCGTCCAGCTCACCGACCCGGATACATCCCTTGCCACCGAACTGAATCCGCCCCGGCCCTAGATAATCCGAGGCGAAATTCACCAGTGCGCCCATGGTGTGCTCGGCGCCGATCAAATTCACGATGATGGATTCTGTCAGGCCATTCTGTAGCGCCAATACCCAGCCATCATCACGCAGATGCGGGCGCAGCATGGTGACGGCGTCATGGGTATGCTGCCCTTTGACAGCCAGCAATATGCGCCCGTAAACGCCGTCGATGTCCGATGCTAAACAAGCGTCCATACGAGAAAACGTGCTGCTGCCATCTGGTCCGACGATTTCCAGGCCATGGGTGCGGACAGCCTGAACGTGCTCGGGAACCACATCCACCAGTAGCACCGCCTGCCCGGCATCGGCGAGCTTTGCCGCTACGACGCCTCCTATCGCGCCACCACCCCACACAACGATTGGTTCCTGACTCACTACCACTCCCTGATTTCGATAATGCACCGCATGGCGCGTCCCAGACCGAAATTCTGAAGTGCCAAAACATATAATTCAATTTCTTAATTTGGCCATTTACTTGCGTGAAACGTAAGTAACATTCCAGGACCAGCAATATGAATTACCGCGCTTTCGAGGCGCTTCACGCCTTTGTCGAGGGTGGCAGCATTGCGCAAGCCGCGATGCGGTTGAACCGCACACAACCCCAGATCAGCCGCCTGCTCAGCCAACTGGAGGAGGACGCGGGATTTGAGATCCTGACTAAAGTCGGTCGCCGGCTCGAGCTGACGGAAGACGGTCAAGCCCTCTATCAACGGGTCTATGGACTGCTGCGCGCCCAGGATGCCGTACACGACTTTGCGGAAGACATGCGGCACGGCCGCAGAGACCGGGTCCGCATCATCGCAGCCAATCACATCATCGACGGTATGGCGGCAGAGGCTCTAGGCCACTGCCGTCTGCAGAATCCCGGCTTCTCGGCGGCGCTGACGGCACGGATGCCCGCGGAGCTGCAATGGTGGTTGGCCCAGCAACAGTTTGACGTGGCGTTGGTACAGCTGCCGCTGGAACACCCCGCCATCGAGACAGAGCTGTTCTGCCAAAGCGAGATCGTAGCGGTGATGCATCCGGATCATCCTTATGCGGACCGCGCACATATCGAACCCAAAGACATCCAGACCGAACCCTACATCAGCCTGGGGCGTCGCAGCATCCTGGAGCAACGCTGTCTGGCTTCCTTTGAGGCCACCAATGCCAGCGCCAACAGCGAGCTGGAGGTTTCTTTCAGCACCACCGCAATCCAATTGGCGGCGATGGGATGCGGCATTGCTCTCGCAGAGCCCATGGCTGCGCTTGCGCAGCGGCATCTGAATATCGTCGTGAAAAAATTCCGGCCGATTGCGAAGCTGCATTACGGCATGGTGTTTCCGAGGGGAAAACGGCGCAGCCCCGCCACTGAGATCTTTGTCGAAGAACTGCGTCGATGCGCGGATCGGAAAGCGCTGGAAATGCAAGAGCTTTTGGCGGGCACGTAGTGCGGGATACGCATGGCGCTGCGGCCGCTCGCGCTGCATTCAATCTATCGGAGACGCCTTGTCCAGGATCCGTGGCAAGCTGAGCTCCAGCCAGTCCACCAAGCCTCGCACTTTTTCCGCCGCCTCGACGCCGATCGGCGTCAATGAATACTCCACATGGGGTGGCACGGTATTGAAAGCACGCCGATTCACCATGCCGTCGGCTTCGAGCCATTGCAGTGTCTGGGCCAGCATGCGCTCGCTCACGCCGCCGATCTGACGGCGCAGATCGCTGAATCGAAGGGTCCCCGATTGGAGAGCAATCAATACGAGTACCCCCCATCGGCTCGTCAGATGCTTGAGGATCGGGCGTGACGGACAGCCCGCGGCCATCACGTCGCCTCGACGCAGTTTGGCCGAGAGCGATTCCGCAACAAGGGATTTGGAGGAACGGGGCTTAGACATTCAGGTGATGAGTTCACAACAACATAATGAGTTTAGCGCCTTAACTAACATTTTTGTACGTACTTACTAAAAATAAGTATTGGCTCTATAGTGTGTTCACCGCACATCTCTTGGAGTCGCATCATGACCATCGCAATCACTGGCGCTACAGGCCAGCTCGGACGTCTCGTTGTTCAAAAGCTGAAAGAAAAAATCAATCCTGGCGATATCGTAGGCTTGGTGCGCAGCCCCGAAAAAGCCGCCGATTTGGGCATCGCGGTGCGCGCCGCGGACTACACGCAGCCCGCCACACTGGAGGCGGCACTGCAAGGGATAGATACCCTGCTGCTGATCTCGGGCAATGACATCGGGCATCGCACGGCACAACACGCTAACGTCATTAACGCGGCCAAGCAATCCGGCGTGAAGCGGATCGTCTATACCAGCCTTTTGCGTGCGGATACATCGCCATTGAGCCTGGCGCCAGAGCATGCGCAGACTGAAGCGCTCTTGAAGCAATCCGGACTCCTCTACACCATCTTGCGTAACGGCTGGTACACCGAAAATTACACGGGTGCTATTCCCCCTGCCCTCGCCCACGGCGCGCTGTTTGGCAGTGCAAAGGACGGCGAAATCTCGTCCGCGCACAGAGCTGACTACGCGGATGCCGCGGTGGCGGTGCTCACGGGTACTGGGCACGATGGGAAAGTGTACGAGCTCGCGGGCGACACGTCGTACACATTGACCCAACTGGCAGCAGAGGTCTCCAGGCAGACGGGCAAGGACATCCCTTATCGGGACATCCCGGAAGCCGACTACGCTGCCGCGCTCAAGGGCGCAGGTCTGCCCGAAGGGCTCGCGGCCGCGATCGCGTCGTGGGATGTGGGCGTATCTCACGGAGCGCTATACGACGATGGCCGGCAACTCTCGACACTGATCGGCCGGCCCACGGGCTCGCTGCAGGATGCGGTTGCCGCAGCGCTGAAAGCCTAAAGCCCTCGATCTGGCGCGCATCGACAAATCATCGTCCGCCCGCTGACCTGCCCTGCCAATGGGACATCAGCGGGCGACGTATCGTGCCGCAGCAACGCTGTCGTTACTCCACCTTCGTCCCGGTGGATTTCACCAGATCGCCCCATTTCGCGATTTCCTTTTTCTGGAAAACCGCGAAGTCATCTGGCGACATCGCAGACGGTATGACGCCCATTCCCTCTAGACGCGCCTGCATATCGGGTGAATGGATAATCTGCGCGAGTGCTTGATACAGCTTGTCCACGATGGGCCGCGGCGTGCCGGCAGGTGCAAAGATCGCTTGCCAGGCTTGTACTTCGTAGTCTTTAACGCCAGCCTCTTGCATCGTGGGCACCTCGGGCAGGCTTTTCAGGCGCTGAGGCGACGTCACGGCCAGGGCGCGCAGGCGCCCGCCTTTGACCTGCGGCACGACCGTCGGTCCCTCGAACATGAAGTCGACCTGTTGCCCGATCACGTCCGGGATGGCCGAGCGGCCCGAGTATGGCGCGTGCACCAGCTTGATGCCCGCTATCTGTTCCAGCAATACGCCCGACAGATGTTGTGTCGTACCAATCCCGGACGACGCATACGAGATCGTGCCGGGTTTTTCGCGCGCGGCGTCGATGATGTCCTGGACCGATTTGAATCGGCTTTCGTTGGATACGACCAGCGTATTCGCATTCATGCCAATGATCGTGATCGGCTGAAACGATGCAACCGGATCGTATTGCATGTCTTTGAACAAACTGGGATTGATCGCATGAGTCGCAATGCTGGCGCCCAATAGCGTATAGCCATCAGGCGGCGCCTTGGCTACATAGGCGGACCCGATCATCCCGGTCGCGCCGGCGCGATTTTCCACCACGACATTGTCCTTGAGCGCTTCGCCCAGTTTCTGCGCCATGATGCGGCCCAACACATCGCTGTTGCTGCCGGGAGCAAAAGCAATCACATAGTTGATTTGTTTACTGGGCCAGGTGTCTACCGAGGCTCGGACGGAACGCGGGGTGATACCGAATGCACATGCGACTGCACTGGCGACGCCGGTCAAGCCGGCCGCCACGAAAGTTCTGCGGTTCATGAGGTGTCTCCTCCCGGATCTCGCTCCGGGTTGGTGTTCAGGATGCCGGCGTCGTCCTCCGGCCTCAGGGGTGATACGTGGACATTTTGCTTTTCTGATGGATGCGCTACTTGGGTAATGCCAGTGTCTGCACGCCCGGGATTTCAAAATTCACAGATGCCAGGCCATCCTCTAGCGACACGCGTTGTGCCGCCGTCAACTCGACGAGCGGAGGCCTGACCGTGGCCCAGCCCTCGTCACCCGCTCGTTGCGCAATGGCGGCCTTCATCGCGGGAATCATGGGGAATTTTTGGAACACATTACGGACGGCATCCAGGCCGGCCTGCAACGCGTCGGCGTTATCGCCCTGCCATTCCCGATACAGCGCAGCGATAGGGCCGGGATTCACATTGCCGGTGGCAGTGATGCATCCGACACCGCCGCCCCGCAATGTACGCAACAGGAATGTCTCGCTGCCCGCGAATACGTCAAAGCCCTGCGGCTGGAACGTCTTTAGCATGGCTTCTGTGTTGGCCCAGTCACCGGAACTGTCCTTGATACCGGCGATATTCTTGGGATAGGCCTTTAACAAGCGCTCGATCAACCCCATACTGATACCGACCTGCGCTACAGGCGGGATGTGATACAGATACACGCGCAGGTTCTCGTCGGCGACTTGGTCAATGACCTGTGCGAACGCACGGTACAGCCCCTCGTCGCTGACGCCCTTGTAGTAGAACGGCGGCAGCATCAGTACGCCTGCGCATCCCGCTGACACCGCATGCCGGGTCAGCTCAATCGCGTCGGGTAGCGCGCATGCGCCGGTGCCAGGCATCATGCGGCCAGCGGGCAGCCCTGCTTCTAACAAGGCATCTAGCAACGCTCGTTTTTCGGCAACGCTGAGCGAGTTTGCCTCCGAGTTGGTGCCGAATATCGCCAGACCCACGCCCTGTTCCAGCAGGTTCCTGCAGTGAGCCACAAACCGTGGCGCCGAGGGTGTGTAATCAGGATTGAACGGTGTCAGTACGGGAGAAAGCACGCCACGCAAACGCGGCGTGTCAGGGGTCAATGCAGGCATGATCGAACGGGCTCCATTGCAAAGTTAATCGTGAACCGTCAACGAACGGTGCGCCATTGCCCATAGCGCTCGACCATGGGCTCATCGAAATCAAAGCCCAGACCGGGGTCTTGCCGCAACAGCACGCGGCCGTCTTTGTGTTCGAGCTGACGATCTACCAGCTTGCGGAAATTCAGCACCTGGTCGTCCCAGAAAAACTCGACGTACCGCGCGTTGGGCATGGCAGCGACCAGCGGGGCATGCAGATCGTGGAACCAATGCGGACATACGATGACGCCGTAGCTCGCGGCCGTTGCCGAGATGCGCCGCCATTCGGTGATGCCGCCGCAGACGGCCGCGTCATGCTGCAAAATCGCCGCGGCGTTCTTGTCCAGCAGTTCCTTGTGATACCAGCGGCCATAGCCGATCTCGGCGGTCGCCACGGGAATGTTGGTGAGCCTGGCCAATTTCGCATGGCTGTCCACGTCGTCGGGCGAGAACGGCTCCTCGATGAAATACGGGTTGTATTGCTCAAAACGGCGCACGTACTGCATCGCCTGCGTGGTGTCTACCCAGGCATTGTTCATGTCCATCATGATTTCGACCTCAGGACCCACTGCCTCGCGCGCGGCGCGCAAGCGGGCTTCTTCTTCGGCAGGCGATAGACGGCCGGATTTCATTTTCACGGCGTTGAAGCCCTTGGCCACATAGCTGGCCATTTCCTCGCCCAGCATTTGCGGGGTCTTGCCGTCCAGGTAGTAGCCGCCGCTGGCGTAGGCCGGCACCGACTCCAATTCGTATGCGCCCAGGAATCGATGCAGGGGCAATTGCGCAGTGCGCGCATTCAAATCCCACAACGCCGTGTCCAACGCACTGATGGCACGCATCACAGTGCCGGCACGCCCCTGTAGTAGCGATTCCTGATACATGTTCTGCCACAGGCGCTCGACGGCGTGCGAGTCCTGGCCGATCAGAACCGGCGCGAGCAGTTGCTCGACGGCATTGACGAACAACTCGCCCGCTGCGCTGCCGATATAGCAAAATCCGATGCCCTCGACACCATCTGTCGAGCGCACTTTGACCAGACCGTAATAGCGGGTGCTGACGGTACGGGTGGAAAACGAAGTGACTTTGTCCAGCGGGACGGCGGCGGCGCAAACGTCGACGGAAAGAATCTTGGGCACGTGGGGCTCCTCAGGGTGGACATACAAAAGAAAGCGTATGGATGTATTCTGGGCCTGCCAAAGAAAAAGAAAAATAATGTTCTGGCATTTTGTGAAGTTATAAAATCCATCTTTTTAGTCGATTCGATATCGCCTCGCGCCCCATGGACACACGATTCCTGCAGAGCTTTATCTATGTGGTGGAAACCGGATCGATCGCCGGTGCCGCCCGCCGGCTGGACCTGACGCCGGCATCGGTTGCACAGCGGATCAAGGCGCTGGAGGCCGACGTAGGCAGCCAATTGATCGTGCGCGCCGGACGTACGGTCAAGCCCACACTGGCCGGCAACCGCATCCTGCAGCGCGCGCATACGGTATTGAGCGAAGTCCGGGATCTGCGCTCTGCCGCCTCGGAAACCAATTTGCCGGCGGGCCCGCTACGACTGGGAGCCACGCCGACGGGCTTGACGCACATCCTGCCCGGGGTGCTCAAGCAGTGGGTGCAGGCCCATCCCCACATTGAGATCTACATCGAACCTGCGCCCACCACCGTGCTATATCGACGGGTGCTCGATGGCCAGTTGGACGCGGCCGTCATGGTGCATCCCTTGTTCGACCTGCCCAAGAGCTGTGCCTGGCACGGACTGCGCAACGAGCCTTTGACCTTGGTGACGCCTGCCGATATGCGCGTGCGAGATCCAATCAAAACACTGGCGGCTGAGCCTTTCATTCGATACGACCGTCAAGTCGTCGGCGGCAAGCTGGCCGATGATTATCTGCGGCACCACGGCGTGCGCCCACGCGTGCGTTTTGAGCTCGACGGCATTGAATCGATAGGCAGGCTCGTGGCCGAGGGGCTGGGCATTTCCATATTGCCCGACTGGAATGTCGGGGGGCCGCCTGATATGGCGATCAAACGCTGGACGCTGCCTGCGCCCCGGCTGGAGCGGCAGGTCGGCATCGTATGGACGCGCGCGAATGTACGCGCGCAGCTGGCGCAGGCGTTGGTAAATTTAGCCGCGCCGTTGTTTCCCGCCAGGCCTTAAGCCTTTAGCCGTTCTTCGGTGGCTGTCCATTTCTCGTATTCGAATAGCGACCACAACTGCCGGTGCGACAGCATCCTGTCGGCCGAGCCTGCCGTCGTGCCCGTGGTGGCCAAGTCCCGCAACATCTCCGTCCCTGCATACGTAAAGCAACGCGTAATCGCGTTGGGATAAATCGCCATCGCAAAGCCCAACTCGCGCAGACGCGCCGCTGGCACGATCGGCGTACGTCCGCCCTCGACCATATTGGCCAATACGGGGGCGTTGACGCTACGGGCGACTTCGGCTAATTCCTGTTCATTTTCCGGGCTCTCGACAAAGATGACGTCGGCACCCGCCTCTACATAGCTCGCCGCCCGATCCAGAGCAGCCTGCAAGCCATGGTCACTGCGTGCATCGGTACGGGCAATGATGGCCACATCCGGATCAATCCGCGCATCGACAGCGGCTTTGATACGCCCGATCATTTCCTGTGTGGACACCAGGTTGCGCCCGCCTTCGTGCCCGCATTTCTTGGGCCAGGATTGATCCTCGATCTGTATGCCGGAGATACCTGCGCGCTCGAAAGCACGCACAGTGCGGATCACATTCAACGGCCCACCGTAGCCCGTATCCGCATCGACAATCACCGGGATGGACACCACATCCGCCACGCGCGCCGCGCGATCCAGGACCTCGGAGAACGACATCAGGCCGACATCGGGCGCGCCGAGTGCGGACATGGACATGCCCGAGCCCGTCAGGTACAGCGCCTGAAAGCCTGCCTGCTCGATCAAACGCGCGCCGACGCAATCGTAGGCGCCTGGCGCTACCAACACCTCTGGCGCTGCGATTTGCCGCCTCAGCGCGGCGTTGCGGCCGGTAGATTGACGCAGGCCCAAGGGATAGTCGTGAGGATCAGGCATGGGGGTGAGTGCTCCAGAATAAGGGGAATGAACAACGCGTGTATGAAAATCGGTGGGAATACGCAGTGGCCGGGAACTACGCAATGCCACCGCGATTGCTTGAATAATTAAATTTTATCCAATAGAATTAAGTTCTTTTAAATAGAATATGATCTTCGACCCTTGATTGTCAAGGACGAGGATCGCCGCGCCATGCCCCGCTACCCTGTCCGCGAACCTGATCCTTCCCAAGTCGCCGAGGGCGGCGTCGCCGCCGTTGATCGTGCCTTGGCTGTCCTGACTGCCTTTCGAGCAGAAGACACTGGCCTGACCTTGCGCGAGATCAGCGACCGGGTGGCATTGGTGCCCAGCACAGTCCTGCGGCTCTTGGCCTCGCTCATCCATGCGGGTTTTGTGCAACGTCATGCCGATGCCCGCTACACGCTCGGGCCCGCTACAGCGCAACTGCATCGCGTATACGCCGCCTCGTTCAGCCTGCAGGACGTCGTCCTCCCCACCCTGCGCGCGCTGGTTGATCAAACGCTGGAAAGCGCGTCTTTTCATGTGCGCCAGGGCGATCAACGGCTATTGCTTTATCGCGTCAACTCGCCTCAACCCCTGTCGGATCAAAGCCGCGCGGGCGATTTGCTGCCGCTGGACAAAGGCACGGGTGGGCACGTATTGCAGGCGTTTTCCGGTGCGCCAGGCGCTCACTATGAGCGTATTCGACAAGATGGCTATATGAGTCTGCCCGTCAGCGATCGCTCGCGTGACCTGGCGGGGATATCTGCGCCCGTGTTCTATCCAGGCGGAGAGCTCGCCGGTGCATTGACGCTGACCATGCCGGCACATCGTTTTCGCAAGACCCACGTTCCTGTGTTGCGGCGTGCCGCCAAAGCGCTGACAGAGGCACTTGGCGGATAATTCGCCCGCAGCTTGGGGGCACGCCTCTGTTCCTGCTTGCAGGGGTTTCTTGGAGCAACGAATGAATCTGGCCTTCTTCGCTACCTTGAACGCTGTCATCAAGTACGGCAGTTTTGCCCGCGCGGCGCTGGAGGTGAATCTGTCGCCCAGCACGGTGAGCCTGCAGATGAAGCGTCTCGAGGAATACTACGGACAACCGTTATTTGATCGCAGCGCATCGACCATCAAGCCCACTCCCCTGGCTCATGAGGTGGCCGGCCTGATCAGCGGTACGCTGGAACAAATGGAATCGTTGCGGCGGCGCGGGTCCTCCGTGATCGAGGGCTGCGTTGCGCTGGGCGCCATCGAGAGCATGCAGGCCCATATCCTGCCCGAGGCCATGCGATATCTGCGCGAGCATAGCCCTCGGCTCACGGTCAGGCCCGTACGGGATACGAGCCACGACCTGTTGAACGGCCTGAAAGAAGGCACGATTGATGCGGCCATTGTGGCGTTTGCCGACGATGAACGTAACAAGCGGCTGGATTGGTATCCGCTCTTGCAAGAGGAAATGGTGCTGGTTGCGCCAAAGGACGTGGCGCAAGACAACGCTGCAGCCATCTTGCAGGCTCATGACCTGATCCGCTATGGACGGGGGTCCAATATTGCTGTGGCCATCGATCGGTACTTGGCAGCGTCGGGCAACACGGCCCGCGGGACGCTGGAAATGGATTCCACGCATGCCATTCTCGCCATGGTTTCGGCGGGGCTCGGGGTCTCCATTCTGGCCTGGCCTGACCGTCGCGCCTTTGTCGGTTATCCGGTACGCGAGGTACGGCTGGGTGAACACGCCCCGCGGATGCATTTCTCGCTCGTGACCCGCCGCGGCGAGACCTCTGACCGCGTGCTATCGGTCATAAAAGATGCGGTCGTCCGCGCCGCCAATGTCGCAGCGGGCCGCAATCGCTGGCTCTAACGTCTCGCACGGCATTCGATTTTCCTCATTTGCAAGTGTGAAATCCTCGCTGGAGGCTGGCTCGCCTCGTCCCTAGAATGATCGGCAGCAGTTTTCAAGAGCCGGACGGCGGCTGGTCGCACACCAGCGCCATACCGGCACGGAACAATCCGTACAAGGGGAAAACATGACTGTTCTGTTCAAACGCGTGGCTCTCGCTGCGATGAGTATCACCATGCTGTCGGCCGCATCCGCCGTCAACGCGGACACCTATCCCAGCAAACCCATTACATTCGTTGTCGGATATCCGCCAGGCGGCGCCAGCGACGTCATCACACGCCTGATTGCCGGCCACATGCAGACGGCTCTGAAGCAACCGGTCATTATCAAGAACCAACCCGGCGTCAATGGAAATATCGCCACCGAAGAGGTCGCGAAAGCGCCGGCCGACGGCTATACCCTGCTGTTGGGAACCATCGCCAACGCCATTAACGCCAGCCTGCTGAAGAACATTCATCACGACGTGAACAAGGACTTCATTCCCGTCGTACAGTTCATGTCCTCGCCCAGCGTGCTCGTCGTCACCGCCAAGCTGCCGGTAAAAACCGTGGATGAGCTGGTGGCGCTCGCCAAAGAAAAGCCGGGAGCGCTGAGCTATGCCTCGACGGGGTCCGGCAGTTCTCCCCATTTGGCAGGCGAATTATTCAAACTGCGCACGGGCACCGATCTATTGCATGTCCCCTACAAGGGGGCTGCGCCCGCCTTGACCGACGTCATTGCCGGACACGTCCAGACAGGCTTCAAGACAGCATTGTCTGCGTTGCCCAGCATGCAGGACGGCAGTATCAGGCCGCTGGCGGTGGCTGACAAACAGCGCATGCCCGATCTGCCTGACGTTCCTACGATGGCCGAGGCCGGCTATCCCGATTTCGAGGTGCTGTCCTGGAATGGCATCTTTGTGCCGGCCGGCACGCCGCCCGAGGTGGTGCAACGATTGAATGCCACGGTCAACGAGATCCTCAAAAACCCCGAGATCGATAAACGTATCCGCGGCATGGCCGGCCGTCCTGGCGGAGGCACGCCGGAAGAATTCCGCGCCCTGGTGCAGTCGGAAACCGAAAAATGGGGCGAAGTCATTCGCAAGAACGACATCACACAACAGTGATCTACGCCCAGGCAATACCGCAAACAACGCAGTCAGGAGCAATGGATGGACAAGCTGGAAAAATGGCGTGGCTACGTGCCGGACGCAGAGTTGGAAACCTATCGTAAAGGGGGATTCGCCAATCGCCTGGGCATCGGCAAGCGGCCGGCGCTCGTGAATATCGATACCACGCATATGTTCGTGGATCCCTCCTATTCGTTCTGCGGCGCGGCCATGCCCGAACTGATGTCCGCACTGGAACGCATCACCGCCCTATTTCGCCAGTTGAATCTGCCGATCTACTACACCCGCCGCGATGATCGTTCCCTGCCGTCATACCGCGGTGCGTGGAACTGGAAACTGGCCAAGCCCGACGATGTGCAATTCGTCGCGGACCCCAAGGCAGATGAATGGCCCGAGGCATATGGCCCTCGGCCAGGCGATCGCGTCGTCATGAAAAACAAGCCATCGGGATTCTTCGGCACCATGCTGGCAGATTTTCTACGCTATGACGAAGTCGATACCGTGATCATGGTGGGGATTTCCACCTCTGGTTGCGTGCGCGCATCGGCCGTGGATGCGTTCTCGCACAATTTTCGAGTCGTTCTGGTAGATGATGCTTGCGGCGATCGCAGTCCGCAGGCACACAAGGCGAATATGTTCGACCTGGACATGAAATTCGCAGACGTCGAGTCATTGGATTACGTCCACGATGCATTGGTGGCGAAGTTTGGTTGATCGCGATTAACCGATTATTGTCTAGCCACAAAAAAGCGCTGATCGAACATATCGATCAGCGCTTTTTTTTGCCACTGGGCTGCCATGCCCCTCGGGGGCAACAAGCCGCAGGCGCAGCATGGGGGGGATTTTATATCCCGAGCTGATTGCCGGTTGGATTCGGCACTATGTTGATTCACGCACCGGTCAACAGCAATCAGCACTTAAGCCATTATTTCTCGACTTTCTTGCGCGCTGAGGCCGCCAGTTTCTCGTACAGCACGAGCTCCCGATCGATGGTCTTTGCAAAATCTGCCGGCGTATCCTGCAGCACCGGCATCATTCCCATTTCCAGGACTTGCTTTTTAAAATCCTCGGATATCACCAGCTTGTCCAGCGAAGCCTTCAGGGTATCGATGACCGCCTGAGGCGTGCCGGCCGGCATCAATAATCCCGTCCAGGAATCAAAGCGGAAGTCCGGCATGCCCGACTCAGCGAACGTCGGCGTATCCGGTAATAGCGCATAGCGTTCGGGTGATGCCACCGCCAATACTCGGACCTTGCCACTCTTGATGTGCGGCAGGACGGACCCCAATGTCGCAAACGACATGTCGACGTGCCCGGCAATCAAGTCCACCATCGCCGCTGCCGCACCCTTGTACGGTACGGGCGTGATTTGGGTGTTGGTCAACTGCGTGAACAGCTCCACAGCCAGCAATGGCGATGCGCCTTGCGCGGCCGCGTTGTATTTGTTTGGCGCCTGGCGCACTGCCTCGACAAACTCGCTGAAATTCTTGGCCGGAAAGTCATTACGCACCACCAATACCGTCGGCGCAATCGCCACTGTGCGTACCGGCATCAGGTCTTTGCGGCTGTCTACATCCAATCCCTCGGTCATCCACGGATTGATCGTCAGGTTCAGGCTGGCCACCAATCCCGTATAGCCATCGGGCCGAGCGCGAGCCGCGGCCTTGGTGCCGATATTGCCGCCCGCACCGCCCTTGTTTTCAACGATGAATTTCTCGCCCAGATCCGATCCCAGATGTTGGGCAATCAATCGCGCGATCAGGTCCGTCGGTCCCCCTGCTGGGAAGCCTACAACCAAATTGACCGGTTGGCTCGGGTAGGTGTTTGCCATGACGGCGGGCGCGGCCATCATGCCCAGACACAGCGGAATCAAGGCGACACGCCGCAAAAGAGTCGAAAGCTTCATGGTTGCGGCTCCCTCAGAAAACAAACAGAGCGTTGTGACGCGTATAAGCTGACGCGTCATCAAGTGTGTGAGATATAACGTCGCGAATGCACTGCATGATTTTCCTCTTGAATCGTTATCGTGCCGGGAAATATTCAGCCGTGCTCTTCCGGCAGCAGAACACGTGGTGTGGTTCACAGATGGCTAAGGATCATGTTTGTCCAGTGCCTGCTTGCACCTCGATGTCGTGCCGGCGTCCCGTCATGGGCTGGACGGTCTTATCCGCCACTCTCGGGATATCGCGACCCGCCGCTAATGCACGACGCAGGTTCGCCGCGGCGCGTGACAGCTCTTCTCCCACAGGCGGCGTCTGACCGCATTCCTGCCAGATAATGCGTACTGCCGACTCCAACGCGGCAAATTCGAATTCGGATGTAGACATAATCAGACCGGGCTGTGTGCCGAAGAAGTTTATCGAGATACCACCTGCGCGCGCCTGGGCTGCGGGGTAAAGTGGCGTTCTACTGCGCGGGCGGTACGCATCAAGCGCGCCTCCTGCAGAAATCCCGCGGCCAATTGAACGGCGACAGGCAGCCCGTTGTCGTCAAAACCCGCAGGCACGGACACGGCAGGATGCCCCGTCAATGAAAACGGGCTGCCTGCCGAGCGCGCGGTAAAGTCGATCACGGCCTGCTCGTCGGTGAGTGCCGGCGCAACGCGATCCGTCATGGGCAACAACAGCACATCGACATCGCCAAATAACGCATCCATACGCGCCACCAGCTCGCGCCGCTGCCGCAATGCCGCGAGGTAATCGGCCGCACGCATATACATGCCGATTTCCAGCTTTTCACGCAAAGCGCGGCCCATCAGGGTGCGATGTTCCAGATAGTCTTGCTCGTGAATCGAAAAGCTTTCGCTGCGGTTGATGGGCAATGCAATCGCCCGAAAATCGGCTGGCGCAAGCGGCAGTTGGATGTCGCGTACTTGCGCGCCCTGGTCGCGCAGCATGTCGCAGGCTTGATTCAAGGCCTCGTCGATGGCGGGCTCTACGCTATCGGCCGGGTCCAGGCGGCGTACCACCCCCACTCTCAGGCCTGCTACGCCGTCATTCAACGTAGGCAATAGCGGTTGCACGCCACAAGCCAGACTGGCCGGATCGGCGGCATCATGCCCCGCAATGGCCTCATATACGAGACACGCGTCTTCGACCGTCAACGCCAGAGGACCGGGTCCATCAAAGCTCCAGCAATTCGGCATCACACCATGGCGACTGATACGGCCAAAGGTGGGCTTCAGACCGACGACACCGCACGCGGCGGCGGGCAATCGCACCGACCCGCCTGTATCGGTACCGATCGCAAAACACGCCGTACCGGCAGCCACCGCCGCGCCGGAACCACTGGACGATCCGCCGGTGAAGTGACGAGGATTCCACGGGTTGCAAGCCGGTGGGTTCTCCAGATCGAAGTGCACGGCGCCAGTCCCCGTGCCGTACTCCCACGTGTTCAGCTTTCCCACCAGGATGGCGCCGGCTGCCTGCAGCCGTGCGACCAAGGTCGCGTGCAGCGACGGATCGTGACGCTGGGGCACTCTCGATCCGGCGGTCGTTGCCAGCCCTTTGGTGTAGATGTTGTCCTTGACGGCAAAAGGGATTCCATCCAACGGGCCGATACGCCGCCCCTCGCGGGCTCGTGCCGAGGCCGCCTCGGCCGCCGCCAGTGCCGACTCCCAATCATGGCGCAGATAGGAATAAATGACGCCGTCCACCGCCTGAATACGATCCAGGACCGCTTGCAGGAGGTCCGTTGATCGCAACTGTCCGCTGGCCAATAAAGCGCTGGCCTGGGCAATAGACAGCGCGGCCGGATCATCCGAGGAAAGGAAATTCAAACTCATATGTTTGTATAAAACAATCGTTTCAAATTAATGTTTAAATTATCATGTCGAGCAATCCCATGGCGCAAGACGTTTTTCCTCCGGGGAAACCCGAGTACGCCAAATATGGGGAACAGCCCCCGGACTGGACACCATGCAAGAATTCGCAGACACGGATAGCCGTAACAGCCCCAAACGCCAGGCCATCCTGGCCGCCGCCAAAGAGTTGGTGGCACGGAAAGGTCCAAACGGCACGACCGTGCGCGACATCACCGCCGCCTCGGGCGCCAATGGCGCCGCGGTGAACTATTACTTTCAATCGAAAGACGGGCTGGTGAACCTGGCTCACCGGGAGATCACGGGGGAAGTCAACCGCGAGCGTTTGGCCAGGCTCGATGCCTATGAGTCCAATGCCGCCGGACAGGCACTGGCGCCGCGCGACATCCTGGCGGCGCTGATCGAGCCTATCCTCACGATGTCGCGCTCAGCGGACGGCGGCAGCCTATATGTCCGCAGTGTGTTCCAGATGCGTATTGACGCGCGCACTGGCTACCATACCTTCGATATCAATCAGCACGTGGCGCGCCGCTTTATGGACGCGATTGCCAAGGCATTCCCGCAGCTCAACCGGGAAGCCGTGATTTGGCATTATGAATTCGCGCGCGGGTCAGCGATTCATATGCTGGCCAATCTGGACCCGGTCTCGCGCCGGTTTGAGTTATTGGCGAAAGAACCCGACCAGAAGCTGCCCGAGGCGCCTGCCTACGCGTTGGATCAAAAGCAGATTGATCGGGTCATCGCGATGATTCTGGCGGGGTTTGGCCAGCCGCTGGAGTGAGCCCGCGGCACTGACAAATCCAGACTCGAAGCCGTGTTTCTCGAGGCTGGTACGGGTCTCTGGTGAATTGGCGGAGGCTTGTATGGCCTCACGATTTCGGCAAAATGAACTCCACCCGGCGGTTTTGCGCGCGTCCGTCGGGATTGTCGGCCCCCTGGATCTCGTTGGGCGCGACCGGTTCAGACTCGCCACGTCCTTCCGCTTTCATGCGAGAGGCCTTGACACCGTTCTGCGTCAAGTATTTGACGACGGTCTTTGCCCTATCCAACGATAGCTTCTGGTTGTAGGTGTCAGCGCCACGCGCATCGGTATGACCGACGACTTTGACGGACTGCTTCGGCGTCTCGTTAAGCTTTTTGGCGACCTCGGCCAAGGTGTCTTGCGCCTGGCCGGACAATTCGGCGCTATCGAACTCAAACAGCACATCGCTCGCCACCGCAATGACCACACTATCGGCGGTCTCATGCACCGTGATACCTTTGGTGGCCTCTTGAGCGTCCATGTCGCGGATATTGACCTGCAAATCCCGGATATCGGAAACCAGCGGCCGAATCTCCGCCACGGTGTCCGCGCTCTGAGCCTCAACGTGAGCGGACAGGCTCATAGCCATCGCGATCAGCGCGATGTTAAGAACTTTTGCCATGATGCTTACTCGGCAGGCACGGCAAAAGGGCCCAGCGGTTCGACACCGGAGAGATAAAGCGTCACCTTCTGTCCCGCCGGCGGGGCCGGGAATACGCCGCTCCACGTTGCTAGCAACGGGCCGCTGCCACGCAGAGACACAG
This sequence comes from Bordetella tumbae, assembly GCF_054780995.1. Lineage (NCBI taxonomy): Bacteria > Pseudomonadati > Pseudomonadota > Betaproteobacteria > Burkholderiales > Alcaligenaceae > Bordetella > Bordetella tumbae. Next base: position 330,386 of record NZ_BAAGVG010000023.1, read on the forward strand.
CGTTAGGAGCAAGCGGTACGCCTTTGGAATCCTTCAGCAGCAGATATTTCTTGTCACCGGAAAGCAGATAAAAACTGTTCTCATAGGTCTGGTCCGTGATGCCGGTATAGAGGACTTGCGACACCGACTTCCCCTCCTGCGTCGGCTTGAATCGGACTTTGATGGTCAGCTTGTCTCCGTCCCGAATGACGCCACTCACCTCGGCCATCGCGTTCCCGGTTGAAATCAGGCCGGTGGCCAACGGCTCATTGGCAGCGCCTTGTGCATATGTCATGGGTGACGCCAAGAACACAAGTGAAACGGTGGCAGCGACGACGGTAGCGCGGATATAGTTCATGTTGGGCCGACCTTCCTGACTGTATTCGGAATGGAATCGACGATCCTAGAATAGATCCCTGTTCTGCGCTATGAACTGCATCTGTAAAGACGTAGGGAATTGTTAGCAGGTGTCTACAACCATGGGCGCTGTACTCCGATAATCGTGATCACTTCAGTGCAGCGAGAATCGCCGGCACGCTCAATACCGCGGTGTAAAACCCCATACATTGCACACCCACTCCGAATCCCAGTGCGCGATTGAGGAATCCGCCGATCACGCCCATGGTGAGCGTCACCAGCAAGCCAGTCATTCCGCCTTCCCAGATGCCGATCACGACCACCAGCCCCACAAAACCCGCGATGATGGCCTCGTGGCACACGCGGCTCATCACGAATTTTGCTGCACGATGCGCGAAACGAATGGCAAAGGGATAAGCAATCAAGCAGGCAATCGCGACTGCCAGCAAGCCGTATCCCAGGAATTCCCAGACGTTCATCATGCTGTGCAGATTGTTGATCTGTCCGGTTGCCGTATCGATGGTGAAACGCGGCGGCGCGTTAAATAGGGGCGCGGCTGGCCCCACCGCGACGGGGCTCAATGGCAAACCGAACGCAATCAACGGGATCAGGGTCTCTGCAATGTAGGTCGCCTCGGTGACGCCATTGCGCACGGAGATCATGGAGGTCAGCCGATGGTAGGCCTGCTTGGCGCGGGTCGCTACCATTTCTCCCATGATGACCGTCATGGCCACCGGGCTGAAAACAAAGGTCGCGCTCGACACCACTGCGGCCGCCGTCGTCCAGCGCGTCTGGGTGCTATCGAGCACCTTCAGCGGATTGGGCAGATAGCCTCCCGAGGACTGCATATCCGGCGCCAGCGAGACGGTTCGGTAATCACTGCGCCGCATTTTGGCGCGTTCCACCGGGGACATCAGCCGTACCAGGTCGGCAATCAGCGGCCCGACGGCAATACCGAGGAAATAGCTGACGTTGACACTAGTACCCTGCGCTGTGGTGAACGACCGCAATGCGGCGATCACCATGACGAACGGTACCAGTGCAATCACCGACGCCATGCGCCCTGGAGAAAAATACGCAATGACAATCGACGCACACAGGAATATCCACGGCGACCAAGCTTTGATGACATCAGCATACGGGCTGAGAATGACGGCGAACAGCACCGCCAAGGGCAGCGACACGAAAGCCGCCACGGCAGCACCAGAGACCATTTTGCGAACGGCGATGTGCGGAACGCCCAGAGCCCGCAGCAAATTGGCTTCACGCATCAATGGCATGGCCATCGTATCGCCGGGGATGCCCAGCAATGCCGTCGGAATGGCATGCGCCATATGTTTCGCCACCGCTGCTGCCATGAAAAACGCGAATACGCCTTCCGGAGGAGCCCCCAGCAACACCACGAGCAAGGTCAAGGGTGCAATAGTTGCTGTTTCGTCACTGCCTGAAACCAAGCCGATTGCCGTAAAAATCACGGCACCCAGCAAGGAGTAGACGAGCGGAACCAATAGCATGGAAGAAAAGAAATCCATGATCAGGCCTTTTGATAGTTGCCGGTGGATGCGCTGCCTGGCTGTGTAGGCGAACGGGGAATTTGCTGCCGAGACGATACGCCGTCGAGAGCCTGAGCCTCCTGTTGCTCGGCATCGAGAAATAGCTGGTACAAGCCCAACGCCTTCATTTCCTCAATGGTGGCCGCTGGCGCCAGGCTGAGCTTGCCCAAACCGCCCACATCGAGTTTCAACTCGTCGATAGCATCCTGGCGGGTACTGGACTGCGAAATTTCTTGAACGATATGACGCTTCGGTTTGAATAGACGTGCACATATCATTGCACTGAGCAAGCACGCCAGCAAACCCACCAGCATGGCATAGGCACGTGCCACCTCGGCCGGTTCGATCCATCGTTGAAAAAGCGTACTGGCTGCCAAAAACGCACCCGCGCTCAAAGGAATACTCAACAGCAGCGAACGGCCCAGGTGGCGAGTGTCTACGGTATCGCTCCACACCTCGGCGAGATAGCGAGCATCGTCTGGCACAACATCGTTGATGCCTTCTACCCTTTGAGCGCTGGAAACATTCGAGCTCATCAGCGCGCCTCCTCATTCTGGCCCACACGCAGCGCACTCCCGTCGTTGTGCCCGAATTGATCCTGCACGCAGTACTGCTCGACGTTTTTATAAAACCGATCGTAGGGCATCAAGCTATTCAAGATTCCCTCATCAAAGCAGTATTCCTGCAACTTGGTCGCATCCTGCCCTTTATGAAAGGCCTCGCAGACCTGCCGGACCGCTTTGGCCGCCGCGAAGATAGTCAAAGGCCAATACACCGCCATATTGGCCCCCGCGGCTGTTTCCTCGGCAAGCGAGTCCTGGAAATCCACACTCGTCGTCACCAGCGGACCGTTGATACGCGCGCGAAACGCCTTGAGCGACTTGATTGAGCCTTTGAAAACGATAAAACCCGCGTCTGCCCCGGCAGCCAGATAGGCGTTGATGCGACGTACGGCGTCCTCCATATCGTCATTCAGATACAGCGCATCGGTGCGTGCAATGATCATGAAATTTTTATCGACGCGCGCATCGCAGCATGCGCGAATGCGTTCGCACATGACATCCGTGTCCAACAACACCGCCTGATGTGTCGTGTGCTTGCCAAACACGGTGTCTTCGATATGGATACCAGAAGCACCCGCTGATTCGAACTCGTGCACCGTGCGCCAGATATTGGCCGCGTGATACCAGCCTGTATCCGCATCGCACACAATTGGAATGGATGTTTCTTTGGCGATATCGCGCGCCAAACTCAACAAGTCGTGCAATTGCACGAGGCCAACGTCCGGTAATGCACCACGGCTGGCGCCCGTCACCAGGCTGCCGGTATAGACGACCGGAAACCCTGTCGACTCGACGATCTTGGCACTCAATACGTCATAGGCGCCCATCAGCGGGGTGCAAGCCTCTTGCGCCAACAGCTCACGCAGGCGGATTCGCTTTTCATACATGTTCATTGTGTTTCCCTCATTTCATGTACATCCCGCCATTGACGTCCATCGTCGTCCCCGTGACGTACGCGGCGTCATCGCTGGCCAGATACAACGCAGCGGCGGCGATATCATGGACTTCGCCATAGCGCCGCAAAGGAATGCCGTCTTTGACCGAGGGCGGATACTGCAAGACATCGGTCATCGCAGTCTGAATGGCGCCAGGCGCAATGGCATTGACCGTAACGCCATGCGGGCCCAGCTGTTTGGCCATGGCCTTGGTCAGGCACAGGACGGCGGCTTTGGTCACGGAGTAAGTAATTTCGGCGCTGACGCCGCCGACCTCGCCGGCCACCGATGCCATGTAGATGATCCGGCCGTGCTGGCGCTGTTTCGCCATAGGTGCATAGGCTTGCGTCGCATATACACACCCCATCAGATTGACGTCGATCACCTGCCGCCATTGCTCTGGCGTAATGTCTTCGATAGGCCGCGCGGGTCGCACGATGCCGGCGTTGCAGACCAGCACATCGACCTGACCGAACTTTTCTTGCGCCAACGCCAACATGGCCTGATTGTCGGTTGCCGATGCGACATCCGTACGAATGGCATGAGCAGCGTTGCCGTACTGTGCCGAAATCTCCTCGGCGGCGGTACGCGCACCGTCTCCGTCTATATCTGCGAGTACGACAGAGGCGCCTTCACGAGCATAGATCTCGGCAATGCCTCTCCCTATTCCACGTGAGGCACCCGTCACGACGGCCACCTTGCCTTCCAACTTCAATGGGGATAGACGCATCCCGATCTCCTTTCTTATTCATGCTGCCCACCGAAAACAGGATTCGACTGCGGGCCTTATGGGGCGCTAGTGTAGGGGGAGATTCAGGAGACTGTCTGGTACAGTTAGGCAATTATTTCCCAGTACCGTACCAATAGAAGGCTTGGTACAGTTGCAGGCCGGCCCTTATGTCCAAAGTCCATTACGTCGTGCAGAGCATTCTTGCCCGCATCCAGACCGGTGCGCTTGCGCCAGGCGAGCGTCTGCGTTCGTTACGCGAAGAAGCGCAGGTCATGGGGATATCAAAGAACACGATCGTCGAGGCCTACCTGCGTCTGGTTGCCCAGGGCATACTGCATTCAAAGCCCGGCTCAGGCTACTACGTGGTCAGAACCGCGCCACGGCGGCAGCAGATACCCGTATTGCCGTTTGCCGGCATCACCGACGGCGAAGCCCTGCTGACCGAGCAGCTCGAACGTCGCTTGCCAATACGCCCCGGCGACGGCCGGCTGCCACCCGAATGGCTGGGAGACTCCAAGCTGCGCAGCAGCCTGTCTTCGATAAAGCTGCTGTCATCGGATGCCTACAACTACAACAGCGCCTGGGGCTACCTGCCGCTGCGTGAGCGGTTATGCGGGGCCCTGGCGGAGCGCGGCATTACCGTACAGCCCGACCGCCTGCTGATGACGCAAGGCGCGAACCATGCCATGGACCTGGTGATACGAGGCTATGTCCAACCCGGGGATGCCGTCCTAGTCGAGGAGCCGGGTTATTACCCGCTGTTTTCCAAATTGAATTTGGCCCGCGCCCGTATCGTTGGTGTTAAACGCAACCAGGACGGGCCATGCCTGGACGACTTGCAAGAAAAGGCCCGCATCAGCGGGGCTCGCCTGTTCTTCACGCAGCCCCTGGCGCACAACCCTACCGGCGGGTCCATGACACTGGGCAATGCCTACGGGGTGCTACGCGTCGCAGAGAACCATGACTTATTGGTCGTCGAAGACGATCCCTTTGCCGACATCCTGCCCTATACCCTGCCCCGCCTGGCTGCGCTGGACCAGCTGCAACGCGTGATTTATATCGGCTCCTTTTCCAAGACCTTGGCAGGCAGTTTCCGGGTCGGTTACGTCGCCGCATCAAAGGCCCATGCTACCGAGTTGAGCCGGCTACTGGTGGCGACCTTGGTATCGACATCGGCTCACAATGAGCGGCTGGTCTTTTCGCTGATCGACCAAGGCCAGTACCTGCGCCATCTGCGTGCGTTGCGCACGCATGTCAGCCAATCCACGGAATGCGTGCGTCGTGCATTGGAATCTATCGGTTTGACTGTGCCTCACACCATGGAAGGCGGATTCTATTTATGGGTCCGCGTGCCGCCTGCATTGGCAGATGCCCGTGCCGTCAGCCATGCGGCGGCCCACGGGATATTTATTGCGCCATCAATGGCGTTTGCCGCAGGAACACCGCTCGAAAGCGCCATGCGCGTCAATGTGGCCCATGGCGCCAATCCCCTGTTTTTGCAGTGGCTGCAGAACTACGCAAAGGAGTGCGGAGTGGGATTGCCCTCTGCCTGAGACTAGGCCTGTTCCGGCACCCCGAGCAGTTCGGCGTAATCGTCAAAAGCCAGAGCCTGTGGATACTCATGTACCAGCTCGCCGCCATACCCCGAGCGGAACCACAAGAACGGCACCCCTGCGTTGTTCGCGCTCATCGCGTCCACGTGAGTGTCACCCACATACGCACCCTGCGCAGGAGCGACACCCATGGCCTCGAAGGCCTTCAGCAATGGCTCAGCGTCCGGCTTGGGACGGCTGACCGAGTCACTGCCCAGTACTACCGAGAAATACGGCGTCAGGCCTTTTTGTTCCAATGCTTTCAAGGCCGAAGCGTGCAGTTTATTGGTGCATATGGCCAGTTTCACGCCGCGCGATTGGCAATCCTCCAGGAAATCGATCACCCCCGGATACGGTTGCGAATTGCGGTGAGCCAAGTAGGCGTAGTGCTTGGTATAGGCCTTTATCACCGCATCCAACTCGGACAACGGCACGTTCCTGTCCTGCATGACGGCCACCAGCACTGCGGGAAACGCCCCATGCAGATTCGGCATGAGGTAATCCTCTGGCAGCTCGCCGTGGCCACAATCGCGTAGTGCCACGCTGACGGATGCGCGGATGTCGTGCATCGTGTCGAGCAATGTGCCGTCCAGGTCGAAAGCGATGGCTTTGCAGTCAGCGAGCAAAAAAGGTGCGGTCATGGCGGGATATTCAGGCAAATGAAAGTTAAACGTGTAGGCCGATTGAAACACGTCTACAAGACGAGCGCATTGCACGGGCGTAACCCGCGATGAGGTGTCATGCCGGCTCGTGAGGCTGAGGACCAGGGCAGGCGCCCTTCCCAGCGCTATTTTTCGCCCAACTGCTGCGCCAGCTCGTGGACTTGCGCGGCCTCCATGGCCATGATGTCCTCGAGCAGATGGCGCGTGACGGGATCTTTTTCACCCAGGTAATCGACCATCTCGCGATAACCCGCGACCGCTATCCGTTCGGTAGCCAGGTTCTCGTTGAGCATGTCGGTCAGGGTAACGCCCTCTACATACTCGGATTGGCTGACATGGATCAGATGCTCGGTCGAGGCGAGCGATCCGCCGTCCAACTGTGCGATACGTTGCAGCAAGCGCTGGGCATGGTTGTGGGCATCTGCTGCATGGCGTTCCAGTTCCTCTGCGACCGCGGGCGCGTCCAGGCCGCGAGCCAACACCGCCTGACTCTGGCAACGCTGCGCGCACATGACTTCCATGGACAAGGCCTCGTTCAACATCCGCAGCGCCACTGCCCGGTCCGCAGAGGACAGCTCCTCGGCGGCAGGACTGACGGCGCACAATGCGGCATCACGGGGCGAAACAACGTCCGGTGACGCAAGGTTCGACTGCTGAACTAGGATGGAATGATCCATTTTTTCTCCTGAGTCAGACTGGCGGATAAGCGCCCTGCCCAACCATAGGCGCAGGGGATACCCATAATCCAACTGACGCAGGCAGTGTATCGAGGCACGAGCCCGTATTCTGTATCGAAACCCTGTTGCGTTGCAACAAATATCTAGCGGAACCCTTCGGTTCGTTACATGCTCGCCCAATACATGTCTTTCCCGGCTCCTATATCCGTGAGGCGCCTTTACCTATCCCGGCGGATTCTCGGCGACGCATCTCGTCACATAGCCATCCGGAATGAATAAAAATGGAATAACCATATCCACAGCCCTCCCCTCCGGCTGAACACGCCCAGTCAGGCGCTGGCCAAAGAACTGCTGCATACCGGCTCTTTTTGAGATTCAGCCAAAAAATAGGCCACCGTGCGAGCGATGCCGTCGGCAGGGCTTACCTTGGGATGCCATCCCAGACAGTGTTGGGCCAGCGAAATGTCGGGACACCGATGGGCCGGATCATCGACTGGCAGATCCTGATGCGCAAGCGGCACTTGTGCCCCTGTTGACGCCAGCACGAGATCCGCAATGTCCAGCATCGAGAGCTCCACGGGGTTGCCCAGGTTGACGGGTTGCGAGATCTCTGCCGGGCTCTCCATCAGACGCACCAGGCCATCAATCAAATCATCGACATAACAGAGCGATCGCGTCTGGGTACCATCCCCGTAGATAGTCAGCGGCTTGCCCGCCAATGCCTGGCTAATGAAATTGGAGACCACCCGGCCATCATTCGGCGACATCTTTGGGCCATAGGTATTAAAGATCCGCGCGATCCTGATCTCTACGCCCTCTCGGTGTTCATATTCCATAAACAGCGTTTCGGCGCAGCGTTTCCCTTCGTCGTAGCACGCCCGTGGACCAACCGGGTTCACATGCCCCCAATAGCCCTCGCGCTGTGGATGTTGCAAGGGATCGCCATACACCTCGCTCGTAGAGGCTTGCAAAACCCTTGCACCAGTACGGCGTCCGAGTTCCAGCAACTGCATGGCTCCCAGCAGGCATGTTCGCAGCGTTCTTAACGGATCAGCCTGATACTGCGCCGGCGAAGCCGGACACGCCAGGTTATAAATGCGTGTCACACCCAGATCGCCCAAGGGTTCGACCACATCGTGACGCAGCACAGTAAACCGGGGATGATCGGCCAGCGCCGCCAGATTGCTGGCACGTCCCGTCTGGAAGTTGTCCACGCATATGACTTCCCATCCATCCACCAGCAGCCGCGTGCATAGATGAGAGCCCAAAAAGCCTGCACCGCCTGCCACCAAAGCGCGACCCGTTTCTGCTATATCGTTTTTCATCGGTGCTCCGTCACTGTATCGAATACGTTGAGCCATTCGGCGATATAGCGCTCCATGCCAAACCGCTGCAGCGCTTTTTCCCGTGCTGCCCTGCCCCATGTGCGGGCCAATTCAGGGTCGACGATCAGCTCGCGCGCCACCTCAATCAATCGTTCCAGCCGCGTATCGACATAGCCTTCTTTTCCGTTGGTGATCACCGTGGGCAGCTCCGTCGTGGCATACCCCACGACGGGAAGGCCGCACAGCATCGCCTCGACGAGCGACAAGCCGAGACTGGCGTAACGGATCGGGCTGAAGAAATAACGATAGCGAGCCATGTGGGCTGCGACTTCGAGATTGGGAATCTCACCCAGACCACCCAATGCCTCGGCGTCCATGCCGATCAATTCCAAAGGGGTATGCAAACGCATATGCTCGAAAATATCCCGCCCTATACGCCGGCCACGACGAGCCAGATGATTGACGACGACGATTCCTCGCGCCAGGCTGCCGTCGTACGCGACCTGAGGATCAGGTACCGCGTGTTCCACGATCCTGACAGGCATGCCGCCACTGTTCCACATCACTGCATTGAAAGGCGTGACGTGGACCGTCAGGCCCCGTGGGTGGCGAAACGGATGCTGCGTATCCGTAGGATGCGGCTCCGGGGGATTGTGTTCCAGATAGATGCTGGGTAGCGCGCGCTGTTGATCGGTCAGCAAAAGGCGCGCGTCTTCGATATTCTGCCGGGACTGATACAGGATGCAGTCGAACTGCAAGTGCCGCAACTGCTCCGCCGGCACCTGGGTGAGATTACTGCCCCATGGGATCCGATTGCCCAGCGCACCATAGCCCGGCATGGCGTGATCCAGGCCCGGCACCACGAAATCATGAGGGACATGATGCAACGCGTAGAGATAATTGCCATGGACATGCCAGGTCAAAATACGCAAACGGCGCGAGGGCTCGCGAGGGGGAACTGTCATCATGCTGTCACCTTCTCGCCCGCATAGAGCTGACCCCTCGCCGCCGCCAACACTTCGGGCACGGTCACCTGTAGCGCACAAGGGTGTCCAATCGGACACACGGGGTGCGCGCAAGGACGGCATGGCACCTCTGCGGACAGCACACGATGCCGCTTGCGGTTCAGCGGCGCCCAGCGGCGTGTGTCGCTGCCGCAGGCCACCACGACGCTGGCAGCCTGCATCGCGGCTGCGATATGGGATATCCCCGTATCGTTGCAAACCAGCAAGCGACTCACCCGCACCAGCGCCGCCAGACTGCCCAAGTTGGTCTGGCCCGATAGGTCTGCCAGCGGGATCTGAGCCAGCCGCTGCAGCTCAGCAGTCATTGCGCGTTCGCCGGAGGTGCCGGTCAATGCGACCTGCCAACCATCCTGATGCAGACCCCTTGCGATGTCTGCGAAACGCGCTAATGGCCAGCGGCGCGACGCAAGGCGAGCCCCCACATGGATGAGCACGAGCTTGCGAGGATCCAGATTCCATTGACGTATCAGGTGCGTCGCGTCCCGTTCGTCCGCGTGGGAACATGGGAACTCCAGATGCTCATCGTGTACGTTTTCCAGGCCGGCAAAACGCAGCAGCGCGAGATATCGCAGGACCTCAGGCAGATGGTCCGGCCAGACCAAGCGTGCGCCGGGCACTTGTTCATCGCTAGCCGGCACAAAGCCAACCCACTGCCGCGCGCCGAATTGACGCACTACCTCGTTGGACTGACGCCCGCTGCCATGCAGCTGCAATGCGACATCGGGTTGCCAGGATCGTATGCGTTCAAAGAACGCAGGCAACACCGCCTCGTCAGGCGGTTGCTCTGGAAAGGCCGGGTTTCCAGGGAATGGCGTCAATTCATCCACATAGGCATGGAATCTGTCGACGAACTCACGCGCGCCGGGCAATCCTGCCAAGACAATCTGCGCACGGGGAAAGGCTTGCCGCAACGCCCTGAATGCAGGGACGGCGCACAACATATCACCCAGTTGCAGCGCACGGAATACGATGATGCGATGCGGAGGATGCAGGGGATCCAGTACTGCCGTCATACCGCCGCCCTCTGGAATCGAACGAGGCCGACCACACGCCATAAAATGGACAGCAGCGGGATACATATTGAAGTAATCATCAAGTCCGCGACTGCCTGCAGCGAGCGGCGCGTGCCTCGGAGACGGCGCAGAAAGAATATGACGGTCAGCATCAACCATATCCCTGCGGCCACACCGGCCAGGGGATACTGCCCAGCGACGGCCAAGACGGCCGCCGCGAGAAACGACCCGGTCACGTACAAATAAAAGCTAGGCAGCCGATCGCGAATATGCTTGCGATAAAGAAACGGATATTTCCGCCGCAACAACATATCGAACATCACTTTTTTCTGCATTCCCAGGCCCGCCGCAAAGCGAAACGGCCTCACCGGATGCAATACGCGGGCCAAGGGCGCAGCCTGAACCGAGAATCCACGATCCAAGAGCGCAAAATGCAAATCGGAGTCCTCTCGCCAAGCCATGGTATAGCGTGTATCAAAGCCCCCGACCGTCTCTAATGCGGACCGTCGGACGAAGCAGTTGGCGGTAATAAAGGCCGAGCGGGTCAAGCCTGCCGCATCGCGTTCATAATCGCTCGGAGGATCGGGCAACGGCATTTCCGTAACACCGGTCACCGCCGCCACGCTCGCTGTCATTGCCTGTACGCCCTGCCCCAGCCAGTCCGGTGCCGGGATCGTGTCATCGTCGGTAAAGGCGATGATGCCGCCGCGCGCGTTGCGCCAGCCCATATTGCGGGCGGCGGCCGGGCCTTTCTCGCCCACCACGGCGAGATACCGTATCGCAGGTCTATCCTGTTGCGCACGTTGCCATTGACCGACCTGTCGACGCGTCGCATCACTACGCCCATCGTCGCAGACAATGATTTCATAACTATCGCGGGGAAAGTGCTGGCTGACCAACGCCCTCAGGCACCGTTCCAGCAGATCCGGACGGCGATACGTCGGCACGATCACCGACACCAGAATGGCAGGTCCAATCGTTGCGCTCATCGCGGTTTCTCAACCAGATAAGATCCAATCACCAGTGCATCCAGCGGCGACGTCCAGAAACACTCCAATGCGTCGCGCGGGCTGCACACCACAGGCTCACCCCGCGTATTGAACGAGGTATTCACCAGCACGGGCACACCGGTCCGCTTTTCGAACGCGGCCAACAGGTCGTAATAACGCGCGTTCTGGTCCCGCCGTACCGTTTGTACGCGTGCGGTTCCGTCGATATGCCTCACTGCGGGAATCTGTTTTGCGCGATGCGGCAATACGTCATAGACAAACAACATGAACGGCGCGCAGATCGACGCAGCACCACGGCCGTCGAACCATGCTGTGGCGCGATCCTCCATCACCACTGGCGCGACGGGTCTGAAGTCCTCCCGGTCTTTCAATCCGTTCAAGCGTGCTTGCATCGCGCTGTCCAATGGCGAGGCCAGAATCGATCTCGCGCCCAACGCGCGTGGACCGAATTCCATGCGCCCCTGAAACCATCCCAGTATTTTTTCCTGGGCCAGCAGTTCTGCGGCCTCCTCCGCCACATCGTCCAGCTTGCGAAACGCCAATCTCGACTGATAGAGGAACCGCTCGATTTCCTCGTCCGTATAGTCCGGGCCCAAGTAGGCATGTTCCATGGCCCATTCACGCGGACCGCCCCGGCGCTGATAATCGACATATAGCGCCGCGCCTAACGCCGTACCTGCGTCACCCGCCGCAGGCTGCACCCACACTTGTTCGAATTCGCCGTCCCGTGCGATACGCGCATTCATGACGCAGTTCAGTGCCACGCCACCCGCCATGCACAGCCGCGACGACCCGGTTTGCTTGCGCAGCCAGTGTGTCATGTGCAGTGCGGTTTCTTCCAGGACATACTGCAAGGAACTGGCAATGTCCTTGTGCCGTTCATCGAATGGCTCGCCGCGATGCCTGGCCGGGCCGAAGCGCTCAGTCAACTTCGCTGGATGCAAGGCATATCCGCCCTGATCCTCCAGACTCAGAATCTCGCGAAACTCCTTGCGATACGTCGGTTTTCCGAATGACGCCAACGCCATGACTTTGTATTCGTCAGAGGAATGCAGGAACCCCAGGTAACGGGTGACTTCCTCATACAGCAGGCCTAGCGAATGCGGCAGATCGATCTGTTTGATGCGGTGGTATTCGCCTCGTGAAAAATGGCCGAAACTCGTCGTCGTGCGTTCACCTCGGCCGTCCATGGTCAACACCGCAGCCTCGTCAAACGGCGCGGCCAGAAACGCACTCGCCTCGTGCGACAAGTGGTGATCCAGATTGACCCACCGGTCTTTAATGTGATCCAGTGTCAGGCCATCCAGCCGGGGCGACCTGAGATGATGCGGAACGCCATCCAGCAATTGCCGCGGCGCATTGACCAGATAAGACACAAACAAGGGATCCCACGGCGACTCGCCATCAGGTCCAAAACCGGCTTTCGATGGCTCCAGGGGCAGCACGATATTCGGTTCGGTGTTATCCGCCGACATCAACAGCTTTGGGTCGTAGGCATAGACGATATGATCGACCTGCCCCAGATGGGCGCCGGCTTGCGCCAGACAATAGTCGATCGCGTGATATGGCAATTGCCAGGCGGTAAACGGCACGGGGCGTTTGCCATGCTTTATCCGGGTAAAGCGCTCTTCTTCCGCGGCGGCCAACACCTGACCGTCTCGCACCAGTGCCGCGGCGCAATCGTGATAAGCGGCATTGATTCCTAAGGTAAGCATGAGACATCCTCCGCGTGACGTGAAACGACGCTGTCGTCGCGTCCATGCCCCAGCAATTCCCGTGCCGCGGCCGTGACACGGCGTGGATCTACGCCTGCGAGACAAGCATGATGGCCTTGCACACATACACTGCGATAACAGTATTTGCACGGCACATCGTGATAGACGACGCGAGCGGCGGTTTGCCACGGCGTGTGTTGTGGATTGGTCAGGGCGTAGAGGTCCACGATGGGAGTCTGCAAGGCGGCGGCAATATGCGCAGGGCCGCTGTTATTGCAGATCATGACGCCCGCGCCCTCCAGCGCAGCACCCAGTTCGCCCAGCGTCAATTGGCCGGACAGATCAATTAAACCGGGCAACAGCGCGCGATGATCGGCCAAGGCCCGCGCCAAGGCGGGATCTTCATGTCCACCCAGTAGGAGAATGCGGCGCCCTTCTCCTCGCAGCCCGACCAAGGCCTGGACCATCAATGCGGGCGGATAACGGCGCGAGGCAGCGGTGGCGCCCGCATGCACGCAAATCCAGCCCTCCGATTCGCTCACGCCCAGGTGCACGAGTTTGTGCTTGAGCGAAAGCCGATCGCCATCACGGACACGAAATGACAACCGAGTCTCTGCGCTATGCGCACCTACATGCGCGACGAGATCGAGCTGCCGTTGCACCTCATGACGGATGCCGCTTTGAGGTTCGGTATCATGTACCCAATCCGATAACAAGCGATACGGATTCTCGCGGCAGTGCGCCAGGACGCTCGGTATGCCGGCCAGATGGCACATCAGCGCTGCGGGCAAGGCACTCTGACTGAAAGAGGTAAAAATCACCGCGGCGTCGGGTCGCAACGCGCGCAGTCTGCCTATCATGTCAAGATCGTCGTCCCGGCCTGACGAGTCGTTCTTGACCCAAGCGGGATCATAGGCCAACACCGCGTCGATCTCAGGAATATGGGTCGCCACCCGGGCACCGGCAGCAGAAGCCAACAACGATAGGCGTGACGCACCAGACTCGCGCAACGCGCGCATCGCCGGGCTGCACATCAGGACATCGCCCATATTGTCCAGGCGTACACATAGGACATGCCGAGTCGCAGCCCAATCCCATGCCATGTTCAGCCTCCCTGTGCGGCGGCGTCATTTGCCATGGCATTCAACACCAGACGAGCGGCCTCATAGAGATCGGCGGCGCATCGATCAGGCTCGCGACCCGGCGTCATGCGCCATTCCGTTTCATGGCCCACGTCCAGCAGCACACTGCGGCACCCTGCCAGATGACCGGCCTGCACATCATCGAGAATGTCACCGATGAACCACGATGCCTCCAGATCCAGGCCAAGTTCCCGCGCGGCCCGTAACAGCAAGCCGGGCTGAGGCTTGCGGCAATCGCACTCGATGGCGAAGTCCGGCAGTATCCCCGACGGATCATGCGGGCACCAGTAAAAACCATCGAGCTGCGCACCCGCTGCACGGAACATCTCGGCCAACCTATCGCCCACCGCGGTCAGGGCATCGGGATGAAAGTATCCTCGAGCGATCCCTGCCTGATTGCTGATCACGACCAATGGCAGTTGAGCAGCCGCCAGGCACGACAACGCCTGAACGGCGCCCGGCGCATAGCTCATACGATCGGGATCGACGTTATAAGGCTCGTCGACAAGCACGGTGCCGTCTTTATCCAGGAATACCGCTGGCCTCAGGGCCATGATGTTTCCTTCATCGGCAACACCATCACTTCGGGCACGACGGTTTCTGGCGGCTGGGTCAAGATAAAGCGCACGGCGCGTGCGACGTTAGCGGGATCTTGCAAGGTGCCCACGTCGATGTCCGGAAATCGATCCAGCAGAAACGGCGTGCGCATGCCGCCGGCGATGACCGCGCTGACCTTCAGTCCCGCCCCGCGCAGCTCTGCATGCAAGGCATGCGACAGGCCCATCAAGCCCCATTTGCTGGCATGATAGGCGCTGGCATTCGGCCAGGCACGCCGGGCGGCCGTGGAGGCAATATTCACAATGTGCCCGCCGGGACTCAAACGATCCTTTCCCATTTTCGCCATCAGAAATGGACCCGTCAGATTGGTGCGCAGGACTCTTTCCCACACATCGGTATCCAGCGTGTCGATCGGCGCGGTCACGTCCACGCCAGCGCTGTTGACGATGGCGTCCAGCTTGCCGAACTGGCCGACCACGGTATCCAGCCCGTCGCGTACATCCACCACCACGCCGACATCCATGCCGCAGGCGATGGCCTGGGCCCCGGTTTCCTTCAACTGTCCGGCCAGCTTCATTGCGCGTTGTTCATCAATGTCTGCCACCGCAACACGGGCCCCCTCTGCCGCCAGCATCTGACACAACGCCGCGCCCAGGCCGCTGCCGCCGCCTGTCACCAGAATCGCCCGATCCTTCAATGTTTCGAATTCATGCATCATTCGCTCCTTTACGCCGCAATCTGAACGGCATGACGAGTCCGGCCGGCCCTGCCCGCTTCGAGGCGCTCATAGACCGACAGCAAATCCTGTCCCACGCGCTGCCATGTATAAAGCCGTCTTGCACGCAAGCGGCCTGCTTCGCCCATCCGCTCGCATAGCTCGGGATTCGAGGCCAGCTGCGCCAGACGCTCGGCGAGCTTGTCGGGATTTTTGGGTGGCACCAGGAATCCGGTTTTGCCATTCACGACGGTCGTGCGAATGCCCCCGGTGTCCGCACCAATCACAGGCCGGCCGCATGCCATTGCCTCGACGGGCGTGATACCAAACGGCTCATACCACGGTGTCGTCACAAAGACGTCGCTGGCACTGTAGTACGTTGCCAGCTGGTCGCGATCGCGACGGCCCGTAAATTGCACCGCGGGCGCGACGCCCTCTCGTTCTGCAATGCCGCGCAACCGTCCGATTTCAGGGGTGGCGGTTTCGCTTGCGTCTTCCGAGTTTCCGCCGACGACCAGCAGCCTGGCCTCGATACCGTAGCGGTGGCGTAATCGACCCAATGCTCGAATCACGTTGTCGACGCCTTTGCGCGGCACCATACGTCCCAGCTGCAGCAAGGTAAAAGTCTCGTCGTCCCAGCCGAGTGCGGCGCGCGCAGCGGCTTTGGATTGCGGCTTCATTTCCCCTGCATCGTAGCCGCAGGGCACGATGTCGATATGTGTCGGATCAGCCTCGTACAACTCCATCAGATCGCGCCGATCTTGCGGACATTCTGCAATGATGCAGTCGGCATGCCGTACGATTTCGTCTTCGATGTCGAACCGGCTATCTGGAAAACGGTCTGCTTCCTGCTGATAGCGCCGGCGCACTTTGCCTAGTGCATGAAAGGTCACCACCATCGGCACGCCATACCGTTGCGATACGGGTAATGCCGCCAACGCTGACATGAAAAAATTGGCATGAATGACATCGTAGCCGCGACGTTGCCGTGCGAAGTACCGTTGCAAAAAGGCGCTGAATTCGTCCATATACGGCAGCATTTGTTCCTTTGGCAGATAGCTCGCCGGCCCTGCCGGAACGTGCACGATATTCACACCGTCCATCCATTCCTGTTCTGGTGCCAACAGGGGGTCGTCCTTGCGCGTAAAAACATCCACTTGAATCCCTGCGCGCGCCAATTGACGGGCAACCTGCGCCACATAGATGTTCTGTCCGCCGCTATCGACGCCGCCAGCCAGCGCGAGCGGCGACGCATGCTCGCTGATGAGGGCAATCTTTCTCATAATGAAGCTCCGTTTTCTAGCCAGCGCTCGACGGGTGACGCACGCCGGTATCTTGTTATGAAGCAAGTGCTGTGCCGTAGAGGCGCACATACGGCGATGTATGCCGGTACAACAGGGAAATCGACGCGATGCGGCACTTCTTACCGGCAGGCGTAAGAAGTGCCGCGCAACGAAAAAAGCGTGGAAATTCCTGCGATTCAGGCGCAATCAGCTTTTTTCCTGATTGCCGCCGAAGCTGGCTGGCGCAGCAGGCAGCAAGGCTCCCACCGTCGCCAACAACTCCTGTGTATTGACCGGTTTGGCCAAGTGGATCTGGAACCCGGCCAGCAAGGTACGCAATCGGTATTCGGGCTCTGCAAAACCCGATAGCGCAATAGCGGGCAGGCGATGGGCGAGCGCAGCGCCTCGTTCAGCCTCCATAGCCCGCACCCGGGCGATGACTTCGTAGCCGTCTATCTCACCCAGGGAAAGATCACAGATCAATACGTCGGGCCATTGATCCGCGGACATGGCCTTGAACGCAGCCAATGCCTGTTCACCGTCAGCGTATTCGGTCACACGGGCGCCGTTGTCTTTGAGCACCTCGGCAATCATTTCGCGTGCCTCGTCCTGATCGTCCACCACCATGACCGACACATTCTGCACATCGGCACGCTGCGCATCCCGCCGTGTCACAGTGGGCTCGACGGCCCGAATCGGAAAGTCGGCCGAGAACGTCAGGCCGCCCACATCGGCTGCCGCACTATGAAAGACTCCGCCTTGCCGTTGGACCTGTGCAGCCAGCTGAGCCGGGTCCAACGCCGCCGCTCGACGCAACGCATCGGAACCATCCTGTCCCGTCGAGGACACGAGGTCCGAACGCCCATCGGTCACTGCCAGATGCGCCATGGGACCATTGCGTTGCAGCCTTATTTCGATGCGTCCGCCGGGTGGCGTAACCGCGATCGCATGCAAGCATAGATCCCATACTAACTGTTGCAAGGTACTGGGATCGCCGCTGATCCGCGCGGCCTCGTTGCCGATGAGGGTATACAGGTTTACCCCTCGCTCTAATGCGACCTCTCGTATTGCATCCAATACCCCTGCTACAACCGCTACCAGATTCACGGGCTGACGAGTCTGGCGGTCCTGGGCCTGTTCCAGTTCGGACTGCTGGCGCTGCAGCGTCCACATTTGCGCGTACATGCCCTGCTGCGCCAACAGGTCTTTATGCTGGCCTTGTTCGATAACGCGACCTCGATCCAGCACCACAATGTTGTCGGCATGCACGATCGTCGATAGGCGATGCGCGATGATCAGGGTGGTACGGCCGCGCGAGAGGCGTTCCAGCTCGGCCTGAATCGCACGCTCGGTACGCGTGTCCAGCGCCGATGTCGCCTCGTCGAAAACCATGATGGAGGGATTTTTGAGAATGGCTCTGGCGATGGCGATGCGTTGACGTTCGCCGCCGGACAGTTTGATGCCGCGTTCACCGACCGGGGTCTCATAGCCGCTGGGCAAGCTTTCGATGAACTCATGTACTCGCGCCCCACGTGCTGCCTGCACGATCTGATCGCGAGTCGCGCCGGGCTGACTGTAGGCGATGTTGTAGGCAATGGTCTCGTTAAACAACACGGTATCCTGCGGTACGATGCCCAGGGCTTTGCGAATACTGCGTACGTTGACCGTGCGCAGGTCCTGGCCGTTGACGCGCACGCTGCCGTCGCTGGGATCATAAAAACGGAATAACAGGCGCGCCAATGTCGATTTGCCTGAACCACTGCCGCCCACGACGGCCAGTGTCGTTCCCGCGCGAACCGTCAGATCGATGTCCCACAATATCTGGCGACCGGCTTCATAGCCGAAATTAATCTTCTCAAATCGGATTTCTCCCATACCGGGGTCCAAGTCCGGCAGTGTCGCGTCGTCGCCCGTTTCCGTGGGCTTGCGCAATAGGTCGCAGACTCGCTCCGCATTCACGAAAGCTTCTTTGGCTTGGCGAAAGACCAGGCCCAGCGTATTCAAGGGCAGGCAAATCTGGATGATGTATGCGTTGACCAATACCAGATCCCCGACTGTCATGCGCGTGTCTACCACCTGCTCGCCTGCCAGCAACATGACGGTCGCCACACCGCAGGCGATGATGGCGCTCTGCCCCACATGCAGCCGCGATAACGACGCTTGATTGCGTATCCCCACGTCGACCCATGATCCCAACACATGGCTCAGCCGCCGGGACTCCAGCCCTTCGTTCGCGTTGAGTTTGACGGCCTCGTAATTCAAAAGACTATCGACAATCCGGCCGCCGGCGCGTGAATCCAGATCATTCATTTGGCGTTGGTAGACCACCCGTTTACGCACCAGGATCACCGTATAAACAAAATAGGCCGTGAACGTGGCGGCCATGGCCAGGGCAAACCACGCGCTATAGCCCATGATCAGGATCAACACTACGGAGACCATTTCGACTAGCGTCGGCAACAGCGTAAAGAGCGCAGTCCCGAGCAGGAATCCGATACCGGCGGTGCCCCTTTCTACGTCGCGCGCGAGCTTGCCGGTCTGCCGCGTACCGTGAAATCGGGCCCCTAAACGCTGCAGGTGGTCAAAGACCCTCAACGTGAAATCGGCCACCGCCCGCTGCGCCACACGCACGAACACCACATCACGCAACTCGGTGAACAGGCTGCCGCCAAACCGGATCAGCGCATAGCCCAAGAGCAAAAACACCGGCAAAACCAGCAGTCCGGGTTCGCTCAGCCTATCCACGATGGACTTCAACAGAAACGGGACCAGCACCATCAGAAGTTTGGCGGCAACCAGCAGTGCGATCGCAGCCCCGGTTCTGCCCCGATGTTTCCACAACGCGCGCAAGATCGTGCGCGTGACCTCTTTACGCGCAAAGCTGTCGGCTGTGACGTCCTGGTCCAATATGCCTACGGATTCGTCTGCCTTGCCGTTCATAGGCTGGGCACCGTTCCTTTGAGCCCAGCGGCACGCGATCGCGATACTCGCTCGACCCTTGCACAAACAGAGTCACTGACGCAACGCCGATGACGCCATACCGCAAGAACCCCGCTCAACACATCCCCCGACAACTGCAGCCTGGCGAGCAGCGTGGGCGTGTTCTTGAGTTCCTCGATGCTGCTGCGCAGGGCCATTGGCACTGGCAATCGCAGCCATGCAGTCCAGATACTATTACGCGCCATCAAACGACGCCGCCGGCCGTTGTCGCGCAACGTGGATGGCCAATGATGCGTCACTACGCTCGGTGCATAGACGATGTGCTGACCCTTTTGCAGAATATCCAAAGCCAACAGTGCCTCTTCGCCGCCGATGAACAGGGGCGGCCAATAACCACCCGCGTCTCGGAATGACGCAGTACGCATGACACAGGCGCCTGCCATAAATCCGATCAGTTCCGGGCCAACATCGTCCACCTCAGCCAGGGGGCTGGCCGCCATGACATCGCAAGCGGGGTCGATCCGAGCCTCGTTGCCGACCAGGATCTGCGCATTAAGTACAGCGATGTGCGGGTGCGCATCCAGAATTCCCGCCGCGGTATCCAGCGCCGTCGGCGACCACGCGGTATCGTCGTCGCTAAAGGCAACGTAAGGCGTGCGGACGCATTGCACGCCCAGATTTCGGCCTGCCGCGCCTAGATTGGTCTGCGACACGATCAATTCGACATCGGGATATTCGTCGGCGATGCGCTGCGCGGTGCCGTCTGTACTCGCATTGTCCACCACAATGATGGGCGGCGGACCGGCTGCCGTGGATAGTCCTTTCAAACGCGCTAACGTTGCACACACTTCGTCCTGACGGTTATAGGTCAGCAAAACGATCGACACGCGCGGCGTGACAGACTGGTCAGAGGCAGTCATGGTCCGCCTTCCGATGGCGTCAATCGCCAATAGCCTTCGGGGCGAATCAGATCGTCCGGGCAAGCGCCAAATCCTCGCAACTGGCTGCCATATGCCCACACGGCGCGGGACTTCCGGTCGGAACGGCATGGCGTCGCCACCCGCGATGCCTCTATGCCGCGCTGCCGGATCACAGACAGCCGTTGCGGTACGGCATCGGGGCGCGCACGATAAGGCACATCTTCATATGCCATCCAGACCGCGGCTGGAAACAGGTACAGCAACGAGAGCAATATGTCCGACACACGGATGTGATCATCGTGGAACAAGCCCAACGGCATCACCACTTGACGCGGATGCAGACGCGCGAGTGCATTTTTCAGCGACTCGCGCAGTAGCGGAATAAAAGGCTGCCAGTTGTGCACGTATTGGCTATCCGGCAGGCCGAGCTCTACACCGTCGCTGCCCAATAGCCTCAGTGCCTCCCGGTTTTCCTCCAGACGCTCCGTCAACGCCGCCCGTGCAGTCGGAAATCCGCAGCGCTGATCCCACGAGGTCAAGCGCGCGGGATTCTCCGGCAGTCCTGTGCACACCGTGATGACCGTACTCAGGCGGCTGCGGGCCAGGAGATCTCCGCAACTGAATACTCCATCGTCCAGATGCGGAGACACCACGACGAGTGCGTTCTTTTCACGCGTCAGCATGCTTTTCTACCATCATGACGGGGCAACCGGAGGCATGTTGCCTACTGCTTTGCCGGTGCGATGGTCTGCTGCAGCTTGCGGGCATCCTCGAGATGATGCTTCAGGCTGGGCAGTGTTTCTATAGCAAACTGTTTGACATCGGGGTCCTGGGCCTCGGTGGACGCTTTCTCAAACAGTTTGACGGCGTCCTCGTGTGCCGAAACACCGATCTCTTTTACATAGGCTTCGTCAAAACTGTCGTCACGTACATCCAGCGCCTTGAGCCTGGCCTTTTGCATCAAGGAGGGATCACTCGGGATCTCATATCCCTTGCTCTTGGCCAACTCCGCCAATTTCTGGGCGACCTTGGTATGGTCGTCGATCATCTTTTGCGCAAAGGCCTTGACGTCGGCGTGACGCCCCTTTTTCAGCGCGAGTTTGCTGGCCTGGATTTCCAATGCGCCAGCGTGGGCGGCATCATTCATAAATTGCCGATCGGTACTGTCCAATTTGGTAACGGGCTGGCTAGGCTGCGGCGTGGTGGGCGCCTGCGCGCCGCTGACACCAATCATGCCCAAGGTCAGTACGACCGCCAGACCACTGTGTACAAAGCGATTCATCATGCTTATCTCCTGATGTGCGCGGCACATATTCCGCTGCGGCGCCGCGAGAGCGTGGCGCCTGTATGTCCATCAGCAAGTCGCATGCCGCATGCGCCCCTATCCCGGGGCGGCAATCACGCGTTTTCAAACCCTTCTTGAATCGGACCGGACGGTACGCCGGATATTCGGTTTTGCCGCCGTCGGACCGGCAGAAAAAAATGGCAATGTGTTGTTTTAATGAAGTTTTTGCTAATATCGCAACACTTTTTGTTTCTTTTGATTAGCCTCCACCCCATGCCGGCACTCCGAAGATGGCAGTCCCTCTCTGGCGCAGTCATCTTTACGATGCTGGCGGGCCAAGCCATCGGACCGGGCGCGGCGCGGGCATCGCAGTCCGAAATCATTCTGGACCCGGCGGTCGATCCGGCAATTGCCCCGCACGAAACCTATCCGCACGTCTCGGGCCAGTTCATCGGCTACATCGAAAACGCCCATTTCTATGATGTCAAAGGCCCTGAGGGCTCGGGTCTGCCGTCGTCGTGGAACACGGTAGACCCCTTTATGCAGGGCGCCATCGTTGCACGGCTGACGCCCACGCTGGCGATATCGGGATTGGCGGAATTCCGCTCATTTGCCACCGCCCCAGAAGATCGCGCTTTTGAACAACTGGACGGACAACTGCGCAATCTGTTTGTGACCTACGACGCCGGTCACACCACGCTGTTTGCGGGGAAATTCGAGGTGGGCTATGGCGAGGCCTGGCAGACCGTCGACGGCATCTATAGCGGGTTTTCCGGGGATTACAGTTACCCCGGCTCGCTGGGTCTGGGCGCGCGATGGTCGTGGAAAAACGCGGACTCGGCGCGCCACACACTGACCTCTATTGTGTTCAAGCGCGACAACACGGTATTTGGCCATACCTGGACAAAAGACTATCCCGCCCTGCCCCAACTGGAAGACGGCGGACCGGGCAATACCCATGGGTTGCAGTCGGGTGGGATCGCCTATGACATTTCGGATATTCCTGGCCTCCCCGGCTTGCGCGGCGGTATCGCAGTGGGCCGAATGGCGCGCGGCGACGGCGAGGCGGACGAGCGCAGCGAAACCGGCATGTCAGTCACCGTCAATTACGACACGCCACTGTCCGAGACGTGGGGGCTGCGATTGTTTGCCGAAGCCGTGTATCTGCGCGGCTATATGGGACGCCAGGCAGCCGCCACCGATACTGTGCTCTCGGCCAGTCTCAGCCACGGCCAGATGCTGTACACGCTCACCGCGGCGCGGCGCGATCTGAACGCTGTCCAAGGGAGTCTGGCCGACCAGGGCTTTGTCGACAACAACGATTGGGGCTGGTCAGCCACCGCGGCCTATCAAACAGATTTTGGATTGATCGTACAAGCCGGATTTCTGCGCCAGCAGGAGCAAGGCGTGGCGTTCAATCAGGCGTTGCTGAGATTGATTTATCAAACCGGGTGGCAATAGCGAACGAGCCAGATCGATCCTCGAGCCCCGCAAAGCAGGCACTACGTTGCAAGACAACCGAATAGGGATTTGTGATGAAACAGCTATTCCCGTGCTATCGGCACTGTGTGATATCCGCCGCGATTACCGCGGTCATGGCAGTCGCCGGCGTGGGCAGCGCCCACGCCTATAACCTGGACACCAGCGAGGCCGCGGCCGCTCGGGCGTTGACCACAGAGCAAGTCGCACGAGTCCTGCCGGCGTTTGAAGCCTATGCAAGCGATCTGCTGGCGCGCAGTGGGTTGCCGGGTATGGCGGTAGGCATCATTGTGGACGGCAAACCCGTGCTGGCCCGCGGCTATGGCGTGCGCGATGCCCGCAATGGCAAACCGGTCGATGCCGATACGCTGTTTCCTCTGGCCTCGGTGTCCAAGGTGTTTGCCGGCGCGTCGGTCGCGGCGCTGGTGGGCGATGACGCTGTGCAATGGGATAGCAAGGTGTCGGATCTGGCCAGCGGCATCCGTTTTCAGGACCCTTATGTGACCAGCGAAATGACCCTGCGCGATTTGCTGTCGCAACGCACGGGCTATGCGTCGTTCTACGGTGACGATCTGGAGGTGATCTTCAGCTATCCGCGCGCCGAGGTGTTCAAGCGGTTGCGATATTTGCCACCGGTCACGCCCTTTCGTACACAGTATGCCTATTCCAATTGGAATCTCACGCTAGCTGGCGAAGTCGCCGCACAGGCCGCAGGCATGTCGTGGGAAGACCTGGTGCGCAGCCGGATCATCAAGCCTCTGGGGATGAACCGCACCGTCGTCACACACGAGGAATTCCTGGGCGTGGAAAACCGCTCGGCAGCCCACGAGATCATCAATGGCAAGGCGGTCGCGACCGAGGTCAACTCGCACAACGCCGAAGCCCCTGCGGGAGGTGTGTATTCGACGCTGAATGACATGCTGCGCTTTATCGCATTCGAGATGAATGCCGGTCAGTTGGACGGTAAACAGATTGTCTCCGAAGACGCCATGCACGAAACCCAGACGGCGCAAACCATCATCAACCCCGCATTCCCGTCGCTGCATTATGGCCTGGGGCTGGAGGTCCGCAACGATAATGGCCGCAAAGTGCTCGAGCATAACGGCGCGTTCGAGGAAGGCATCAATACGCGCGTCTCTTTTTTGCCCGCGCAGGGCCTGGGTATCGTGATATTGACCAACACACCGCCGATGGGTGTACCGGATGCGCTGGAATATAAACTGATGATGCTGCTGTTTAACGATCGCCCGGATCAGGATATCTGGCCCGATCTGCGGGATAAATGGCATGAGGCATTGGCACAATTACTGGATCGCCCAGGCCGCCTGCACGGCACGCCGCCAGCCGGTTCGGGCCAAGCCATCGATGCGAAACGCTATGTGGGCCGCTATACGCACCCCTATTATGGAGACATCGTGATTCGACAAGAAGGCAGCGGCCTGCTCATGGTCGCCGGAGCCTCCGCGCCCAGAGCCATGCAGCATTGGCAAGGCGATACGTTCCGGATTCCCATGCTGCAAGATGCCGCGATGAATTTTGTCCCAGGCGCGAATCAGATCAGCGAGGCATTGACTCTGTCGGAGATTGACGACATCCCCGATGCGCTGTTTGTGCGGCAACCCTGACAGCGGGAATGAGTCGCGGATTCCAGACTGGCGGGGCCAGGGCGGCAGCGCCGATTGACGAGGCGAGCCCCCCAGGCCTAAGCTTTGCCGATCATTGATTACACAGCGACGGGAATGGAGTCTGCGACAGCCGCGACGCATCGGTATACTGGCATCCTGCTGGCTGCGGGTGAAGGTATGCGCTATCGCGCCGCCGTGCCGGCAGCCCCTGGTCACGAGATGCACAAGCTCCTGGCCAAGCTGCCAGACGGCCGCCATGTTGTTCAGGCGAGTGCGCAAACCTTGCTGACGGTGGTGCCAGATACGATCGCAATCGTCGCCGGGCACCCGGACGCCTTATCGGCGATACTGTCCGATGCAGGCTGCCAGATTGTCGATGTGCCGGACAGTCCTCGCGGCATGGGAATCTCGCTGGCGGCAGCCGCCCGGCACCTCATCCAGCGGCCGAATGTCCAGCCGGATACAGCAAACACGGAACCCCAACCGACAGCCTGTGTCGTGGCGTTAGCCGATATGCCCTGGCTGCGGGCCGACACGCTGAAGCGATTATTGGCGCACGCCGCCCCCGATCGCATTGTCGTGCCGGTGTACCAGGGCCAACGCGGGCACCCTGTTATATTCGGTACGCAGTTCTTGCCCGAGTTGGCCGAGCTCGGCGGTGACACAGGCGCCCGGGCATTGTTGGTGCGCCACGGCGCACTCGAAATCGAGTGTGATGACGTTGGTGTTTTGCGTGATGTCGACGTCCCTGCCGACTTGTTGAACCCGGCCTGAGTAGCGCTTCTGATCAACGTTTTGATAACCCTCACACAAGACTCAGCTCCAATGAACTCGCTGGATATGGATGTGCTGCGCCAAGCGCGCGAATGGATTCGGGAAGGCCACGCCGTGCATTTGGCGACGGTGGCCCAGACATGGGGGTCTGCGCCCCGCCAGGCGGGCGCGCTGATGGCGTTGCGTGCCGATGGCCGCATGGTGGGATCAGTCTCCGGCGGCTGCGTCGAAGACGATTTGATCGCTCGCGCCCAAGCAGGCACGCTGCCGGATCGGCCCGATCGCATTACCTACGGCGTGACCAGCGATGAGGCAGCGCGTTTCGGGCTGCCCTGTGGTGGCACGCTGCGCCTGGTCGTGGAGCCGCTGCCAACGCCCGAGTGGCTCGACGTCGTGCTGACGGAGATCACCGAACAACGGCTGGTTGCGCGTACGCTCGATCTGCAGACTGGCGCCTGCACGCTGGCGCCGGCCAATCCCGCTGACGGCCCGGATTTTGATGGCCGGATTCTGCGTGCGGTCTACGGGCCGCAATGGCGTTTATTGATTATCGGCGCCAATCAGACTGCGCGAGCGCTGTGCCACATCGCCACGATGCTGGACTTTCACGTTCTGGTCTGTGACCCGCGCGAGGAAATCTATGGCGGATGGGATGTGCCGCAAGCTACGCTGCTGACCACGATGCCTGACGATGCCGTGCTGGAAATCGGCGTCGATGCACGCACCGCCATTGTGGCGCTGACGCATGACCCGAAACTGGACGATATGGCCTTGCTGGAGGCGCTGAAATCGCCCGCCTTTTATGTCGGTGCATTGGGGTCTCGGCCAAACCAGGCAAAACGGCGCGAGCGTCTGAGCCAGTTTGACTTGACTGACGAGCACATTGCCCGTCTGCGTGGCCCGGTGGGCCTGCCTATCGGCAGCCGTACCCCAGCGGAAATCGCCGTGGCCGTCGCGGCCGAATTAGTTCAGGTCCGGAACTCCCTCAGTGCGGCGCAAGCGCCCTCTGCCGGCGCGGCACATCCTGTATCGGGTTCAACCTTGTCATTCACCAAAGATTTGCAATAATGAGCGCACCAGCCGTGTTCAATGAATAGGTTTTGCGGGCCATTTATTTATTAACGGGTGTACACCTACAAATCAAAGAGAATCCAAATGATCAAATCTGATGACACCGGCAAGCTCGTTTTACGCCTCAGCCTAGGCATTCTGGTGCTGTTGCACGGCATCATGAAACTCTCCAGCGGAGTGGGAGGCATCTCCGGCATGCTGAGCTCGCATGGGCTGCCGGGCTTCTTCGCCTACGCCGCCTATCTGGGCGAAGTCGTCGGTCCCTTGTTGGTCATCCTCGGGTTCTATAGCCGTCTGGGCGCACTGTTGGTCGTCGTGAACATGATCGTGGCCATCATGCTGGCGCATACTGGGCAGCTCAGCAGCCTCAACGCCCAAGGCGGATGGGCGCTGGAGCTGCAAGGCATGTTCCTGTTTGGCGCATTGGCGATCGCCTTCATGGGTGCGGGGCGCTTCAGCCTGGGGGGCTCCGGCGGCCGCTGGAACTGAACTGAGGCCTGAGACTTGAGCGACTTATGCTGAAACGTACTTTGACTTTGCTGGCCGTGGCCACGGCCCTGGCCAACCCATTACTGGCCCGTGCCGAATTACCGGTCGGCGCAGCAGCGCCCGATTTCTCGGCGCCGGCGTCCTTGGGCGGCGAAGTCTTCACGTTCAAACTCGCCGAGGCGCTCAAGCAAGGCCCTGTCGTGCTGTACTTTTATCCCGCAGCCTTCACGCAAGGCTGCACGATCGAGGCACGCAATTTCGCGGAAGCCACCGACGACTACAAGGCCCTGGGCGCCAGCGTGATTGGCGTCTCGGCCGACGATATCGATACGCTAAAGAAATTCTCGGTCAGCGAATGCCGCGGCAAATTCGCGGTCGCTGCCGACGAAGATCAGGCCATCATGAAGGCCTATGACGCCGTCCATGACCGCCGCCCTGACTATGCCAAACGGGTGTCGTACGTCATCCTGCCGGACCATAAAGTCGGCTATGCCTATACCGACATGAGCCCCGACCGGCATGTCGCCAACACCCTGCAGGCGCTGCGGGACTGGCGCGCCAGCCATCCGCAGACCTCGAAAAAATAGCCTTACGGCAAAATTTCCTTGACCAATTCGGCGGGGCGGCAGAGACGCGCGCCTTGCTCGGTCACGACGAATGGGCGATTGATCAGGATGGGATTTTCAATCATCGCATCCAACAACTCGTCGTCGGTGACATCGGCTGCGCCCAGGCCCAGTTCTTCGTACAGGGATTCCTTGGCGCGCACGGCCTCACGCACACTCAAACCCGATTGTTGAATCAGCCCGGCCAACGTCGGACGGGACGGCGGTGATTTGAGATATTCAATAATCGTGGGTTCGATACCGGCGTCACGGATCATCTGCAAGACGTTGCGCGACGTGCCACAGCGCGGATTGTGATAAATGGTCGTAGACATGCGAGTTCCTATGCAAAAACGAGAGTCTACTCTCAAGATAGCGTCAGGCTGCTCCAGATTTCTTGCATCTATGTGGACGGGATGATATCCGGTCCACACAGCAACTCAAACACAGCGAAAGCGATAACGCTGCGTCAATTAAACGGCCAGACCGTCGGGTTCGTCCCCGGAGGAACGGAGGGTCTCGTCCAACGAGCAGGGGTCAATGAAAATTGCGCGGCGTGACGCACCGCAGTCAGTTGGCCGAAACCCGAAGGCGTCGTCTCCAGATAGCTCTCTATCGGCGGCATCGGACACTGCAATCCATCTGCGACCCGCCCCAACGAACGCAGCCAGCGCGCCGTCTGTGCCAATGACACGCACACATGCCAGCTGCCGCCTTCTGTCGCCTGGCGGGCCAGGGCGACTTGCGCCCCAAATGCCATCAAATAACCCGAAGCATGGTCGAGAATCTGCATAGGCAATGGTTTGGGACGATCGATCCCAGCCGCCTGTGCCTCGGCATGATTAAAGCCCGTCGCGGTCTGCACCAGCGAATCGAATCCGCGGCGCTGTGCCCAGGGGCCGCTATCACCATAGGCCGACAGCGAGACATACACAATGCCCGGCCGTATGCGGGCCACGTCCTGCGGGCCGAACCCCACCGACTGCAGCGCCCCCGGGCGATATCCCTGTACGAATATGTGCGCGCTGCGCAGCAGATTGGCCAAGGCGATACGGCCGTCGGCTGTTTCCAGATCTGCATGCACAGACAGTTTGCCGCGGCTGGTTTCAGCGATGGTCTCGATATTGGGCAGATGAGGCGAATTGACCAGCATGACATCGGCCCCATACGCCGCCAGGGCTCGCCCGCACACCGGGCCGGCAATGATGCGCGTCAAGTCCAGGACGCGTATGTCCTTCAGCGGACGCGCCTCCTGAGAATACTTAGGCAAGGGACGGGGATCGGCTTCACCCATACGGGTCACAGTCAGTACCGGCTGGCCAGCGACCGCCAAGCCCTGAGGGTGACGGTCCCATTCGTCAAACGTGCGCATGGCGGTCACTACCAGCCCTGCCTCGGCCGCCTGCTGCTCGACATCCAACGCGCTGCGTGTAGAGAGCGCCCGCTCCACCATTTCCCGGGTGGTCTCAGGTCCGGTCGGACATCCCAGCAATGCCAAGGCGCCGTCCCGATGATGAGCGAAATTGGCGTGAATACGCACCCACCCGCCATCGCCACAACGGTACACGCCGGTGATTTTGTCGTGGACATCCGTCTCGATCCCGTCGAGCGTGAAATAGCTGCGGCATTCCTGTGCTGCGTGCAGCATGTTGATCGAGACGCGCTGCCGCGTGCCTCCTCGCAGATGCCAGATTTCGGCAGCCGCCAGCGCCGCGGCAGCCATACTGGCCTGCGCCGCAGTGCCCACGGCAAATGATGAGGGGAACACTGGTTCCGCTCCCGTCAGCTCGACGACGTCCATCGCCTCGTCAGGCATATTCAAACCACGCCATAGCGATTGCAATGCATCGCGCGCCGTCTTGCTGTGGCGATCCGGCCCATTGGCATAAGGGGATCGTAAATCTATTGGTTTGCCCATCTCAGCGTTGACCTCTATCACTCTCGTCCATGTCTTCGATTACAGAACCGAGCCACTACAGGCGTCAATAGCCATGCCGGTTTTGCCGGGGTTCGGGACACATCTCCTTGTGGCTTTTACATTTGGCTGGCGCGATCCAGACGTTTGATAAATACCTGTAATTCCTTGATGATCTGTTGATCGCCGCGCGATTGGGCGGCTGCAATGCCGCTTTCCCATGCCTGTCTTGCGCCAGCGAGATCGCCCTGCCCCTGCAATGCCTTGCCCAGCCATTTCCACGCGACTGAATATTGTGGATCCAGCTCTAACGCGGCTCGCAGATGGGGCGCCGCGACATCGAACTGGTCCTGTTCGGTATAGGCCTTGCCCAATGACAAACGCAACATGGCGTTGTTCTGGCCTTTAGCCAGCATGGCTTCGAGTCGTTTCACTAAATCGTCCATGTGGGCTCCTATACGATATCTGTGTGAGTGCCATACCCTCCATCATAGGCGGGCCGGCACGAAAATCATGGTGAAACCGCAGGCGCGGCAAGGACAAATGAGCGGTGTCCGGGTGTTTTGGTATGCAACGCTGCATATCAATCTGGATTTGCTGTCCGTATGGCTCCTGCCAACGCCGCGCTACACTGAGTTGAGAGACCGCATCACGAGGCCCATATCACGCGGTATGAACGGTCTCGTTGGAA
Organism: Bordetella tumbae; assembly: GCF_054780995.1. Lineage (NCBI taxonomy): Bacteria > Pseudomonadati > Pseudomonadota > Betaproteobacteria > Burkholderiales > Alcaligenaceae > Bordetella > Bordetella tumbae. The sequence goes on from NZ_BAAGVG010000023.1 coordinate 361,014, forward strand.
ACCGAACGACGAGAGGTCGCCATGAGCACAATCTACGATTTTTCCGCCACAGACATCCAGGGCAATGAACAAGCGCTCGAGGCATTCCGCGGCCAGGTGCTGTTAGTAGTGAATGTCGCCTCGAAATGCGGATTCACGCCGCAATATGCGGGGCTGGAGACGCTGTACCGTGATTACCATGCAGCGGGACTGACCGTGCTGGGCTTTCCCTGCGATCAGTTTGGCCACCAGGAACCCGGCGACGAGGCTGCCATCCAGAATTTTTGCTCGACCGAATACGGCGTGACCTTTCCGATGTTCGCCAAGATCGAGGTCAATGGGCCGAATGCTCACCCGATCTATCGCTGGCTCAAAGGCGAAAAGCCCGGTGTGCTCGGCACCGAGGGCATCAAATGGAATTTCACCAAGTTTCTGGTGGGTCGCGACGGCCAGGTGATCAAGCGCTATGCGCCCACGGACAAGCCTGCCTCGCTGAAGGAAGACGTTTTGCAAGCCTGCAGTGCTGAAGCTTGATTGAGCAAAATCGCGCCCTTTTGGCGAGGCGCGCTATCCAGGCCGTACTGATTGCAGCGGCGGCAGCCTGCGGCGTACCGTGCTGCTTTTCACTATCGCGGTATTCGTTTCGGCAAACTCGGTGATCCTGTCCAGGACGCCATCGAGTTGGGAGATGGATTTCAATACCAGGCGCGCGATGAAACAATCGTCACCAGTGACCTTGTCGCATTCGATCACCTCGCCGATCTCGGCGATGAGCTTTTCGACTCGCCGCAGTTGACCCGGCAAGGGGCGGATACGCGCGATCGCGGTCAAGCTATAGCCCAATGCGGCAGGGTCTACATCCAGCGTATACCCCCGCACGACGCCCGATTCCTCCAGGCGCCGCAAGCGGTCGGCGACGCTGGGCGAGGACATGCCGACTTGGCGCGCCAGATCCGCCGTCGTGGTGCGCGCATTCGCCGTCAACAGTTGCACCAGACGGCGGTCGATGCCGTCCAGAACATCATTTTCGATTTTTAGGTCGTTGTTCATAAATACCCCAAAAAAGAAGGCAGCCATCTAAATCTGGTGATTTTTATGCATATTATCCGCTTTATCTCCCTGGGATAATTTTTCTCATCAATGGTGCAGTGCTGGCACCTCAGGAACAGGGAGCGATCAAATGAAAACCGGCAATCAAAATGCAGGCGTGGCCCAGATGGCCATGGCCATGACGATCTCGGGCACGGTAGGGATTTTTGTCCTGGAATCCGGCCAGAGTGCCTGGAACGTGGTGTTCTTTCGCTGTGTGTTTGGCGCGTTGGGGCTGCTGGCCTACTGTCTGGCGCGCGGTCTGCTGCGGCCTGGCATTTTTACGCGCACGACGCTGGCCTGGGCCATGGTGGCGGGCGTCGCCATTGTGTTGAACTGGGTGTTGTTGTTCTCGGCCTATCACTGGGCGTCGATTTCGCTGTCGACGGCGGTCTACAACTTTCAGCCGTTTTACTTGATTGCGCTGGGAGCGGTGTTTCTGCGTGAACGCCCGACGCTCGCCAAGCTAGGCTGGTCGGTATTGGCGTTTGGCGGTTTGATACTGGTATTGCGTATCGAGCCGGCAGAGTTGGCCCAGGCCGGCGGCTATGTCCACGGTTTGTCCTTGGCATTGGGAGCGGGTGCGCTGTATGCGGTCACCTCCATCATCGTCAAGCGGCTCAAGCATATTGCCCCGCACGTGCTGGCCTTGGTGCAGGTCAGCCTGGGTGCCCTGCTGTTGCTGCCAATGGTGGATCTGCATGCCCTGCCTGCGGCCCCAGTGCAATGGGGCTACCTGGTCGCGATCGGTCTGGTGCATACCAGCCTGACCTATATCCTGTTGTATTCGGCCATTCAGAAACTGCCCACGACATCGACCGCAGCCCTGGCTTTTATTTACCCTGCCGTGGCGATTTTGCTGGACTATGTCGTCTATGGTCAGCAACTGGCCTGGTCGCAAATCGCCGGGATCAGCCTGATTTTCCTGGCTGCGGCGGCGGTCAGTCTGAATTGGGGATTTCGGCTCGTGGGTCCTCAAGACATGTTTGCACGATGGGCCGGAAAGCGGAAAACGCAGTCAGAAGCCTGAGCCTCAGCTCCAATTGTCCGCCAGGAGCACTATGTCAGCCCCTGGCGGCAAGCGGGTTTGGGATAACCCGATTTGATGGCTATCATCACATCCGAGCAGCAGCCGATCCAGAAAAAACCCGCATCGACCATAGGAACCGTTCATGTCTCAGCCCGCCCCATTACAGTTTCGTCGCGCCGGCCGGGCCGACCTCGATGCCATCATCGCGCTACTCGCCGACGATGTGCTGGGCAGCCAGCGCGAGGATGCCTCCATCCCCGCTGCACAGTGTTATGCCCGAGCCTTTGAGGCCATTGAGCGAGATCCAAATCAGTATTTAGCCGTGGCAGAACGCGACGGCGCAGTGGTGGGGTGCCTGCAATTGAGCTTTATCCCCGGCCTGTCGCGCCGCGGCCTGTGGCGCGGCCAGATCGAGAGCGTGCGAGTGGCGTCAAACGAGCGTGGCGCCGGTACGGGACGGACCTTGTTCGAATGGGCCATCGAGCAATGCCGTGCACACGGCTGCGGTATGGTTCAATTGACCACCGACAAGGCGCGCGCCGACGCGCGTCGATTTTATGAGTCGTTAGGCTTCGTGGCGACGCACGAAGGCATGAAACTGGAACTCGCCATCTAATTCGGAGTCCGATATCGCCATGCATGGTGAATACAAAGTACCCGGCGGCAAACTTGTCGTCGTCGATCTGGAAATCAAAAATGGTGCGCTCAGCGACGTGCGCCTGAGCGGCGATTTTTTCCTGGAGCCCCCCGAGGCGCTGGATGTCATCAATGCCGCCCTGACGGGCCTGCCCGCGGACGCGGATGACGCGCGTATCGCAGCAGCCGTCGAGCAGTCCCTGCCCTCCGAGGCCGAGCTGTTCGGATTTTCTCCCGAAGCCGTCGCAGTCACGGTACGGAGGGCGCTAGCGTGAGCGAACGTACACAGTGGAGCGACTACCAGTGGGAATTGCTGCACGACGGGCCTCAGGCGCCTGAATTGCACATGGCGCTGGATGCAGTCATCACCGACGAGGTCGGTGCCGGCCTGCGCCCCCCGACATTACGGATCTGGGAATGGTCCCAGCCCGCCGTCATCATCGGGCGTTTTCAGTCACTGAAAAACGAAGTCGACCCAGAAGGCGCGCAGCGCCATGGCGTCAAAGTCGTGCGACGCGTCAGTGGCGGCGGCGCGATGTTTGTCGAACCGGGCAATACCATTACCTACTCGCTCAGCGTCCCGCAGGCACTCGTGCAAGGCATGAGTTTTCAGCAATCGTATGAGTTTCTCGACGCCTGGGTGATCCAGGCGCTGCACGATCTGGGCATCAAGGCCTGGTATCAACCGCTGAATGACATTGCCTCGGAAAGCGGCAAAATCGGTGGTGCGGCGCAGGCGCGGCGCGCGGGAGCGGTCTTGCACCACGTGACAATGTCATACGATATCGATGCGGAAAAGATGGTGCAGGTACTGCGCATCGGTCGCGAAAAACTCTCTGACAAAGGCACCACGAGCGCGAAAAAACGCGTCGATCCACTGCGCAGTCAGACGGGCCTGGAGCGTGACGTTATCATCGAACGCATGCTGCAAACCTTTCGGGGACTGGCATCACTGACGCCGATATCCCTGTCACAGACCACGCTGGAAAAAGCGCAGGTCCAAGCGCGCGATAAATTTTCAAGTCAGGAATGGACTGGCCAAGTCCCTTGAATGCTATGAGATTGAACCTATCTGCTTTTCCTCGCACCCGTCGTTTTGCGCCTGCTGGCATGTTGTCCATGCTGGTATTGCTGGCGGGCTGCGCGAGCTCGACTCCCTCGAACATCACCCTGCCCTCCAACGTCCCTCAACCTGCCAAGACCGAAGACAAAGTCGCCGGACTGGAGGTCGAGAAAATCCAGTGGCAAGGCACCAAGCCCGGCTGCAAAGGACAATGCCCCACCATCGATATCGACAGTGTAGGATTCCCTGGCATCCCGAAACTGACGGCATTGGTGGACCATGTCCTGGCCTATATGACGGGCGTCGATCCCGGCCGTCCGCGTCCGTATCAAACGCTGTCGGAATACACGCAGTATTTCTGGCAAACCGCACAGTCCCGTGACAGCACCATTTTCAAAGCCAGCGTCAAGGACGTCAGTCCTCGGATCATCGCCATTGAGTTGCACACCGGCCAGTACCTGACCGGCGCAGCGCATGGCATTCCCGCGACCCAGTATTTGAATTGGCAACGCGATCGTGAGCGCGTCCTGGCGCTCGACGAAGCCCTGCTGCCGAATCAGCACCCTGCCTTTGTCGAGGCTTTGCGGCGTGCCCACCAGGCGTGGCTCACGCGTAATGAGGATGCGCAACGCGACCGTGCCGCCTATGACCGCATGTGGCCGTTCCAGGAAAGCGATAATTTTGCGTTGACGCGCGAGGGCGTGGTTGTGAAATATGACGCGTATTCGATCGCGCCGTACTCACATGGTGAACCGGAGTTGCTGATTCCCTATACGGAACTGCATGGCGTCCTGCGGCCCGAGTTCGTGCCCGCTGCTTGAATTCGGAGCGGCCCGGCGATAGGAAAACGCCCCCACGCTGCGCCTGCGGCTTGCTGCCCCCCAGGGGGGCGTTTTTATCTTGGGACGGCCCGGCGATAAAAAAGGCCCCCACACTGCGCCTGCGGCTTGCTGCCCACGGCGATAAAAAACGCCCCGCATGATTGGCAATACAGCCAAATCGTGCGGGGCGTTGTTCCGTCCTTCAGGCCTAGCTAGGCCCGAGAGATCGTCAGCCGCATCACGGATACAGGCCGCGCACTTGGCGAGCTTGCAGAATGCGCGTGCAAGCTACGATAAACGCGGCTGTGCGTAGCGTGACGTTGTGCTCCTTGGCCATTTGAGACACGGCGGCATAGGCCTCGCGCATCAGGCGTTCGAGACGATTGTTGATTTCCTCCTCGCTCCAGAAGAAGCTCGAGAAATCCTGCACCCACTCAAAATAGCTGACAGTCACGCCGCCGGCGTTGGCCAGAACGTCGGGAACCACGTAAACGCCGTTCTCGCGCAGGATGTCATCGGCGATCGGTGTCGTCGGACCGTTTGCGCCTTCGACCACGATCTTGGCCCGTACCTTGCCGGCATTGGCCTCGTTGATCTGCCCTTCGAGAGCGGCGGGGATCAGGAACTCCGTTTCCAATTCCCAGAACTGCGCGTTGTCGAGCACCTCGCCAGCGCTGAAACCACCGACACCGCCTTTTTGCGACACGTGAGACAAGAGCTTGTGCACGTCCAGGCCGGCTGGGTTGTACACCGTGCCGGTGTGGTCCTGAACCGCGATCACTTTGGCGCCGGTCTCATGGAACAAGCGTGCTGCCGTGCCACCCACGTTACCGAAGCCCTGCACGATCACACGAGCGGTGCTCACATCGACATTGCGATCGCGTGCAGCCTCGCACGCCGTCACGAACACGCCGCGTCCCGTTGCCTCGACCCGGCCCAGGCTGCCGCCCAGCGCGATCGGTTTGCCGGTCACCACACCTGTTGCCGTCGCCCCCTCGTTCATGGAATACGTGTCCATCATCCACGCCATGGTCTGCGCGTTGGTGTTCACATCCGGTGCGGGGATATCCTTGGACGGCCCGATGATGACGCCGATCTCCGAGGTATAGCGGCGCGTCATGCGCTCGAGCTCGGATTGAGACAGCACACGCGGATCCACGCGGATCCCGCCTTTTGCGCCACCGTACGGCAAATTGACCGCCGCGTTCTTCACCGACATCCACGCGGCCAGCGCCATGACTTCGGACAGCGTCACGTCTTGGTGAAAACGTACGCCCCCCTTGCCTGGACCTCGAGACGTATTGTGCTGAACCCGGTAGCCCTCAAAATGCGCGATGCTGCCGTTATCCAGTTCGATAGGCACATCGACAATCAACGCACGTTTGGGGCGTTTCAGCGTTTCCACCCAACGCGCCAGTGGACCTAGATACGGGGTGACCCGATCGACTTGTTGCAGATAGATGCCCCAGGGACCGAGGTGCTCGGCATCCAGGTACGACGGCAAAGCATGAGTGGGTTTGTCCGACATGAGAGGATCTCCAGGCTAGGATCGGCATTATTGTAGCCACAGATTTCGTAGCGTCCCTATTTAATTTAAACAAAATAAATTAGGGACATATATAAATGCAGGTTTCATGCAAGTGGAACTTCGTGTCTTTCGGCGGCCTAGCAACTGTCAGATTGCCCTGCCGACGACCTTTAGGGCCTAATCGCCCATGCGGCCTGTCGTGCGCTTAACCCTCCTCATCAGCCGTCGCAATTTGCCAATTTGTTTTACTTCATCTCGTTGCTTGCAAATACGAGCACGCGGTGCGTTTTCTACCGAACAAGCAAGCCGATACCACCAGTACCGGCAGCGCAGCCAGCTGCCTGCTCGGTATTACCGACAACACAAGGGCAATGATTTATACGAATAGCCTGCAGCCGATGAGATGGCTGCAGGCTCACAAGGGCCTCTTACTCTGCGATTCTAGGTTTCCCGGATTTTTAAAATTACTAGGGAAATCCTGCAGAAGTCAGTCGTAATTGTTTAGTCGCACGCCCGACACGCCGCCAACAGAGGAGCCGTCTCCTTCTGATGTAGCTGGTGCGGAGCTCTCGGCAGGCTTGGACGCAGGCGCTTCAGACTGTACTGCCTGAGGGACTTGCTGCGGTTCGACGGGGGCGGCTGCCGGGGTTTCCGTGACGGGCATTGCCGTCGTACCGCCCTGCTTCGCACGTTGCGCCGCGCGTTGTTGCTCGGCCTTTGCGATGATCTTGGCCAGCTCTGCGCCCAGCTCGTTACGCTTGGCGGCGTAGGCCCAATCGGACGCGTTTTGCCCTTTGAGATTGCGGGTGGTGATATCGGCGCCTGCATCCAGCAGCAGTTGCACCATGTACATACGCCCCGAAAAGCCGGCCATCATGATCGGCGTCGTCCCCTCGGGGGACGGTGCATTCACCATGGCTTTGTTGGCAAGCAGCAGCTTCGCTGTGTCCATCTGAGCCTTGGACGCGGCATAGTGCAATGGGGTCCAGCCCAGGCGGTTGACCTGTGCACCCCGGGCAATGAGCTTGCGGGCTCGTTCAGTTTCCCCTGCCACGGCCAGGTACATCAGTGCAGTCTCGTTGGCGGGATTGACGGCGTTGACATCGGTGCGGGGATCGGCAGCGAGCACGTCAAAGACTTTCCATGCGCCGTCGACCACTGCACGCATCAAGGCGGGCTGGCCGTTTGTGTACCGCACGTTGGGGTCTGCGCCCTTGGCGAGCAGCGCTTTGAGATCCGAGGCTTTGTCGTTATGGACATACACCCACCAGTTTGCCGGTGCGCTATCGGCGTGAGCGGCAGGCGCTATACCTGCTGTCGCCGCCGTCGCTACGGCCAATGCCGCCAGGAGGCCACGGGCTTTTACGGGAAAGGATGCATAACGTTTCATGGCACTCTCGTCACAAGCCCGCTTCTCGTGACAGCTGCCTTTAACGCACGAGGCCAAGCGCTATCGAAACCGGGACTTCGTATTGTAGAAATCACTTTAAGAAAGCTAGAAATTACTTTAAAAAAGTGTTGGGTCGCCCAGATTTATATACAACATCAAAAAAATCACACAACCAATTGATTTTAATCAGTTAAATATAAATTCAATCTAGATATCCAATAAATTACTTTAAATAAGTCAATTTAAATAAATTTCTTTAAATTAACGATCTACCTTATTGAATAATTTGAAAAAGTTCTCAGTAGATGCATGTGCCACCTCGGCCACAGGAATGCCTTTCAGGTCGGCGATCTTTTCAGCCACATGGATGACTTTGGACGGATCGTTGCGCTTGCCGCGATAAGGCACTGGGGCTAAATAAGGCGAATCGGTCTCGATCAATAGGCGATCCAGAGGAACTTTGGTCGCAACCTCATGCACGATGCCGGCGTTTTTAAAGGTGACGATGCCTGAAATGGAAATATAAAAATTCAGGTCGATGGCAGCCTGGGCCATTTCCCAAGACTCGGTAAAGCAGTGCATCACTCCTCCGACCTCGGCCGCGTTCTCCTCGCGCAGAATACGCAGCGTATCCTCAACGGATTGCCGCGTATGGATAATCAGCGGCAGGTTCGACTGCCGCGCCACGCGGATATGACGGCGGAATCGCTCGCGCTGCCAGTCCAGCGGCTCGCTCAGCCGGTAATAATCCAACCCGGTTTCGCCGATGGCCACGACCTTGGGGTGCCGCGACAATTCCAGCAGCTCTGCCTCGGTCGGATCCGAGGTCGCCTCGTAGTCCGGATGCACGCCAACCGACGCCCACAAATGGCGATGCGGCTCGACTAATTCGATCAAACCCGGCCAGTCGGGCATATCGACGCTGACGACCAGGGCGTGAGTGACCTGGTTCGTCGCCATGCGTTGCAGGATATCGGGCAAGTCTTGCGCGAGATCGGGGAAATTCAGGTGGCAATGAGAATCTACGTACATACGGAATCGTTAAGCTTGGCAGGATGCCGCCACGCGCTGCAGGGTGGCATGTGCAAACAATTTGGGGCTGAGCGGATGGGTCGCCAGGCGGCGCTGCTGGGTGAGCCAGCGTGCACCCTCTGCCAGTCGTACGGCATCAGCACGCAAGGCAGCCTGCCCGACCAGCCGAGCCAGCGAGGGAAAATATCGCACCGGCGCCCCGACACCTGCCAACATCAGGTCGGCATACAGGCGCTGCAAGGTATCAATCCAATCAGCAGGCGAGTTCTTTTCCAGGCTTTCGGCCAAGGTCCCGATATCGGGCGTTTGGCCTTTGGCCAGCGGCTCGATCAATTTCGATAACCAGTCCGGACAAGCCTGTTCGCCGCTCTGGGATAAACGCAACGCCGCCAAGGGCGCACCTCCCGCTGCCGCGAGCCAATCCTTGGCCGAGGATACCCCCTGCTCTGTCAGCCATTGTAGAGCGGCATCATTGCCCGGCGCCGGCAACGGCAGGCGGCGGCAGCGCGATACCAGTGTCGGCAGCAGCCTGTCGGGTGCGTCAGCGACCAGCAGGAATACGGTATGAGGCGGAGGTTCCTCCAAGACCTTGAGCAAGGCGTTGGCGGAAATCACGTTCAGGGCCTGAGCGGGATACAGCAAGGCAACACGCCAGCCGCCTCGATGGGTCGCCGTGTTGAACCAAGGCTCCAGTGCACGAATCTGATCGATGCGGATCTCTTTGGAGGGCGCCCGTTTGGCCGTGCCGGTTTCGCCCGCAGAGCCGGCCGTCTCGTCGGTGCTCTCTGCCGTGGCCGCACCCTCTTGCAGCGCTACCGCTTCGGGCCGAATGCGCCGCAGATCAGGGTGGTTGCCACTGGCAATCCAAGTACAGGCCGGACAATGGCCGCAAGCCAGATTGTCAACGGGTGATTCGCATAACAAGCTGGCCGCTGCCGCCGCGGCAAACTCGACTTTGCCGATGCCTGCCACGCCATGGACCAGCCATGCGTGCGCAAAACGATCCCGCCCAGCCAACCAGCTCTGCGCGATCTCGCGTTGCCACGGCAAAAACTGGGCGACGCTCATAGGGCTCGCGAGGCCTGTACCAGGGCCTTCAGTTCGGATTCCAATTGGGCGCGCACCTGGGCCATCGGCTGACTGGAGTCCACGATACGAAAGCGTTCGGGCTGCGCCTCGGCACGGGCATGATAGGCTGACCGCGTGCGCTCGAAAAACGCCGCCTCTTCCCGCTCGAAGCGGTCTGGCTCACGGGCGTCGGCCAGGCGTGCGCGGGCCAACTCCAGCGGCACATCGAACAACCAGGTCCGGTCGGGCTGCAATGAGGGCTGCATCCATTGCTCGAGCACCGCGACCCGTTGTGCGCCCAGTTGGCGCCCGCCGCCTTGATAAGCGTAGGTCGCGTCGGTATAGCGATCACAAACCACCCAATCGCCACGAGCCAACGCCGGCTCGATCACCTGTGCTACGTGTTCGCAACGCGCAGCAAACATGAGCAGGGTTTCCGTATCGAGCGTCATGGATTCGGATAGCACCAGACCGCGCAGGATCTCGCCCAGCGGCGTGCCGCCCGGCTCTCGAGTCGCCACCACGCTGAGCCCCGACGCGCGCAGCGTATCTGCGATCCAGGCGGCATGGGTGCTTTTGCCTGCCCCATCCACGCCCTCGAGGGTGATAAAACGTCCACGTGCTGTCATTGCGTCCTGCCCAGGATGTAGCGCGCCACGTTGCGGTTGTGTTCGGACAGGTTAGCCGAAAACTCGCTGGTGCCGTTGCCGCGCGAAACAAAGTACAAATATTTATGGCGCTCCGGCTGTACCGCAGCCAACAGCGCGGCACGCCCGGAGGCGGCGATCGGTGTCGGCGGCAGGCCGGCGCGAGTATAGGTATTCCAGGGCGTATCGGCCTGCAGGTCTGCACGCCGGATACGGCCTTGGTAGCGTTCCCCCATGCCGTAGATGACCGTCGGATCAGTTTGCAACATCATGCCCAGACGCAAGCGATTCACGAATACGCCCGACACCCTATTACGGTCAGGGCCGTGGCCGGTTTCTTTCTCGACGATCGAGGCCAGGATCAGCGCCTCGTACGGTGTCTTTAGCGGCAGATCGGCCTGGCGTTGCGCCCAGATCGAGGTCAGCACCTGCTGCCCCTGTTGATAGGCCCGACGCAGCAGGTCGAAATCCGTCGTTCCAGGGGTAAAAACATAGGTGTCCGGGAAAAACATCCCCTCTGGCGCCGTGATCGAGGCGCCCAGTTTCTCCATCAGGGCCTCGTCGCTGATATCCCCGAGCGTCTGCTTCACGTCGGGATTGGTGCGCAGCGCCTCGCGCATTTGCTGATAGGTCCACCCCTCCAGCAAAGTGACCTGCCGTTGCACCATTTCGCCGCGGGCGAGACGATCCAGCAGCGTCCATGGCGAATCGCCTCGGCGTGCTTCGTAGCCGCCCGCCTTGATCAGTTTGTCACGTTCGGACAGCCGCGCCATCCAGGCAAAGCCGTCTTCCCAGATAGGAATGCCGGCCTCGTTCATGGCGCGCGCCATCGCGCGCGGGGTGCTGCCCGGCGTAACGATGAATTCGACCTTGTCGGCCGGCAAGGCAATCGCACGGTTCATCCAATACCACGCGCCACCGGCGGCTGCGCCTGCCAATACGAGTACGGTCAGACAGAGCAGCAGAAAATAAAGGAAAAGCTTTTTCATAGATGTACGGAGTTTAATGGATCGCGGGCATTTGATCTGGCGCTGGCTGTGTCTCGTTGTGTCCGCAAAAGTACTCAGTCTCACGGGTGGGCTTCGTCTGCGGCCTTTCCCATAGGCAATGAGCGTGCCCGGAGAGCCCGTTTCCCCTTGAGCAGACCAGGGTTTAAGCATCGCCGTACGCTCCGTCCGGGTATCATCACAGCATCGGACGCCGTCGCGGCGCCCCACTCTATCGCCTGGCTACAACATGTCTGCTTTTTTTGATTCGCTGTCACCGAATACCACAGGCACGGCCTATGCTGCCCCGCTGCCCGACTACACAGTCATCTCTGCCTCGGGCGCGGATGCCTTGTCCTTTTTACATGGGCAATTGACGCAGGACGTGACAGGTCTGGCACCTGACGTCGCCCGCCTGGGCGGGTATTGCACGGCCAAGGGCCGATTGCTGGCCACGCTGGTGCTATGGCGAGCGCAGGCGGTCGGCGAGGCATCGGAAAACTCGGATAGCCCCCAACTGTATGCCTTGGTCCGCCGAGACCTGACCGAGGCGCTGGTCAAACGCCTGTCGATGTTCGTCCTGCGCGCCAAAGCCAAGCTGGCGCCGGTGCCGCTGCACGTGAGCGGCGTCTGGGCCGAGCCTGCCGATATGGCGAAACTGGAGGCCGCTGCAGGCGGCGCCTTGCCCGCCGCACCCTGGCAACGCACCGAGTTACCTAGCGGGACCTGGATTGCCGCGCCATCGGTTAGCGGCGGCCTGCGTTGGTGGTGGATCACCAGTGAGGCGCAACAGGCGGACGCCACGGCGCTGGCTACGCAAGTACAACGCGGCAATAGCGACCAGTGGCACGCTGCAGATTTGGCTGCGGGCCTGCCTTGGATTGGCACAGCAACACAGGACTTGTTCATTCCTCAAACGCTGAATCTGGACCTGATCGGCGGCGTGAGCTTTACCAAGGGCTGTTACCCCGGACAGGAAATCGTCGCGCGCAGCCACTATCGTGGCACCGTAAAGCGCCGCACCGCGTATGGTCAGTGGGACGCCATGATCGAGCCGCCCGCCCCGGGCACCGACATCTACGATGCCAAGCAACCCGATGAGCCTTGCGGACGCATCGTAGACGCCTCGCGTAGTGGCGCACTGTTCGAGATTGCCTTGGCGTCGCTGGACGATGGCGATCTGCGCGTCGGCACGCCTGACGGCGCAAAAATCACCGTGACGCCACTGCCATACGATTTGGCCGACGGCGGATTCAAGCGATAAAGGCTTGCCCCGACCTTCGTTTCCCTATCGCGGCTGCACACGAACGGCGGTCATCAGCCCCACGACACATAGCGTGGGCTGATCGCCGCGATAGGCATGAACCTCAACCTGGCAGATGGACAAACGCCGCCCAGGCTTGAGCACGCGCCCCGTCGCCACAAAACGCTCGCCGTCGGCTGGCGACAGGAAATTCATCTTGAATTCAGAGGTCAAGACGTCTTCGCCAGGCTCGAACAACGACAGCGCTGCATAGCCACCCGCACTGTCCGCAATGGTCGTGGATATTCCCGCGTGCAGATAACCATTCTGCTGGCACAGGTCCGCGCGAAACGGTAACTCGATATGGACCAGCCCCGGCTCGAGGCGCGATAAACGCGCGCCGAACAGCGTCATGATGGTTTGCCGGGCAAAGCTGTCGCGCACGCATTGAATGGCAGCGCTTTGTGTGGGTTCAGAAGACACGGTTGCCCCGTTTACGAATGCTGGTGACACGCAAAATAATCTGGTGAACGCCGCGTACGTACAGACCTGTCAGCCAAGGGGGCTCACAGGTGCAGCACGTACGCCTACCGATCGACGATCACTCTCAGGGTGTCTTGTGCGCGTACAGATTGACGATGCTGGAAAAATCCAGCTTGCCACTGCCGTCGCCGCTGTGCAGCGAATACAGATTGCGTGCGAGCTCACCCAAGGGAATCGACGACCGCGAGGATAACGCCGCCTCGGCGGCCAGCCCCAGATCCTTTAGCATCAGGTCCACGCCAAAACCGCCGACATAGCCCTTTGATGCTGGCGTGTTTTCCATGACGCCCGGCCAAGGGTTGTACAACTCGGTTGCCCAGTTACGGCCAGAGCTCTTGGCGATGATGTCCGACAGGACTTTGGGATCCAGGCCATTGGCTACGCCCAGGGCCAAGGCCTCTGAGGTACCGGCCATCAAGATGCCCAACAGCATGTTGTTGCAGATCTTGGCCACCTGCCCCGCTCCGGCCGGGCCCGCGTGGAAAATATTCTTGCCCATGGCTTGCAGGACCGGCATGGCACGCGCCAGATCGTCGGCCTCGCCGCCGACGATGAACGTCAGCGTCCCTGCGGCCGCACCTGCCGTACCGCCAGACACCGGCGCGTCGATCATCGCCAGGCCGCGTTCCTGAGCCGCTGTGGCGACCTTGCGCGCCGAATTCGGAGCGATCGTACTGCACTCAATCACCAGTGCGCTGGGATCGATCGCACCCAACAGGTCCTGGCCCAGGTACAGGGCCTCGACATGTTTGCTGGCAGGCAGCATCGTGACCACGACTTCGGCCCCTTGCACGGCGTCAGCAGCGGAGCTCGCCGCACGCGCGCCGGCATCGGCCAAGCTATTGACCGCACCAGGCACCAGATCGAACACCGCCAACTTGTGGCCGGCCTTGATCAGATTGTTTGCCATGGGCGCACCCATATTGCCCAGACCGATAAACGCAATACTGCTCATGTGGGGGTCTCCTCGTGTTTGTTGTGTATGCGCTGTCTGAAATCAGATTACTACCGAATTTAAGCCTCGGCACCCAGGTCCGCCAATGGATGAGCCTGCCCCGCCGGCCAAGGCGCCTCGAAAAAGCGCTGTACCCACGCCTCGGATGCCTGCTCCAGTGTGGCCGGATTCCATTTGGGTTGCTTGTCTTTGTCTATCAACAAGGCCCGGATGCCCTCGGCAAAATCGCCCTCGGCGGCGCATGCCAGCGCCGCGATGTACTCGACGCGGAACACCTCGGCCAATGAACTGAGCCGCGTACGGCGCAACAGGGCAAAGGCCAGGCGTGCCGAACCCGGCGAGCCTGCCAGCATCGTCGCTGCGGCGCGCGCCAGCCAGGGGTCCTCGTGTGTTTTCAGTTCGGAGATGGCGTCATAGATCGCGGTCAGATTCTCGCCGCCACACAGAGTATTGATCAGTGCCGCATGCTGACGCAACGGTCCGGGAGAGAGCTCGGATTCAGGCTGATGAGTCAACAAGACCTGGCGCAACAGGTCGTCGTTTAGCGAGCGCGACGACCGTCCATCCTCTGCAGCCGACGCCGTCCAAGGCGTTTGCAGCAATGCCTCGACAAACTGCGGCCAGCCCGACGAGTCCAGACGATAATCGGCAACGCCGGCATACAAGGCATCCGAGGTCGTCAGCTGCGCACCCGTCAACGCTAAAAACAGCCCGATGCGCCCTTGCATGTGATTCAGCATCCAGCTGCCGCCCACATCGGGAAACAATGCAATCGAAATCTCCGGCATGGCCAGGCGCGTCGTTTCGCTGACCACCCGATGGCTGGCCCCCATCATGAGGCCAACGCCGCCCCCCATCACAATGCCATGCCCCCAGCACAGGATAGGCTTGGGATAGGTATGAATCTGATAGTCGAGCCGATACTCGCGCTCAAAGAAATCTCGCGCCAATGGATTGGCCCAGGCCCCCTGGCCCTGGTGTTCCTGCATGCTGTGATACAGGCCGTGCAGATCTCCACCCGCGCTAAAGGCTTTGCCGCCTGCGCCTTGCAGCACCACCATCGCCACGCTGTCGTCCTGCGACCAGGCCGTCAGGCGCTCGGCCAGCAAATCGACCATCTCCAGCGACAGGCCGTTGAGCGTTTGCGGCGCGTTCAGCGTGGCAAACGCCACACGCATCCCATTGGTGGCGGTTTTTTCCTCGAACAGCACGGGGGCGGTCATCTGATATCTGCTCCTTTTTCCAGCAATTGGCGGGCCACGATCACACGCATGATTTCGTTGGTGCCCTCAAGAATCTGATGGACACGAGTATCGCGCACGAGGCGCTCCAAGGGATAGTCCCGCAAGTAACCGTAGCCGCCGTGAATCTGTTGCGCGTCCAGGCAGATCTGGAAACCCATATCGGTCGCAAAGCGCTTGGCCATGGCGCAATACGTGCCGGCGTCAGGCGAACCAGCGTCCAGCTTGCACGCCGCCAATCGCACCATCTGCCGGGCTGCCACTAAATGCGTGGCCATGTCCGCGAGCTTGAACTGCAAGGCCTGAAACTCAGCCAGGCGGCGGCCGAATTGTTTGCGCTCGTCCATGTAGCGCCGGGCAGCATCCAGCGCGCCCTGGGCAGCCCCCACCGAGCAGGTGCCGATATTGATCCGCCCACCGTCCAGACCCTTCATGGCGATCTTGAAACCTTCGCCCTCCTGGCCCAGCATATTGGCCGCCGGCACCCGCACGTTTTCAAAGGTGATGGGCCGTGTGGACTGGCTGTTCCAGCCCATTTTTTCTTCTTTACGGCCGTAGCTGATGCCGGCGCTGTCGGCCGGCACGGCAAAGGCACTGACGCCGCCAGGCCCCTCGCCGCCGGTGCGGGCCATCACGACCAGCAGATCCGTATCACCGCCGCCCGAGATGAACGCCTTGGCACCGTTGAGGACAAAATCGTCACCATCGCGTTTCGCGCTCGTGCGCAGGGAACCTGCGTCTGAACCTGCGCCCGGCTCCGTCAAGCAGTAGGACGCGAGTTTTTCTCCGCTGGCCAGCAACGGCCCCCAGGCCTCGCGCAACGCCGGTTGACCCCATTTTCCGACCATCCAGGTCGCCATGTTGTGAATCGTCAGAAAAGCCGTCGTCGACGGATCGACCGCAGCCATTTCCTCGAACACCAGCGTGGCGTCCAATCGCGGCAGCCCCAGGCCACCGATATCCTCGGACGCATAAATCGCACAAAAGCCCAGTTCGCCGGCCCGGGCAAAGGCCTCGCGGGGAAAGATGCCCTCGGCATCCCAGCGAGCGGCATTGGGGGCGAGCTCGCCTTGGGCGTAGTCGCGCGCAGCCTGCGCAAAAGCCTGCTGCTCGTCAGTCAATTCCAGATCCACAGCGTTGTCTCCTGTTGGTTGGTCTAGCTGGCGTCATGGCTGTCTCGTGAACGGCCACACCTACCATCCGTCCATTTTGCATGACGTTAACGTAAACGTAAATCTACAGCCGGTATCTTACGCCGGAATCCAGAGACAATTTTGTCCTGCCGATGACTTTTGGCGCGACAGGAGGCGAGCTCGTTAGGGAATGAGATCTACAGCAATCCCGCAGGGCGCTCGCGGCCGTTGCGGGCCGCCGTGGCCTTGGCGCGACGGTGATCAGCCCTGCGGCGGCGCGACACCATGGGATCGAACGTCAGCGGACGATAGATCTCGATCCGATCGCCATCGGCCAATGGCGTCTCGGTCTGGCATTGTTTGCCAAACACCCCGACGCCCTGCCCCCAGGGATCCACCCCAGGAAACTCAGCCTCAAACCCGCTCTGGCGCAACGCATCTGCGGCCGTGGCGCCGGCAGGCAACGTCAGCTCGCGCTGCCACGTCGCCGATGGCGTGGGATAGCAGACACAGACTCGCAGCACCGCAGCCTCATTCCCCATAGACCGCCTGCGCCCGTTTGGTAAAGGAATCGATAAAACTGGTCGCAATCCGGTTAAAGACCGGCCCCACCACCATCTCGAGGGCGCGATTGGAAAACGCGTACTCCAGGGTGAACAAGACCTTGCACGCATCCTCGGCCAGGGCCTGGAATTCCCAGTTGCCCACCAGCATCGAAAACGGGCCGTCCACGAGCTCGAGCTGAATCCGGTTGGGATACTCATGGGTATTGCGGGTGGTGAATCGCTGCTTCATCCCCGCGAAACTGATCATCACAGAGGCTTGCATCCCGTGTTCGTCGCGAGACTGGACCTCCGTCCCGCCACACCACGGCATGAATTCCGGATACTTTTCCACGTCGGCAACGAGGTCGAACATCTGTGCTGCACTATAAGGAACCAGGACAGATCGCTGTACTTTATGCATCGGCTATCGCAAATCGCTAGAATGGTTGGATTTTACCGGTAGCGCAGCTACCGCCGCATTTTTCGCCGGATTACTGCCTGATCAGCCTTTATGAGCATTATCGACAACCGCAAGGCCACCCACGATTATTTCATCGAAGACCGCTACGAGGCCGGCCTGGTCCTGCAAGGCTGGGAGGTCAAGGCGATTCGTGACAGCCGTGTCCAGCTTAAAGAAAGCTACGTCATCGTGCGCGATGGCGAGCTGTTTTTGCTGGGCATGCATGTCAGTCCCTTGCCCACTGCCTCCACGCATATCCATCCCGATGCCATGCGTACGCGCAAGCTGCTGCTCAAAGCCGAAGAAATCAGCAAGTTGATCGGCAAGGTCGAGCAACGTGGCTACACCCTCGTCCCGCTGAATCTGCATTACAAAAATGGCCGGATCAAGCTCGATTTCGCGCTCGGCCGCGGCAAAAAGCTCTACGACAAACGCGACAGCTCTCGTGAAAAAGACTGGCAGCGCGAGAAAGAGCGCATCATGAAACACGATACCCGCAGTTCGCGGCGCGACGATTGATTGACGGCTGACCGCGCTGTGGCCTCGTCAGGCCAGATGAGGCTGGATAAACCCGGTCCATCGCGACCTGAATCGCGGCGATACCCGTGCATGGACGCCTTTGCCGAGACCCTCGAGGCTAGTTGAAACTGGCCGTCTGCTGGATACAGAGAGAGCGTCCTGAGCCAGACCAGACTGCCATGCGTGATTCTGGCAGTCTGGCGCGTCCGCCACCGCTCTGTGTTAGACCGGCTTGACGATCGCCATCGCGGATGCGATCAGACCACCCACGCCTGACATCCGTGTATTACACCTGCTTGTTCGTCTTGACGATCGCCATCGCCGACGCTATCAGACCGCCCACGTCCGACAAATTGGACGGCAGGATCAGGGTGTTGCCTTCCTTGGCGACATTGCCGAAAGCGTCCACATAACGTTCCGCGACCTTCAGGTTGACGGCCTCCATACCACCTGGCTGACGCACCGCCTCACCGACTTGCATGATTGCTTTCGCCGTCGCTTCGGCAATGGCCAGCACGGCCGCCGCCTCACCCTGGGCCTGGTTGATCTGCGCCTGCTTTTCACCCTCGGAGCGCGCGATGGCGGCTTCGCGCTCGCCCGTCGCGATGTTGATTTGCTCCTGACGGCGGCCCTCCGAAGCAGCGATCAGCGCACGTTTTTCCCGCTCGGCGGTAATCTGCGCCTGCATCGCACGCAGGATCTCATTGGGCGGCGTCAAGTCCTTGATTTCATAACGCAAGACCTTCACCCCCCAGTTCAGCGCTGCCTCATCGAGCGAGGCCACGATCGTGGCGTTGATGAACTCGCGTTCCTCGAAAGTACGATCCAGCTCCAGTTTCCCGATCACCGACCGCAGCGTGGTCTGCGCCAGTTGGGTAATGGCCGAGATGTAGTTGGACGAACCGTACGACGCACGCATCGGATCCGTTACCTGGAAATAAAGCACGCCATCGACCTGCAACTGCGTGTTATCGCGCGTGATGCAGACCTGGCTCGGAACGTCCAGGGGGATTTCCTTGAGCGAGTGTTTGTAGGAAACCCGCTCGATGAACGGGATCACGAATCCCGCGCCTGGCGAGAGCACCCGGTCGAACTTGCCCAGCCGTTCGACGACCCAGGCGTGCTGTTGCGGCACGATGGCAATGGCCTTGATGATGATCAGCAACGCCAAAACGACCAAGACGATCAGGGCGATGGTGGAAGGTTCGAGCATCATGGAAGTGGTCCTGCGTGGAATGAGAGACGACCGCACCCATCTCGGGCGGCCACGAAATCAGACAGACAAGCCTGGACTGTAACGTACTCGGGTACGCGGCTCACACCTTGCGCGTCAACACCAGCCGCGGACCACGGATCTCACTGATCACATACAGACCCGGCTCACGCGGTTGCCCGGCTGCGAGCTCTGCTTGCCAATTCGCACCACGATACCAGACGCGCGCAATTCCGGCGTCCGTCCAGCTTTCGACCTCGACCGTCTGGCCGATGTCGAGATGCACATCGGCATTACTCTTGGCATCGACTTCACGTTTTTTCAGGACGCCAGTACGGCGCAACACGATTAATCCGACCAACGCTACGACAGCGCAGGCCACGAGCTGCCATTCCAGGCCTGCGTCGAACCACGCTGCGACACCGCCCGCGACCAAACCGAGCGCGACCAGCAACAGGTAAAACGTGCCGCTGGCTACCTCACCGATGAGTGCGACCGCTGCCAGTCCAAACCATATCCACATCATCCATTGCTCCGAGAAACCTCGGCATTCATGCCGGGGAGGTAAGGGACGCAGCCGCAAGGCTGCAAGATTGGTCTGATTTGAGTTGATAGCTGGATAAATGTCCAGTTTCTGGGTCTGGCGTGGATAGTATCCCGGGCATGCAAACCAAACGTGCCTACCGATTCCGGTTCTATCCAACGCCCGAGCAAGCGCCGCAACGTTTGCGGATATGTGTCACCGAGGCTGTCGTTGAGCGTGCGACATTGACCCTGTCCGCAATGCAACGCAGACCACGACCGCGACGTCAACGCGGCGCATAACGTATTAGCCGCCGGGCTGGCGGTGTTAGCCCATGGAGAAACGGTAAGACCTGAGTGCATGAATGATGATGTACGACGGCTCGGTTCGGTGAAGTGGGAATCCCTTTCCTTTAGGGAAGGGAGCAGTCAAGTGATGCCTTATTTGAAAAACCCGGGGCTGGGCTCTAGTGGCCCAGATTCCCTCGGAGGCCAAGGAAACAAGGGGCGGCCCGGCACCCCCTGTGCAACAGAATATGGCTCGATTGTACGGATTTCTGGGCCATGACGATTTATCATCATGCTATTGACTGCGTTTCGCGCCGAACAGCGAGCTCCCTGGATAGTCCATGAATACTGCTGCCCCCTACTCCGACGGCCTATTGCCCGTTCTGATTCTGCACACCGGCGATCCCGACGAACCCCTGCGCCAGTCGCATGGCGGCTATGCCGAGATGATGCGCCATGCCGCTGGCCTGTCACCGGATGGGGTGCACATCGTAAGGGTGTATCTGGACGAGGAGCCTTTGGCGCCCTCAGCCTATCGCGCGGCGCTCATCACGGGGTCGCCCGCCATGGTGACGGACCTCGAGCCCTGGAGCGAGCGCACGGCTGCCTGGATACGGCAGGCAGCCGCCGAGAACCTGCCTATGTTCGGCGTGTGCTACGGCCATCAATTGCTGGCGCATGCGCTGGGTGGCGTGGTGGACTACAACGCCAAGGGCCGCGAACTCGGCACGCAAACCATAGAGTGCCTGCCCGATGCCACGGGCGACGCCTTGATGACCGGATTGCCGACCCGGTTTCCTGCCCAACTGCTGCACGCGCAAAGCGTCACGCAATTGCCCCCCGGCGCCGAGGCACTGGCCCGCTCGGATATGGATCCACATCAATTGATCCGCTTGGCGCCCGCGATTTATTCCGCTCAATTCCATCCTGAATTCGGGCCGGAATTCATGGGCGACCATTTGCGGCAATACCATCGCGTCTACCTCCGCGAGGGGTTGGATGTCGACGCCTTAGCGGCTGGACTCGGCCCGACGCCGACAGCGGCCAGCTTGATCCGGCGGTTTCTCGGGCTGTGCGAACGCGCGGGCACGCGATCGGCGCAACGGACGGCGTAACGCAGGCGTCGCCGCTTATGCCATTCCTATCGTGATGGGCATGGTCGATGCGCTTGGCACTACTGGATTGCCATGGCCGGTCTCGACCAAATCGCGCTATCGATTAAGCCGGAGTGCCACATCGGATACGCCTAGGTCGCTCAGCACCTCGGTCTCTGCCTCCGTTAGATCACGATAAGACTGCAATCTCGGGCGTGGCGATGAGATCGAAGCATCAGGTTGCCACTCTTCGCCGACCTTGACGGCGCCCGAAACAAACGACGAACGCGCCATCGCCACCTCTTTCTGTTCTTGATTCGCCTTGTGTTCTCGCCGGGCTGCCTCACGGAGCGTATCCGTCAGTGCCTGTAATTGTGTTTTCATTTTAGCGGGCGCCGAATCCGAGACCGCTGTGGCAGGCTGCATAGCATCAGATTGAAAATAAGGAAGTTCCGCCTCCGCCATTAACGCCCTCTCCCCAAAATCGACGACGGCATAAATACGGTTTCCAAACTCTCCCGCCACCTTCGAAAGCAGCATCTCTTTCGACTCCAATGGCAATGGAGCGATTTTTATTTCCGAATTCGCCGCGCGCTGATCCTTCGTCTTGGCATCAGTGAGCGCATTATCGATCAGCGAGCCTGCCTCGAGTCCGGATGCCGAGATATTTTGCAGCACAGCATAGACAGCGCGAGCGTCTTCGTTGCGAAAGGCGTCTTCAAGATCCATTTGATATTTCACAGACAGCAGCGTGTCTTTGTCTTTCGGACTCACGTAGTCAAGGATATTGCTATTGCGATAGATTTCGGTGTCTCCAACGGTAAGACTGCATCTAAAAGACTCATTAGGATTCTGAGAAAAATCGAATTTGAATTTGTCACGATATTCGGGCGATACAAAGTCCCGCAGTTTGAAAAAGCACTCCAATCGGCCCATTTCATTGCGACTCTTGGAGTCTCTGTTGATTGTATAAATCTGATTGCACAAGGCGTGGATCGCTTCGTGTTGTGCCCCGCTCTGAAACCAGTCAATGATTTTTTCTAGAAACGTCAACTTGGACGCTTCTTCGTACGACGGCGCTGCGGCGACGCGTGAAATCTGCGCCAGGCTTAACGTGGAAATGGAACTGGGATTGGACATAGTGAGGTGTCCCCATGTGATTTAGGATTTCAGTCATGATTGTCCGAAGCATGGGTAACGCTCTACTCATCCTGGTTCCACCCACGAGACTACTGCCGGCCATATCGCACCCGCGTCCGACCCTTACGCCATCTAGTGAGCGCAGGCGCACCAACTCTAGCCCTGGATCTTTCCCAGATCGAATATCACACGCGTGCTGTCTTGCTTCGCTGCATTTTCTTCGGCGAGGCGCTCCATGGTTACGGTGAGCGTTTCCGTCAGCGCCTGCAGCAGCTGCCTGTCGTTATCGCGCGCCTCCACCATCAGGCCAAGACCCAGGTCCTCGGTCAGCTTTGACAGCAGCATGGCTTGAGCCCCCGTTGATAGGGGGCGCATCAGCAAGGACAGCGCTTCAGGCGACGGCTGTGGCGTGCTGTCGATATCTGCATTGTCCATCCCCGACGCCGTGCGTCGCACCTCGCCCGAGACGGCCTTCAGCACGTCGCGTATTGAGTCGGTATCCTCGTTGCGAAACGCGTCCTCAAGATCCATACCGCACTTGCCCAGCGTGAGCTCGAATCGTTCGTGTGAACTCGACGGCCCGCTGATGTCATTATTTCTATAAATTTCCTCACCGCCAATCCGAATCGCGCATCCGAATGTCTCCGGCGAATCGCCGCTGAAAAAATCATATTTAAATTGATCACGATGTTCGGGCAACGCCAACTGTCGAAGCTCGGCAAAAGCGTTCAGCCGAATATTCTCCGTATGAAAATTGGATTCGTGTGACGACGCAGCCCCACCCTTAACCTCAATGAGCTTGTCGTACATCTGTTCTAATTCGGCGCGTTGAACACCGCTTTTGAACCAATCGATGATTCTGTCCAACAAACTCATTTTTGTAGCTTCTTCCCGCGATGTCGCCTTGGCGACCTGCAAGATCTGTGCGGAGTTCAGGTTGGAAACAGGATTGGGCATGGTGACTACCTCTCGTGAAATTTATGATTGCAACAGTGGCAATTGAGTTGTGTGTAACACTCACGATGACGAAGTTCCCACATGAAACAAGCCCTGCATCCGGTGAAGGATGCAGGGCTTGTTCACCGCGCGCAGGCGCGGCCAATCGCTCAGATCAGCGAGCCAGACGCTGCCACGTATCAACCACCGTGTCCGGGTTCAGCGACATGGACAGAATGCCTTCGTCCTTGAGCCACTGAGCGAAATCCGGATGGTCGCTGGGGCCCTGACCGCAGATACCGACGTACTTGTTGGCAGCCAGGCAAGCCTTGATCGCACGGCTCAGCATGAACTTCACCGCATCATCGCGCTCGTCGAAATCGGCAGCCAACAGCTCCATACCGGAGTCGCGATCCAGACCCAGCGTCAACTGCGTCATGTCGTTCGAACCGATCGAGAAACCGTCGAAATGTTCCAGGAACTGGTCGGCCAACAACGCATTGGACGGGACTTCGCACATCATGATGAGCTTCAGGCCGTTTTCGCCACGCGCCAAGCCACGGGCGCCCAGCAGGTCCACCACGCGTTTGGCCTGGCTGACCGTACGCACGAACGGGACCATGATCTCGACGTTGGTCAGGCCCATTTCGTCACGCACTTTCTTCAGCGCCTCGCATTCCATGCGGAAGCACTCGGCGAAATCCGCAGCAATGTAGCGCGACGCGCCGCGGAAGCCCAGCATGGGGTTTTCTTCCTCGGGCTCGTAACGCGAGCCGCCCACCAGTTTGCGGTATTCGTTGGACTTGAAGTCCGACATACGCACGATGACCGACTTGGGCCAGAACGCGGCGGCAATGGTGGCAATACCTTCTGCGAGCTTTTCGACAAAGAAGGCGCGCGGGCTGGCATAGCCACGGGCAGCCGACTCGACGGCTTTTTTCAGCTCGCCATCGACATTCGGGTAATCCAACACAGCCTTGGGGTGAATGCCGATGTTGTTGTTGATGATGAATTCCAGGCGAGCCAGACCCACGCCAGAGTTCGGGATTTGCGCGAAATCGAAAGCCAGCTGAGGGTTACCGACGTTCATCATGATCTTGACGTCGATCGGCGGCATTTCACCGCGGCGGACTTCTTCGACCTCGGTTTCGATCAGGCCGTCGTAAATACGGCCCTCGTCACCCTCGGCGCACGACACGGTCACGGCCTGGCCTTCTTTCAGGACGTCGGTCGCTTCACCGCAGCCCACCACGGCCGGGATACCCAGTTCACGCGCGATGATGGCCGCGTGGCAGGTACGGCCGCCACGGTTGGTCACGATAGCCGAGGCGCGCTTCATGACCGGTTCCCAGTTGGGGTCGGTCATGTCGGTCACCAGCACATCGCCGGGCTGCACACGATCCATTTCGGAAATATCGGCCACGACGCGCACGGGGCCCGAACCGATTTTCTGGCCAATGGCGCGGCCGGTGATCAGGACCTGGCCGGTGGCCTTCAGGCGGTAGCGCTGCTGGACGTCGTTGCCAGTTTGCTGCGATTTCACCGTTTCGGGGCGAGCTTGCAGGATGTAGATCTTGCCATCGACACCATCACGGCCCCACTCGATATCCATCGGGCGCTTGTAGTGTTTTTCGATGATGACCGCGTAGCGTGCCAATTCGGAGACTTCGTCATCGGTCAACGAATAGCGGTTGCGCTCGGATACCGGCACGTCCACCGTGCGCACGGCACGGCCTTCGGGGCGCTCGGGATCGAATTCCATCTTGATCAGCTTGGAGCCGATGCGGCGGCTGACGATGGGATAGTGGCCCTGTTCCAGCGTGGGCTTGAACACGTAGAACTCGTCGGGGTTCACGGCGCCTTGCACCACGGTTTCACCCAGGCCGTAGGACGACGTGATGAACACCACGTCTTGGAAGCCCGATTCGGTGTCGATGGTGAACATCACGCCGGCGCTGCCCTTGTCGGAGCGCACCATGCGCTGCACGCCTGCAGACAACGCGACTTCGGCGTGGGCATAGCCTTTGTGCACGCGATAGGAAATCGCGCGATCGTTGTACAGCGACGCGAACACGTGGCGAATCTTGTCCAGCACGTCGTCAATACCAACGACGTTCAGGAAGGTCTCCTGCTGGCCCGCGAACGAGGCGTCAGGCAAATCCTCGGCAGTGGCGGACGAACGCACGGCGAACGAGCCCTTGCCGTCTGCATCCAGCGCGGCAAAGGACGTGCGGATCTGCTGCTCGAACTCGGACGAGAACGGGGCATCAACGATCCATTGACGGATCTCGGCGCCAGCTGTCGCCAGCTCGCGAACGTCTTCGGGGTTCAGCGTGCTGAGTCGCGTAGCAATGCGCGCATCCAGACCGGAGGCTTTGAGGAAATCACGGAAGGCTTCAGCAGTCGTAGCAAAACCGCCCGGTACGCGAACACCCGCGCCCGACAACTGACTGATCATTTCACCTAGTGATGCGTTCTTACCTCCTACCGAGTCCACATCCGTCATGCGGAGCTGCTCGAAAGAAACGACGTACGACATTTAAGTCACCTTTTACAATAGAGAAAGCGAGTTTGGTCAAAACACCACGATGCACTGACCAAACCAGCCTGAGACCGCTCTTGGGGTGACTGATTGGGGTCGAATTGTACCCGGTCGGGCGCTCCAGCCCTCCCCTTTGGTTGGAATATTTTACATATGGCTTCGTCCCCTATCGAACGTACTGTCTATATCGTCTCGGACAGCACCGGCATCACCGCAGAGACATTTAGTCACTCCGTGTTGTCCCAATTTGAGCAAGTACGCTTCAAGCCGATCCGCCTGCCCTTTATCGACACCCTGGAAAAAGCCCAGGAAGTCGCCGAGCGCATCGACCGCAATGCCAACGAAACCGGCCTGCCGCCCATCGTTTTCAGCACCTTGGTCGACCCCCACAGCATGGAATGCGTCCGCCGCGCGAATGGGATTTTCCTGGACCTTTTTGGCACGTTTGTCGGGCATATCGAGCAGGCCTTGGGGATGAAATCCAATCATTCCGTTGGCCGCTCGCACATGGCGGCCAACTCTGAGCAGTACCGGAATCGAATTGACGCCATCAATTTCAGCCTGGCACATGACGACGGGCAATTCATCAACCAACTGGATCAGGCAGATGTCATTCTGGTGGGCGTGTCCCGCTGTGGCAAGACGCCGACCAGCTTGTATCTGGCCATGCAGTACGCTATCAAAGCGGCCAATTTCCCGCTGACGCCCGACGATTTCGAGCGAGGCACGCTGCCCTCAACGGTCGCGCCGCATCGATCCAAGCTGTTTGGCCTGTCGATTCAGCCCGAACGCCTGTCCGAAGTCCGCAACGAGCGCCGTCCCAACAGCCAGTACGCGACGCTGGAGCAATGCCGCTACGAGGTGGCCGAGGCTGAACGCATGATGCGCCGCGAGGGGATTTCCTGGCTGTCCACGACGACCAAGTCCATCGAGGAAATCGCCACGACGGTATTGCAAGAGGTGGGCCTGGATAGATCGAATTAGGCCATCCCCTGGCGGCGCTGCTCAAACAGGCACAGCGCCGTCGCCACCCCGACATTCAAAGACTCCACCGAGGGGGCGTGGTCGATGCGCACCCGCAGCGTGGCGGCAGACTGCAAATCGGACGAAACCCCCTGCCCCTCGTGGCCGAATACCCAGGCGCAGGCCTTTGGCAACGCGGTTGCATAGAGATCCTGGGCATTTTCCAGCGTCGTGACGGCAAGTGGAACATCCAGGCGGTCCACACAGGCGATCAGATCTGCCTGCTCGTGTATGGACAGCGCAAAATGCGCGCCTTGGCCGCCACGCAGCACTTTGGGCGACCAGGCTGCCGCGCAGCCCGGCGACAGCAACACGCGGGAGACGCCCGCAGCTGCGCATATCCGCAAGATCGTACCGACGTTACCTGGGTCCTGCACCCGGTCGAGCCATACCATGGATTCGCCCAAGCGCGCAGGCAGCGCTGGCGCTGGCGGATCGACGATGAACAGCACGCCCTGGCCGGTTTCAACGGTCTCCAGATGTTTCAATAGCTGAGGCGTCAGCGCCAAAATCTGCCGCTCGGGTAAGACGGCCTGCACGGCAACCAACAACGCTGCCAGCTCTGGACGGTCCAGCCGGTCTGCGTCGAATACAGCCAAGACCGGTTTCGCCGACGACGCCAACCAGGCCTGACACAAATGCACCCCCTCCAGGATCGCGCCCTCGCCACGACGCCCGGCATGCTGGGCCAGACGCTGCAATTGCTTGAATTGAGGGTTGTCGCGGGACGCGATGTGTTTCATGGCAGGGACAGAGGTTGGAATACGCGGTGCACGATACCCGTGCGAGAAACACTATTAAATCGGATTGAATCCATTCAGCCTGCACCGCACAAGCCGGACATCGCCGGACGTAAACAGAATTTTATGGCGCTGGCATCAGCAACTCGCGCACAGGCGCAAAGCTGCGCCGGTGTTCCGCGCAGGGGCCATGCTCGCGCAGACGCGTCAAATGCAGCGCAGTGCCGTAGCCCTTGTGCTGATCAAAGCCGTACTGCGGATACTGTGCATGCAAGCGCAACAAATCGGCGTCACGAGCTGTTTTTGCCAGGATAGAGGCGGCCGAGATGGCCGGCACCAGTGCGTCGCCCTTGATCACGGTTTGCACCGTGCAGCGGAGCTTTGGCGCCTGATTGCCGTCGACCATCGCCACCTGTGGCGCATGGGCCAACCCTTCGACGGCTCGTTGCATGGCCAACAGTGTCGCCCGCAAAATGTTCAAACTGTCGATTTCATCGACACTGGCGCTGGCAATGCACCAACTCAATGCGTATTCCCGGATCTCTATGGCCAGCGCCTCGCGGCGGATTGCCGTGAGCACCTTGGAATCGGCCAAGCCGTCGATGGGCTTCGCGGGGTCCAGGATCACGGCCGCTGCGTAAACAGCCCCCGCGAGCGGTCCCCGGCCGGCCTCGTCGACGCCGGCCATCGTCACGCCCGAGAAATCAGGCGTGGTGCAAGCAAAAAGGCTATGTTGATCCATGAGCCACATCGAGAATTGCGCGTGCCGCCAAGCTCGCCGTATCGCGCGTCAGATCGTGATGCATGGCGGTAAAACGCGTATGTATGCGTGCGGCATGGGCCTCGTCGGTCAGGGCAGCCCAGGTCGCCTCGGCCAGCTTATCTGGCGTTGCATCGTCCTGCAATAGCTCCGGCACGGCGAAATCGCGCAGCAACACGTTGGGCAGCCCAACCCACGGCAAATACGGCCGCTGCTGGCCGGATTTCCAGGCCATGATGCGGCGCATCCATGGGGACAGATAATAGGAAATGACCATGGGGCGTTTGAACAAGGCCGCCTCCAGGGTAGCCGTGCCACTGGCCACCAAGACCGCGTCGCTGGCCTCCAGCGCAGTCCACGCCACTGGCGCGCTGCCCGCCGTTGTCAGATCAGCGGCCGTCACGCAACGCAGCCCCGGGACGGGATACTGCGCCAGAATGGCGTCGAACTCTCGGCGTCGCTCGGCATTGACCATCGGCACAATGCATACCAAACCGGGATCCCGCTGGCGCAGTTGTTGCGCCGCCTGCAGAAAACGCGGCGCGAGGATGCGGATCTCCGACGAGCGGCTGCCTGGCAAGATAGCCAAGACGCGCGCATTGTCATCCAGGTTCAGGCGGCGCCGTGCCGCCTGGCGGTCGGGTTGCATCGGAATGGCATCTGCCAACGGATGCCCGACATAGGTCACCGGGATGCCTTCTTTGCGGTACAGGTCTTCCTCGAAAGGAAACAGCACCAGCATGTGCGACACCGCCTCGCGGATCTTGTGAATGCGCTCGTAACGCCATGCCCAGATCGACGGGCCGACAAAATGCACTGTGGGCGTACCCGCCTGGCGCAACTGCAATTCGAGCTTCAGATTGAAATCCGGCGCATCTACCCCGACGAACACTGAGGGAGGTTCGGCCAGCCAGCGGCGCTTGACGTCACCGTAGGTGCGCAACAATCCCGGCAGACGCTTGAGGGCATCCACGTAGCCGAATACGGTCAACGCATGCATGGGATGCCAAGCCTCAAAGCCGGCGGCGTCCATCGCGGGCCCGCCGATGCCTTGGCAATGCAAATCGGACTCGGCCTGATGCAGGCCGGTTATGACACGGCTGGCCAGCAGGTCGCCCGAGGGCTCACCTGCCACCATGCCGATAGTAGTGGTCATGGCCGGATGATGCCCCGGTTCGAGGCATCAAAGAAATCCAGCAAGGTCTGCAACGCCTCGGTCGCATCAGGATGCGACTGCTGGCGCGCGCGCAGCTCTGCGCGTGCCTCGTCCAAGGACAAACCACGGCGGAAAACGATCTTGTACGCCTCGCGCACACTGGAAATCACTGACGCGCTGAAACCGCGACGGCGCAAGCCCTCGACATTGACACCAACCGGGCGGCAAGGATTGCCAGCGCCCAACACAAACGGCGGCATATCCTGCATCAGAGAGCTATTGCCACCCGTCATGCTGTGCGCCCCGATCTTGCTGAACTGGTGCACCCCGGTCAGCCCGCCCACAATGGCCCAGTCGCCAACGTGGACGTGTCCCCCCAGTTGTACTGAGTTGGCCAGAATGGTGTTGTTACCCAGATGGCAATCGTGCGCAACGTGCACGTAGGCCATGATCCAGTTGTCGTCACCCATGGTGGTCACGCCACCGTCCTGGACCGTGCCCGTATTGAACGTGGTGAATTCCCGGACCGTATTACGGTCACCAATGACCAGACGCGTGGGCTCAGCCGCGTACTTTTTGTCCTGAGGCATGCCGCCGATCGAACAAAACCGGTAAAACCGGTTATCTCGGCCTATCGTCGTCACGCCGTCGATCACGCAGTGAGGACCGATCTCCGTCCCTGCACCGATAGTGACATCCGGGCCAACGACACTATACGGCCCGATCCGCACGCTGCTGTCGATCTGAGCGCTTGGGTCGACCAAGGCGGTGGGATGGATATTTCCTGACATTTACGCTTCCAGGCTACGGATGGCGCACATGAGCTTGGCTTCGGCCACCACCTGGCCGTCCACCAATGCACGCCCTTGGTATTTACAGATGGCGCGGCTGAGCCGCTCGGCCTGTACTTCCAGACGCAATTGGTCGCCCGGCACGACGGGGCGGCGGAAACGCGCCTCGTCGATCCCTACCAGGTAATAGGCGGTCTTGGCGCTGTCGCATTTCAGGCCGCCGTCGTCATCGGTGAAAGAAAACAGCGCGGCCGCTTGAGCCATGGCTTCGGTGATCAACACACCGGGCATCACAGGGTGATGCGGGAAATGGCCTTCGAAGAAAGGCTCATTGATCGACACGTTTTTAATGGCAACGATGGATTTGCCCGGCACGATTTCCAGCACGCGGTCAATGAGCAGCATCGGATAGCGATGCGGCAAGCGCTCCATGATCGCCTTGATGTCGAGTTCCATTTCGTAAAGATTCCTACCGTATTGAATGATGACGCCGTCACCGCAGGCTGCGGTGACAGGTCAGGCTTTTTCGAGTGCCCGCAGCCGGCGGCGCAGCTGCGACAGTTGTTGTATCACGGCGGCGTTACGTTGCCACTGGCCGTGTTCAGCGTAAGGATACACGCCAGTGTAACGGCCTGGCTGGGAAATGCTGGAGGTCACCGCCGTCCCCCCCGAAATATGGACGTCATCGGCCAAGGTCAGATGCCCGGACAGCATGGCCGCGCCAGCGATCGTACAGCGCGCGCCTATGACCGTCGAGCCGGCAATGCCCACGCAGGCAGCCACCGCAGTATGGGCGCCGATACGCACATTGTGCGCCACCATGATCTGGTTATCGAGCTTGACGCCGTCACCGATATCGGTGTCCTCAAGGGCGCCGCGATCGATCGTGGTATTGGCGCCGATCTCGACGTCGTCCCCGATGCGCACACCGCCCAACTGAGCGATTTTCCCCCAGGCACCCTGCCCCAGCGTCGGATCCGGTGCAAAGCCGAAACCGTCAGCGCCGAGGACCGCGCCGCTATGCACGATGGCTCGTGCACCGATGCGTACATTGGCGTACAACGTAACACGGGCATAAAGCACGCAATCGGGCCCCACACTGGAGTTCTGTCCGATCACGCACCCAGGCCCCAGTGTAGATCCGCGTCCGATACGAGCGCCCGACTCGACCACACAATGCGGACCAATACGCACGTCATCCTCGATGACGGCATCAGGCGCCACAACGGCCAGCGGATGCACGCTGGCCGGCTGTTTCGGGTGACGCGCAGCGTCGAACCACTGCGCCAGACGGGCGTAAAGCAAATAAGGATGCGCACATACGACCCGGATACACGACAGACCGTCTGCACCAGCCGACATGGCTTGCGCCACATCCGGCGTCACAATGACTGCGGCGGCCTGTGTGCCAGCCAACTGGCCCTGGTAGCGCGGATTGCTCAGAAAGCTGATTTCTTCCGGTCCAGCTGATGCCAGCGTACCGATACCGCGGATACGGGGCAATGCCGCGCGCAATGCGGCGGCGTCACCTTGTTCCGTATCACCGAGGACGATACGTTTGACATCCCCCGCTGCGCCCGTCTCGATACGCAGGTCCAGCCCTTGGGTATTCACCGAAGCCAGCAGCGCATCCAGGGCTGGCGCGCGGGCGGTATCCAACAGGATCGGCATGCGACCTCGGCGATTTATTTGCCGAGCGCCTGAATCACCTTGTCGGTGATGTCGATACGCGGGTTGACCGTCACAGCGTCTTGCACGATCAGGT
Source organism: Bordetella tumbae (assembly GCF_054780995.1). Lineage (NCBI taxonomy): Bacteria > Pseudomonadati > Pseudomonadota > Betaproteobacteria > Burkholderiales > Alcaligenaceae > Bordetella > Bordetella tumbae. Next base: position 392,892 of record NZ_BAAGVG010000023.1, read on the forward strand.
CGTAGTTTTCTTGTTCGGCAATTCTCTTGATGGCCTGGTTGGCCTTGGTCACGATCGAGGAGAATTCCTCGTTGCGGCGGCGGTTGAAGTCCTCTTGGAACTCGCGGCGCTTGCGTTGCAGATCGGTATCCAGGCGCGACAGGTCACGTTGGCGGTTGACACGGTCCGACTCGGACAGGACTGGGGAATCCTTGTCGAATTTTTCAGCTTGGCTGCGCAGATTGCCGCTCAGACGCTGCAGTTCGTCGTCGCGCTTTTTGAATTCCGACTCGATCTTGCTTTGCGCAGTCTTGGCCGGGCCGGATTCGCGCAGGATACGCTCGGTATTCACGAAGCCGATCTTGGTGCCTTGTGCATGCGCAGGCAGCGTCACGGCAGAGCCGAGGAACAGCGCACCCGCCAGGGCCAGCGTACCGCGCAGTTTGCCGACGCGCTGGATGCGCGACGGGCTCGAGGTTTTGAGTGCGAAATCAGACATCATGAAAATCTCACCTTCCAATGAGGTAAAGCAAAGCTGCTATTGTGCCACTAATCCAGCAAATACCGCGTTGCGGCGTCTTGCTAGTGTGATTATGCGTAACCTATCCGGTCACGGCACTGTTTAGAAACCAGTACCAATCTGGAACTGGAACGATTGCAAATCGTCACCCGACTTGGAGTTGAGCGGACGGGCGTAAGACAACTGCAGCGGTCCCAGCGGCGACTGCCACGACAGGCCGATACCTGCCGAGAAACGCCAGCCGCAAGGATCATCCACCTCGCTGCCCGGCTCACCGCCCGTGCATCGCATCCCGCTGCCCGCCGAGACTTGGCCCGCATCAGCAAACAGGAACCAACGCAGCGTACGATCTTTGGAAGCGCCCGGGAAAGGCAGATACAACTGCGCATTACCGACGATACGACGCGCACCACCCAGGTAATCGCCTGTGAGCGAGTCACGTGGGCCCAGCGACGAACCGTCATAACCACGTACCGTGCCGATGCCGCCCGCGTAGACGTTCTTGATGACCGGGAAGTCCTTGCTGCCGTAGCTGAAGCCGTAATCCACCATACCGTTAAAGGCCAGCGTGTAACTACGGCCCAGCGGAACATAGTACTGCTGCTGAGCCGTCAGCATGTAGTACTGGAGATCCAGCGTGGATACGTCAGCCTTCAGGCGGGTGTACGAACCCTTGGTCGGGGCCAGCGCACTGTCACGCGTGTCCTTTGACCAGCCAGCGTTGAAAATCAGCGCATTCGTGCTATCGCCATACTGGTCAACGAAGTCGCGATAGGCCTGCGGCGAGTTGTCGTACAGATCGATCTGGTTATGCTCGAACGTGCCGCCCAGGAAGATCCGGTCATATTCCGAAATCGGCACGCCGAAGTTCATCCCCAGACCGAGCGCCTTCACCCGGTAATCCCCGTCGCCAGAGCCCGTCTCGTACGGCTCAGTCACACGGTAATAAGCCGACGTCGTACGGCTGATACCGTCTTTCGTGAAATACGGATCCGTGTGCGACAGCACGACGGCGCGGTTGCTCTTGCTGGTGTTGAATTGCAGCGTCAGGTTGGTACCGCTGCCGAACACGTTGTCTTCGCTGATCCCTGCCGACAGAATGGCTTTTTCAGACGAACCGTAACCTACACCGAGGTTGATCATCCCGGTGGGCTTTTCTTTGACGTCCACGTTGACGTCAACCTGGTCGGGCGAACCCGGGACCGGATCGGTCGAGACGTTGACCTCGTTGAAATAACCCAGACGGTCGATACGATCGCGCGAGATCTTCAAGTCGCCCGAGTCGTACCAGGCGGCCTCTTCTTGGCGCATTTCACGGCGCACGACCTCGTCACGAGTGCGGGTGTTACCGCCGATCTGGATCCGGCGCACGTAAACGCGGCGGCTGGGATCGACGTAGAACGTTACATCGGCCTCGTGTTTGGCACGATCCAGCGTGGGGTTCGGATTGACGTTGGCAAACGCGTAACCCAATTCGCCCAGATAATCCGTGATCGCCTTGGACGAATCATTTGCCTGGGCCGCCGAGAAGGTCTCGCCTTCTTTGACCTGCACCCGGCTCTTGATCTCCGAATCCAGGCCCAGGAGGTTGCCGGCCAGCTTCACGTTGCGCACCTTGTAAGGCTCGCCCTCGTGAATGGTGACCGTGATGTAGATGTCTTTGCGGTCGGGGGAAATCGTGACCTGCGGCGGCTCGACCGAGAACTCCAGGTAGCCCTGATCGAGGTAGAACGAACGCAGTGTCTCGATATCGCCTTCGAGTTTCTCGCGGGAATACTTGTCCGAATTGGTGTACCAGGTCAGCCAGCCGGGCGTCGACAACTGGAACAGATCCAGCAGGTCACCCTCGGAAAAGGCCTTGTTGCCCACCACGCTGATCTGGCGGATCTTGGCGACCTCACCTTCGAACACGTCAAAGCTCACGCCCACGCGATTACGCGGCAGCGGTGTCACGGTCGCAGTGACCTCGACGCCGTATTTGCCCTTGCTCAGATATTGTTCCTTGAGCTCGAACTCGGCACGTTCCAGCATCGACTGGTCAAATACCCGGCCCTCGCCAAAGCCCACCTGCATGAGCGACTTGGTAATGGCTTTGGAGTCGAACTCGCGCATGCCGTTGAAGGTCACCGAAGCGATCGTCGGACGCTCCTGTACGACCACAACGACCACATCGTTGTCCGTCTCGATTTTGACGTCACTGAAAAAGCCCGTGCCATACAGGCGCCGAATGGCTTCGGTCGCCTCGGCCTCGGTGAATTGCTGGCCGACTTTGACGGGCATATACCCGAACACGGTGCCCGCGTCCGTACGTTGAATGCCCTCTACGCGGATATCCCGCACGACAAAAGGTTCGAACGCATGGGCTAGCGCCGGCATGAGAAGCGCGGCAAGCAGGCCCGGCATCAAGCCCTTTTTGTGATGAAACATCCGAGAAAACATGTGCTTGGCTATCCTAGGTCGAGCAAATGGCGAAAGATTTTATTCTATTGTCTGTCACGTGAACAGGCGGGCGAAATCATTAAACAAGGCAAGCCCCATCAGCCCCGCCAATACGCCGATACCGGCGCGTTGCCCAATGTCTATCCATCGGTCGGGCGGAGGACTGCCTCGTACAATTTCGACGAGATAGTACAGCAGATGGCCGCCATCCAGCATAGGGATCGGCAACAAGTTCAACACGCCCAGGCTGATACTGATAAGTGCCAAGTAGGCAATATAGGCGGCAAACCCAATACGGGCGGTCTGTCCGGCGTAGTCCGCAATCGTGACGGGACCGCTGATATTGCGCCAGGAAACTTCGCCGATCACCATGCGGCCCATCATGCGCAAGGACAGCCAAGCCGTATCCCATGTGCGCACAGCCGCGTGACCAATGCTTGCAAACATACCGTAACGTACCGTCACCATGGGGAGGTCTCCCCCAAGCTGTACACCGATACGCCCGATGGTTTGGCCATCTACCGTTTCCGCCCGCGGCACCACGGTCACCGATCGCTCGCTCCCATCGCGAACCATGGTCAGCGCCAACGGTGCGCCTGCATGCCGCTGAATGAGCTGCACCAGCTGTGCGGTATCGGGATCGATCAAATCGCCCGCACGGATAATGCGATCACCATCGATCAAGCCGGCGCGCTCGCCTTCGCTGCCTGTGACCACGCCACGCACGATGGGCTTGGGCTGAGCCAGCCGCAGCCCGGCATCAGCCAATGGATCACCCTGCTGCGGGTCCATCCCACTGGCAGTCACCTGCAATACGCGGTGCTGCGTCGCCCCATCGGAGGTACGGACCTGTACTTGTGCCTGTCCGCCCGTGGACAGCACATCGATCAAGTGCCAACGCGCATCATTCCAGGACACAACCGGGCTGCCGTCGATGGCCACGATCTGATCACCGCCGTGAAACCCTGCCCGTCCGGCCGGTGTTTCTGCCGCAGGGGGCGCGATGATGGGTGCAGGTTCTTCGGTACCCGCGAGATTCAACCCGGCATACAGCGCCACGGCCAAAATCAGATTGAATACCGGCCCTGCCGCAACGATCGCGATACGCCGGCCCACCGGCTGAGTATTAAAAGACTGCGCGGCCTCTGCGCGAGTCGCTCCTGCTGGCGGGTCGTCTTGCATCTTGACGTACCCACCCAACGGAATCGCCGACAGCGCCCATTCGGTGCCATGCTTGTCCCGCCGGCGCAGCAGCACCCGGCCAAAGCCTATGGAAAACCGCAACACGCGCACCCCGCACAGCCTCGCCACCCAGTAATGACCCAGCTCGTGAAACGTGATCAGGATGCCCAGGGCGACGATGAAAGCAAGCAGGGTAAAAAGCATGTGTCGTTAGGGCGAAGAAATCAGGCCAAGCCGAGATTACCCGTGTAGGCTCGTGTTTCAGCATCGAGCGCCAGCACGTCGGCAAGATTATTGAGCGTAACAGAAGACCGCCGTTGCTGCCATTCCAGAGCCGCCGCAATCACCCTGGGGATCCAGGTATAACGCAAGCGCCCGGCCAGAAACGCCTCGACAGCGACTTCGTTGGCGGCGTTCAGCGCGATACAGGCCCCCTGCCCGCTGCGCAAAGCGTCAAATGCCAGCTTTAGGCACGGGAAACGCTCCAGATCGGGCGTTTCGAATTCCAGACGCCCGCATCGGGCCAGATCCAGCGGACTGACGCCGCTCGCGAGCCGATCTGGAAAGCCCAGGCCATAGGCAATGGGCGTACGCATATCAGGCTGTCCCAACTGCGCGAGGACGGAACCGTCGTCATACTCCACCATCGAATGCACGACGCTTTGCGGGTGTATCAGGACCTCGATACGATCCGCAGGCATGGCAAACAGCCAATGAGCCTCAATGACCTCGAGCCCTTTGTTCAGCATGGTGGCCGAATCGACCGAGATCTTGCGCCCCATGCTCCAGTTGGGATGCGCGCAGGCCTGATCGGGCGTGACGTCGTGCAGATCCTCGGGGTCCTGGCGCCGGAACGGCCCGCCCGACGCCGTCAACAGCAAGCGCCGTACGCCGCGCGCCGGCTCGGTAGGCGCACCGGCGTGTTGCCCTTGGGGCATACATTGAAAAATAGCGTTGTGTTCGCTATCGATCGGCAGCAGTTCGGCGCCGTTCTCGCGGACTGCCTGCATGAACAGGCCGCCTGCCGCCACCAGGGCCTCTTTATTGGCCAATAAGATCCGTTTACCTGCCCGGGCCGCAGCCAACGCCGACGGCAGGCCTGCCGCTCCGACGATGGCAGCCATCACGGTATCGCATTCGGCGTCTGCGGCGGTATCCGCCAGGGCCTGGGCCCCTACCCGGATGTCCGGAGCGGATTGTCCGGCCGGCCACGCGGCCAAAAAGCGGCGGCGTGCCGCGTCGTCCGGCACGACGACCACAGCCGCCCGGCTCGCCAAGGCCTGCTGGGCCAGACGTTCCATACGGCTGTGCGCAGACAAGGCATAAACCGCCAACCGGTCAGGGTGACGGGCAATCACATCCAACGTGCTTTCGCCGATAGATCCCGTAGCGCCGAGAACGGCAACGCGTTGAAAACGGCTCAAGACAACACTCCAGACAGCAATAACGCAAACGGCGCCACCGGCAGGATCGCATCGATGCGGTCGTAGACACCGCCGTGACCTGGCAACAGGCCACTGGAATCCTTACGACCGGCACGGCGCTTGAGCAAGGACTCAAACAGATCGCCCACAATGGAGATTGCGCCCAATAACACAGCGGCAAGCAAAGCCAGCGGCAAAGACAAACGCTCGATCAGCGCCTGGCCGAAGCTGCCATCCCAAAAACTCGAGATCCAGACCCAGATGACGGCGCCCGTGACGCCGGCCACCGCGCCGGCAATCGTTTTTCCGGGACTGACCTTAGGAGCCAGTTTACGCTTGCCGAACGCCCGGCCGGCAAAATAGGCAGCAATGTCGGCGACCCAGACGAGCGCCAGCAAGGACACGACAAACCAGGCGCCGCGCGTCATGAAGGTCAATGCCAACACCGACCATGCTGCGAAAACGGCCGGCACGCTGAATATCGACCACGGCACACTGGCAGGCGGCGCATCGGATCGCCCGCGCACCACAGCAGCCGTCGCACCCACCAGCCATATCAGTGCCACAACAGGCACCAGGCCCCGAACGACCGCCGCCTGCAGCGCGCCACTATCAGGCGTGCCGTATAGCCAAGCCCAGCTTGCGTATAGCATCACGGCCAGCAACCCCACCGCTATCCCAACGCTCAATACGCTAGACGAGGCTGACGCGATGGTCAGCCGCAGCCATTCCCAGCATGCGCAGGCCGCCCCTATCGCCAGCAACACCATGAACCACCAGGGGTTTGCCACAGACAGCGTCAGGGCCAGCACGGCCAGCAACACGACGGCGGTGATAACGCGTTGAACGAGCATAGAAATCTCCGGTGATCTCAGCGCGCCGCATCATTGCGCAACTGTTCGCTGGTACGGCCAAAACGGCGTTCGCGGGTGCGGTACCACTCGAAAGCCGCCTCGAGTTCGTCCGCCCCGAAATCCGGCCAGTAATGATCAGTGAAGTACAGCTCGGTATACGCCAGTTGCCAAATCAGAAAATTGGAAATGCGTTGCTCACCGCCAGTGCGGATGAACAAATCGGGCTCTGGCGCCCACGACATGGACAAGTGGCTGCTCAGATGCGCTTCGTCGATGCGCTGCGGATCATTGGCCAATTCAGGGTGTTGGGCAAGCATGGCGCGCGTTGCCTGCAGTACGTCCCAGCGCCCGCCGTAATTGGCGGCCACGGTCAGATGCAGACGATCATTATGCGCCGTGCGAGCCTGCGCATCGGCGATCAACGACTGCAACCGCGGCTCGAAATGCGACAGATCTCCGACCACGTGCAGACGCACTCCCTGATCATTGAGCTTGTCGACTTCGCGCTCCAATGCCTGCACAAACAGACGCATCAACAGGGAGACCTCTTCGACAGGACGTCTCCAGTTTTCAGAGCTGAAGGCAAACAATGTCAGATAACGCACCCCGCGTCGCCCACACGCCTCGACCACGCGCCGTACGGCTTGCACGCCCTTGGCGTGCCCGGCGGTACGCGGTAAATGCCGGCGCGTCGCCCAGCGGCCGTTGCCATCCATGATGATGGCGACGTGCTGCGGAACTGCCTGCGTGGCGGGAATCGCCTGGGTGGAACTGATTGCCATGTAGGAAACGAGTCAGGCCTCCGGGGCCTTGTCTGAGCTGAAAATCAAAAAAATCACGCCGCTACACCAGCACCGTGCCGGCCATGCAGCAGCGGTACGGCGCAAGCGGCGCGCGTGCGAACAATATCTTGACCCGATTATACGGTCATGATCTCCGCTTCTTTGGTGGTGACCATTTTGTCGATCTCGGTCACGCTTCGATCGGTCAGCTTTTGCACGTCGTCTTGGGCGCGGCGCTCGTCGTCCTCAGAGATTTCCTTGTCCTTGACGAGCTTCTTGAGCGACTCGTTCGCCTCGCGGCGCAAGTTACGCACGGCGATCTTGGCGTCCTCGCCCTCGCTCTTGACCACTTTGGTCAGATCACGGCGGCGTTCCTCGGTCAATGCCGGCATCGGAACACGGATGGTGTCGCCCATCGAGATGGGGTTCAGGCCCAGATCGGATTCACGGATGGCCTTTTCGATCACCGCAGCCATGGGCTTTTCGTAAGGCTGCACGCTGATGGTACGCGCGTCGACCAGATTCACGTTGGCCACCTGGCTGACGGGCACCGGCGAACCGTAATATTCAACCTGAACGTGGTCCAGGATACCCGTGTGGGCACGGCCCGTACGGATCTTGGACAAGTTGACTTTCAGCGTTTCCAGCGACTTGGCCATGCGGGATTCGGCCGATTTGCGGACTTCTGCGACGCTCATGAAAATATCCTTTGCTTAAACGTGTACCAACGTGCCTTCGTCTTCGCCGCTGACGACACGCTTGAGTGCGCCGGACTTATTGATCGAAAACACTTTCAGGGGCAGCTTCTGGTCGCGGCAAAGCGCGAACGCCGTCGCATCCATGACTTCGAGGCGGCGCACAATGGCCTCGTCGAAGCTGATGCGGGTGTAACGCGTCGCCGTGGGGTCTTTGTTGGGGTCAGCGCTGTAGATGCCGTCGACCTTGGTAGCCTTCAGCACGATTTCAGCGCCGATTTCAGCGCCGCGCAACGCGGCAGCCGTATCGGTCGTGAAGAACGGATTGCCCGTACCCGCCGCAAAAATCACGACTTTGCCCTCTTCGAGGTAGCGCAGGGCCTTGGGGCGGATGTAGGGTTCGACGACCTGATCGATATTCAGGGCCGACTGCACGCGGGCGTCGACGCCTTTGTTTTTCAGCGCGTCCTGGAGGGCAAGCGCGTTCATGATGGTCGCCATCATGCCCATGTAGTCGGCCGTGGCGCGATCCATGCCCTGGGCGCCGGGTGCGACGCCACGGAAAATATTGCCACCGCCAATAACGATGGCCAGTTCGACGCCTAGCGCCGAGACTTCTGCAATTTCATCGGTCATGCGCACGATGGTGCTGCGATTGATGCCAAAAGCATCATCGCCCATCAGCGCCTCGCCGGAAAGTTTGAGAAGAACCCGTTTGTATGATCTGCTGCTCATAGGTGATGTCCCAGGGAACAATCCGACGAAAGTGTAAGACAAGAAATAGGGCCGGACTAGATGTTTATCTAGCCGGCCCCGGGTACTACGACTACTTAGGCGCGGCCAGCGGCGGCGGCGGCGACTTCAGCGGCGAAGTCGCTGGTCTTTTTCTCGATGCCCTCGCCTACGACAAACAGCACGAATTGGCTGATCGAGGCGCTCTTTTCCTTGAGCATCTGTTCAACCGATTGCTTGTCGTTCTTGACGAAGGGCTGCGACAGCAGCGTAACTTCTTTCAGGAACTTCTGCACCGACCCTTCGACCATCTTGGCGACGATTTCGGCAGGCTTGCCGGACTCGGCGGCCTTTTGTTCGGCAACCGAACGCTCGGCGGCGATGTCAGCAGCAGCAACGCCGTCGGCGTTCAGCGCCTTGGGCTTGGTCGCAGCGATGTGCATGGCCAGGTCTTTACCGATTTCTTCGGTACCCGTGTATTCGACCAGCACGCCGATCCGGCCACCGTGCACGTAGCTAGCCAGCGCGTTGGGCGTTTCGATGCGCTGGAAGCGGCGCACGGAAATGTTTTCGCCGATCTTGCCGACCAGGGCGGTACGGGTGGTGTCAACGGTACCTTCGCCCAGGGGCAGCGCCGACAAGGCGGCCACATCGGCGGGATTCTGGGTGGTGACCAGCTCGGCCAGCTTGTTCACAAAAGCGACGAAGTCGTCGTTCTTGGCAACGAAGTCGGTTTCGCAGTTGACTTCGATGACAGCGCCTTGCTTGGCGTCAGCCGAGATGAACAGGCCGATCAGGCCTTCGGCCGTCACGCGGGCGGCAGCCTTGCTGGCCTTGTTGCCCAGCTTGACGCGCAGGATTTCTTCGGCACGAGCCAGATCGCCTTCGGCTTCGGTCAGGGCCTTTTTGCACTCCATCATGGGCGCGTCGGTTTTCTCACGCAGTTCCTTGACGAGGGCGGCGGTAATTTCAGCCATGATTGCTCCAATTTCGCTAAGACATGCCCCGGCGCAACCGGGGCATATGGTTTGATTCGACAAGACGCCCGCTTTCAGCGGGCATGAGACGGGAGCCCGTCTCGAGACATCCGATGGCGGTTGTAACAGACCCGGCTGTCACAAACCACCACCGGATCAGGCATTAGGCCTGGTTGTCCTGCACTTCGACGAACTCTTCCGAACCTTCGCCGGCTTCTTCGACGATACCGTTCAGGTTTTGCTCGCGGCCCTCGAGGACGGCGTCAGCGATACCCTTGGCGTACAGCGCGATGGCCTTGGCCGAGTCATCGTTGCCGGGGATGATGTAGTCCACGCCGTCGGGCGAGTGGTTGGTATCAACCACGGCCACCACGGGGATACCCAGCGTGCGGGCTTCGGCGATGGCGATCTTGTGGTAGCCAACGTCGATCACGAACAGTGCGTCGGGCAGACCGTTCATGTCCTTGATGCCGCCGATGGACTTGTTCAGCTTGTCCAGTTCGCGTTGGAACAGCAGGCCTTCTTTCTTGATCATGCGCTCGGCGCCGCCTTCGGCGACGACGGTTTCCATGTCCTTCAGGCGCTTGACCGAGGTCTTGACCGTCTTGAAGTTGGTCAGCATGCCGCCCAACCAGCGAGCGTCAACGAAGGGCATGCCGCAACGGGCGGCTTCGGTAGCGACCAGTTCGCGAGCGGCGCGCTTGGTGCCGACGAACAAGATGTTGCCGCCACGGGCAGCCAGTTGTTTCACGAACTTGGTGGCTTCCTGGTACTTCACCACGGTCTGTTCGAGGTTGATGATGTGAATCTTGTTACGGTGACCGAAGATGTACGGGGCCATCTTGGGGTTCCAGTAACGGGTCTGGTGACCAAAGTGGACACCGGCTTCCAGCATTTCGCGCATGAGGGACATAATGTTCTCCGAGGGTTGGTTCTTGCGTTACGCCTGTACCGGCTCGTGCATGGCACGGCTAGCACCCTGGGTGGCATAACGCGCGATTTTTCGATGGCCACCTGGCCACCAAAATGGTCTAGCCCTGAACCCGGCCGGCCGATCACCACAGAAAAACACCCGCTATGGAGAACAAACCCAGACGACCGTAGCAGCATAGGGCCTACAATGCATTCACAGTAGACCCGGGCCACCGGCAATGCCTAGAAGGAACCCTCGCGATCAAAAGGCTTCTACGCATAGAAGCGCCGCGATCAGCGGTCGGTTAACCCAAACATTGCCCCCGGTTTTCAGGCAAGCCTATAATTCTACTATCTTTCTATCCACTTACTCAAGCCAAAGACACTTCGCCATACATGGGACTCGTTACCAACCCCGCCGATCTGGACAAAATGCGCGCCGCCTGCCAGGACGCCGCCAAAATCCTCGATTTCATTACCCCTCACGTCAAACCAGGTGTCACCACGGGTGAGCTGGACCGCCTGTGCCTGGAATACCTGACTGACGAGCTCAAGGTGAAATCGGCGACGGTGGGCTACGCGCCTCCGGGATATCCGCCCTTTCCCGGCGCGATCTGTACGTCGGTCAACCACCAGATCTGCCACGGCATCCCCGGCGACAAAGTCCTGAAAAATGGCGATTCGCTCAATATCGACGTCACCATCATCAAAGATGGCTGGTTCGGCGATACCAGCCGCATGTATCACGTCGGCGAGCCCAGCATCCAGTCTCGCCGCCTGGCCGAAGTGACCTTTGAGTGCATGTGGAAAGGCATCCAGCAGGTGCGCAATGGCGCCACGCTGGGCGATATTGGCCACGCCATTCAAAAACATGCTGAATCCAACGGCTATTCCGTGGTGCGCGAATACTGCGGACACGGTGTCGGCCGCCGCTTTCACGAAGATCCCCAGGTCCTGCACTATGGCAAGCCCGGTACGGGCGTGCCGTTGGTGACCGGGATGATTTTCACGATCGAACCCATGATCAACGCCGGACGGCGCGAGATTCGCCAATTGTCCGATGGCTGGACGGTCGTTACCCGCGATCACAGTCTGTCGGCACAATGGGAACATACCATTCTGGTCACGGACACCGGCTACGAAGTCCTGACGCTGTCGGCCGGCGTGCGCCAGCCGCCCGACTTCATCGCCGACCGGCTCGTATTGCCGGCTGCCTGATCGCAGGCGTGCATGGCACGATAGGGCGCCGTCCGCGCGCCCTGACGACCAGCCTGGCATCAGATGTCAGCCAGACGCCGGGCTGAATGAGCGTCTGGCGACATTGCGTTTTGTTATGTACACCTACAGGGCAGGTCTGCCATGAACGCCACCCCAACCAGGCTATCCGATCTGCGCGAACGCCTCCAGGCTGCCCGCCGTGCCGCTATTGCGCAGTTTCGCCAGCATCGACGGCCCGATACGCTCCTGACCGATCTGCGGCGCCTTGTCGATCAGGCGCTGCGCGACTTACTCAAGCTGCATCCTCTGCCTGCTGGCGCCACATTGGCGGCCGTCGGCGGCTATGGCCGTGGCGAGCTCTATCCCCACTCTGACGTCGACCTGCTGATCCTGTTGCACCATGCGCCCTCGCCTACCGATGCCGAGGCCATTCAGGCGCTGGTTGCCGCACTCTGGGATCTAGGGCTCGAGCCAGGGCACAGCGTGCGCACCCTCGAGGACTGCGTCCGCGAAGCCGATGCCGACATCACTGTCCAAACCTCCCTACTCGAATCGCGTTGGCTGGCCGGCAGCCGCTCGCTCATGAAACAGTTCGAGGCCACCATCCAACAGCAGATGGACGCGCCGGCCTTTTTCCAGGCTAAACGCGTGGAAATGCAGCAGCGTCATGCTCGCTATCAAGACACCCCGTACGCACTGGAACCCAATTGCAAGGAATCTCCGGGCGGGCTGCGCGACCTGCAAGTGATCTTGTGGATGGCTCGCGCGGCGGGCTTTGGCGGCACCTGGAAAGCCGTCGCACAGGCGGGATTATTGACGCCCTCCGAGGCACGCGATTTGCGCCGCGCCGAGCAGGCTTTCAAACGCCTGCGGATTGAATTGCATCTGCTGACAGGCCGTCGCGAGGACCGGCTGCTGTTTGACCTGCAGCCCGGGCTGGCGGAGGTCTATGGCATACAGGCCACGGCCACACGCCGCAGCAGCGAAATATTGATGCAGCGCTATTATTGGGCTGCACGCCTGGTGACGCAGTTAAACGCGATCCTGGTGCCCAGCATCGAGGAGCGCCTCTACCCTCGTCCCGACACCGACGCACGCGACATCGACGAAGATTTTCGCAACGTGCGCAACCGTCTGGACATCGTGCGTGACGACGGATTCGAACGCAAACCGACACTGTTGCTGCGCGCATTCCTATTGATGCAGCAGCACACTGAGTTGACCGGCATGTCGCCGCGCACCCTGCGCGCCATCTGGCACTCGCGCGACCGCATCGATGCACAGTTCCGGCGCAACCCGGTCAACCGCAAACTGTTCCTGCAAATCCTGCAACAGCCGCGCGGCATTGTGCACGAACTGCGGCGCATGACGATGCTGAACATTTTGCCGCGCTACCTGCCGGTATTTCGGCGCATTGTGGGGCAAATGCAGCACGACTTGTTCCATGTCTATACCGTCGATCAACACACCCTCGCCGTCGTGCGCAATGTTCGTCGCTTCACCATGCCCGAGCATGCCCAGGAGTACCCCTTGGCCAGCCAGTTGATCGCGAACCTCGAACGCCATTGGCTGCTGTATGTCGCGGCATTGTTTCACGACATCGCCAAAGGCCGCGGCGGTGATCACTCGGAACTGGGCGCGCGCGAAGTGCGCCGTTTCGCTCACGATCATGGCCTGGATCCCGAGGATGCAGAGTTGGTAGAGTTTCTCGTGCGCCAGCATCTGCTGATGTCTGCCGTGGCGCAAAAACGCGATCTCTCCGACCCTGCCGTGATCGCCGATTTTGCCGCCACCGTACGCGATGAACGGCATCTGACCGCACTGTATTTGCTGACGGTGGCCGATATCCGCGGCACCAGCCCCAAAGTCTGGAATGCCTGGAAAGGCAAGCTCCTGGAGGACCTCTATCGCCTGACCTTAGCGGCGCTGGGGGGATCGCCTGCCGACACGCACACCGTATTGACCGAACGCAAAGAAGAAGCTGCACGCTTGACGCGTTTGGCAGGTCTGCGAGACGACGCCCGCGAAGCATTCTGGAATCAGTTGGACGTGGCATATTTCCTGCGCCACGACGCGTCTGATATCGCATGGCACACACGCCATTTGTACTATCAAGTCGCACCCGATGGCCCGGTCGTACGTGCCCGCCCCACCGAGCACAGCGAAGGACTGCAGATCATGGTGTACACGCGAGATGTCGCAGAGCTGGTGGTTGCGATTTGCGGATACTTTGACGCCAAGGCGCTGAGCATTCAAGATGCCCGCATTCACACTACGCGGCACGGCTGGGCATTGGACAGTTTCATCGTGCTGCCGCCGGAGGGCACGTCGGATCTGCGTGCGCAGGCGACGTTGATTGAACACGAACTGACGCAGCGTTTGCGCCAGTTGCAGGATGGCACGAGCGCTTCGACCACATACCAGGTGGCTGCGCAACGGCGTCAATCCCGCATTTCGAAGGCCTTTCCAGTGCTGCCTCAGGCTGAATTGCAGCCCGATGAACGTAGCCAATCATGGCGTTTGTCTGTGACGGCGACGGATCGCCCCGGGTTGTTGCATGCGTTGACGCGGGTGTTTTCCAAGCACAAGGTCGAGGTCAGTATGGCGAAGATCATGACGCTTGGCGATCGTGTCGAAGACGTATTCATTCTCACGGGATCGACGCTGGAGAAGCCGCGTAGTCAGATGCAGTTTGAGCGGGCGGTGTTGGATGCGCTAGCCGGGGATGAAGAGCAAAAGCGGGCGGCTTGAGGGGTTATGTCGGTGTTTGTGTTGTTGTGAGCGTTGTTGGTTCTTTTGACGCTGGCGGCCGGGGTGCGAAGGCGATGCTGGCCTAATCGCAACGGCTCGGCGCAAGACCAGGCGCCGAGGTCCGCTTCGCGGACTGCCCGTCGCTCAAAAGGCCAGCATCGCCTTCGCACCCCGGCCGCCAGCTGCATTAGAGATTAACGACGGCTGTCAAAACAATCTCCAGATTGCCCACATCCAGTGCTAAAGCCGTGGTTCAACGATTCACCTGCTAAAAATCCTGACGCATGCCAGACAGCGTCCGCGGCATTTCCTCATTGTGAGTTCCAGCTGGGCGCCTGAAAGCCGCGCCGGGCCGTTGAGCCGCGATTTAGCCCGCGAAGCGGGCCGAGGCCCCTGGTCACGGGCCGAGTCGCGGCGATAGGCCCGGCGCGGCTTTCAGGCGCCCAGCTGGAACGCCTAAAGAACGACAACCCCGCAACAGCAACAGCAGTATCCGCAAACACAATAGTCGAATCAAAGCACTTTGCTCCGCCGAACCCTAACTTCAGCAAAAGCAAATAGTCACCACAAGCTCCACCGGTAACACTCTATCCGTGCCGCACACATTGCGACCGAGATACCAATAACGTCGGAACATCAAGACATCCGGCGACCGTGGAGACTTTCATGATCAAGAACGTACGACGTCTTGCGATGGTGTGCGCGTTGGCTGGCGCCGCTCAGGCAAACGCGGCCTGGCCCGAACACCCCATCACCATCATCGTCCCAGCCGCCCCAGGCGGCACCACAGACATCGTGGCCCGACTCGTAGGCGAAAAACTCAGCACGGCGTTGAAACAGCAAGTCGTCATAGAAAACCGCGCCGGCGCCGGAGGGATCATTGGCGCACAGCTTGTAGCCCGAGCCAAGAATGACGGCTATACGTTTCTCATGGGCAATATCGGGCCCAACGCCATCAACTATTCCCTGTACAAAGCGCTCCCCTACAAACCCACCGACTTCACGCCCGTGACCCAGGTCATCATGGTGCCAAACATCCTGGTCGTGAACGCCAAATCGCCCTACAAGACTGCCGCAGACTTGATCGCTGCCGCAAAAAAAGAACCCCTCACTGTTGGGTCCTCCGGCACAGGCCAATCGCCTCACATGTCCGCCGAGATGTTCAAACAGCGCACCGGGATCGAGGCCACTCACGTCCCGTATAAAGGCGCCGGCCCCGCTGTCGCCGCATTGCTCGGATCCCAATTCACCTTCATGATCGACAACCTTCCGAGCTCGCTGGGCTCCATACAGGATGGAAAATTTCGGGCGCTGGCTGTGACCAGTGCAAAACGATCGCCCGTGCTGCCCGATGTTCCCACCATGGAAGAGGCCGGCGTGAAAGACATGGTCGTCACCGCTTGGTTCGGCCTATTCGCCCCTGCAGGCACCGATATGAATATCGTGAACCAACTGCAGCAAGCCACCAACAAGATCATCCACGACGGTCCCATCGCCGAACGTTTTCGTGCATTGGGTGGCGAGCCTGGGGGCGATACGCCCAAAGACTATGCGGCGTTCGTGGAGCGTGAACGTACGCAATGGAAAGACATTGTGCAGAAAGCGGGCCTGAAGCAGGAGTAGCCGGTGATCAACAAAATATGCCCTTCCCTGCGGGACGCCGTCTCCGCCATCCAAGACGGCGCTAGCATCATGATTGGTGGGTTTGGTGACGCCGGTGTCCCGATGCAATTGATGCAGGCCTTGTTGCAACGAGGCTCGCGGGACTTGACGATCATCAGCAACAACAGCGGCACATTCGATCGCGGCATTGCGGCGCTCATCCAGGCCCGGCAGGTGAGCAAGGTCATCTGTTCGCACCCCCGCCCGCCTAATTCCGAGGTCTTTGCCGCCGCGTATCGCGCAGGCCAAGTTGCACTCGAGGTCGTGCCGCAAGGCACGCTGGCCGAACGCATTCGCGCGGGCGGTGCTGGATTAGGACCATTTTTTACACCTACCGGCTATGGCACGCCACTGGCCGAGGGCAAGCAGACTTGCGTCATCGATGACATCGGCTATGTGCTGGAACAGCCGTTGCGCGCTGACTTTGCATTGGTGCGCGGCCATCTCGGTGATCGCTGGGGCAACTTGACCTATCGGTTTGCGGCGCGCAATTTCAATCCCGTCATGAGTTCAGCCGCACGGCACACCATCGCCCAGGTCGACGAGATCGTAGATCTAGGCACCATTGCACCTGAGCATGTCATGACCCCGGGCATTTTTGTAAAGACCGTGGTACTCGCCAAGGATCCTCAATGAGTCAAGCGCTATTGCCTCCACGCGAACAACGCTTATCCCGCCATCACATCGCTCAACTCGTGGCCGGTGACATCCCTGACGGCGCTATCGTCAATCTAGGCATTGGCATGCCCACGCTAGTGTCGAATTATCTCCCGCCCGATCGAGAAATCGTGCTGCACAGCGAGAATGGCATTCTGGGCATGGGCGCCGTTGTCGAGGGCGCGCAGGCCGATCCCGATCTGATCAACGCCAGCCGCGAGACGATCTCGCTCTTGCCGGGCGCATCCATCTCAGAACACACGGTTTCGTTTGCCATGATGCGCGGCGGCCATCTGGACTACACCGTGCTGGGCGGATTCCAGGTCGCGGCCAACGGGGATCTGGCCAATTGGATTACCGATGCACAGGACGCCATTCCCGCCGTGGGCGGTGCGATGGATCTGGCAGTAGGCGCGCGCAAGGTCTACATCACAATGGATCATTGCACACGCGAAGGCATGCCGAAGCTGTTGAACCGGTGCAGCTATCCGCTGACCGGCTTAAAGGTGGTGGATCGCGTCTACACCGACATGGCTGTGGTCGACATTACGCCCCAAGGAATGGTGCTCTACGCCATTCTGGACGGGATCAGCACCGCCACGCTGCAATCCTTCACACAAGCCACGCTGCACACGCCGATCCCGCCGCGCCTCATCGAACGCGTATCCGATGATCGCGTGCAATATCGAGCATGATCGACGCCTTGGATCGACGTTGCTCGAACGCGATTGGATAACGGACATCGCTGACCGTAACGAAAGCAAATCCGAGGACGACAGCCTCATCACACACCAGAAAGCAGGAGACGTCATGACGACCACAGCGACACTGAATCGACGTTGGGCACACCTGATTGGCGCTGCCGCATTGAGCTTGACGAGCGCTCTGAGTTACCTGCTAACACCCGACATCGCGAACGCGGCATCCGATTATCCCGACAAGCCGATTACGCTGCTGATCCCCTACCCGCCCGGCGGCAGCGCGGACATGCTGGCACGCCCGCTGGGCGCGGTGCTGCAGAAAGAACTGGGCCAACCCATTGTCATCGAGTACAAACCCGGTGCGGGTGGCTCCATTGCGACAGCCCAGCTCGCGCGCTCGGCGCCAGACGGCTATACCGTGCTGATGGTGCTGGCCGCGCACGCGATCAATCCCAGCCTGTATTCCTCATTGCCATATGACACGCGCAAGGATTTCGCGCCGGTATCCTGGGTGGCGAATCTGCCGCTGTTGGCGGTCGCGCCGACAGCAGCGCCGTACGACACCTTGCCCGACATGATTGCGTACGCGAAAGCGCATCCCGGCAAGATATCATTCGCGTCCGCCGGCAACGGCAATACCAGTCACCTGGCGGTCGAGTTGTTCAAACGCAAGGCCGGCATCGAGCTGCTGCATGTGCCATACAAAGGCAGCGGCCCGGCCGTGGTGGCCTTGATAGGCAACGAAGTGGGATTGATGTTCGACAGTATTTCCACATCATTACCCCAGGTCAAAGCCGGCAAACTCAAGGCATTGGCGGTGACGGGCAACACACGTGCAGCGGTATTGCCCCAAGTCCCCACTGTGCAGGAATCCGGCACGCCTGATTTTGTGGTCAATGGCTGGTACGGCATCATTGCTCCCGCAGGGGTGCCCAACGATGTCGTCGACAAACTCAGCAAAAGCATAGCCAACGCGGTAAAACAGCCCGCATTACAGCAGCAACTGGCCGGCTATGGCTACGAGGTCGTGGGGTCGACTCCCGCGGAGTTCGGTAAACACATCGATGCCGAACTCGATACGTGGCACCAGGTGATCACGGATGCCCAGGTGAAACTGCAATAGGCATTCGCGATCATCTCTGTGCAGGCCGAGCCTCATTGGCCGCACAGAGATTAAATCCGTCCGCCGAAGATCCGCTATCACGCAGCCGCGCGCAACGGCGTGGCATCGGCGCGTGCCAATTGCGCCGCCGCATCGCGCAACGCCGTACGCAAGCCTTCTTCCACCACCGGGTGATAGAACGGCATGTCGAGCATTTGCGCAATCGTCAGCTCTTGCTGCGCGGCCCATGCCAGCAAATGACCAATGTGTTCGGCCGAAGGCCCGATCATCTCTGCGCCCAGGAAACGTCCCGTGCCGATCTCTGCATAGACGTGCAACATGCCTTTGTTCTTCCGCATGACGCGCGAGCGGCCTTGGTCGCCGAAATCCACTTCGCCCGTGACGTATCCGTTCTGCGGTAAACGGCTGTACGGCGTTCCCACCAACGCGATTTGCGGGTCCGAAAAAACCACGCCTAACTGCGCCCGTCGCAAACCAGGCTGCACGTCGGGATACCGCGCGGCGTTCTGGCCCGCAATGCGCCCTTCGTCAGCAGCCTCGTGCAACAACGGCACGTCTGCATTCGCATCACCAGCGATAAAGATCTGCGAATTGCCAGACTGCAACGTATGCCGGTCGAATTCCGGCACACCGCGCGCATCGCGTACGAGGCTGGTGTTTTGCAGATCCAGTTGATCGACATTCGGGCGCCGGCCAGTTGCGACCAACGCATAATCGAATGTCTCGGTACGTTCGGTGTTATCCAACGCGATGTAGCGCACCTCCACCTGATCGCCGACACGCGTGGTCGACAGGACACGCGCATCCGGATCCAGATAGAACTCGTCCTGGAATGTGCGGCGCGCACGCTGGCGCACGGCGGGATCACTCAGTCCACCCAGACTGCCGCTCACGCCGAACACCCGCACGCGCACGCCCAGACGCGACAGCGCTTGCCCCAGCTCCAGTCCAATCACGCCAGGACCAAAGGCCGCCACACTGCTGGGCAAGTCGTCCCAATCAAACACGTCATCGTTCACTACGAGGCGATCACCCAACCCCTGGAACGGCGCAGGCACCACGGGACGCGAACCCGTCGCTATCACCACGCTAGCCGCCTGAATTTCGATTTGATCGTCGACGTGCAATACCGTGTCTGAAACGAACTTCGCGTACCCAGGGATTTTGTCCTCGGCAGGAATGTTTTCAACGCCTTCGAGCACGAATCCGACAAAGCGATCACGCTCGCGGCGGACACGCGCCATGACTTCGCGCCCATCAACGCGGATCGGCCCATCTACATGCACACCGAACGGCGCCGTATGGGCAGCATGATGAGCAGCCTCGGCTGCGGCGATCAAGAGTTTGGAAGGCATGCATCCGACACGCGCACATGTCGTCCCATAGGGACCGCCCTCGATCAATAGCGCCCGTTTGCCAGCCGCTCGCGCCGCACGATACGCCGCGAGCCCCGCGGTGCCAGCGCCAATCACCGCAACATCGGTATGCAGAATCTTCATCATTGTTCCCACTGAATCTTACGTTGCGCCCTAAGCAAGGCGAACGCGACTAAAAAACCCCACGTTGCGTCTTCAGCTTGCTTCAACAGCGTTGATGCAGCAAAGCGCATGACATCCGTAAATGGCAGCCATTGCGAGCAGGAGGTCGGCGTGTAAAAGCCCCGCCGGGCCGTTGAGCCGCGATTTAGCCCGCGAAGCGGGCCGAGGCCCCTGCTCATGGGCCGAGTCGCGGCGATAGGCCCGGCGGGGCTTTTACACGCCGACCTCCTGCGCCAAAAGAACTCCGCACTACGCATGCCACAGACAACAACCCTGGCCAAAACCCCACGCCGCGCCTTTCGCTTGCTGCCCCCGGCGACAAAAAAAAACCCACGCTGCGCCTTCGACTTGCTGCCCCCCAAGGGGCGCTTTTTGTCTTGGGACGGCCCGGCGACAAAAAAGCCCTCACAGCCGCCGTAACGGCTGGCACGAGCGTTTATTTATGAAAAACGGTTCAAGGGAGGCCAGAAACTCCCAGCCCCCCCGTGGCCATCAGGCGAAATGCGCCTTCAGATCTTCCAAGCCACCAATCAGCGTGCCGTTGATAAAGACCTGCGGAGCAGTCCCTTTACCCGACACCGCGCCGATCACACGGCCGCGCACCTTGTTTTCCAAGGGGATTTCGATGGCGTTGTAGCCTTTCTCATCCAACAGGGCCTTGGCTTCCACGCAGAACGGGCAACCCGGCTTGGAGAACACGACGACTTGATCGGGCTTCTTGGCCTTCGGGGCAAAGTAAGCCAGCATCGTGTCCGCATCGGACACCTCAAACGGGTCGCCTTCTTTTTCCGGCTCGATGAACATTTTTTCCACCACGCCGTCTTTCACCAGCATGGAATAGCGCCAGCTGCGCTTGCCAAAGCCCAAATCGCGCTTGTCGACCAGCATGCCCATGCCCTCGGTGAAATCACCGTTGCCATCGGGCAGTAGCGTGATGTTCGCGGATTCCTGGTCCTTGGCCCATTCGTTCATCACGAACGTGTCGTTCACCGACACGCAGACGATGCTATCGACGCCTTCGGCAAAAAATGCAGATGCCAGTTCGTTGTAACGCGGCAGGTGGGTCGACGAGCAAGTCGGCGTAAAAGCGCCAGGCAGGGAGAAGACGACAACAGTCTTGTTCTTGAAAATATCGTCGGTCGTCACCTGTTTCCAGTCATTGCCCTCGCGGACAGGGAAAGTGACGTTAGGGACTCGTTGGCCTTCGCGGTTTTGCAGCATTCGTTTATCTCCAGATGTGTTGAGAGGTCCTCAGCGACCATGTGGAAATAATAAACAATAGCTATTAATTTATCTAATTTAATTATTTAAATTAATTGATAGATAAATTCAATGAACAATTGAAAATCAAAAGACAGTACTAATTAAACAACAAAAGCGCACTATCGAACCAGCACGGAAGCCAAGCCGCCTGCATATCGTTCTGCAGCACGGCCTGTGCCCATGGCGCCTCAGGCCAATTGCGCCTCATAACCCGCCTCGACAATCGCCTGCCGTACTTCCTCTACGTCAGGCGCTCCGTCGACGGTGACGCGATGCGCGCCCAGGTCCGTGGTCACGGTGGCGCTAGGCACCGCTTCTTTCACAGCCTTGGTAATCGTACTCACACAGTGGCCGCAGGTCATGTCGGGAACGTTGAATTGGAAAGACATAAATGCTCCTTTTAGGTAGTCGAAATCAGGTCCGCGCGCCCAGCGAAACATTCGCGTGACCCAGGACCGATTGCAACCAGCTTAAACCTTCCCATGATGTTAAGGTCAAGCCTATCATTGTGCCTCAACGATTCATACTAATTCCCTATCTGCCTATGTATACCTCCACATTTACTTTTGCCAAACGCGACTACGATGATGAATTCCACGCGTTGGACAGCGTCATCGCGCAGACCGCTAAATCGATTCCCGGCTATCTGGGGGAAGAGAGTTGGGAAAATCCGGCAACCGGGCTTATCTCGAATGTGTACTACTGGGAAACACTGGAAGCGCTCCAGCGATTGATTGATCACCCCGCCCATATCGCCGCCAAGCAACAGCAAGCACGCTGGCTCGACGGCTATCAGATCGTCATCGCTCAGATACTCAGAAGCTACGGCGACGGTGGGATTTCTCATCCACTCACTGGTGTGAGCCGCAGCTCATAGCACGTCCATTGTCGGTGCCCGGGTCATACGGCCGTTCCGTATAGCGGCTATGCGGTTGCCGACAAAGTGTGGCTTGCGTTTTTCCACATGCCGAAGTGCCGTGCAATATCAAGCGTACAATTAAGCTTGACCTTCCCATCATGTCAAGGTTGAGACTATCACCATTCGCTCTCAACTTTGACGGAGTTCAGCATGAACGCCTCCTCTCTCACCCAGACAGAGCTTGCCATTACGGGCATGACCTGCGCCTCGTGCGTCAAGCGTGTGGAAAAGGCACTATCGGCCGTACCAGGCGTGAATCAGGCCAGCGTCAACCTGGCCACCGAACGCGCGCAGGTGAATTACGACCCGATTGCCGCAGGCACCGACGCGTTGGTTGCCGCTGTCGTGCGTATGGGTTACGAAGCCCAACCTATCGTCGCCAACGACGGACATGAAGACCGCCAGGCCCAGGCCCGCGCCGAGGAGGCTCGTGCACTGCGCCGGGCCTTCACAGTAGCCGTTATCCTGACCCTGCCGGTTTTTGTATTGGAGATGGGCTCACACATCCTGCCGGGCTTTCATCACTGGATTCTCGACACGCTGGGCCGGGAAAATAGCTGGCGATTGCAGTTCGTGCTGACCACGCTCGTGCTGGCATGGCCCGGCCGTGTGTTCTTTACCAAAGGGCTCATCGCCTTATGGCGCCGCGCACCGGAAATGAACTCTCTGGTAGCAGTGGGTGCGGGCGCGGCGTGGGGCTATTCCACCGTCGCGACCTTTTTGCCGGACTGGTTGCCCAGTAACGCGCTGCATGTCTATTTCGAAGCGGCAGCCGTTATCGTTACGCTGATCTTGTTGGGCCGCATGCTGGAGGCTCGCGCCAAAGGCCGCACTGGCGCTGCTATCAAGCGTCTGATCGGTCTGCAGCCACGCACCGCGCGCGTGCTGCGCGAGGGAAAACTACAGGACGTCCCCATTGACCAGGTCTTGCGCGGCGAACATGTCGTCGTGCGTCCGGGAGAAAAAATCCCCATCGACGGTGAGATTATCGAAGGCCGCTCGTTTGTCGATGAATCCATGCTGACGGGAGAACCTGTTCCTGTCGAAAAAACAGTAGGCATGTCCGCTACCGGCGGCACCCTGAACACCTCAGGCAGTTTCACGCTGCGTGTCACGCATACCGGTGCGGACACCATGTTGGCACGCATCATCGGCATGGTGGAGGCTGCCCAAGGAGCGCGTCTGCCCATTCAGACCCTGGTCGATCAGGTCACCGCTTGGTTTGTGCCGGCCGTCATGGCCGCAGCGCTGCTGACCTTTGCAGCGTGGCTGATGTGGGGGCCGGCGCCTGCCCTGCCCTTTGCGTTGGTGAATGCGGTTGCAGTGCTCATCATCGCCTGCCCTTGCGCCATGGGACTGGCCACGCCGACCTCGATCATGGTGGGTACAGGCCGAGCGGCGGATATGGGTATCCTGTTTCGCCAGGGTGACGCCTTGCAGGCGCTGCGCGACGTAGAAGTGATCGCGTTCGACAAGACCGGCACCTTGACCGAGGGCAAACCTGCGCTCACCGATATCCATACGCGCAACGGATTTGACGAGACAGAGGTGCTGCGTTGGCTGGCTGCCGTACAGACTCGATCCGAGCACCCTATTGCCTTGGCCATCGTCGCGGCGGCCGAGGAGCGCGGCCTGAGTCTGCCAAAAGCCGACGATTTTCAGGCCTTCACCGGTGCCGGCGTACAAGCCACCATCGAAGGCCGCAAGGTCATCGCCGGCAATAGCCGTTTGATGTCCGAGCATGGCGTAGACATCACAGCAAAGCTCGATGTAGACCATGCCGCTACGCAGGATCCCATTGCCGCCTGGGGCGAGGCAGGCAAAACTCCCATCTACGTAGCCGTAGACGGGCAAATTGCTGCCATGGTCGCGGTCAGCGATCCGATCAAGCCTTCTGCCGCGCAATCCATCGCCACACTGCATCGCCTGGGCATCCAAACGGCGATGATTACCGGTGATAACACACATACTGCTCGTGGCGTTGCCCGCCAGCTGGGTATCGACGAAGTGCGCGCCGAAGTCCTGCCGGACGGCAAGGTCGCCGCGATTGAAGACCTGCGCAAAAATGGGCGCCGCCTGGCGTTCGTAGGCGATGGCATCAACGATGCTCCGGCACTGGCGGCCTCGGATATCGGCATTGCTATCGGCACCGGCACCGATGTTGCCATCGAAGCCGCATCGGTGGTCCTCATGGCGGGGGATCTGAATGCCGTTCCCGATGCGATCGCATTGAGCCGCGCCACGATGGCCAATATCCGGCAGAACCTGTTCTGGGCGTTCGCCTATAACGTTGCCTTGATTCCAGTGGCGGCGGGCGCGCTATATCCGGCGTATGGCGTAGCGCTCTCGCCCATGTTCGCTGCTGCGGCAATGGCCATGTCCAGCGTGTTTGTGTTGGGTAACGCGCTACGCCTGCGCCGCTTTCACGCTAGTTCACGACCTGCCGCTGTTTAGGAGATTGACGCCATGAATATTGGACAAGCTGCCACCGCGTCGGGCATCTCTGCCAAGATGATTCGCTATTACGAAAGCATCGGCTTGATTGACTCGGCCACACGCACGGACTCCGGATATCGCGTCTACGGAGACAAGGAACTGCACACCCTGCGCTTCGTGCGCCGTGCGCGGGATCTGGGATTTTCGGTGGAGCAAATGCACGAGCTGCTGGCCCTGTGGCGCGATCGTGACCGCGCCAGCGCGGATGTAAAACGCGTTGCGTTAAGCCATGTAGAAGGCCTGGAGCGCAAGGCCGCGGAACTACAGCAAATGGCCGATACGCTGCGGCATCTGGCCGAACACTGCAAAGGAAACAATCGGCCAGAATGTCCGATTATTGAGGAGTTAGGTGGCGTTGCAGTGACGCATGAGGGTTGAGGTCAAGTGCGATAAATTGGTCCTGTAGGCGAATTGTGCGGCCGACAGCCGCTCTCTAAGATTCAACTTCTGTCAGTTGAATGCATGTATCCCAAAGGATACAATCGCAGATGTTGAAGTTTCTACGTACCAAAGAGTTTGATATATGGCTGTCCTCAATCATCGTACGAGCAAAGAAGCTTTGGGCTGACATTCAGCGGAGCAATAAAATGGTTGAACTACGAGAATTCGACGCAGCAGAATACCTGGAGAATGATGAGGCTATCGCCATGTTTCTCGCCGAGGCGGCGAAAGATGAAAATCCAGATGTTTTTCTCAGCGCGCTTTCCGTTGCCGCGCGTGCTCGAGGTATCACAGAGATTGCAAAGAAGACAGGGCTCGGCCGTACCAGCCTTTATAAGGCCTTAGCCCCCGGCGCCAACCCAAGCTATCTCACGCTACGCAAGGTAATGAGCGCGCTTGGCGTCCATTTCAGTGCAACCACAGATCACCCTCATCACTCCGCGCATGCGTGACAATCTACCCTCCAGCCTTCTGTCGCCCCGCCCGGCGCGCATTGCGCGCCACCGTACGCCGGGACATTTCTGAGTCCAGGATCAAGCGGCCTTTCAGTTTGCCGTGCATGCGTGTCACTGACCGCATGCAGTCATGCATGTGATCGCTCATCAATGCTCGTACGCGCTCTGCGTCACGCTCTCGCGCAGCTTGCAGGATCTGCTTGTGGAATTTTGTGTTCGACATACCGAATCTTGCCTGTTCCTGCGGTGGCATCTCGTTGTCGAAGACGGTCAGTTGCCGGATCATCTGATTGATCATTTCGCAGCTGAAGCGCAAAAAAGAATTCGGGCAGGCCGCGGCAAAAATGTCGTGGAAGTTCATTTCCTCCTGCCGCTGCGCCAGCGGGTCCTCGACATGTTCCGCCATCGGGTCGCAGCATTGGATGTTGTGCTCCAGCGCGGCAAAGTGCGCATCGGTCAAATGCGCAACGGCGCTGGCGGCCAGTTCCGGTTCCAGCAGCTTGCGCACCTGGTAGATGTCTTCGATACGCACTTCCTTGAAAAACAGGTAGTTCTGCATTAACTGGAACGTGCGATCCAGCGGCACCTCGACCACCATCCCTCCTCCGCCTGGCCCGGTGCTGACCTTCACCAAGCCCTGTACCTCCAGGGACTTCAGTGCTTCGCGGATCGTGCTTTTGCTCACGGCGAACATGCTCTGCAATTCGCTCTCGCGCGGCAGCTTGTCGCCGGGCAACAGGTTCTTGGCGGTAATCAGCCGCTTGATTTCCTCAGCCACCAGATCGCTGCGTTTGGGTTGGCCCATCGCTGCCGTGGGCTGCATGTCCTGACTGTCAAAGTCCATAACGATCCTTTGCGCATGGGTCGCGTCATTGTCATCCTCACTGCTTTCGGTGCATCGGCCCGACCCAGGGTTAAACCTGATACCCAGATTCTTGACACCGATTGCTGCCCTGCACGATTATGATATTAATCCTATTTATCATGATAAATAGGGTCGCAGGCGCAGCATCAGTGGAAACACCAAGTCCACCTCGAGTCAGAGTCAGCCGTACAGGAATGCGCGCGAGCCGCGCATATAACGTCTATATGCCGCCGCCGATGCGCGCCGCGGCCAGGGAGAAAAATCTTGAATCGCCGTAACCTCTTGAAGATGGCTGCGTTGGGCGCAGTGCCGGGCTCTTTATGGACCGCTCGTTCCGCGCTGGCGCAATCCGCTGGTGCTATCCAGTTCGCCTGCCCGGTGCCTATGTCGGGCGCGTTCGCCGCGAACGGTAAATTCGCGGACCTGGGCATGAAACTCGCCTTGGAACAATACGGCAAGGCGTTGGAGCGTCCCTTGGCCTACACCGTGCTGGACACCGAAGGCAAGCCTGCCACCGCGGTCCGCAAAGTCCAGGAAATTGCCCAGCAAAAAGGCGCCAAATTCTGGGCAGGCGGCATCCTGTCATCCGAAGCATTGGCCATGGGCAAAGAAGCCGAGAAGGCAAATGCCGTGTTCATCACCACCGCGGGCGCCGATGAAATCACCGGCAAGGATTGCAACCGCGCCACGTTCCGCTGGTCAGTGCCCACCTTTGGCGCGATCGAGCAAACCCTGCGCCCGTTGCTGGCGGAAAAACCCGGCGCCAAGCGCGTCTACACCATCACACCGCAGTATGTATTCGGCGAAGGGCTGCTGAATGCCGCCAAGGCGATCCTCAAGGAAAAAGGCATCGAGCACGTAGGCAACAGCTATCACTCGTTGACCGAAAAGGAATTCAGCGGCTACCTGACCAACGCCATGGCCGCACAACCCGACGTGCTGCTGATTCTGAACTTTGGCTCACAATCGTCCGACACGCTGCGCCAGGCAGTCAGCTTTGGCATGAAGCAAAACTGCACCATCCTGATTGCCTGGGCATCGGGTCTGGAGCAATTCGAAAGCCTGGGCGCGGACCTATGCGAAGGCGTGTATTTTGGCGCGCAATACTGGCACGGTATCGATTCGCCGCTGAATAAAGAGTTGGTCCAATTGACCCAGTCCAAGCTGAAGATGAATCCCAACTACAGCCTGGCTGGTTCCTACATCTGCACGCGCATCATGGTAGATGCCATGATCAAGGCCAACAGCGATGACCCCGCGAAAGTCATTGCGCAAATGGAAGGCATGCGCTACGAGGGCCTGACCGGTACCGAAGAAATCCGCAAAGAAGATCACCAGGTGCTGAAAAACTACTACCTGCTAAAGGGCAAGAAAAAATCCGAGATGAAGGACAAGGACGATTACGCGACCATCGTCCATTCCGGACAATCGTTCCTGCCTGTTGCCGAGACTGGCTGCAAGATGTAATGTCCGCACGCCGCGACGCGCCTGATATCAGGCACGTCGCGGCTTCCGTCTTCGGACATATCCTCTTCTCTACGCACACTCCGCATGAATGTTTATTTGCTTCAGGTGGTCAATGGGATCGGCGTGGGCATGCTGTACTTCCTGCTGGCAGTCGGCTTGTCCATCATTTTTGGTCTCTTGCGCTTCGTCAATTTTGCGCACGGCGCGTTTTATCTGCTGGGCGCTTATTTCTGTTTTCAGGCCATTCAATGGGGCTTGAATTTCTGGGTCGCGCTGGCCATCGTGCCGCTGATTGTGGGCGCCTGCGCCTGGGTGGTCGAAAAGGTCGTGCTGCGGCATGTGTACGCGCAGCCGCATGAATTCCACATCTTGATCACCGTCGGCCTGGCACTGGTACTGCAGGAAGCCGTCATCGTGATCTGGGGACCACTGGGCGACAATGTCGCCGCTCCTGCGTCCCTGCAAGGCGTCGTGATGTGGGGCAGCTTTATCTATCCCAAATATCGCTTGTTCGTGATCGGCTTCACTGCCGTGTTTGCCC
The DNA here is from genome assembly GCF_054780995.1 of Bordetella tumbae. Classification (NCBI taxonomy): domain Bacteria; kingdom Pseudomonadati; phylum Pseudomonadota; class Betaproteobacteria; order Burkholderiales; family Alcaligenaceae; genus Bordetella; species Bordetella tumbae. The sequence continues at coordinate 421,485 of NZ_BAAGVG010000023.1, forward strand.
TGCTGCTGTGGTATGTGCTCGAGGGCACGCGATTGGGCAGCGCAGTGCGCGCAGGCAGTGAATCGACCGAGATGGTGTCACTGCTGGGGATCAATGTGTTCCGTGTCTTCAGCCTGGTGTTCGCGCTGGGTGCGGCCACCGCAGCGCTGGCCGGTGTGCTCGCTGCGCCCATTCGCGGTGTCGAGCCGTTCATGGGCATCGAGGCATTGGGCATCGCATTCGTTATTGTGGTGGTGGGCGGCATGGGCAGCTTTTCCGGCGCGTTGGTGGGCGGCTTGCTGATCGGCATCGTGCAAAGTGTCATGAGCACGCTGTGGCCTGAAGGGGCCCGCCTGATGATCTACGTCGCCATGGCTGCAGTATTGCTGCTGCGTCCGCACGGTCTGCTGGGGAGAGGCTGATGATCCGATTGAAATCCCACATGCAACTGGTGCTGGCGTTGCTGGTCGCGTTGATATTGCCGTTGTGCATGCAGTCCGGATCGCTCGCGACCGAGGTGCTGATCTACGCGCTGGCAGTGCTGGGCTGCAACCTGCTATTGGGTTTTACCGGGTTGCTATCGTTTGGCCAGGGCATTTTCTTTGGTTTGGGCAGCTATACCGTTGGAATTCTGCTGACGCGTTTTGCACTGCCGATGCCCCTGGCCTTGATAGCCGCCGTCGTCGTGGGCGCCCTCGCCGCCGCCTTTGTCGGCTGGTTTGCTATCCGGCAACGGGGTACGTATTTCGTCATGCTGACGTTGGCCTTTGCACAGATGTTTTATTTCCTGGCCTATAGCTTGCCGGACCTGACCGGCGGCGACAACGGCTTGCTCGACGTACCTCGCCCGCCCGTGTCAGTGGCAGGCGCGGAGCTGATGTCGCTCGCATCACCTTGGCAGTTCTATACCTTTGTGGCAGTGTGTTTCCTGATTGTGTTCTGGCTATTGCTGCGCATCACGAACTCCGTATTCGGACGCACCTTGTTGGCCATACGCGATAACGAGGCGCGCGCGGCTGCGGTAGGCTACAACGTAAAGATGTTCAAATTGGCCGCCTTTGCCATCTCTGGCGCGGTGACCGCGCTGGCAGGTGCGTTCCTGGCCATGATGACAGGCATCGCACCGCTGTCCAGCATCGAATACCACACCAGCGAAATGATCCTGGTCATGACCGTGATCGGTGGCACCGGTAATCTGTTTGCGTCAGTATTAGGCGCGGCGTTTTATGTCTTGTTTGCGGACTGGCTATCCACGCTATGGCCGCGTTGGCTGATGCTGTTGGGTTTCCTGTTGATTGCTGTCAGCCTGTTCATGCAGAAAGGTCTGTGGGGCCTGGGTGAGCGTCTGTGGCTGTCGGTACGGCGAGGCCCTGCCGCGGGCGATACGACGAAGGAGGAACGCGCATGACGACGCACGACGGTATTTCAGCCACGACGGCTCCGTCCGCGGCCCCGGCGCAGCCCTTATTACAGGCCCGCGGCATCATCAAGCGGTTCGGGAAATTCGTTGCATTGCATGGCGTAGACCTGCAGATCTACCCGCGCACCGTGCATTCCGTGATCGGCCCTAACGGCGCAGGCAAGACCACCCTGTTTCACACCCTCACCGGCACGCTGATGGCCAGCGAAGGCAGCATCGTATTCGACGGCCACGACGTCACGCGCGAAGCAGATCACCAACGCGTGCAACGCGGCATCGCCCGCTCGTTTCAGGTCACCAGCCTGTTCACGAATCTGTCTGTGCGTGAAAACCTGCGTCTGGCGGCCCAAGGGGTGCACCGATCAGGGGCTTTCGATTGCTGGCATCCGCCATCAGGCGCACGCGCACATGCCGATATCGTCGACACGTCGATGCAACGCATGGGATTGACGCGTCTGGCCGGCGTTGCCGCAGGCGCCTTATCACACGGCCAGCAACGGCGGCTCGAAGTCGGCATGGCGCTGGCCGCCAAGCCGCGGGCCATTTTTCTGGACGAGCCTACCTCCGGCATGGGTGTCGACGATCTGGATGAAATGAAGCACCTGATCCGCGGTCTGCGCGACGATCACACCGTGGTGCTGATCGAGCACAACATGAACATCGTGATGGACATATCCGACACGATCACGGTCATGCAGCAGGGCCGGGTCCTGGTCGAAGGCCGGCCCGACGTTATCCGCAATGACGAGCGCGTACGTGCCGCGTATCTGGGCAACATGATTACCGGAGGTCGCGCATGAGCCTGCAGATCGATGCCATCCACAGCTATTACGGCAAAAGCCATATCCTGCAGGGCGTGTCACTGAACGTACCTGAGGGTTCGGTGGTCACGCTGTTGGGCCGCAACGGCGCAGGAAAATCCACCACGCTCAAATCGATCGCGGGGGTGATTGCGCCGCGGGCAGGCAGCATTCGGCTGCATTCCCGCGACATCACGGGGCAGCCTGCGCACAGGATTGCCGCGATGGGGGTGTGCCTGGTGCCGGAACATCGCGGCATTTTCAAACTGCTGACGGTCGAGGAAAACCTGAAACTGGGCGCTCGCCGCCAATCGCCGTGGCAACTGGACGACGTCTACAAGATCTTTCCGCGCCTGAAGGAACGGCGCCGCAACGGCGGCGGACAGCTATCAGGAGGCGAACAACAGATGCTGGCGATCGGCCGGGCCTTGATGAACCATCCGCGCGTGCTGATGCTGGATGAGCCTGTAGAGGGCCTGGCGCCAGTGATCGTGGAAGAAATCGTGGCGCAGATCAAGCTGATCAAACAGGCCGGTGTCACAATCCTGCTGGTGGAACAAAATCTGGAAGTCTGCACTCAACTCGCAGATCACCATTTCATCATCGAACAAGGCGCCATTGTCTACGAAGGCACAAACGCAGCCTTTCTGGCCAATGATGACGTCAAGGACCGTTATTTGGGCGTGGGCGTATAACGCACGGCACGCTGGAAGGAAATCATCATGGAAATGACAACTTTAGAATCCGTCAGCGCCTTGCGCGTGGACGGCGACCGTCTGTGGAATTCACTGATGGAACTGGCGCAAATCGGCGCCACCGACAAGGGCGGCGTCTGCCGCCTGGCATTGACCGACCTGGACCGCCAAGGGCGCGACCTGGTCTCATCCTGGGCTCGAGAACTGGGCTGCACGGTGCGCGTGGACGCGATTGGCAATATCTTCATGCGTCGTGCAGGTCTGCGCGACGATCTGCCGCCCGTCATGACGGGCAGTCACATCGACACGCAGCCGACCGGCGGGAAATTCGACGGCAACTATGGCGTGCTGTCAGGCATTGAAGTGCTGCGTACCCTGCACGATCACGGTATCGAGACCGAGGCCCCCGTCGAAGTCGTGGTGTGGACCAATGAAGAGGGATCGCGTTTTGTGCCGGTCATGATGGGTTCCGGTGTATATGCCGGCGCCTTTACGCTGGACCATGCGTTGACTGCGGTTGACCGCGATGGCATATCCGTGCGGCAGGCGCTGAACGACATAGGCTACGCCGGCCCGGATGCTGTCGGCGGGCGTGACGTCGGCGCTTATTTCGAAGCGCACATCGAACAGGGCCCGATCCTCGAGGCCAAGAACATCACCATCGGCGCGGTCGAAGGCGCACTGGGCCAGCGTTGGTACGACATCGTCATCACGGGCCAGGAGGCGCACGCCGGCCCGACGCCGATGGAACTGCGTCGCGATGCCTTGTTGGTCGCCGCCGATGTGATCCGGGCGGTCAATCGTATTGCACTCGATCATGCGCCCCATGGCCGCGGCACCGTGGGTTGCCTGGACAATTTCCCTAATTCACGCAATGTCATCCCCGGCCGTGTCAGCCTGACCGTAGACATGCGCGCGGCGGATGACGCCACGCTGGATAGCATGGCCGCTGCATTGGCACGCACCGTGCAGGACCTCGCCGTGCCAGGAAAGATTGAGATCGAGTCAAAAGAAGTCGTCTATTTCCCGCCCCAACCTTTCGAGCCGCGTTTGGTGCAGGCCATCCGCGATGGCGCAGCGACACTCGGCCTGGATCACCTGGACGTGATCAGCGGCGCGGGGCACGATGCGGTATACATGGCGCGCGTCACACCCACGGCAATGATCTTCGTGCCGTGCAAGGATGGCATCAGCCATAATGAAATCGAAGACGCGCAACCTGATCACCTGGAAGCAGGCTGCAACGTATTGCTGCACGCGATGTTGCGCTGCTGCGGCACGATTCAAACGCGCGCGGCAAAGCAAACCGTTTGACTGCGCCCTCCCCTGAGTAAAGAAATTCCTCTCACAGACCCGAGCCGTTGCACATGAAAGTCTTGATTGCACGCATGAACCACGAGACCAACACGTTCTCGCCGGTCCCGACGCCGCTATCCTCGTTCGGTAACGATGGCCCTACCTACGGCGCTGACGCCTACGCAGAAAACAAGGGCAAGCGCACGGCCATGTCGGCGTTCATCGATTTGGCCGAAGCGCGCGGGGCTGAACTCGTCACCCCAGTGTCGGCGACGGCCTATCCCAGTGGCCGGGTAGATGCGCAGGCCTATCAGCAGATTTGCGATTGCATTGTTGCCGAGGCGGCGGGCTGCGATGCCATCCTGCTGGACCTGCATGGCGCGATGGCCGTCGAGACCACCGACGATGGCGAAGGCGATTTACTGGAACGGGTGCGGGCCGCTGCGCCGCGCACGCCGATCGCAGTAGCGTTGGATCTGCATGCGAACGTCACGCAGAAAATGATCGATAACGCCAACGTCATCATCAGTTTCAAGACCTATCCGCATATCGACATGTACGAAACAGGCGACCATGCGGGCCGCCTGCTGTTCGACAGTCTGGATGGCAAATGCAAGCCCGTGATCGCATGGCGCAGCCTGCCGCTGGTGTCGCATACCCTGCGCAGCAACACGGCCGAGGGCGCCATGCGGGACGCCGTGCAAGCGGCACGCGACGCCGAGGCCGCCGGCGCATTGGGCGCGTCCATCCTGGCGGGCTTTGGCCTGGCCGACATTCCGAACCCATGCCTGAGCGTTGTGGTGGTCGGCGATGGCGACGCGGCAAGCGCGGATCGCGTGGCAGCCGAGATCGCCGGCTCCATCTGGGCCAACCGCGAGGGATTCCTGTACGACAGCGAGCCGCTGGCTCAATCACTCGCCCGCGCAAAAGCGCTGGCTGAAACCGCAGACAAACCCGTCCTGCTGCTGGACCATGGCGACAATTGCATGAGCGGGGGCACCTGCGACACCATGGATGTACTGATGGCCGCGCTGGATGCCGGCCTGACGGGCATACTGGCTGGGCTGTATTGCGATCCAGAAGCGGTGCAAAGACTGTCTGAAGCTGGCGTGGGCGCCACAGTCGAATTACCGGTGGGCAATAAGCGCCCTATTGCGGAGATCGGCCGTAATACGCCGCCCGTGACATTACGTGGCACCGTGCGTGCCGTCACCAATGGCGAATACGTGATATCGGGCCCTACCTATACGGGGCAACTGGCTTGCATGGGGCGCAGCGCCGTACTGGATATCGGCGCCGCGCAGCTGGTGCTGACCGAACGCACGCATGAGCCCTGGGACCTGGGCGTATTCCGGAGCATGGGGCTGGAGCCCACGCAGGCCAAGTTCATTCTCGTGAAATCGCGCATGTATTGCCGGCCGGTGTTCGTGCCGATTTCCTCGGCGCTGATCGAATGCGACAGTCCGGGGGTGACCAGCTCGGACTGGTCGCTGTTCGACTTCAAAAAACGCGTGAGACCCATGTTCCCGCTGGAGCCGCTGAACAAGGACGCATACGATGCCGCCACGGGAAAGCTGGCAGTGTAAAAGGCCAGCTCCCCTCGGACCGCAGACGCACTGGTAAGGAGATCAGGCTGCGATCGCAGCATCCTCGATCTCTTGCGCCTTTCTCAACCGCGTCTGCTCTTGCACCGCCAGAACTTCCTCTGCCGACAACGACTCGAACACCGCGATCGACTCGACATGCCCCGTATGCGGAAACATGTTGATCACGCCAGCGCTCTTCACCACGTAGCCGCCTTCGTGCGCCATGATTGCCGCATCGCGCGCCAAGGTAGCGGGATTACAGGAAACATAGACGATACGGCGAGGACGCTCTTCGGGCGACAGCAATGCGAGGGCCTGCGCCACGGCATGCGCACCCTCGCGCGGCGGGTCGATCAACATGCGGTCAAAATATCCCAGGCCGCGCAGCCACTCGACATCCACCTCGAACAGATTCAAGGTGGCAAAGCTCGTGCGATCCGCCAGCCCATGACGTGTGGCAGCATCCAGCGCACGATCGGTCAATGCCTTGCTGCCCTCGACGCCAACCGCCTCGCGGCCCTGGGTTGCCAACGGCAGGGTGAAATTGCCCAGCCCACAGAACAGATCCGCCACACGATCGGTAGGCTGCACGTCCAGCAGCATCAACGCTCGCGACACCATGGCGCGGTTGATGGCGTGATTGACCTGCGTAAAATCGGTTGGCCGATATGGCATGCGCAAGCCGAATTGGGGCATGGTGTAGACCAGCGCATCCGCATGCTCGGGCTCCAGCGTGTGGACGGTATCGGGCCCCTTGGACTGCAGCCACCATTGCACATCGTGCTTTGCGGCAAAGGCGCGCAAGACCGCGATATCGCCATCGGTCAATGGCTCGAGATGGCGCAGCACCAGCGCCGTGACGCCCTCGCCTAGCGCGACCTCGATCTGCGGCATGCGATCGGGCTTGGACATCGAGGCAATCATCGCGCGCAACGGCATCAGCAGGTCACTGACGTGTTTCGGCAAGACATGGCACTCGCGCATGTCGGCGACGTAGCTGCTTTTACGCTCGTGAAAGCCCACCAGCACACCCCCCTTTTTAGGGACCACGCGTACGGACAGGCGCGCACGGTAACGGTAACCCCAGGTCGGGCCGTGCAAGGCCGGCAAAATGCGTTGGGGACGCAGCTTGCCGACATGCCAGAACGTGTCTTCCAGCGAACGCTGTTTGATGGCGACCTGGGCGCTGGGCTCCAGGTGCTGCATGGCACAGCCGCCACAGACGCCAAAATGCGGGCACCGCGGCGCCACGCGCAACGACGATGGGCGCAGTATGTCTTCGACGCGAGCGATTTCATACGACGGTTTACGACGCACGGTCTCGGCGGTGACGCGTTCGGAAGGCAGCGCGCCCTCGACGAACACCACCTTGCCATCGCGGCGCGCAATGCCCCGGGCTTCGAGGTCCAGGGATTCGATATTCAGTACTTCGGCCATTTCTTGTGCAATCCAGGCTGATACGAGCAACCGGGTATTGTAAAAGAGAAGCCGAAGACTGTTGATTGCGGCCGATACGGACCCGTTTTAGAACGCCTTGGCTACAGAAAACACCGCCCCCAAACGGCCAGAGGGATGGCCGTTTTTGGTGGGCAGCCAGTTGTCCTTGGAGGCGCCGACGGCCGCCAGGCCCAGCACCCAGCCGTTCAGATCCTTGGTCACGCCCAGTTTGTAGTCCACATAGTGGTTGATATCGTCGCCATCCATGTTGACCTGCTTCTTCAGCTTCTGGTAACCGACGTGCGCCACGAGGCCCCAACCGTCGCCCAGGTCAAAGTTGGCCGTGCCGTCCAGATACCACGTGCCTTTGCTGTCCGGCGTACTGAAAAAATCGCTCGGGGTATACGAATACTTCAAGGAATAGTTTTCGTAGCTCAGCCCTAGATACAGGTCCGTATTGTTGTAGTTGCCGCCTTTGGGCGACTTTGAGCCGGGGTAGTAGTAATACAGAGCCCCGACGTCCAGGCTCAATCCGCTGTCGCCCAACGCTCCTTTCCAGCCCCCGTAGAAATCCATTTCCAGGTTGCCCTCGGGAAAGACGAAATCAGAGACGTTGGAGTTCCAGTTTCCCAGGTAAAAGCCCGAGGTGTGCGACAAATCAAAACCGAGCTGAACGGCCGGGCGGAAATTGGTCTGTGAATAGCCACGGAACCGGTAGTCGCTGACGATAGCGGCGTTGCCGCTGAGCGAGAAACCTGCACCCAAATCAGTGGGTTCTGCATGGGCAAGAACAGCATAACTGGCCGAGAACGCTAGGGGCAAGGCGAGCAGCGTGCGTTTCATGGTGCGGATCCTGTGCGGAGAGAGAATAGATAACGGCGGAAATGCCAATACCAACGACCGGATTCTTTTCAGAAAAATGACACCGGCGTATCTCTCAAAAGCACTTTCCGTGCCAGGTTTTATTGCTGTATGAAAACCATCAATGACAGCGTCTTTTCGCCCCATACACACCACATTGGTGCATTCTCAATCGCAGACTGGCACTCATTCGGTGCCCGCAATCACTGGAACGCGCCATTTTGGGACAAAACACGCACAACGCGAAAGAAAATACCCCCTCGGGGGCAGCAAGCCGAAGGCGCAGCGCGGGGGCATTTTTTTTATCGCTGTTGGTGTTGGGGGCGTTTGCTGTTCGTGATTGTCTCTATGGAGGCGTCCCTGTCACGTGGCCAAACTGGACGCGAATCAATGGAGTCTGCTCAACAACGAGAGGAGTACGAACATCCGTCAATGGCAGACATTGCGAGCAGGAGGTCGGCGTGTAAAAGCCCCGCCGGGCCGTTGAGCCGCGATTTAGCCCGCGCAGCGGGCCGAGGCCCCTGCTCACGGGCCGAGTCGCGGCGATAGGCCCGGCGGGGCTTTTACACGCCGACCTCCTGCGCCAAAAGAACTCCACACTACGCATGCCACAGAACGTGGCTACTGCCCCTTATCGCTTTAGTCAGCAATAGAGATGAGGGCACGGCTGTAGTCCCTGCCGTGCGTTTCCCTATCATCAGTTGTTCAAAGAAGGCGGCGGTACGTCTGCCGGCACCGGCGGCGGCGGGGGCACATCGCCACTGGCTTTCTCACCCTTAGCCGCCTCACGCTTGGCAAGGCGCTCTGCCTTCTTGGCGCGATGTGCCTCCATCTTGGTTTGGCGCGCTTTGACCAAATCGGTCACTTGCTGCTGCTGCGTGCCATTCAGGCTATCCCAGGCGGCCAGCCATTTACCGCGGACTTCCTCGGATTGCTTGCGGAATTCTGCACGTTGCGCATCCTCGTTGGCCGTCAGGGCATGAGGGTCGAGCTTGCCGCTCTGGATTTGAGTCTGCAGCAACTCATGGCGCTTGCCGCGGTTCTCGCGCATCGACTTGAAAAAATCGCCCTGTGCCTGCTTGGCCGTGTCAAACGCGGCTTGTTGCTTGGCGTCGAGCTTGAGCGTAGCGACTTGCTCTTTGGACAGCGGGCCTACACCCGGCACCCAAAAGCTATCACGCAGTTCGGGACCGCCGCGACGATCACCATGCTTGAAATGACCGCCACGATGATCGCCATGCATGCCATCATGCTGTTTCGCAGAAGCGGCAGGCGGTGCGGTATCGGACGCGGCCAACGCGGTACCGGACAAGCCGGCGGCGGCAACGATGAAACCCAGGGCAGCCAGGGAAGAACGGATCGCGTATCGGGACATAGTGGTCTCCTGAAAAAGTAGAACGCGAAACCATTGTCAGTGCAGACCCGTTACGGGTGGATTTCGGATCTGTCGAGAATATTTCAGTCGATTGCCGCAGCTCAGACCGTGGCGTCCCAGGCAGCCAGATATTCCTGCCAATGCGGCGCATTGCTGGCCGCCAGCGTATCGCGTACGAGGTCGATCTCCGCCTGGTAAGACGCCGCGTCCAACTCACCCCGCAAGAATCGGAACCGGCAATACACCAGCCAGGTATTGACCACGTCGGTTTCGCAATAGGCGCGAACCTCGTCCGCGCGGCCGGCCTGCCAGGCGGGCCAGACCTGCCCGCCGTCCATGCCGAGCTTGCCCGGAAAGCCGCACAGCTTGGCCAACTCGTCCAATGGCGCATTGGCGCGCCCGTTGTACTTGGCCAGCAAATCCATCAGGTCGATATGACGATTGTGATAGCGGCTGATGTAGTTATTGAATTTGAACTCACGATCCTCATCACCGGTATCCCAGTATCGCGGCGCAGGCACACCGTGAATCAGGCTGCGGTAATGCAAGACAGGCAAATCAAAACCCGAGCCATTCCAGCTGACGAGCCGTGGCGTATAGCGCTCGATGGTTTTAAAAAAACCATTGATCAGGGTCGCCTCTGGATCGTCGGGCTGGCCCAGCGTCTTGACGCGAAAACCCTGATCGTCCCGAAACACGCAGCCGATGACGGCGATGCGCTGTAGATGCAACGGCAGAAAATCGTGTCCGACCGCCTCGCGGCGCGCCGCAAAGGCACGCTCGGCGACCTCGGCATCGGGGACGTCCGTCCCCCAGCCGTTCAGCTTGCGCAGCCCGTCGATGTCGGGCAGCGTTTCCAGGTCAAAGACGAGCGTCGGGGTCATCGTGCCGGCAGGTACTGCAACGGGTCTACCGGCGTGCCCTGGCGACGGATCTCGAAATGCAGGCGTGGCGAGGTCGTATCGCTCTGGCCGATCTCGGCGATCTTCGAGCCGCGCTTGACCGCCTGGCCGGTCTTGGCCAGCAGCGTCTGGTTATGCGCGTAGGCGGTAATAAAACCGTTCTCGTGATTGATGATGATCAGATTGCCCAGTCCACGCACACCGTTGCCGCTGTACATGACTTTGCCATCGGCCGCCGCTACGACGGGAGCGCCTAACGAGCCGCCGATATCGATGCCTTTGGAGGCCGTGGTAAACGTTTGCGTGACAGCGCCGCTGGCTGGCCAACCCCAACTGATCAAATTCGCATCGGCCGCGCGCTTGGGCGTAGACATCGAAGCTGTCGGTGCCGTGGCGGTGGTGTCTGGAGGCGTCGTACTCGGTGGCGGCGGCGTCGTGCTGGACGCAGGTGGCGTCGTGGTGGATGCTGCCCCAGACGCGGCTGCGGCTGCCGCTCCCGCCCCTGCGGCCGTAGACGTCGAACTGCCCGGCTCACCGAGAGGTACCGGCGTCGCAGTGGCCCCGGACGAAGCTGGCGGCGGTGCGCTGGCTACTGCGCTGCCGCCGGCTGAAAGCTTGAGCACCTGGCCCACGCTCAACTGATTGGCATCGTTGAGATTGTTCCATTGCCTGAGGTTGGCCACGCTCACGCCATTGCTGCGGGCGATCTGGTAGAGCGTATCGCCGGGCTTGACGACATAGCTGCCGCCAGCCGATGCCATGCTGCTGCCTGAGGGCTGATTGGATAGATCGACCACCGGCGCGCGCGTCGTCGTGCTTGAGCAACCATATATGAGGCTCAAACCCAGCGCGCCGGCCGCCCACATGGCGGGCCGAGTCAGGCGTGCAAATGACGCCTGAGGAAAATAAAGAGCGGTCAGTGGCAACTGCCCGTTGAGCATGTAATTCTCCTGTTGCTCAAGATTGTATTCCGGCCCGCAATGGGACGAAACGTACTGCTTCTAATTCGGTGCGCTTCCAGGTGGAAGTCCCGGTGCGTTCAACCAATACCAATCGCTGGTTGGACGTCCCCTCGGGGGCGATCAGACGTCCGCCTGGCGCCAATTGCATCAGCAGCGCTTGCGGAATGGCCAGACCGGCCGCAGCCACAACGATAGCATCGAACGGCGCTACGCCGGGCAAGCCTACCATGCCGTCGCCATGCACGAGGCGCACGCGCGTCGCCAGACGCAAAGCGCGCAGATTACTGCGCGCCAACTCGAACAGCCCGCGGATGCGCTCGATGGCATGTACCTCACGTACGAACTGAGCCAGCACCGCCGCCTGATAGCCGCACCCAGCGCCCACCTCGAGCACGCGCGTGGGGCTGCGGTCCTCGCAAACGGCCGAAATCATCCGCGCAACCACCCAGGGTTGCGAAATGGTCTGCGAATGCCCGATGGGCAATGCCGCATCCTCGTACGCACGGCTGGCCAGCGCCTCATCGACAAACACGTGGCGCGGCACTGCCGCCATCGCGCTCAGTACGCGCTCATCGGTAACTCCCTGGCTACGCAGGCGCTGGACCATGGCCTGGCGCAAGCGGTCGGAATTCAGGCCCAGGTTACTGACCTGCGAGGCCGTGTTACCGGCCGCAGCGGGTTTGGCCAAGGTCGCAGGCGAAATACGTGTATTGCTGTTGGTGGCGGTATAGCCGGGGGCCAGCCCCGTACTGCCGTAATTCGAGGTGGCTTTCGTGCGGCCCGGCGGGACGGGTGGGCTCACAGGCTTGCGCATAGCGGCTCCGCCCAGCCCCGGAGTTCATCCAGTTGGCTGTGTTGGGTCAAATCCAGGCGCAGCGGCGTCAGCGATACCCTGCCCTCGGAAATAGCGTGAAAATCCGTGCCCGGCGAGGCATCCGCGGCCACGCCCACCGGCCCGATCCAATAGACCGTATCGCCATAAGGCGTAGTCGTACGTACCACAGGCTGAGAAGGATGACGCTTGCCCAGGCGAGTGACCTGCAGCCCGCCCATCTGCTCGAAAGGACGGCACGGGATATTGACGTTCAGCAAGACCGGCGAGGCCAGAGGCTGCGCAAGCTGACGCTCGACCACCGAGCGTGCGGCCCGGGCCGCCGATTCGATATGTTCCCAGCCTCTTTCGACCAGGGAAAACGCGATCGCCGGAATACCGAACAGATAGCCCTCGGCGGCGGCCGCCACGGTGCCCGAATAGAGCGTGTCATCGCCCATATTGGCGCCGTTGTTGATACCGGAGACGACCAGATCGGGCCGTTCGTCCATCAAACCCGTGAGCGCCACGTGCACACAATCGGAAGGCGTGCCATTCACGCATACAAAGCCATTAGAGGCCGTGCGCACCGTCAAGGGCCGGTTCAGCGTCAGAGAATTTGACGCGCCGCTGTGATTGGTTTCGGGAGCAACAACGGTAATCTCGCCCAGCCCTTGCAGCGCCTGAACCAGCGCTTCGAGCCCAGGGGCGCTATAACCATCGTCGTTCGAAACCAGTATTCGCATTGAGCATCCCGCAAAATCAACAAAATGAAACGGGGTCGATTGTACCGCTGGAAGGTGACTGACAAATAGTTCTATGGATAACCCCCACACACAGCCATGCGTCCTGCGCGGTAGAATCCGCAGCCACGACCTTTCTGTAACGGACACTTTCTCATGGTGCAAACTGCCCCCTCGTTCTTCTTCAGTGCCGCGTTGATCGCGCTGGCTTATCTGATCGGTTCGATTCCGTTCGCCGTGGTCGTCAGCAAACTCATGGGCTTGCAGGATCCTCGCAGCTACGGATCCAAAAACCCCGGCGCGACCAATGTGTTGCGCACCGGTAATAAAGCCGCAGCGGCGCTGACCCTGCTGGGCGATGCCGCCAAGGGCTGGTTCGCCCTGTGGCTGGCGCAGACCTTGGCGCCCGGTCTGCCGTGGACGGCCTACGCGCTGGTCGCGCTGGCCGTCTTTCTGGGACATTTGTATCCGGTTTTCCTGGGTTTCAAGGGTGGCAAAGGCGTCGCAACCGCACTGGGTATCCTGCTCGCGATTCACCCCGGCCTGGCACTCGCTACTGCGGCTACCTGGGTCATCATTGCCGTATTTACGCGATATTCCTCGCTCGCCGCCTTGGTCGCCGCGTTTTTTGCCCCGGTGTATTACCTGTTCGGCTCAGGCGTGGCCTGGTATGCGCAAGGACCGGTGGGCATCGCGCTGGCCGTGATCAGCCTGCTGCTGTTCTATCGCCACCGCGCCAATATTGGCCGCCTGCTGTCGGGCAAAGAAAGCCGCATCGGCTCGAAAAAGAAATAAGGCAGCCATCGATCGATGGCCGTCCCAGGCGATCGGCCGTCGTTGCTACGTCACGGCGACACAGCGCCCTGACAAGCAATCATCCGGCTGCAACTCGCATGATATGCATACGCCTGCACCAACTCAGGCGGGCGTATCCACGCAAATATCGGCCAAATCCCAGCGCGGGCGTACCGTAAAGGCATGCTCGCCCGGTTTCAACGTGACCAAGCCTGCCTTGACCCGCTCGGAGGCCGCAAAGGCAATCATGGCCCCGTTGTCAGTACACAGGGCCAAAGGCGGAAAATAGGCCTGCGCACGCAAGGGACGCATTGCCTCAGCCAACTGGGCGCGCAGCAATTGATTGGCGCCGACGCCACCCGCCACGACCAAGCGTTTCAAGCCGGTTTGGCGCAGGGCCTTGACCGCCTTGGACACCAGCACGTCGACAATCGCCGCCTGCGTGGCGGCCGCCAGATCGGCGCGTGTCTGGTCGTCCAGCGACACCCCGGTCCGCTCCACCTCTTTCACACGCGTCAATACCGCTGTTTTCAGGCCGCTGAAACTGAAATCCAGATCGCCACTGTGCAACATCGGGCGCGGCAAGGTAAAGCGCTGTACGTCCCCCTTGACGGCCATACGGGACAGCGCTGGCCCGCCCGGATAGCCCAGACCCAGCAATTTGGCCGATTTATCGAATGCCTCGCCGGCCGCGTCATCCAACGTCTCGCCCAGCAGCGCATACCGCCCCACCCCATCGACGCGCATCAGCTGAGTATGCCCGCCCGACACCAATAGCGCCACAAAAGGGAATTTAGGCCGCGGCGTATCCAGCAACGGCGACAGCAGATGTCCCTCGAGATGATGGATCGGAATAGCGGGCAGGCCTCGCGACCACGCAAATGCCTGGGCGACACTGGCGCCGACCAGCAACGCTCCGGCCAGGCCCGGTCCCGCGGTATAGGCCACCGCATCCACGTCTTTCAACGTCAAACCCGCCTCATCCAGCACCTGGCGGGCTAGCGGCACCGCACGCCGGATATGGTCGCGCGAGGCGAGCTCGGGCACCACGCCGCCGTATTCCTGGTGCATGGCGATCTGAGAATGCAGGGCATGCGCGAGCAAGCCTCGCTCTGTGCAGACGGCCGCGACGCCGGTCTCGTCACACGAGCTTTCAAAACCTAGAATGATCATGGCCGCGAGTTTACATCTGGTGCGAAAATGGCGGCTTGATAACCCTATAAAAAACCAACCCGGGAACCTGCCATGCTGGAGAAGCTATTCCAATTGCGCGAACACGGTACGAATGCGCGTACCGAAATCGTCGCGGGTTTGACGACATTTTTGACGATGTCGTACATCATCTTCGTCAACCCGAACATCCTGTCCTCGACCGGCATGGACCGCGACGCTGTGTTTGTCGCGACCTGCCTGGCTGCCGCGCTGGGCTCGTTGATCATGGCGCTGGTGGCCAACTGGCCCATCGGCATGGCCCCGGGGATGGGCCTGAATGCCTTTTTTGCCTTCACGGTTGTCAAGACCATGGGCTACACCTGGGAACAGGCGCTGGGCGCGGTCTTTATCTCTGGCGTGATTTTCCTGGTGCTCACCATCACGGGCGTGCGGGCCTGGCTCATCAAAGGCATACCCCACTCGCTCCGCAGTGCCATCGCGGCCGGGATTGGGTTGTTTCTGGCCATTATTGCCCTGTCATCAGCCAAAATCGTGGTGCCCCATCCTGCCACCATGGTGACGCTGGGCGATCTGCGCGAACCGGGCCCTCTGTTTGCCATCCTGGGCTTTTTCGTCATTGCCGTACTGGACGCATTGCGGGTGCGTGGGGCCATCCTGATCGGTATCCTGGTGGTCACCCTGCTGTCGATGGCCACGGGCCACAACGAATTTCACGGCGTCTTCTCGACGCCGCCGAGCCTCGCGCCGACCTTCATGCAACTGGACATACTCGGTGCCTTGCATACGGGTTTTGTGCATGTAATCCTGGTTTTTGTACTGGTCGAGGTCTTTGATGCAACCGGCACCCTGATGGGCGTTGCCAAACGCGCCGGGCTTGTGCCCGAGGGCCGCCCCAACCGCCTGGGCCGGGCATTATTCGCCGATAGCACGGCCATCGTGGCGGGCTCGATGCTGGGCACCAGCAGCACGACCGCCTATGTCGAGAGCGCCTCGGGCGTCCAGGCAGGAGGCCGCACAGGATTGACCGCACTGGTGGTCGCGTTGCTGTTTCTCGCTGCGCTATTCATCTCCCCATTGGCCGGGTCCGTGCCGGCCTACGCCACCGCGCCTGCCCTGCTCTATGTCGCCGGCCTGATGATGCGCGAATTGATCGACATCGACTGGAACGATATCTCCGAGGCGACGCCCGCCGCACTGACCACGTTGGTCATGCCTTTCACCTATTCGATCGCCAATGGCTTGGCGTTTGGTTTCATCAGCTATGTCGTGCTGAAGACCTTCACCGGCCATTTCCGCACGATCCATGCCGCAACGTGGCTGGTCGCGGCTTTGTTTGTCATCCGCTACGCCTTCTTTCCTGGGTAGGGGACACGAGGCAATTGCATCATCGCCCACGCCGATATGTGCCGGGCACGGGTCTTGCGTATCGGCGTCATTGACGCTCGCTATCAACCCGATCAACCACAAGGTTGATCGGGTCTGAGCTTGATTTCACCGATACACTCCCCAAGTACTAGAGGAATGCCGGGCGTTGCCGACGCATTCCGCCCTACTATTTCCGGAGAATTTTCCCATGTCCCAGTTGGCCCGCGTGCCCTTTTCCGTGCTCGACCTTGCCCCTATCGTGCAGGGCGGCGACGCCGCAGGCGCATTCCGCAATACGGTCGATCTGGCGCAACATGTCGAACGTTGGGGCTATCAGCGATTCTGGCTGGCCGAGCACCACAACATTACGGGCGTAGCCAGCAGCGCGACTGCAGTCATCATTGGCCAGGTTGCCGCCCATACCAAGACACTGCGGGTAGGTTCGGGCGGCATCATGCTGCCTAATCACGCGCCGCTGATCATTGCCGAGCAGTTCGGCACATTGGAAAGCCTGTTCCCCGGACGTATCGATCTGGGCCTGGGCCGTGCACCTGGCAGCGATGGCGCCACACAGCAGGCCTTGCGTCGCGGTCCTCGCAGCGGTTTTGATTTTCCGGAGTTACTCGCCGAGCTGCGCGCGTTCCTTGCTCCTGCCGTGCCGAATCAAGCCGTACGCGCGATTCCCGGTGCAGGATTGGACATTCCGATCTGGTTGTTGGGCTCCAGTGATTTCAGTGCGCGGCTGGCGGCGGAGCTAGGCTTGCCGTTTTCCTTCGCAGGACACTTTTCACCAGAGGGCATGGCCGCGATGCGCTTGTATCGCCACCTGTTCAAACCGTCCGCAACATTGGAGCGGCCCTACGCAATGATCGGCGTGCCGGTCATCGCCGCCGACACCGATGAGCAGGCACGCATGTTGTCCACTACGCAGCAAATGAAGTTTCTGTCCTTGATCCGGGGCAACCGCCTGCAGCTGCAACCGCCGGTCGAAAGCATGGACGGCCTATGGAACGAATGGGAACAGCAAGCTGTGCATCAAAAACTGGCAGCCTCCATCGTAGGCGGCCCGGAAACTGTCAAGCAGGGTCTCGAATCACTGATCGCGCGCACAGAGGCCGACGAAGTCATGATCGTTTCGGACTTCTACCGTCACGAAGACCGCTTGCGCTCGTATGAAATTTTGGCGTCGTTGAAAAACCAGGGCAGCGCCTCCTGAACAATCCCAGGCAACCATACCAAGCTGGCCGCCCCACGCTCTGAAGAACGTGGACTTCCTTCACACAACCTTGCCTATGCATACTGAAAGCAAGGTCAATCGGAGCACCGTATGAGCAATATCGTTGAACTCACTCAAGCCTCTTTCCAAGAGTCCATCACGCCCGACAGCACTGTGATTGTCGATTTCTGGGCCCCTTGGTGTGGTCCTTGCCGCGGCTTTGCGCCCGTGTTCGAACAGGCGGCCGAACAGCATCCCGATGTGACGTTCGCCAAGGTCAACACCGACGTGGAACAAGAGCTCGCCGGCGCGTTGGGCATCCGTTCCATCCCCACCCTCATGGTATTTCGCGAACAGGTCCTGCTGTTCTCTCAACCTGGTGCGTTATCGGCTGGGCAATTGGGTGAACTACTGGAAAAGGTCAAGGGCCTGGACATGGAGAAAGTCCATCAGGATATCGCTGCTGCTCAAGATGCGGGAGATGATAAGCAGCAGTAAGCATTCGCGCTGATTCGGGTGCTGGTGTTTCGTCGTCAAATCACCAGCACCCGGCGCATCGCTGAGGGTTGTGTCACCGCACTGCCGACCCTCAGCACATTATCCCTATCGGTCGTTGTTCGCATTGTCAATGTATCAGCGCGATTCGCATCTCGCGTGGGATCGAAGCACACACCGACTGGCACGAATGTAGTCGTGTTAGTGCGGCTGCTATGGCTGCCGTTGCGCTCGCTGCTGGTACTGCCGGAATAATGCACACCAGAATGACCGTGAATCTGATCACGACAGTGCATCGCGTCCGATTTACGGGAGAGCCTTGGCAGTAAATCGTTATCGACGTATGTGGGTGGTACTTATCTTCTTGGACTACAAAGGAGAGAAGTACATGAACACAATTTCTACCCCTTCATCTACACGTCACACGCGTGATCGCATCGTCGCTTCAAGCTTGAAAAAAAACTGCCACGGTAAAACATGCTCGGTAACCGTACTAAGTTTGGCGCTTGCATCAGTAGGGGCAGCGGCAGCAGCAGACACTAGCAGCCCTCAATATCCAACCTTCGAACAGAGTCAAGAGCATCGTTCTTCTAGCTCGTGGAAGAATCTTCCCTATGACACATGGCATTACGTCACGACCGGAAAATTCGGCACCGCCCTCGCCTCTGCTGCTGCCAGCGTTATCGCCTATAAAGCAACTCGCTTTGTCGAACGTACTGTCGGCTTTGGCGACCCGCGTACTCGCTTCCTTCTCACTCCCGCGGAGGGGCTCGCAGCCACTGCTTTCGTCGGCACTGCTCTTTATGGAGCCGGTGCGTTTGGGAATACGGGGAGTGGAGAAGAAGAAACACCGCGACCGGGGGAGGACACATCGGGCGACGAAACTCGCACCGACGAGGCCACAACGCAAAACGGGGCTGAGTCTCTAAAAGAAGATAGACACGATATCAATAAAAAGCCCCCCACAAAAACGCTATTGGATGAGCTTGAATCGAACTCGGGCTCGCCCCCTGGACATACTCCTTCAAATCAAACACCACCGCGATCTGATGACCCGCCATCAGAAAACGGTAAAGGCGGCAGCGAGCCTCATCCCAGCGATGAAGAATCGATACGAGACAAGGCTGCTGCTGCTGTCAAGAATGCCAAGGATACTGTTAAAGGTGTTGTGGAGGAGGTTAAGGATACTGCTGGGGATATTGCTGAGGAAGCTAAGGGTGCTGTTAAGAATGTCGCTGACGAGATCTCTTCGAGCCTGACGGACGACGAGCCCCCACCTCAAACAGACACGCCGACATCAACGGAAGAAGACGGCCAGGAAACCACCACGCCAAACACAGACAGCGAACACCTCGCTGCGTCGGATGGAAGCGATACCCAGACGCCAGATTCCGAACAGGATGAGCTCTTGGAGCTGATACAAGAGCTTGCATCGATGCTGAACGAGTCGCTCTCCGTCACCGACACAGCCATCCGCCCAGCGGCAGGCTCGTACATGAGCAATGCCTGGGCAGCAAATACGATGTTCCAGATGAATCTGAACGATCGTCTGGGCAGCTATTACCAGGGTGAGGCCAGCCCACATCAAGGCAGCGCATGGGTCCGGTACAGCGGCTCGCGCGGCCATCTGAAAGACACCTCAGGTGAACTGCGTACGGCAGGTGATAAGAACACCGTCATGATGGGCGTGGACATACTGACGCAATCAAGCGATGCCCGCGACCAATTCACGGTCGGCATCATGGGTGGCTATGGTCACTATAGCGGTCATACCAAATCGAACAGCTTTAACTATTCCACCAAAGGCAAGGTCAATGGCTACAGTGTCGGGTTGTACGGGACCTATCAAAAAGACGTCGCCACCCAGCACGGCTTTTACGCAGACACCTGGGCACTGTGGAATCAGTTCGACAATCGCATCAAAGGCGGCGATCTGCCGGCTGAAAAATACGACTCCAAGGGGATGACCGCCTCGTTGGAGTTGGGCTACAACATCCCTCTGTCCGACGGCAATAACGTGAAGTATGTGCTGCAGCCCCACGCACAGGTCATGTATCAGAACGTGCGCAGCGACAACTTCCGCCAAGCCGACAACACCAGCGTCAATTTCTTGAATCGCTCGCGTGTGCAAACGGCGCTCGGGGTACGTGCCGCCGCACATATCACGACTGGCTTGACATCTGTCATCACGCCCCACATCGAAGCCAATTGGCTGCATGCGAATAAAGGCTATGGCGTGAACATGGACAACATCCAGTCGAACATGAATAGCGGACGCAACATCGGCCAAGTCAAACTGGGCGTACAAGGCGACATGAACCGCCGCGTCTCGCTCAATATCGAGCTATTCCATAACCAGGGGAATGCGGGCTATCACGAGACCGGAGGCAATGTGACAGCGAAGTATCGTTTTTAATAGCGTCATGAGCAGCGAGCCAAATCGCTGCACGTAGCATTAGCACAACGCGCGCACCATCGTCACATCACCTGCCATTCAGACCGGCCTCGGGTGATATCTGCGATGGTGCGTTCCAGTTCATTCAACACAGCACAAGGCACGGTCAGCGTCAGCATCGCACCCTCGCCATCGAAGTGTTCTGCATCGATCGCGGCACCCGCCTGGCTGATGCGCGCCTTCATCAACGGCAGCTCCGCGTAGTTGCACCGGCAGGTGACCGTACTGGTCGCAATGATCGGGGTACGCGGCCCCAAGCGCAGGCACTGCGCGGCACACCCGCTATAGGCGCGCACCAGTCCACCCGCACCGAGCTTGATGCCGCCAAACCAGCGCACGACCAGAACCGCCACGCGGTCGAGATCCTGCCCTTCAATGGCCTGCAGAATAGGCCGACCAGCGGTGCCGCCGGGCTCTCCGTCGTCGTTGAATCGATAGGCCTGACCGATGCGGTACGCCCAGCAGTTGTGCGTAGCTGCCGGATCGCTATGCTTCGCAAAAAAATCCATGGCTTCGCTCACGCTGGCCACAGGGGCAGCATAGGCCGCGAAACGGCTTTTTTTGACGTCCTCTTCGTAGGTGCACGGCGCGCTTAAGGTATCGCTCATGGGCCAGAATTGTAGACGACCCGTACACGGGCATTACCCGTCTGCCCAACCCCTCGCGTTTTCAACCGTGGCAGTCCGGGACCTCTTGATCCAGATAGACATCAAACGCCACATCGCGAGCCCATTTGTTCACCATGGCTTGGACGATGCCTTCGCGGCGCCATTGTTGCATGGCGTTGGTTAACCATGCTGTTGTCGCGCGATCATTCCCGGGTACCAACCAGACACGTTCAACACGCGGGCCTGCCTCGCTCAACGTAGAAGCAAACTTCTTCCACTCGGGAAATTTCATGAGCGGAGCCCAGGTCACGTCATCAACGAGCCCCACGTCACACCCACCCTCTCGTACTGCGACCAAAGCATCTGAGGGAACACGGTAAGGGCGTACCGTTGCCCCCCATTGCGCAGCCAGCGCTTGAGCCTGAAAAGCGGCGCTGGACATGCAAACGGTCAGCCCCTTTACGTCTTTCCAATGGCGCAGCTTGGTATCGCTACGGATGATCGCTTTCGGCCGAGCGGCATAGCCCGTAGAGACGGCAACCGCGCCCTGACCGTCTGATGCTGACGGGATCAAATTTGACCCGCCCAACTGCGTATCAGGACTCGCAGTACTCGAGGCGGGTAAAGCCTCTCCAGAACGCTTGGCCGCGCTCGGATCGGTCACGCGGTCAGCAATCAACACGTCGACGTCACCATTGGCCAACGCCGATACCCGCCGTGCAGGATCGATCTGTACGACTTTCACGGGCAGACCCAGTTGCTGGCCCAGGCGTTGTGCCATCACCGTATCCAGACGCTCGGGGGTACGAACCTTCGCCCCAGCAGCAGCCTCGGGCGCCAAATAAGGCACGCCCACGACCAAGGCGCCGCGCGCGCGGGCGCCGGCAAAAGCCCCATCCGATTGAGATGGAACGGCATCAGCAGCCTGGGCAAAAACGATCATCGGCGCCCATAGCGCAGCCAGCAGCACACGTCGGCCAGCGCGGGAAAGAACACTCAACGGATCCATGAGCCCAGATGCGAGCGGGCCACTGCCCGCCCTCTCCTATTACACGTACTGATAACGCAACAAGCGATGCTTGAGGTTTTCGAGTACGAATTGATCAATCAGTGCAGCGAGGATCGCAATAACCAGGATATTGGCCATCACGCCCGTCATATCGGCGATCTCACCGGAATAGGCCAACGAACGGCCCAAGCCTTTGCCGAAGCCGATCAGCATTTCCGCCGAGATCAAGGCACGCCACGCATTACCGAAAGCCAGCTGCGCACCGGTAATCAGCTCGGGCATGACCGCCGGCAGGTACACGCGCTTGATCAGCCCCCACGAAGTAGCCCCCATCACACGTGCCGCCGACACATGTACGCGCTGCACAGACTCTGTCGCGTTCATCACGCTGAGCGCCGCTGGGAAAAACGCCGCCAGCGCCACGACCACGATGATCGGCGCACTGCCAAAACCCATCACGATCAAGAACAACGGCACCCAGGCAATAGACGGAATCGATTGCAGAATGACGATGGCGCTGCGCAGGACTTCTCGAAAGAAATACAGCACCGCCGCAATCAAGCCAAAGCCCACGCCGGCCAACAAGGCCAACCCATAGCCTGCACCCAGACGCCCCAGCGTGCCCACCAGACTCTGATGAAAAGACGACTCACCCAGCTCACTGAACAAACGCTCAACGACGGCTGGCACACCCGGCATCAGAAAGTCTGGCAACACCCATGCTGCCGACTGCCACAGGAACAAAATAAAGACCACGCCAAGCACCCCGGCGAGGTGCTTGCGCAGTCCAGTTACACGAGTCGATGCGGTCAAAGCTTGCGAGCCTCTTGCCAGGATAGATCGATGATGCTGGACACATCGTACGGCTTGCCGTCACGCGTCTTCAGCGAACCCTGGGCTTGCAGAATATCCGCGATTTCCTGCATGCGGGCTGCGTCTTTGTCGGTCAGCTTCGGCGTGAACACCTGCGTCTTGATGGCATCGGTGATGATGGCCTCACGCGGCAGTTCACCCTTGTTCAGGGTTTTCAGCGTAGGCTCGGCGATAAAATACGATGCGATCAGCTTGGAGGCTTGTTCCGGATTGTTTTGCAACAGATCGATAGCCGCTTTCTGCGCATCCAGGGCCTTCCACACAGCGTCTTTACGCTTGGCCAGCACCTCGCCCGAGGTAATCACCACCATGCATGGGAACGGCCAGGATTGACCCACCTCGTAGATCTGTTTGACCGGCGCCACCAATTGCGCGATACGGTCATACGGTTCGAACAGAAACGCCGCGTCGACGCGTTTTCCCACCAATGACTGCACGGCAACCGCAGGACTCACGCCCATGATGTTCACATCCGAAGGCTGCAGATTGCCCTCTTTCAGGACCACGCCCTTCAGCACCACATCGGCCGTGCTGCCCTCTTGTTGCGAAGCCAGCGTCTTGCCCTTGAGATCAGCGATTTTCTCCACGCCTGCGTCATCGCGCACGATCAGCGAGTGGTAGCCCTGCTGCGCGCCGCCCACGACTTTGAGGTCGGCGCCCTTTGATGCCCAGGCTACCGCATTGGTAAAGCCCAATACGCCGATATCGGCCTGGCCACCCACGATGGCTTTGATCAGGTCCGTGCCCGACTTGAACTCGATCAGCTCGGTGTCCAGGCCCGCCTTTTTGTAGAACTCCCCTTCTTGCGCAACGATGGCTTGCGCATCGTCCATCACGCGCAGATAGCCGACGCGCAATTTTTCAGCGGCCATCGCCGGCGCCGCCGCCACCAAGGCCGCGACCAGCGGCAAGGACAACCATTGCTTCAATTTCATTTGTGCTCCCGGATAGGGCTATAGGTATAGGTATTAATGGACTCGAATGGCGCGCCTGAACAGGCGCATCGCATCAGGCAGCCAACGCAACATCGCCCTCGCTGTCGTCAGCGCTCTCGGCGACCTGGATGCCCAGCAGGCTCAGGATCTCCCGTTTTTCTGCTGCCAGGTCCGACAGGTCGTGAGTCTTGCGACGCTGGGTCAGATTGAATTCGCGCAGCACACGCGCCGGACGTGGGCTGAACACCACGATACGATCGGCCAGGAACAATGCCTCGTCTACATCGTGGGTGACCAGCAATACCGTGGGTTTTTCCTGCTTGATCAATTGGCGCAGGACATCCTGCAGGCTCAATCGCGTCAACGCGTCCAGCGCGCCAAACGGCTCATCCATCAGCATGGTCTGAGGCTGAGCAATAAAAGCCCGAGCCAGCGCAGCACGCTGGCGCATGCCGCCGGAGACTTGTTGCGGATAATAGTTTTCAAACCCGGCCAGACCCACGCGCGCCAACCAGGCAACGGCCTTTTCACGAGCCTCGGCCTTGGCGACGTTTTGAAACTCCAGTGCCAGCGAGACGTTATCGCGCAGTGTCAGCCACGGATATAGCGCATGCTCTTGAAATACCAGCGTGCGGCTAGGATGCGGGCCCTTTATCGCCTGGCCATCGGCCAGGACCTGCCCCTGACTGGGCGACTCCAAGCCTGCTGCCATGTGCAACAAGGTCGACTTGCCGCAACCCGATGGGCCCACCAAGGCGACTAACTCACCCGTTTTGAATTCGCTGGAGAACTCATCAACAACGTGCAATGCGCCAAAACTTTTGTGGACGTGATCGAAAGCCAGATTCATAGGGGGACTCGTGCACCGCGTGCTGAGGGAAAACAGCCCCTAATCTAACAATCTGTTATATGAATTCAAACTATATTTTTATCATTCAATAATTATTTTTAGTTATATAGCAATAACCAGAATGCGGGATCATGATCGAGGATCCCGCCGCTGGCCCCGCCATCAACCCTCGATGCCGCGCGAAGACAGGTAGTCTTCGTAGCCACCGCGATAATCCACGATTTCGCCGCCGGGCAGCACCTCAATCACGCGCGTTGCCAGCCCCGATACGAATTCCCGGTCGTGCGACACGAAAATCAGGGTGCCCTGATATTTTTCGAGCGCGAACTGCAGCGACTCGATGGATTCCATATCCAGGTGGTTGGTCGGTTCGTCCAGCAGCATGACGTTGTGGCGACCAAGCATCAAACGGCCAAAAGTCATGCGGTTTTTTTCGCCGCCCGACAAGACCTTGGGAGCTTTGGGCAAATCATCGGCCGAAAACAGCAAGCGGCCCAGCACGGAACGAATGGATTGATCGTCATCGCCCGGTTGACGGTAGTCGCCCATCCAATCAAACAAATTGATATCCGTTTGTTGGAATTGATCGGACACGTCTTGCGCCATATAGCCCAAATCGGCGTTATCGGACCATTTCAGTGAGCCCGAATCCGCTGCCAGATCGCCTGCCAACATGCGCAAGAGCGTCGTTTTACCGACACCGTTCGCACCAATAATCGCGATCTTTTCGCCCGCATCGATCATCGCTGAGAAATCGCGGATAACCGGCGCATCGTAGGACTTGGAGAGCTTTTCAATGGTCACTGCCAATCGGTGCATGACCTTGTTCTGCTCGAATCGAATATAGGGGTTTTGGCGCGACGAGGGCTTGACCACGACCTGTTCGGCCTTGATACGGTCGATCTGCTTCAGGCGCGAGGTCGCCTGGCGAGACTTGGATTTGTTGGCGGCAAAGCGGCGCACAAAGTCCTGCAACTCGGCGACACGCTCTTTGGCTTTGGCATTGTTGGCGACCAAACGCTCGCGCGCCTGCGTCGACGCCAGCATGTAGTCGTCGTAGTTACCCGGATAAATGCGGATCTCGCCATAATCCAAGTCGGCCATGTGGGTGCAGACCTGGTTCAGAAAGTGACGATCGTGGCTGATGATGATCATCGTGCTCTGATAGCCGTTGAGCACGTTTTCCAGCCAACGGATCGTATTGATGTCCAGGTTGTTGGTCGGTTCGTCGAGCAGCAACACATCGGGATTCGAGAACAGTGCTTGCGCCAGCAGCACGCGCAATTTCCAGCCCGGCGCGATCTCGCGCATGAGCAATTGATGCTGGTCTACCGCGAATTCCAGGCCCAACAGCAGTTCGCCTGCGCGCGCCTCAGCGGTGTAGCCATCGTACTCGGCGAACTTGGCCTCGAGCTCGGCCGCACGCATGTAATCGTCTTCGGTCGCTTCGGGGTTCGCGTAGATCGCATCGCGCTCGGTCATGGCGGCCCACATTTCGGTATGGCCCATCATGACCACGTCCAAGACGCGCAGATCTTCGAAAGCAAACTGATCCTGACGCAGCTTGCCCAGGCGCACGCCGGGCTCAAGCGAGACGTTACCTGCGGACGACTCGAGGTCGCCGCCGATGATTTTCATGAACGTCGACTTGCCCGAGCCGTTGGCCCCGATCAAACCATAGCGGTTGCCTTCCCCGAACTTGACGCTGACGTTCTCGAAAAGGGGTTTGGGACCGAACTGAATAGTGAGATTGGCGGTAGATATCACGGTGTTGTATGTAGGGCAAGAAGCGCCCGCAAAATGCGGGGCTAAACCTATTAGTATACCAAGGGTGTACTACAGAGGCTTATCAGCCGCGGTAGCCCAAGCGCTGCAGTATCCAACCCGACACTGACGGGTGGATGACAGAAAGCAGAAAACAACCCAGATTCAGCGGAAACGGAAAGCTGATGCGCGCCCGGTTGCGTGCCAGGCCGCGGCGAATGACGCGAGCCGCCTTGGCTGCCGGCCATAAAAAGGGTTTCGGCCCAGGCATGTCGAAACACATTTGCGACTCGACATAGCCCGGCATGATCACGTTGACTTTGATCCCCTGCCCGGCCAGGATGTCACGCATGGCCTCACCGTAGACCTTGACGGCGGCCTTGCTGGCGCTATAGCTGGGGGTTTCGGGCAAACCTCGCCATGCGGCCAGCGAGCTCAGCAGCGCAATCTGCCCGCTGCGCCGTGCCTGCATCGCAGGCAAACTGGCGTGCAATGTCGCCATGGCCGCCTTGACGTTGACGTCAAAGAGACGATGCATATCGTCCCAGGTTTCACCCTGTTGTTGCGAGCCGGTATTAATGTTGACGCCCGCATTGGCAATCACCAGATCGGGCGCCTCGGCCTGTCCGATCTCGGTCAGCCAATGACGCAATGCATCGTGATCCCGCACGTCCAGCTCGTGCACGATCACGCGCACGCCCATCGCGCTGCAATCCTGTGCCAGCTCGTCCAGGCGCGCACGATTGCGCCCCTGCAGGATCAGCGTTTTTGTACCCGCCCGGGCATATTCCAGAGCCAACGCCCCGCCTATGCCTCCCGTTGCACCGGTGATGAGGACAGAGGCGGGAACGCCGGGGGACAAACTAGAAGAACGGCTCATGCAAACCAGACAGATACGATTGAATGATTACTCGAGCAGGCTGCGCAGCATCCACGCGTTCTTTTCATGGATGTCCATGCGCTGCGTCAGCAGGTCGGCCGTGGGCTGATCGTTGGCCTTGTCGGCCTTGTCAAAGGCGGCACGCGCCGTTTTCGACACCGCCTCGTTGCCCTTGACCAGCAAACGCACCATCTCCAGGGCTTCGGGCACGTTGCCCGGCTCGGCAATCGAGGACAGCTTGGCAAATTCGCGGTACGTGCCCGGCGCATGCACACCCAATGCACGGATACGCTCGGCGATATCGTCCAACGCGGCCCATTCCTCGGAATACTGCGTCATGAACATGAGGTGCAGCGTGTTGAACAACGGACCCGTGACGTTCCAGTGGAAATTGTGGGTCATCAGATACAGCGTGTATGAGTCTGCCAGCACCTTGGAGAGCTCGGCCGCGATCGCCTCGCGGTCTTTGTCCGAAATGCCGATATTGATGCGAACAGCGGCGGTACTACCTGCTTTGGACGACTTGGCCATGTAGTGCTCCTAGTACGGGTTGTAGACAAGGTAAGGATACCATCGGAACAGAAACCACTCAGCTTTCTACCGCGGCCTCGTGGTCCAGCATCGTCACGCCCGGCAGTCCGCATTCGTACACGGCTTGGGCCAGCGCTTCGATAGCGGCGAGGCGGGGAAAACTGCGGCGCCAGGCCAGCACCACGCGCCGCTCTGGCGGACGGCCCTCAAAGGGCAAATAACGTAACAGCGCTTTGGGTGGCGGGGATTCAGGGATGGCGGTCACCGGCAGGACGGTCACGCCTATGCCGGCGGCGACCATATGACGGATAGTCTCCAACGACGATCCCTCAAAGGTCCGCTGAATACCGTCACTCGCGGCAGAAAAGCGCGAGAGTTCGGGGCAGACTTCCAGGACCTGATCACGGAAACAATGTCCCGTGCCCAGCAGCAGCATGGTCTGCTGTTTCAGGTCTTCGGAACTGATGGCTTTTCGGTCGGCCCATTCGTGATCGCGCGGCACCGCGACGATAAACGGCTCATCGTAAAGCGGTTGCGTGATCAGCCCCGCCTCGGGCAAGGGCAGCGCCATGATGGCGCAATCGATTTCCCCTTGACGCAGGAGCTCGACGAGACGCAAGGTAAAGTTTTCTTGCAGCAGTAACGGCATCTGCGGCGTCCGCGCAATCTGCGTCGGCACCAGATGCGGCAGCAGATACGGCCCGATCGTATGAATCACACCGACGCGCAGCGGGCCGGCGAGCGGATCATGGCCCTGACGGGCGATTTCCTTGATGCTGGCGCTTTCCTCGAGCACTTTTTGCGCCTGGGTCACGATGCGCTGACCGATTGCGGTCACGCCGACCTCGACGCCGCCACGCTCGAACAACGTCACGCCCAGCTCATCCTCTAGTTTGCGGATCGCCACGGACAAGGTGGGCTGACTCACGAAGCAGGCTTCGGCCGCACGGCCAAAATGCCGTTCGCGTGCGACGGCGACGATGTATTTGAGTTCAGTCAGAGTCATCTTCTGCTCCGGGAAACCGCGGCATTCATACCGGGAAAGAAAGGGGCGATGTTTGCCCTCAGGCGGGCCAGCCGATAAAAACGAAGCATGAAAGATTGCATGGCGCACAAGGTTTGCATAGGCACGGTCACGTCCGCAGAAAGTCTTCGCGGCCACGCATCCAGCGTGCCAAATGGGCCGCTACCGCATCGGGATGGTCAGCGCGCAGCCATGCGGCGGCCTCGCGCGCCTGCTCCGCAATACCCACATCGCTTTCGAGATCGGCAAACCGCAGCAAGGCCATACCTGATTGGCGCGTGCCGAGAAACTCGCCCGGACCACGCTGCTCCAGGTCGCGGCGCGCGATCTCGAAACCGTCATTGGTCTCGAACATGGCCCGCAGCCGTTGGCGGGCAATCTGCGACAGCGGCGTCTGATAGAGCAGCACGCAAACGGACTCGGCGCTGCCCCGCCCTACCCGGCCGCGTAATTGATGCAATTGAGCCAAGCCAAAACGCTCGGCGTGTTCGATCACCATGAGCGATGCCTTGGGCACGTCAACACCGACCTCGATGACGGTCGTGGCCACTAGCAAATCGATATCGCCATCACGAAAGGCCTGCATGACCGCAGCCTTTTCGGTTTGCGGCAGGCGGCCATGTACCAGGCCGATCCGCAGATCGGGCAACTCCGCGCACATGGCATCATACGTGTCGACGGCGGTTTGCAGTTGCAGGGCTTCGCTTTCCTCAACCAGCGGGCAGACCCAATAGGCCTGCTGCCCCTGACGTACGGCGTTGGCAATATGCGAGATGACCTCCTCGCGGCGATTATCAGAGACGAGCTTGGTCACCACAGGCGTGCGGCCGGGCGGCAGCTCATCAATGACGGATACGTCCAGATCGGCGAAAAAAGTCATCGCCAAGGTACGCGGAATCGGCGTGGCGCTCATGTTGAGCTGATGCGGGATCGTGGGGATCTGTTCTGCCTGACCGGGCGATACCTCGCCTTTACGTGTCAGGGCCAATCGCTGACCCACGCCAAAGCGATGCTGCTCATCCACGATCGACAGGCCTAGACGCTGAAACTCGACATGATCCTGAATCAGCGCCTGTGTGCCGACCAACAGTTGAATACTGCCGTCGGCCGCACCGGCAGCGGATTGGCGCCGGGCCTTTGCCGTCTGGCTGCCGCTGAGCCATGCGACGTTCACGCCCAGAGGCTGCAGCCACGACACCAGCTTGTGAAAATGCTGTTCAGCCAGGATTTCGGTCGGCGCCATCAACGCCACCTGTGCGCCGCAGGCGATGGCCTGAGCCGCTGCGACAGCGGCGACCACGGTTTTGCCACTGCCCACATCACCCTGCAACAAGCGATGCATGGGGTATGGCTGTGCCAGGTCGGCCGAGATTTCCTTGATGACACGCTGTTGCGCCGCCGTCAGCGTAAAGGGCAATGCTCGATACAGGCGCGCCACCAAATCGTCCGAAGCGTCGGACGGATCGGCCTGTAGAGGTAATGGCACTGCCCGAATGCTGCGTCTCGCCGCGCGCGCTGCAGCCAGCGACAACTGCTGTGCGAGCAATTCATCGAATTTGATGCGATGCCAGGCAGGATGACCGCGTTCGATCAGGTCTTGCTCGGATACGCCAGGCGGTGGCGCGTGCAACAGGCGGATGGCGGGCGCAAACGGCATCAGCGTATAACGTTGCAGGGCTTCTTCAGGCAGCGTATCGCTCAGGTCGGCCTGATCGAGGGCCTGGGCGATGGTCTTGCGTAATGATGGCTGAGTCAGCCCGTCTGTGCTGGGATAAACCGGTGTCAACGCCTCGGGCAAGGCGGCATCAGCACTGGTCATGCGCGGATGGACCATCTCGCGCCCAAACAGGCCGCCACGTACCTCGCCACGAGCACGCAGACGGCGGCCCGGCGTCAGTTGTTTTTGCTGGCTGGGGTAAAAATTCAGCCAGCGCAATTGCAGCTCGCCGCTATCGTCTGCCATGACGGCAGTCAACTGACGGCGGGGACGAAACAACACTTCACTGCGCAGGATTTCGCCCTCGACCTGCGCAGGGGCACCTGGACGCAACGAACCGATCGGGACGATGCGGGTTTCATCCTCGTAACGCAGCGGCAGATGCAAGATACAGTCGTTGGGCGTGACCAGGCCGAGGCTATGCAGCTTGCGCTGTACGTCGGTCAGCGACCGGGCCGGGCCGGATTTGGCGCCCGCTTTCGTCTCGGCTGTCACGCTGGCTGCCCTATCGGCAGCCACGTCCGCACCGGCGCGCTTGGACGCGCCAGTACGATTGCGGGCAGTGGCAGTTGCCGGCATATGCAAAAAACCAGGCGCCTTACGGCAGAACCAGAATCGCCTCGACCTCGAACTGCGCGCCCTTGGGCAGACTGGCCACACCGATCGTCGAACGAGCCGGGAACGGCTGAGGAATCAATTCAGCCATGATCGCGTTGGCGGCAGTGAATTTGTTCAAGTCCGTCAGGAACAGGGTCAATTTGACGATGTCGTTCAGCGTCCCCCCTGCCTCCTGAATCACGGCGGTCATATTGGAAAACGCCTGGCGCACCTGGGCGTCGAAGTTCTCGGACACGAGATCGCCCGTACCCGGCTCCAGCCCGATCTGGCCAGACAGATAGACCGTCTTGGCGCCCGTGACGGCAACGGCCTGCGAATAAGGACCAACCGCAGCCGGGGCCGCATCGGTATGGATGATTTGCTTGCTCATGAGCCGAATCCTTGAAGAATAATCAATCGTAATACTGGACTATTGAAGTTTAAACGGCAATAGGTATTTGCGAAAGCGAGGAGGCATCACGAATAGCCCCTGGCTGACTGGGACATTGTCGACAGCTATATGACAAGAATAGAGGCGTTCGCCGCTTTTTGGCTAATTCAACCTCATTTAAGCGAAATCAATCCCCCAATTCGCTCACATGCTCTCGCAACAGGTCATAGAGCGTTTGTGCGGCGACCGATAATGCGCGCCCCTCGCGGCGCACGAGATACAACGGGCGTGTCAGGGGCTTGCCTGCCAGGGGCTTGATCGCCAACTCGTCGCGCTGAAAATGAAACAGCGTCATGGCGGGAACCACGCTGATGCCCATGCCCGCCAGGACGAGCCCAGTCACGGTGGCCAGATGCTCGACTTCGAGCAGGGGTGGGGCCGCAACAGACCCCAAAGCCTCATCGAAATAGCGGCGCACACTGCTGCCGCGCGCCAGTTGGATCAAGGGCCAGCGGCTGAGATCACGCAGACGAACCTGGCGACGGTCGGCCAGAGGATGATCCCGTCGGCAAACGAGGAAAAACCGATCGGCGTGGAGGAATTCGCTTTCAAGGTCTGCCATATCCGCACGCTGCGCCGCCACGGCAAAATCCGCTGCACCGCTTTGCACCATATCCAGACATGGATCCAACAACGCATCGCGCAACTGCAAGGTAACGCCCGGATAGTCCTGATGAAAACGGGCCAGCAGCCCGGGCAGCCACCCTGCGGCTAACGATGGCAAGGCGGCAATGGTGACGTGCCCGCGGCGGCGTGCGGCGTAGTCACGCAGGTCCTCGACGACGAGATCGAGCTCCCCCAACAAGCGACGCGCAGAGGCATCCATCACCCTGCCCTCTGCCGTGAGTTCGACGTTACGGGTATTACGGTCGAACAGGCGCACGCCTGCCGCGTCCTCGAGGGTGCGAATGAGCGCACTGAACGCCGGCTGGGTCAGATGGCAGCGCTGAGCGGCACGAGTGAAGTGTTTCTCATCGGCCAGCGCCACGAATGCACGAAGTTGACGGGTAGACAGATTCATAGAAATCTTGGATGAATCGATCTTTTATTTCTATTTCACTTATTAAGCAAGCCTACCTATAGTGAAGCGACTTTGCACAGTCAGTGCAGGCGTAAAAAGAATTTGATCGCGAGACAACAATGACAGCGGCTCCCTTTTTGATCGGTTGTGCCACGGGTTTTTCCGGCGACCGCACGGACGGTGCGTTGCCGATCGTGCAAGCCCTGGCCGCGCGCGGTGGCGGCACGCTGATTTTCGAAACATTGGCCGAACGCACGCTCGCGCTGGCCCAGTTGGCGCGCAATGCCAATCCAGAAAGCGGCTATGAGCCTTTGCTGGATGATTTGCTGAATCCCATTTTGGCGAGCTGCCAGCAACACAATGTGCGCATCGTGAGTAATTTTGGGGCGGCAAATCCGCCGGGTGCCGCGCGCCGCATTACTGAGTTGGCGCGCATGCAGGGGTTGCCTGCCCCCCGAATTGCCGTCGTGCACGGCGACGCATTGACCACATCCGCGCAGCATGCCCTGCTGCGCGAGCGCCTGGGGCCGGCTTTTGACGACATGGACGTGGTCAGCGCCACAGCCTATCTCGGCGCGAGCGAGATTGCCTCGGCATTACAGGAGGGGGCACAAATCGTCGTAGCGGGACGGGTGGCAGACCCCTCGTTGACCCTGGGCCCCGCTATGGCGCATTACGGGTGGGCAGAGGACGACTGGGAACGATTGGGCCGCGCCACGATGGCGGGCCATATGCTCGAATGCGGCACGCAAGTTACGGGTGGCTATTTTTGCGTACCGGGCCTGAAAGACGTGCCCGACATCTATACAGCAGGCTATCCGATCGCTGAGATCGATGCGGACGGCGAATTCGTGATTACGAAACCCGAGGGCACAGGAGGCGTGGTTGACGCGCGCACAGTCAAAGAGCAATTACTTTATGAGGTACACGACCCTGCACGCTATTTGACGCCGGACGTCATCGCGGACCTGAGCCAGGCCTCCGTTCAACTGACTGGCCCTCATCGGGTAACCGTAACAGGCATCACCGGCCACCCGCGCCCCGATGAACTCAAGGTCAACGTCTGCCACCGCGGCGGCTGGCTGGCCGAAGCCGAGATCTCTTATGCAGGCGTGCAGGCCGAAGCGCGTGCCCGCCTCGCGGCGGACATGGTGCAAAAGCGCCTGGGCTCTGCCCTGAAAGTCCGCATGGATTTGATTGGCGTGGCCAGTATTCTGGGAGACGACAACGGTGGCATGCTGCAGGCGCGACCGCCTGGACACGCTCGCGATGTGCGCTTGCGCTTGGCCGCCGAACACACGGAGACAAACACAGTGGAACGATTGCTGCGCGAGGTGACTGCGCTCTATTGCTGCGGCCCTGC
The DNA here is from genome assembly GCF_054780995.1 of Bordetella tumbae. Lineage (NCBI taxonomy): Bacteria > Pseudomonadati > Pseudomonadota > Betaproteobacteria > Burkholderiales > Alcaligenaceae > Bordetella > Bordetella tumbae. Next base: position 455,474 of record NZ_BAAGVG010000023.1, read on the forward strand.
GGGAGGCGGCGGCGTCCGGACCTCGCTGCGGCCGCGATTGAATATGGTGTCCTGCACGATTCCACGAGACGCGGTGGAAAGTGGCTGGACGATGCTGGAGGCGCAACGATGACATCCGTGTCCCCTACTGACTCGCCCGCCGCCACGGTCTCGGTGCCGCTCTATCGGCTGGCGCACAGCCGCTCTGGAGACAAGGGCAATATTTCCAATCTCAGCCTGATTGCCTGGGATGAGGCGTGTTACGCCGTGCTCGTCGAACAGATCACAGCAGCGCGCGTGGCGCAATGGTTTGACTATCGCCATCCGACTCGCGTCGCACGCTATGAGATTCCGACGCTGCAAGCCATGAATTTCGTGCTGGAGGGGGTTCTGGACGGCGGCGTGAACGATGCGCTGAATCTGGACGCACATGGCAAGAGCCTGTCATTTCATCTCCTGGATCTGCCGGTCGAGGTGAGTGCGGAGCTGGCGCGACGTCTACCCGATGTGCCAGGCGACGCGTTGTCGACGGCATAACCTCTGGCCGCGCCTGGCTTGGCCAGGGCGTTAACTCACCTCGGCGGTGCTGCGGCGATGCTTTGTTGTCCAGACACCTGCCGCTTTCTGCAGCAACACACGTTTCACAGCAAACCACACACAACAACACACGGAGACTACGATGCGCTTGCCCCCCTTTAGCATGATTGCCGCACTATGCACGGCCCTGCCCTTATCCGTTGCGGCACAAAACTTCCCGAATAAACCGATCACCTTCATCGTGCCCTTTGCCGCAGGCAGCGCCACCGATCAGATCGGCCGCGCCATCGGTCAAGGCGTCTCCGAGCAGACTGGACAGTCCGTCGTCATCGAAAACCGAGCCGGCGCCAGCGCGATCATCGGCGCCCAGGCAGCCGCCCGGGCACCGACAGACGGCTATACGGTGTTGATCACCACCAACACCACGCACGCCGCCAACGAGCACCTATACAAAAGCCTGCCTTACGATCCGGTCAAGGATTTTGCTCCGGTCACCTTATTAGGCAAAGGCGGCCAGATCATGGTGATCAACCCCTCGTCTTCCGCCAAAACCGTGGGCGATTTTCTCGCGCTGGCCAAGCAGTCGCCAGGCAAGCTGAGTTTTGGCAGCGGCAGCTCCAGCAGCCGGATCGCTGGCGAGTTGCTGCAGCAGATGGCCGGCATCAAACTGCTGCACGTGCCGTACAAGAGCAATCCACTGGCAGTGACCGACTTGTTGGGCGGCCAGATTGACATGATGATCACCGACACGGCCACCGGCCTGCCGCAAGTCGCCTCGGGAAAATTGCGCGCCCTCGGTTTTACCGGCAGCGAGCGCTCTCCTCTCGCACCTGATCTGCCTACCATTGCCGAAGCCGGTGTCCCCGGATACGAAATGGGCTATTGGTTCGCCGCCTACGTCCCCGACGGTACGCCCGATGATGTCGTCGCCAAACTGCACGACCTGCTGGCCAAAGCCACAGAAGGCAAAGCCGCCAAGCACTTCTACGAATCCACCGGCACTGCGCCTGCCACGTCGACACCAAAAGAGCTCGCCGATTTTCAGCATAGCGAGTCGAAAAAATGGGGAGACATCATTCATAAAGCGGGGATAACGCCGGAGTAACTGTCCAGCCCACCACTGCCGCAAGCAAACACTTTTACAGCGAACCGCTCACAATGGGTAGACCACGTCCTGCCCATTGGATCGGCGCCAGACAATACTAAGACAGACGGAACGAAAAAAATGAAATCGTCACTTACATAACCTACGTCGACCATGTGAGCGGTGCGGGCCTCTTTTTGTAAATACCAACGGCTCATCTAGGCGACTTCCCATTGCACCCAGGAGCCTAGCATGGTCAACGAACTCAGTTCCTCGCAAAACCTGCCTTCGTCGCCGTCCGTCGAACTCGACACTACACTCGAAAGTCCTCAAGGGCCGACCATTAAAGAGAAGGTATTTCATGCCCTCCAAGCAGACGATTGGTCAACATTCGAAGCATTAGCACTCGGCGAAAACGCCGAGATCAATATCGCAACGGAACGATTCGATAACGGTCAAAATTGCTTTCATGTCGCGCTGAAATCCGGCGGCCATTCGATCGTCTCGAATCTCGCTAAGCTGAATCACGAATGGGTTCGCGATCTAGTCAATGGAACCGATCAATCTCGCCGCACCCCTCTCGTGTATGCCGCCGACACGCAAACCGATAATCCGGAATTGATCGGCGCATTGCTCAATGCTGGCGCGACTGAAGGCTTTTGGGACGCCCTGAGCATTGCCACAATGAAAGGCCATGCCGAAACAGCAAAGCTGCTTATCGACAATGACGTCGAAGACAACGCGCCATATGTGTTGGAATCCATCGTTCGGCTGCACTATGGCAAGCCAGGCATCGACGCTGCCAAGTTATTGATATCGCTAGGAGTCAACGTTACAGCGGCTCTTCCGGAAGGCGCACTGATTATTTTGAACAAGGAAGTGGCAGAGCGCTTGCTTTTGCTCGGAGCGAAAGGATCCGACAAACTGGCCGAGATCGCGGAATACCGCGACGCCGGCGAAGTCGAGGGGTACATCCTAGTAGGAGCAGATGTTCCGAGGGCGTTGGCAATTCTGGCAAACAACCCTCCTCACAAGCGTAATAGCGAGGCTATGACGCTCGTAGCCTCAACGGCAAGCAAGCTCAAGAAAAAACCAGAGTTGGAAATCTATGAATCAGGGCTGTTGAGTCTAGCCAGAAACAAAGATATTGCCGGGCTACAGAGATTTACTGCCGCGCTAAATGCCATTAACCCCGCTCATCTGAAGAACATACTCAATCGACTGACAGCAAATGGGGATTCCGGCACACTGAGCATGTTGACGGCAAATCCGGAAGACAAGCCGACCAATGCGGCGTTGGCAGGCGATGTTGCTGCGGCGAAAACATTGATCAACACCGATGTAAAGACATCCACGGTTCTGCAGCTCGATCACCTCATTAAGACAGGAGATCTACAGACAGCGTCCGCATTCATTTCTGTCCTGGAGAACAGAAACGAGTTACTGCTACACGCCGTGCAAGACGGCAATGAAACACTGGGGAAACTTCTCCTTTCGAGCGGTGCGGAGGGACCACGACTGTTGGCGTCATTGTTGCATACCAAACAGCGAGAATTGGCCAGCCAGCTCTTAGCATGGGGGGTTGATGTGCATACAGCTCGAATGCATCTCACTGCGTACAAGAACTATCACGAGTCTTCCGCCAAGGAGGATCTGTTCCTCATGGGGGCCGACCTTTCCATCGCCGTGATGCGGGCCTTCGAGACCAACAATATCCTAGCCGCACGGCAATTAACCCAAGACTCATTCGAGGTCGGATCTCGATCAATACTACACATCCTCGGCGATAAAACGGTCCCTGACGAGGTCAAAACAGCAAGATTGAGATTGATACTTGAGTGGAACATATCAACCGACGGGGCAATGCAGACACTGGCGAAGAAAGGCGAGATCGAGGACATTCGGCGTCTCGTCAGACTTGGCGTTTCCGTCGATGCATTCATGATGGACCTGAGCAAGCAGGGCGACGTGCGGCGCATCGCATCGCTCATTACCGCTGGAGCAGATATCGGCAAACCCATGCAAACCCTGCAGGCCAGCAACGAACAAGAGGCATTGCGCACGCTGACGGTAGCGCTGATGAAGGCCCAAAGTGACTCGACATTGGCATATGCGAAAGCCGCTAACCTGCCCTACAGTATCAATCCAGGCGGCCGCGTCGAGCTGCTATAGATACATTGAGAGGGAATGCGTGGCAGGGATGCTCCCACCACGCAATCTCGAAATAGATGGAACACCAACAATGAAATCGTTACTTACACAGACTACGTCCACTAGTACGTGTGCTTCCCTCTGCCCGTAGACAAAGGTTGGCTCGTCTAGGCGACTGTCCATTTCAGCCCAGGAGCCAGCATGACTAATGAACTCAGTGCCTCGCAAAGCCTACGCACGTCTCCGCCCATTGAGCCGGGTCTGGCGCTTGAAAAGCCTCGTGCATCAATCATTAAGGAAGAGGTACTACAAGCCCTCAAAAACGACGATTGGTCAACATTCGAAGCATTGACACTGGGATCAGATGCTGAAATAAATATCGTAGCGGAACGATTCGAAAACGGCGAAAACTGCTTTCATGTCGCGATGAAGTCTGGCAGCTATTCGATCGTCTCAAATCTCATGATGCTGAGTTATGGGGGGGTGCCCGATCTCATTAATGACCGCGACGATGCTGGGCACACTCCCCTCATGTATGCGGTCCAGGCGAAAACCGACAACCCGGAATTGATCAAATCCATGATTAATGCCGGTGCGACAGAGGACCTGTCCGACGCTCTGGCCACTGCGGCGGTGAAAGGCCACATAAAAACAGTAGAGTGCTTGATCGAAAATTGCACCGACCGCGACGCCGAACGCGCATTGGAGAATGCTATTGCTCAACACCATGGCCAGCGAGGTTCGACGGCTGCAAAGTTACTGATATCGATGGGCGTCAAGGTTTCAAATGCCCTGCCAGAGACTATTACTGCTAATTTTGAGAAGGACCTTGCAAAGCGTTTGCTTTTGCTCGGCGCAAATGGAGCCGCCAAGCTGGCCCAACTCGCAGGATTTCACGACGCCGCGGAAATCGAGCCATACATTAAAGTGGGTGTGGACGTCTCTCGAACGTTGGCGATCCTGGCGAGCAAGCAACCTAAACCTGACATCAAGGCTATGAAATTAGTAGCCGCCACGCAGAGCAAGCTCCAGGATAAATCAGCGTCAGCGATCTATGAATCGGCACTCTTGCGACTGTGCAGAAACCGGAATCTTCCAGAGATCAAGACATTTTGCGCCGCGCTAGATGCCATCAATCCCGATCATCTGGACAAGATACTCCATCAACTCATCGCGCGCGGTGACTCCGACACGCTCATCACCTTAATTTCCGCAGGTCTGGCAAATCCCGACGACATTCTGATGAATGTTGCCCTGACAGGTAACTTTGCCGCGACAAAAGCGTTGCTCCATACCAGTACAAACGTATCCTCCGTCCTACAGCATCTGTCAAAGATTCACACCTCAGGTTATCTGAACACCTCTGAGGCGATAGAACTGTTGGTTCTCGCAGGAGCAGACTCTTCCGTATTGCCGGACAGTACCGAGGCCTTGATTAACATCAATGAAAGAAATACCGCGATATCACAGTCCTCGCAAAGCCAAAAGAATGACGCGCTCATCACCGCAACGATGCAATACAACGACGTCGTGGATGCCGTGTCGTTCATCAAAGCAGGAGCAGACAAGCTCGTTGCATTGAAAGCGCTGAAACAGACCAATTCTCTGGAAGGTATCCGTACATTGCTGAAAGCTGATGACGATCCCTGCGCACTCCTGATTGATCGACTCAAAGCCAACGACATGGAGCTAGTCCAGGCGATACTAAAGGCCAAAGATATATCCAGCGATGCGTTGAACTATCTCATCAAGAAAGGAGATCTGCAGACTGCGGCCGCGTGTATTCCCGTGCTGACCGACGGAGTTGATTTACTGTTACAGGCGGTGCAAGACAACGATGAAGAACTGGCGAAACTTCTCATCTCGATAGGCGCAGATGGACCCAAGCTATTGGCATCACTGATGCACACCAAACAAAGAGAATTGGCCGGCCGACTGTTGACATGGGGAGGAGTCGACATCAATACGGCACGGATGCGTCTCACGGAGATTACTACGGGCTGGTCGCCCGCTAGCGTGGATCTGGGTCTGTTGGGAGCCGATCTGTCCATCGCAGTGATGCGCGCCTTCGAGTCCAACAATATAGAAGCCGCGCAAAAGCTAGTCAACGCGGTCAATTGGGCAGGTTCTCGATCGATATTGCGCGTCATCGACGATAAGACGGTAGCTGAGGACGTTAAAACTGCAAGGTTGAAATTGATACTTCAGTGGAACGTATCAACCGACGAGGCGATGCAGACACTGGCGGAAAGGAACGACACCGATAATCTTCGGCGCCTGGTTAGGCTTGGCGCTTCTGCCGAATCGCTAATGATGGACTTGAGCAAGCGAGGCGACATAAGACGCATCGCAGCGCTCATTGTCGCTGGGGCGGATATCGCCAGACCCATGGAGACCCTGCAGGCCAGCAACGAGCAAGAGGCATTGCGCACGTTGACGGTAGCGCTGGCCGTGGCTCAGAGCGACTCGATACTGGCTCACGCGAGAGCTAATAACCTGCCCTACCGTATCAACCCGAGCGGCAGCGTCGAGCTGATATAGATGGACCGCGTCCTGTCGTAGCAGGACACCGCAGTACAAGCCCGTCCGATTTTTCTATGCATGAGTACGGGATAGAGTGCAGGCCCCTAAGAAATGGGACGATATCTTTATCGTCTTTTTCTTAGGGGCCACGTATGTTTCATAAACTCAATCTCTCGCGAGATCTCTCGTGTCCGACGAGGACGGACGCTTTCCCTGAAAACCCGGGCGCACAGGGTATTCAGGCTCACACGCTAAAGACCTCGCAAGAAGATGACTCCGGGAAAACGCGGGTGTATGCGGCCGAACCGAGAGGAGATAAGGTCGAACTGGCACCAGCGTTGATCGACTGCGGCGTATGCGGCGATTTATCGGAAGCGCTAAAGTCCGCCTCCCTAAGAGGCGATGTCGAAACGGCGCAGTGCCTGATCAGTGCCAAGGCTGACACATCAAAGACCCTGGCAGAGCTAGCCACCCGTGATGACGGACACCTTTCTCCCATGGCGGCGGCCAAAGCCGCAAAGCTATTGATATCGCTAGGAGCAAATGTTTCCAGCGCGCTTGATTACGCGGCCAAGACTTTTTGCGCAGAGGCCGTAAGTACATTGCTTTTGCTGGGCGCCAACGGGTCCGATATGCTGGTATCGGCCGCAATATCACGCGATACGAACACATTAGGGCAACTGATATCGGCAGGCGCGGATGTCATCACAGCACTCGTTACTCTCGCGAGGGACCCCGATAAAAAGGCCCATGAACAGGCTGCGAGACTGTTGACCCTGGAAATCAACAGGCAACATCTATACGACTGCCCTGCAGGGTTACGAAGCCAGGCAACTGTCATGTCCAGACTGGCCAAAGACAGAGACAGAACGGCCATGCTCAGATTAAGAAAGGCGATAGCGCCCGAAAATCCAGGATGGGAGGAGCTGGCAAAAAGCGGTGATATCGAATCAATCAAATTGCTAATCCCGCCGTCGGACATGCAATATCCAATACAGCATCTACGCCAGCTTTCTCTCGAGGGCCATTTTGTGGGAGTCAAAACCTTGATTGCTGCGGCTGTGCCAACAAAAGCGGTTATCAACGAATTGCTCGTTCAGTACAGCAACTGGTGGGATCCGCTCACGTCTGGGGCGATAAAGCTGTTAATCGCTGCCGGAGCAGACCCGTCAGAGGTGCCAGACGAAATCACCACCGCGTTCAACAAGCGAAAAACCGAAATATCGAATCTCTCAGAAATAGAGAAGACGACAACCCTGCTCTCTGCAATAAAAAAGGACGACGTTGCGGAGATCGTGATGTTGACTGACGCAGGGTCAGACGTGACCGCTGCGCTGCAGCACCTGAGCCAAGCCAAAGATCTGAACGACATAGAAAAAACACTAGGTCTATGCAGATTGATTAACGCAGGCGCGATCTCATCGCAGACGCTGCTCGATCGGGTTCAGGCCGGCGACATGGACGTGGCAACGACGTTGGCCCAGTTGGAGGACATTGCAAACGATGCGCTTATTGTGAGCATTACATCAGGGGACCAGCAAACACCGCGCGCGCTCATTCCCACCCTGACCGATGGGCGGCTTGCCCTCATACAGGCCACTGAAAGTAGTAACCAGGACCTGACAAAAACACTGCTTGCGATAGGTGCGGATGGGCCAGGAGCATTGATGTCGTTACTACACACGAAATCCCGCGAGGCGGCGGGCCGGCTGATCGCCCTAGGCGTGGACATTCAAGCAACGCTGATACGTGCCATGCGCGAGGATCCAGACTTATATCAGAACGCGATCGAGGACCTGACCTCGATCGGGGCCGAATTCCCAGCGGACGAGGAGATACTGACGCTGCAAGCAGAATAAATGTATGGAACGATTTCAATGAAGTCGTTACTTACCATTCGCAGCCCCTCATCGCACGCGAATAGTAGTCAGCTGGTGGCTGGGTGGCTAACCCCGTTCAACGGTCCATCCTATTTTCCCTTAGGAAAGTCCCCATGCCCAATCAGATCACGGTTTCTCAGAGCCCGCCTTGCGTTATCTCAACAGCCGGCTTGCCTGTCACGCCGGCCAACGTGGATGCTCGGCGCAGCCTGTCACAAGCCTTTCAAACAGATGATTGGACATTGTTCGACGCATTAACGACTGACAATCACACTGGGTTAACCGTCGCAGACCTCAACGAAAAAGGTCAAAACTATCTACATATCGCCATCATCTCCGGCAGCTATTCGATTGCGTTGAATCTCACGCAATTCGCTTATCAATGGGACGTCGATCTGATTAATACCAAAGACCAGTTCGGATATACCCCCATCATGTATGCCGCTGAATCCCAAGCGGACCACCCCCAATTAGTCGATATGCTGATCGACCTCGGTGCCTATGTCGGCCTGCCCGAAGCACTGAAGTCCGCAGCAAAAAACGGGCATACAGAAACCGCAAAGCGCCTCATCACCGGTGTCGGCGGGGACGCACCCAAAGTCCTGGCGCAAGTGTTGCACCATGATCAAGACGGGTCCGGCATGAAAGCAGCCAAATTCTTGATATCACTAGGGATGAACCCGACAAGCGCCCTTGAATATGCTGGGGAAAACCACTGGTTTGATGCCGCAGACGCACTGCTTGTACTTGGGGCGAAAGGATCCGAGGCGCTGGTCTTGATAGTGACGCGACAGCCGCTGACCCGAGGCGCTATCACCTCAAGCGCAATGCACAAGATTTCGACCAAAGTAAGAACCTTGGTTCAGGCCGGGTCAGACGTCGCGGCGGCTCTGACAGATCTGGCGAAAAAGCCCAAAAATCAGAGCAACACCTTGGCAGTGGCCATGCTGATCAGGGCAGAAGAGAAAGCGAGAGAGCTTGGTCACTGCGAAGGCCCCTCGTGCAGCACCGTAGCACTATTGAGGCTGGCAGAAAGCGGGGATATAGCAGCCATACTCGTGTTGAGCGAGGCGATGGATTTCCAGCATCAGGGCTACGATGAGCTGGTAAAAAACAGTTATGTTGACGCGCTCAAGGCATTGATCTCCGCACGCAGGGTGAACCCAAACGAAATGCTCCGCCGCGCCGCTCATGCAGGAGACGTTGCCTCAACAAAAGCGTTGGTTAATACTGGCATGCCCACATCAGCGCTACCCAGAGACATGATTATCCAGAGCCAGCCCTGGGAACATTCAGCCACGCTCAAGACGATCAAACTATTGGTTACCGCAGGGGCAAGCACATCAACAGTGCCAGACGAACTGCTCACAGAGATCAACCGCAGAAAACAGGAAATCTCGGATCTTTCTCCAAGCGAGAAAAATACGGCGCTCCTGGCTGCAGCAAAGGAAAGGAATACAACTGAGGTAGCGATGCTGCTTGAGCGCGGAGCTGAGATCGCTGCTGCGTTAAAACACCTGAGCGACGCCGATGATCTGGACGGCATACGCACCTTGATTAACGCAGGCATGTCCGCACCCACAGCGCTGATTGATCTGGTACGGGCCGGTGAAATGGATGTCGCACAGTCGTTAATCCGAGCGAAGGACGTTTCGGCTGAGGCGCTTATTCAGCTCATCAGAAATAAAGAATTAACACTGGCGCGCGCCTTTATTCCAGCCTTGACCAATGGGCGAGAGGCGCTGGTACAAGCTGCTCAAGACACCGATGACAACCTGGTGAGCGCACTGGTCAGACTGGGCGCAGCGGGGCCAGAAGCCTTGCTGTGGTTGCTACAAATGAAATCTCGAGAGCAAGCCGTCAGATTGATCAGTTCCGGGGTGGACATTCATACCGCGCTGATGCTCGCAATCCGCAGCGGTAGCTACGCAGCCCAGAAAGATCTGATCACGATGGGAGCCGATTTGTCGCTCGCTTTGACGCGCGCCGTCGAGTGCGAGGATATGGCGACCGCACAGCAAATCCTGCTCTGGGACGACCTGGAGGCCGGACCCAAAACGCTGTTGGACCTGATTGAGGACGAGACGGTGCCCGATGACATCAGGAATGCCAAATTGAAGGTATTGCTGCAAATGGGGATAGATACTGACAGCGTATTAGAGCGGGTCATTGAAAACGGAACGCCCACCCAGCTAAAAAACCTCATTGCACTAGGGGCACCCACTGCCAATGTACTGGCAGATCTGGGCAAAAAAGGCAATCGGAGAGACGCGCAAATGCTGATCGGCGCCGGAGCAGATGTCGCTACGGCAATTGAAACGCTGCTTCAAAGCAACGAGCAGGCGGCGGCAAACGTGCTGGTAGTAGCCATGACGTGGCGGCTCTGGGGACAAGACCAGCCATTGCCGAATTGGCTTCCTCAACACTCGGCTGCCGTCTGAGATGGGCCAGGGCGACATCATTCACAAGCAGGCATTCAACCGGAGTGATATCCCACATGGGTTAACGCGTCTGAAAAGCCCTTGGGCATGAAACCATATCGATCGATTCGGGTTACCTATATCAAGCGGTCTCGCACTTCCCAGCGCAGCAGCCATGATGTCCCATTTGTGGCTAGGTCGCCTACCCCAATCGAGCGTTTATCGCTCATGCTCCAAGGAGCCTCATGCTTAGTCAACTCAATGCCTTGCGGTGGAGCCCCGCCCCCGGCAGGAACGATACTAGACCTGAAAATTCAGGCGCATCGGATACGGCCTGCAGTGCGGATCCATCCGAACTGCGAGCATCCCAGCATGCAGCCGCGCCGGTTATCCTTAATTCCGATTCAGTCGCCGTTGACGCATGCAACACGCTGGCTGCGGCGCTAAAAACCGCCGCGCAAACAGGTCAGGTCGACGCGGCCGCACAACTGATCAGTGACGGTGCGGATGCTGCTAAAGCGCTGGTCTCAATCCTCGTCGAAACCCCTGAGCCCAATCCGCTGAATATGTACGAGATGCGCCAAAACTCCTGGATGCCTCTGACGCCGCTGCCGTCTCAGAAGATCCATATGCTCCGGACGGTGGCCAAGGCAGCAAAGCTATTGATATCGCTAGGCGCAAACGTTTCCGAGGCGCTGAACCATGCGGTGCAAAATCACCAAACCGCAGTGGCCAAGATACTTTTGTTGCTGGGAGCAAAGGGGGCCGATGCGCTCACTTTGGCTGCGATATCGGGTGACACGCAAGCCCTGGCGCAATTGGGCAAGGCTGGCGCCGACGTCAGCACCGCCCTGATCAATCTGGCGAAAAATCCGGATACCAAAATCAATGACACAGCAGCCCGGCTGTTAGTCTGCAACGCCCGTCCAGAATTGACGGGCATCGAAGATAATGCCATCCACGCAACGCTGCGACACGATACCTCGGCCATATTGAGGCTCGCGAGAGAGGACGATATCGCGACCCTGCTCGTCGTAGGAAAAGTTGTATCCCCTGAGCACATGGGATGGAAACAACTGGCCATTAGCGGAAATATCGGAGCATTAAAAGCATTAAAAACATTGATAACCTCTCCCGGGTTTGACTACCCAGAAAGACTCCTGAAAACTTTTGTGTTTGACGGCAATATCGGGGGGGCCAGAGCACTGATCCGTGCCGGCGTATCGTACGCAACCGTCCTGAGCCAGCATGGCAACGAGATCAATAGTGACGTTCAGCAACATAGGCCTCAGATCATTAAAGTATTGCTCTTGGCCGGCGCAGACGCATCGGCAGTGCCCGGACATCCCATCGACATCAATAACGCCAGAAAGGAAGAAATCGCGGCACTCTCGCCCGCCGAGAAACAGAAGCAGCTGCTATGGGCCGTCTGTAACGGCAACACGATAGATACGGCGATGTTGGTGGATCAAGGTGCCGATGCCGTTGCCGCGCTCAAGCCCTTTAGCCACATCGAGAACGCTATGGAGATCCGCGATTTTTTCAGGGCAGGCTTGGCTTCGTCCCAAACCTTGATTGATCTGGCGAAGTCCGGCGAACAACTCGTCGCAAGAGCCCTGGCCAACCAAAACCAGATATCGACGGATGCACTGATTAAGCTGGTTAAAAACGGAGATCTGGACTTCGCCCGAGCGATTTTGCCTCGCACGAACGCGATCTCGGGTCCCTTGGTGGCGGCGGCTCAGGGCGACGACATCGGCGTGATCGATGCGCTGATAAAGATAGGCATGAATGGACCTAAAGCGCTGCTATGGTTATTGTCAATGAAACATCGAGAGGCAGCGGGCAGATTAATAAGCCTGGGTGTGGATATTCATACCAGCCTGTTGTGTGGCGTTTACGATGGCCGCGCTATATATCAGGATGGCATTCATGAGCTCCTGACGATTGGCGCTGAGTTTCCCATCGCCCTGCTACGTGCCATCGATCTCGGCGACACCAAAGTCGCGCAGAAGGTATTGGATCTGCAGGGCTCGTCTATCGGGTGCGAAGCGCTGCGGCTCCTCATCGACGACAAAACGCTGCCTCGCAATGTGCGAGCCACGAAAATCAGCGCGTTGCTCAAGCTGGAGCTCAATACCGATGCCCTATTGCGTCAGCTCATAGACGACCAACAGACCTCTACACTAAAGGTCCTGATTGCACTGGGAGCACGCACCGACGGGTTATTGATGGACCTGGGTAAACAGGGCAATCGGGCGCGGGCAATAACACTGATCACCGCGGGCGCAGACTTCGTCACCGCCATCAGGACCCTGAGGGATAACCGCGAGCCAAATGCCGCCAATGTATTGATGCTAGCGCTGACGGAAGCCAGAGACCGCAAAATAACACTGCGACCATCCTGACGACAATCGGGGGCATCGTAAGAGTAAGGAACGAAATTTTTAATTTCGTTCCTTACTCTTACGAGCCCCCATGCAATTCATACAAGTTGGCCATCAGTGCCGGTTTGTCATTGGGCGGCTTACCCTCCGGCGACTCATCGTCTTTGCCTATCGGAAGCCTCTCCATGCTCAATTCAGTCTCTATTTCTCAGCCATCATCCTCCGCCATTACCGCAGATCGTTTCCCTGCTACCCCTTGGACACCGTCTACTCAATCAACACTATTACGGGCATTTCGTACCGATAATTGGGATTTGTTCAACACATTGCGCAATGCCGCAGATGCCGGGATCAACGTCCAGACCGATCTCAACGACGATGGTCAAAATTATCTGCATCAGGCAATCCAATCCGGCGGTGAGGCGATTGCCTTGAATCTGGTGGCACTGTCTGACGAGCTCGGCACCGATTTCCTCGATCACACCGATCGGTTCGGCCATTCCCCCCTCGTGTATGCGGCCCGATCGAAAGAGGATCGGCCTGAATTGGTCGACGCGCTGATCAACGCCGGTGCACGCCGAGGGCTATCCTCCGCACTGCAAGCCGCCGCAGAACGCGGCCATACGCAAACGGCAGAGCGCTTGATGCGTTGCCCCTACACGAACGCGCCGCAGGCGTTGGCTAGGGTTCTCAAGCAAAACCCGGGCGAGTCTGGCATGAACGCCGCCCAATTCCTGATATCGCGAGGGGTCAATGTAACCGATGCCTTGGCCGACGCCATCAACATGGGCTGGGCGAATCTCGCCGACAAGGATTGGCAGAATGTCGCCGACACGTTAGTTTTACGATTCGGCGCTCAAGCCTCTATGGTATTGGTCCAGACCATAGAACAGCTCAATCCCACATCGGCAAACTACGTCTCAGACCTGTACAAACTGGAGCTGCTGTTACGGGCTGGCGCCGATGTGGTAAGCACGCTTATCGACCAGGCGAAATCCTCCCAAAGCGATAAGAGTAGCCTAACCATCGAAACGCTGTTACTGTCGGAAAAAATGATGCTCCTAGCCAACTGGCATTGGGGCCCGCGTAGCGACATCACCGCATTGACGCGATTGATACAAAGCGGAGACACGCAGGCTGCGCATGTGTTAAGCCAGCACATTCTCCCCGACACGCTGCATTGCGACCACCTCACGCAAGGCGGCAATCCTGACGTGATAGAAGCCCTAATTGATGTGCAACGTTTGAAACCAGAACCGATGCTGGCAAGTGTCGCCCGTGCGGGCAAGCTAGGTTTGCTCAAAGCGCTGATTCAAGCCGGGGTGCCGACGGCGAATCTGCTGAAAAATCTGCTCGGACCGCAGCAGGTGGGCATGCCGCCGGACACGGTGAACATACTCATGCTCTTAGCGGCCGCAGGCGCGGACCGATCCCTATTGCCGAGGGAGTTTACCGATTACGTCGACTCGCGCAAAGCGGAGGCTGCGAGTATCTCAGCGCTCTCTCTCGACAAGCAAAATGACGCGCTCCAATTTTATGCCCAGCAGGGCCAAGTGGAAGCTGTGGCGATGTTGCTCGATCAAGGCGTCAATAAGATCCACGCCCTGACATCACTGCATCAAGCTCAACACTATTCCGGCATGCGCACCGTGCTGGCTGCGGATAGACTCCAGCCCGACGTGCTGGTTGATCTGGTAAAGGCTGGTGCAACGGATGTTGCGCGCACGTTCATCACAGAAGAACTCCTTTCCACCGCAGCATTGATGGACTTGCTAGTCAGGGGCGGCCCTGAAACAGCGCGAGTGCTCATTCCCGCCTTGACGACTGGCAGTGAGGTATTGGCACTGGCGGCACGAAGCAATAATGAAGCACTGACACAGACACTGATTGATCTAGGCGCAGATGGCCCGGGCGCCTTGGTCTTGTTATTAGAAACGCGCGCCTACGAGGTGGCGAGACAGTTCGCCACACGGTACGCCGAAAAGGTGAATATTCATGATGCGTTGAGGCAGGCCTATCGTAACGATAGCGATAACGCGAAAGAGATGCTGGTCACGATGGGAGCCGATTTGGTCACCGCCGCCTTGCGCGGACTCACCCAGCACGATGATGAAGCGACAACGATGATCATTCAGCAAAACGGCCCAGCCGTGGCAAAGCCAGCCCTATTGCATGTGATCAATAATGACAGCCTGCCCAACGACCTCAAGAGCAGCTATGTGAAGTTCTTGATTGACCAGAAAATCGATACCGACGGCGCGCTCACCGCACTGGCCGAGCGTCACGACATCCCCAAATTGAGGATGTTGATTATGGCGGGTGCTCCGACTCATGGGCTGTTGATGGATTTGGGTAAACAAGGAGATCGCATCACCGCACAGGCCCTGATTACCGCCGGTGCAGACTTTATCACCGCAATCCGGATCCTGCGCGACAGCGGCGCGCACGACGCGGCAACCTTGTTGACCTTTGCAGTAACCGTCGCAAGGGATCGCAGGATCAACCCGGAGGTACCCCGCACATAAGCCCGCCACCCGGCTACCGCACGTAGGCTCGCCGGGTGCAGCCATCGCACCCGTGGTCAGCCCACAAGCGTATTACTTTTCAACAAAGGCGCGTTCGACGACATAGTCGCCCGGCTCACCGACGCCCGGCGATACCTGAAAGCCGCGAGAATCCAGCATTGCGCTGATATCGGCCAGCATGTGCGGGCTGCCGCAGAGCATGGCGCGGTCGGTTTCGGGATTGATTTGCGGCAGGCCGATATCCGCGCAAAGTTTACCGTTGTCGATCAGTTGCGTAATACGGCCTTGGTTGCGGAAAGGTTCGCGCGTGACAGTGGGATAGTAGACGAGCTTGTCGCGCACGACATCGCCAAAGAACTCGTTGCTGGGCAGCTCGTTCTCGATGAAATCGGCATAGGCCAGCTCGCTCACCCAGCGCACGCCATGCACCAAGACGATTTTTTCGAATCGCTCGTAAACGTCGGGATCCTTGATGATGCTCATGAAGGGCGCCAGGCCGGTACCCGTGCCGAACAGGAACAGGTTTTTGCCGGGTTTGAGGTCATCGACGATCAGCGTACCCACGGGCTTGCGGCTGACCAGGATGGAGTCGCCCTCTTTCAGGTGCTGCAAACGCGAGGTCAAGGGGCCGTCCTGAACCTTGATGCTCAGGAACTCGAGGTTTTCTTCGTAGTTGGCACTGGCGATGCTGTAGGCGCGCATCAGGGGCTTGCCCTCGACCTCCAGGCCGATCATGACAAAGTGGCCATTGTGGAACCGCAAGGCCGAGTCACGCGTCGTGGTAAAGGAGAAAAGGGTGTCGTTCCAGTGGCGCACGCTGAGTACGCGTTCGGTATTAAAAGCTGCCATGTCGTTGAAAAAGTGCAACGCACCAGGTGCGCCGAGTGAAATTCCGCGCTGTGCAAAAAACTTGCAATAAGCTGGCGCGGGGCTCAGGGTTTTCCCGATTTTACCAAGACTACTTGATAACTCATCTCATTATTCCGTAATTCTCTTATAACTTTTTGGTAGAACACCGCGTCAAGCCGGAAAACGGGGCCTTAGCTGACGTCAAGTTGAATGGTGAGCCGGTTCCTGTTATTGTCGCACCCACTTGATAATAATTTTCGTTAACGGGCCCTCCTCCCGCCTGGCGCCGCTCTCGGCCCGGGGTGAATAGTGCCCGGGACAAACTGCATTTCAGTCGTCTATTTAACGCTATACCGGAGCCTGGCCCTCTATGTCGACCCGACGCTTTTCCTTGTCCCCCCTCTTTGGCGCGCTGGCTCTCGCGGGCGCCGTATTGGCTACCCCGGCAACTGCGGCCGAGGAAGTCAGCCTGTACACGACGCGCGAACCCAAATTGATCCAGCCGATGCTGGACGCCTTTACCAAGGAAACCGGCATCAAGGTCAACACCGTCTTTGTGAAAGACGGCCTGCTCGAGCGCGTCAAGGCCGAAGGCGCACAATCGCCGGCGGATGTGCTGATGACGGTCGATATCGGAAATCTGATCGACCTGGTCGACGGCGGGATTACGCAAGCAGTCCAGTCAGAAACACTGAACAAGGTCATCCCCGCCAATCTGCGCGGTGCCGATGGCAAATGGTATGCCCTGTCACTGCGCGATCGCGTACTGTATGTGGCCAATGATCTCAAGCTGGAGAGCTTCCACTACGAAGACCTGGCCGATGCACAATGGAAGAACAAGGTCTGCATCCGCTCGGGCCAGCACCCGTACAACACAGGCCTGGTCGCGGCAATGATCGCGCATGACGGAGCCGAGGCGACGGAAAAATGGCTGCGTGGGGTCAAGGCCAACTTGGCGCGCAAGGCCGCAGGCGGCGATCGTGACGTAGCGCGCGACATTCTGGGCGGGATTTGCGATATTGGTATCGCCAACGCCTACTACGTGGGCCATATGAAAAACGCCGAACCCGGCACCGACGCCCGTAAATGGGGCGATGCGATCAAGGTGGTGCGCCCGACATTCAAGAATGGCGGCGATGGCACGCACGTGAACATCAGTGGTGCGGCCGTTGCAGCCCATGCCCCGCAAAAAGAAAACGCGGTCAAGCTGTTGGAGTTCCTGGTTTCCGAGCCGGCACAGGCCCTGTACGCGCGCGCCAACTACGAATACCCCATCCGTCCCGGTGTGACGCTGGACCCCGTGGTGGCGAGTTTTGGCGAACTGAAGATCGATTCGCTGCCCGTGGCGGACATCGCGAAGCATCGCAAGCAAGCCAGCGAATTGGTGGATAAGGTCGGGTTCGATAATTGATCGCGTCGAGGCGACAGGCGGAGCCAGGCATATCAGATATTATGCAGCCCGCGCCTGAGCCTTAACTCATTATCACCGCCAGCGCTGCTGCCTATCTCGGCGGACAGTCATCAACCCGTGTCAGGTACCGCAAGGCGCCTGACATTTGCTTTTTCCACCGACCGACGGAAACTGCAGGTGCAGCGCGAGGATGTTTCTTTCTTTGTATGCAAACTGATTCTTTGCCACGCCCCTGGCGACTACGCGGCCCCGAACGCGGCGCGGGCTGGCTGCTGGGCGCGGCCCTGATCGCGTTCGCTGTGTTGCTGCCGTTGGGGGCGTTGGCCTGGCAGGCGCTGGATGCGGACCTGTCGCACTGGTCGCACTTGGCGACATACGTCCTGCCTCAAGCACTGGCGAATACCGCCATGCTGCTGGTGGGCGTCGGGATATTGGTCACGATGCTGGGCACTGGCGCGGCCTGGCTGGTCACCGCGTATGATTTTCCCAGTCGGCGGACATTGACGTGGGCGCTGCTGCTGCCTTTGGCTGTGCCCACTTACATCATTGCGTTTGCCTATCTCGATTTGCTGCATCCGATTGGGCCGATTCAGACAGCGATCCGTACGGTGCTGGGCTATGACAGTCCGCGGGATTTTCGCCTGCCGGATTTGCGCTCGATTTATGGCGCGATTTTTGTGCTGGGCTTTGTGCTGTACCCGTATGTGTACTTGAGCACGCGTGTGATGTTCATGACGCAAGCCGCGAGCCTGCTCGAGGCGGCACGTACGCTGGGCGCGGGAAAAGTCGGCGTCTTTGTGCGGGTCGCCCTGCCCCTGGCGCGGCCGGCGATTGCGGTGGGCGCCAGCCTGGCGCTATTGGAAACGCTGAACGATATCGGCGCATCCGAGTTCTTGGGCGTGCAGACGCTGACGGTGTCTGTATATACGACATGGGTGACACGCTCGGACCTGGCGAGCGCGGCACAGATTGCATTGACGATGCTGGCCATCGTGGTGGGGCTGATTTTGCTGGAACGGCATGGCCGCAAGCGGCAGCGTTACGCCAACACGCAGCGCATGCGGCCTATGCAGGCTCGACGGTTGCGCGGCGGCGCCGCGTTGCTGGCCATCGTGCTGGGCTGGATTCCAGTGTTGCTGGGGTTTGTGGCGCCAGCCTGGTATCTGGTGGTCGAGACGTCCAAGCGCCTGCATCTCGTGGGCGGCGTGTCTGATCAGTTAATCAACGGCTTGACCAACACGGTCACGGTAGCGTTTGCCGCGACAGTCGTCACGCTGGGCTGCGGGCTGATCGTGGCGTGGGCGGGACGGACGTTGCGGGAAAGTGCGCGGCTGAATCCGGGCCGCGCATGCGCCCGGATTGCCAGCCTCGGTTATGCCGTACCCGGAACAGTGTTGGCGATCGGTTTGCTGATGCCGTTCACCTGGATAGACCGTCAACTGGGATCTGTGTTTGGTACACAGGGCTTGCTGTTGATGGGTTCGACGGGCGCGCTGGTATGCGCCTACACGATGCGTTTTCTGGCAATTTCGGTGGGCGGGATCGAGGCCGGCCTGTCGCGCATTCCGCCCTCATTGGAACAAGCCTCGCGATTATTGGGTGAAAACGCCAGCGGCACGCTGCGCCGGGTCCATTTGCCCTTGCTCAAACCGGCGTTGGCCACGGCGGCGTTGCTCGTGTTTGTCGATGCGATGAAAGAGCTGCCGGCCACGCTATTGTTGCGGCCGCTGAATTTCGAGACGCTGGCGACATGGCTCTATGCCGAAGCCGCGCGCGGCACGTACGAAGAAGGCGCTGTCGCGGCCTTGGCCATCGTGGTCGCGGGCCTCGTGCCGGTGATTTTGCTGGCACGTACTAATTTGAAAATGGGACATTGAACGTGGCCGATTTGCTTGAACTCGACCGCATCCGCCTGGCCTACGATACGCCGCAGGGACTGCGCACTGTGGTGCAGGATCTGTCGTTGGCGCTGCCGGCCGGCCATATTGGTTGTCTGCTGGGCCAATCGGGCTGCGGCAAGACCACGATTTTGCGTGCTATCGCGGGCTTTGAACCGGTGCGTGCCGGGCATATTGCGCTGGACGGCACCATCATTTCATCTGAGTCCGTGCTGGTCGCGCCGGAACACCGCCGTGTAGGGATGATGTTCCAGGATTACGCGCTGTTTCCTCATCTGACGGCCGCGGAGAATGTGGCGTTTGGGCTGCGCAAGCTGATGAACAAGGCCCAGCGCGCGGTGCGCGTCAAGGAAATGCTGGATCTGGTCGGCCTGTCGGCAGCGGCCGATAGCTATCCGCACGAGATTTCCGGCGGACAGCAGCAGCGCGTGGCACTGGCCCGGGCGCTAGCGCCCTCGCCCGATCTCTTGCTGCTGGATGAGCCGTTTTCCAATCTGGATGTGGATACGCGCGAGCGCCTGGCGTTCGAGGTCCGCGATATTCTCAAGTCCACGGGCCACACCGCCATTCTCGTCACCCATAACCAGGCTGAAGCTTTTGCCATCGCTGACCGCATCGGCGTGATGAACGAAGGCAAGGTCGTGCAGTGGGATACGCCGTATAACCTGCATCACCACCCTGCCACGGATTTCGTACGGGACTTTGTTCGACGCGAGGCCTTGGTGGAGCAGCGGCAGCAGGCATACGCGCGCGGGCGCTGATGCGCCATTCCCGGTTCGCAGGGGGCGGTATCGGTTGCGCAACGCATGGGCTCGGGCAGCAGAACGGCTGACGGCGGCCACGCTCGAGCAGCCGCCGGCACACCCACTCTCACCGTCTCTGGATCAACGACAGGTCGCCATTGTCATATCCTCACGCCTTGGGTGCAGGCAACGGAATATATTCCGTTTCGTCACCCGGCACGATCTGGTCGAAACGATCACGCTGCCAGTCTGCTTTGGCTTGTTCGATGCGGTCTTTGCGGCTGGAGACGAAATTCCACCAGACAAAGCGCGGGCCATCCAGCGGCTCGCCGCCCAGGATGGCAAAGCGGACATCGTCCACGGCCCGCACAGTAACCGGTTGGCCCGCGGCAAACACGATGAGCTGTCCAGGTTGATAGGCCTGCCCGTCGACCTCGACGGTGCCTCGGCTGAGGTAGGCGGCTCGCTCTTCGTATTCGGCGGGGATGACCACGGTGGAGCCGGGTTTCATGACGATGTCGCCAAAGAACAGGGGCGATAGCGTATGTACGGAAGAGGTTTTGCCGAATAAGGAGCCCGCGACGACCTGGGCGCGCACGCCCTCGCCTTCGACGATGGGCTGCGCATCGAGACCGTAATGCACGAAACCGGGATCGGTTTCCTCATGTTGGCTGGGCAAACCTACCCAGAGCTGCAAACCTGCAATGCGCTGGCCCGCACTGCGTTGGGCAGCGGGACTGCGCTCAGAGTGGACGATGCCGCGGCCAGCCGTCATCCAATTGACCTCGCCAGGACGAATTTCCTGGACATTCCCCGCGCCATCTCGGTGCATCATGGCCCCCTCGTAGAGAAAGGTCACGGTAGACAAACCAATGTGCGGATGAGGACGTACGTCCATGCCCGCGCCCGGCTCGAACAACACGGGACCCATTTCATCGAGGAAGACGAACGGACCGACGGTGCGGCGTTGCGCCGACGGCAAGGCGCGGCGGACGGTGACGCCGTCACCTAGATCGCTGGTGCGTGGGACGATGAGCGTTTCAACGAGGGACATGCGGTTCTCCTGGAATATCGCGCCGCGCGGGCGTAGTGAGAGCATTTTGGGGGATTACAGCCCGCATGGCTATCGCGGATAACCATGCGGGGACGTGCCAACGGGTCCGGCGTGGCCCGGCTTTGCCAGCCCGTCTCAGGCCAGATCAAACACCAGTACATCGGCCTGTTTGCCGTCACTGATGCGCACAGCTGCCTCGTCGACCAAGGCCAACGCGTCGCCGGCCTTCAGGGCTTGGCCATTGACCGTTACTTCGCCACGTGCCACATGCACCCAGGCACGGCGGCCGGCAGCCAAGGGCAGCTCGGCAGTTTCAGCCCCGTCGAACAGACCGACATACAAGCGTGCGTCCTGATGAATGCGCATGGAGCCATCGGCGCCATCAGGCGAGATGACTTGACGCAGGCTGCCGCGTTTTTCGGCCTCAGGCACATCTTGCTCTTCGTATTCGGGCTCGATACCCGTGACATTGGGCTCGATCCAGATTTGCAGCAAATGGGTGGTCTGGTCCTCCAGCGGGTTGAATTCCGAGTGCAATACGCCGCGCCCAGCGCTCATGCGCTGTACGTTGCCCGGGCGGATGGTCGAGCCACTGCCCATGCTGTCTTTGTGCGCCACGGCGCCGTCGAGCACATAGGTGATGATCTCCATGTCGCGGTGGCCATGTGTACCAAAGCCACGGCTGGGGGCGATACGGTCGTCATTGATGACGCGCAGCGAACCGAACCCCATATGCGCCGGGTCGTAGTAGTTCGCAAAAGAAAAGGTGTGATAGCTGTCGAGCCAACCGTGATTGGCATGACCACGTTCATTGCTACGGCGCAGGGTCAACATAGTAAGCTCCTTTCGATAATCTGAATGATTTGCGGTGAGACGTTGTTGTCTGATCACCATCCATGAAACGTATTGTGCGCGGATTGCATAGGGTTGAGACTGAACCGGTTTGATGAGATCATTCAAATTATTTGAACGATCCTCTCACCATGCAAGCCATCACCCCCGAACTGCTGTACATGATCGATGCCATCGCCCGGCACGGCAGTTTTGCCAAGGCGGCGCGCGAATTAGGCAAGGTGCCATCGGCCGTGACCTACGCGGTGCGCAAGCTCGAGGATGCGCTGGATGTACTGTTGTTTGATCGCAGCGGCCATCGCGCTCACCTCACGCCTGCCGGGGAAACCCTGTTGCATGACGGCCGGCAGGTGCTGCAGTCACTGGATGCGCTGGCAGGCCGGGTCAAGCGCGTCGCGACGGGATGGGAGCTGGATTTGCGGGTGGCAGTCAGTGCGGTGCTGCCTTTGGCACCACTGTACGACCTGATTGCCGAGTTTCGCGAGCTGGCCTCGGTCACGACGCTGCGGCTCTCTACCGAGGTGCTCAGCGGGAATTGGGACGCCTTGGCCTCCGGGCGGGCGGACCTGGTCATTGGTGCGGACGCAGCGGGGGTGCCTTCGGGGGCCTACTGGTCACAGCCTTTAGGGGAACTGCAATTTGGTTTTTGCGTGGCGCCCCACCATCCGCTGGCGCAGTTGAATCGCCCATTGACGGCGGCCGACATCGCGGCCTACTGCGCCATTGCGCTGGCCGACACGTCGCGCGATCTGCCGCCGCGCACGCGCGGCCTGCTGAGCCAGCAGCCCTTCATCATGATGCCCACCATGCAGGCCAAGATCGACGCGCAGGTACGCGGTCTGGGGTGCGGCTACCTGCCCCTGTCGCTAGCCGCGCCCTACATCATGCGAGGTCAATTGGTGCAATGCACCACGGATGACGTGGTGCCCATCACGGAACAATTGGTCTACGCCTGGCGCGAGCCGATCCCGGGGCAGGCATTGAAATGGTGGCTGCAAAAGCTGCGCTCGCCCAGGTTATGCGAAAGCCTGCTGGGTGTGTGACTCCACGCCAAAGGCCCCGCCCCTGCGACGCTACGTTGCTGTCGACTGGGCAACCGCACATCATTGCATATGTTCAAGGCAAGGCATCTTCCTTGTGGGCGGGCGGGATTACGCCTTGCCCATGGGGCTCAATTCACCGAGACTCGGTGCTGTATTTCAACAGATCGATCAATGCCGCGAACGGCTCTGCAACGGGTTCCACGACGAATTCCGCCATTCTGCCTGCCAAGCGCGCCGGCTGCAGATAGCGTTCGACGACATGATATTCAGGCCGGTCCACATAATCGTCGAACAAAATGACGCAGCCCGGCGGCGCCATCAGCATCGTGATCAGGAACGAAGCAACGCGGAACCGCCCATCGATCAATACCAGATCGGGCCGCTCACCGGTTTTGAGGAGTTTTTCCCAAGGGGCCGTGCAATAAGCAGGCCAGTCTCTGGCGTGAGACTCGTCCACCGGCCTGCCCCATTCTTTGGTGGCGCCGATGTCCGCATAGATGGGGATGTAACGACGGCGTGGAATGCCTTCGTCCAGCAATCGCTGCCTGACGGCTTTCAAAAACTGCTTGTCGGTATCGACCGAATAAATGCTCTTGACACCGGCCTGGGCGACCATCAATGAGCTACCGCCCGAACCATACTCTAGAAAAACTCTGATCCCCGTCAGGTGTTCGCCGAGCAAAGCGATGCCCTCTGGCTCCATGTGCGGCAGACTCGGAATCGTGCCGGCGGACCAATCCTCTGTGGCATGTGCCGCCACAGCCTTAGGCCGGGCTTGTCCGGTCTTGGTTTTTTTGGTTTTGATGCCCGCGTCTTTTGCTTTGGCGCCCTTGACCTTGATACTGCGGTCTTTTGCCTTGGCACCTTTGGCCTTGACGTCTTTGGGCTTGGGCCCTTTGGCCTTCGCCTCTTTTACTTTGGCAGCTTTGGTTTTGGTCATCGTAACCTTGCGTGCTTTGGCTTCAGTTTGCGCGGCTGCGGCCTGCGTCGAGGCCGAGACTGGTTCAGGATGTTTGCGACGAACAACTTTAGGCACTGCGAACTCCCACAAGTCCGAAGCCTTTATTGCACCACACTATCTATACAGTCCCAAGACACTCGCCCCTGTCAGCCAACAAGGGCGAGCGAGGCATTAATCTTCAATGCCGAGTTCACGCAGTTTACGCGTAATCGTGTTGCGGCCAATGCCCAGGCGCGAGGCCGCCTCGACCCGCCTGCCGCGGCTGGCGTCGAGCGCCGTTTGCAGCAGAATGCGTTCGAATTGCCGCGTCAGCGTGGCCATGACAGCTGGCTCACCGCGCTCCAAGCGCTGTTGAGTTTCACGCAGTAAGGCCCCTTGCCAGTCCGGGACGCCGGAGGCGGCCGCGGGTGTCACTGGCGCCGATGCCGCATAGGCTGGCGCTGGCGCGGCGGTTGGGAAACCGCCTCTGCCCGCCACCATCGGAGCAGCCGCACCGCCGTTGATCACGGTGGGCGCCGCCGTACCCCCATGATGTGGCGCCTGCTGCTCCAACTCGATGGCCCGGATTTCAGGCGGCAGATCGGCGCGCTCGATGATCTGGCCCGGCGCCATGACGGTCAGCCAGTGACAAAAATTCTCCAACTGCCGGACATTGCCCGGGAAATCGAACCGGGTCAGGACGGCAATCGCATCCGGCGTCAGGCGTTTGACCGGCACGCCCAAGGAGCGCGCACTGGCTGCCAGAAAATGATTCGCCAGTGCTGGGATATCCTCGACCCGCTCGCGCAACGGCGGCAAACGCAGGCGAATGACATTCAAACGGTGAAACAAGTCTTCGCGAAACTGGCCTTGTTCGACGCGCTGCTCGAGCGGCTGATGCGTGGCGGCGACGATACGCACGTCTACACGCACAGGTTGAGCACCGCCCACCCGATAAAAACTGCCTTCGGCCAGCACGCGCAGCAAGCGGGTCTGCAGCTCGATCGGCATATCGCCGATTTCGTCTAAAAATAGCGTGCCGCCGTTGGCTTCTTCGAAACGGCCGCGACGCAAGGTGTTCGCGCCGGTAAAGGCCCCGCGCTCATGGCCGAAGAGCTCGGCCTCGAGCAGATCGCGAGGAATCGCGGCGGCGTTCAACGCCACGAACGGCCCGCCCGCTCGTGCACCATGGCCATGCAAAGCCCGTGCGACTAACTCTTTCCCCGTCCCGGACTCGCCGGTAATCAATACGGTGACTTTGGATTGAGACAGACGGCCGATGGCGCGAAAGACTTCTTGCATGGCGCTGGAGGCCGATTGCGTCATCATCCAGCGCTCGTTGTTTTGCAAAGGGTCTGCCCCCTCGCCAACGACGGTTTTTTCCTCGGGGGCGGATTCGAGCACTGCGCGCTCGATCAACGCGACGGCCTCGTTCACGTCGAACGGCTTGGCCAGATAATCAAACGCGCCGCCTTGAAAAGCCGACACGGTGCTATCCAGATCAGCGAATGCGGTCATGACAATGACGGGCAGACGCGGATGGCGCTCTTTGATTTGACGCAATAAGTCCAGCCCACTGCCGCCAGGCATGCGGATATCCGAGACCAGGGCGGACGGCGTTTCGGTTTCCAGTGCGTCCAGGACATCGGCAGCCTGGGAAAAGCTGCGCGTTGGCACGTCGGCGCGAGCGAGCGCTTTTTCCAGCACCCACCGAATGGCCTGGTCATCATCAACGATCCAAACAGGTTTGCTCACTGTGGCTGCTCCATCGGTAAGACCAGACGGAATTCTGTGTGCCTGGGGTGCGATTCAAATTCGATAATGCCTCCGTGCTGCTGCACGAAATCCTGGGCCAGGCTCAGGCCCAGCCCGGTCCCGCCTGGCCGTGCGGTGACCAGCGGATGAAAAATACGATCACGAATCGCCTCGGGCACACCCGGCCCGTTGTCGATGATCGCCAGCTCGAGCGCCAAACGATGTTGGCGATGAGCCAGCATGACCTGCCGCGCGACACGCGTGCGCAACGTAATCTGGGGCGAAGGCACATCCGCCCCGGGTTTCTGCAGAGACAGCTCCTGAGCCGCATTACGCGCGACATTCAAGACGGCCTGCATCAGACGAGCGGCATCGCCCTGCAAATCAGGCACCGACGCGTCATAGTCACGCACCAGCGTGATTTTCTCGCGGAACTCGGCCTGAATCAGCGCGCAGACACGCTCGCAGATCTCGTGAATATTGACAGGCCGCGCACTCAAGGGAACGCGTTGCGGACCACTGAGCCGGTCGACCAGGACTTGCAGGCGGTCGGCTTCGGAAATAATGACCTGGGTGTATTCAGCCAGCGCCACATCGGGCAACTCGGCCTCAAGCAATTGCGCCGCACCACGCAAGCCCCCCAGCGGGTTCTTGACCTCGTGTGCCAGGTTACGCAACAACTCGCGATGCGCTTCGATTTCCTCGACCAGGCGATGATTGCGATCGGCCAGCACACGCTGCTCGATCTCGCGCGCCTCGATCAGGACGGGCCAGGCTTGGCCGCTCAGTGACACCGTTGTAACGGTGACCTCGACACACTCGCCTGCTCGACGCAACGAAGACAATTGGCGCACATCGGCAAAATGGCCGGATACGGCACGGTCGATGGACGACTGTACGGCCTCCGGATGGCCAAACAATGTGGCAGCAGAATGGCCGTGCAGTTGTCTGCGGGACCGACCGAAGAGGTCTTCGGCTGCAGCATTGGTCCATTCGACATGTCCTTTTTCGTTCAACAGCAGGACAGCCGTCGCCAGTAGATCAAACGCATCAACATTTATCATTTGCAGCACCGGGGTGGACGGGCCGGCGGGCCGCCCCGTCCGCCCCAACTAAGCCAAAAACATCACAGGCTGTAGTACATGTCGAATTCGACAGGGTGCGT
This sequence comes from Bordetella tumbae, assembly GCF_054780995.1. NCBI lineage: Bacteria > Pseudomonadati > Pseudomonadota > Betaproteobacteria > Burkholderiales > Alcaligenaceae > Bordetella > Bordetella tumbae. The sequence goes on from NZ_BAAGVG010000023.1 coordinate 482,670, forward strand.
GGTCATACGCAGACGCTGGACTTCACCTTCTTTCAGCGCCAGGTAGGCATCGATCATCTCGTTGCTGAACACGCCACCACGGGTGAGGAACTCGCGGTCCTTGTCGAGGGCTTCCAGAGCCTGGTCGAGCGAGGCGCAGACGGTCGGGATCTTTGCATCCTCTTCCGGCGGCAGATCGTACAGGTTCTTGTCGGCGGGATCGCCAGGGTGAATCTTGTTCTGCACACCGTCCAGACCGGCCATCATCAGTGCCGAGAAAGCCAGGTACGGGTTGGCCAGGGGATCCGGGAAGCGCGTTTCGACGCGACGGCCCTTGGGGTTGCCCACGTAAGGAATACGGATCGAGGCCGAACGGTTGCGAGCCGAGTAAGCCAGCTTGACCGGGGCTTCGAAGTGAGGAACCAGACGCTTGTACGAGTTGGTGCCCGGGTTCGTGATGGCGTTCAGGGCACGAGCGTGCTTGATGATGCCGCCGATGTAGTACAAGGCGAATTCGGACAGGCCCGCATAGCCGTTGCCGGCGAACAGGTTTTGGCCGTCTTTCCAGATCGATTGGTGCACGTGCATGCCGGAGCCGTTGTCACCGACGATGGGCTTGGGCATGAAGGTCGCGGTCTTGCCGTAGGCATGGGCCACGTTGTGGACCACATACTTCATGATCTGGGTCCAGTCGGCGCGCTGCACCAGCGTGCTGAACTTGGTGCCGATTTCCAATTGGCCGGGGCCTGCGACTTCGTGGTGGTGCACTTCGACCGGCACGCCCATTTGTTCGAGCAACAGGCACATTTCCGAACGCATGTCCTGGAACGAATCGACCGGGGGCACGGGGAAATAGCCACCCTTGACGGCGGGACGGTGACCCAGGTTGCCGCCTTCGAATTCCAGGGCGCTGGACCAGGGGGCCTCTTCGGACTTGATCTTGACGAAGGTGCCCGACATATCGGTGTTCCAGGTCACGCCGTCGAACACGAAGAATTCGGGTTCCGGACCGAAGTAGGCGGTGTCGCCCAGGCCGGAGGACTTCAGATAGGCTTCGGCGCGCTTGGCCAGCGAACGCGGGTCGCGGTCGTAGCCCTTGAGGTCGGACGGCTCGACAACGTCGCAGCTCAGGATCAGCGTGGGTTCTTCGCGGAACGGATCCAGGTTGGCGGTGCTCAGATCGGGGATGAGCAACATGTCCGATGCTTCGATACCCTTCCACCCCGGAATCGACGAACCATCGAAGGCTTGGCCGCTTTCCAGCTTGTCTTCGTCTACGACGGTCGTAGGCACCGATACGTGGTGCTCACGGCCCATCGTGTCGGTAAAGCGGAAGTCTACGAATTTGACTTCGTTGTCGGCGATTTGCTTCAGGATGTCTTTCGGGCTTGCCATGTCATCTCCATTAGATAAAAGCGCCGGGGGTCTAAGCCTGGCTCCGGCTGGCATAAACAGTAGAAAGCAATATGTGTGCCAGGTTCCATTACGGGGCATAGCCACATAAAGCATCCATGGCGGGGCATTTATGCACTATATTAGTGCATAATATGGTGCATATAAGCACCATATTGGTGCCTTTCAATTACAGGAACATTTCCTGCAGGTCGTTCAGAAAGCGCCAACCCAGTGCAGTCGCCCGTAATCGCGTGGGGTCCGCGTCCAGCAGCCCCTTGGCGCTGGCGGCCTGCAACGGGCGCGACATCGCTGCCAAGGACAGGCCCGTGCGTTCCTCGAAGGATGCCGCGGACACGCCCTCTTTCAAGCGCAACGCGTTGAGCATGAACTCGAACGGCAGCTCATCAGGGCCGACCTGGCGGCTCTCTGCGATGTGGCTGCCATCGCATGCCACAGCCGCCGCCATCCAGGTATCGGGGCTACGCAGGCGTGCCTCTCGCACGATACGGTCATGAAATGACAGTTTTCCGTGTGCGCCCGGACCCAGCCCCAAATAATCGCCGAATTCCCAATAATTCAGGTTGTGACGGCTACGCGCGCCGAGTTTGGCATAGGCCGAGACCTCGTAGCGTTGCAGCCCTGCCGCCGCCAGCCGAGCCTCGACCGCATCCTGCATCGCCGCGCTGGTGTCGTCATCCGGCAACTCGGGCGGATACTTCGCGAACACGGTGTTCGGCTCCAGGGTCAGGTGATACATCGACAGATGCTCTGTGCCAAAGGACAGTGCCTGCTCGACATCGAGCATACAGGCAGCCATATCCTGCCCCGGCAGGGCAAACATCAGGTCCAGATTGATCCGGGACACTGCCCTCTGCGCCATCTCGATGGCTGCCCGGGCCTGGTCCGCATCGTGAATACGGCCCAGCTTTTTGAGCTGCACATCGTCAAAACTCTGAATCCCCAGCGACAAACGGTTGACGCCGCTGGCCGCATAGTCACGAAAACGACCGGCCTCGGCGGTGCCGGGATTCGCCTCCATCGTGATTTCGGCGTCTGGCCACAGATTGAGATAGGCGCGCAGCATGGCCAGAATCTCGTCCATCGCCGCTGCGGACAACAGGCTGGGCGTGCCTCCCCCGAAAAACACCGAGATGACCTGCCTGCCCCATATCGAGGGCAAGGCCTGTTCCAGATCGGCGCGCAAGGCATCCAGATAGGCGCGTTCGGGGATCTCGGTGGGCGCCGCATGAGAATTGAAATCACAGTACGGACATTTGCGCACGCACCACGGCACGTGGATGTAAACCGAGAGCGGCGGCAGGCTGGTCAGCGTGGCGCCGGGCGGCGTCACCACACGGGAAGAATTGCCTGCGCCAGCCGCGCGAATGGGAATTGTGATGGCCAAGATAGAAACTCAAAATACGAAAAGCGGTGACTGCAGCTCTCACAATACGGCGCGCTCTTGCACAAGACACGCCACGATCGCCCTTTTACCTACCGGCACAGCGTGCTAGCGCGAGGCCAGCTTGCCCAATAGCTGCTGCAGAGCCCGGGCGCGGTGGCTGACACGGTTTTTCTCGGCGGGATCGAGTTCCGCCGCCGTGCGGCCAAGATCCGGCAGCAGGAAATACGGGTCATAGCCGAAACCATGATCGCCTCTGGGTGTGTCGACAATTTCGCCGTGCCACAAGCCCTCGCCGATCAGGGGTTGAGGATCATCGTGCGCACGCACCAATACCAGCAATGCGACATACCAGGCGCTGCGATCGACCACATCGGCCAAGTTATTGACCAGCAAGGCGTTGTTGGCGCTATCGCTGCGAGGAGCGTCAGGATTGGTCAACTGCGCATAACGGGCAGAATACACGCCTGGCGCACCGCCCAAGGCCGCGACACACAGGCCGGAATCGTCTGCCAGCGCAGGCAATCCTGTCAGCTGGCTGGCATGGCGCGCCTTGGCCAGGGCGTTTTCGACAAACGTTACATGGGGCTCGGGAGCCTCAGGCACGCCAAGCTCGCCTTGCGGAACGAGTTCGATGCCCAAGGGGGCAAACAAGGCCGAAAATTCGCGCAATTTGCCAGCATTGTTCGAGGCCAGCACCACTCGGCTCAGAGAGGGATGAATCGTTGTAGAGGTCATAGCCCCCATTGTATGCCGCGCGAGTTTTACTTGGCCTTGGCAGGGATTTCGCGTTCGCTCTCAGGCACGTCGGCCACCAGCATATCCACCAGCTCTCTCGCAAACGCTGGCAAGGCCTCTCGACTACGCACGCAGATCTGCAGTTTGCGCACGGCCCATTCATCGGTCAACGGCACAATGGCGATTTTCAATACCCGGGCAAAACGCAGTGCGACAGATTCGGGAATCACACCAATCCCCACGCCTGTTTCGATCATGCGGCAGACGGCCTCGAAATTGCCGACCTCGATGCGGAATTTGAAAGTGCGGCCCAGCGCCTCGGCTGCCTGCACCAAAAAGGGATGGATCGCGCTCCACTCGGACAGCCCGACGTAATCGTTGTTGAGCGTATCGGCAAAAGCCACCGCCGCCTCTTTCGCCAGAGGATGATTGCTGGCAGCAACGAGAACAAGCCGGTCTTTGCGATAGGGAATGAATTCCAGATTCGGGTCAGCCGTGCAGCCCGCTACGATACCCATGTCGGCCGAGCCCTCGGCGACAGCCCGCATGATCAGATAACTCAATCGCTCGCGCAGTTCGACATTGACGTCCGGATGGGCCGCCAGAAATTTCCCCAGGACGGCAGGCATGAATTCCGTCATTGCCGTGGTGTTGGCCAACACGCGCACATGGCCCTTTACCCCGCGAGCGAACTCCTGCATATCGCCACGCAATTGTTCAACCTGGCGCATCACGGTGCGCGCATGGCGAGTCAACGCCTCGCCTGAGGGCGTGAGCGTGACGCCCTGGCTGGTCCGGTACAACAACTGCGTCCCGAAATGCTCCTCCAGGTTTTTGATGCGCGTACTGGCGGCCGGCAGCGATAGATGCGTCTTCTCCGCAGCGCGTGTCAGGCTTTGGCGATCGCCGATATGGACAATCAGTTGTAGATCTGTCAGATCAAAATGCCCTGCCATGGTTTCCTCTGTTCTTCGGCAATTGCTAACCCGGTATTAAGCAATCATAAATTGGCAAGGGTACCCGGGTTGCGGCAAAGTGCCGGTGTTGTTTTGGCCACCGAGCCGCCTCTGAGCATAGGCGCGGCGCCGCAGGCCATTATCTTTGTTGGCGTCATCATAGACATAGAACCTGAACCATGCCCAATACGAATCACGATTTCCAGGACATCCGCGAAGCCGTCCGCGACCTGTGTTCCCAATTTTCCGGTGAATATTTCCGCAAAATCGACGAAGAACGCGGATATCCCGAGGAATTTGTGCGAGCGCTCACCGAGGCCGGCTGGCTGGCGGCGCTGATTCCCCAGGAATACGGCGGATCGGGCCTGGGCCTGACCGAAGCCTCGGTCATTATGGAAGAAATCAACCGCAGCGGCGGCAATTCCGGCGCCTGCCACGGCCAGATGTACAACATGGGCACCCTGCTGCGCCACGGCTCCGAGGCGCAAAAGCGCGAATATCTGCCCCGTATCGCCAATGGTGAGCTGCGTTTGCAATCCATGGGGGTCACCGAACCCACGACGGGCACCGACACCACCAAGATCAAAACCACAGCGGTGCGGCGCGGCGACCGCTATGTCATCAACGGCCAAAAAGTCTGGATCTCACGTGTGCAGCACTCGGACCTGATGATCTTGCTGGCCCGGACCACGCCGCTGGAGCAAGTCACCCGCAAATCGGAAGGCATGTCGATTTTTCTGGTGGATCTGCATCATGCAGTGAAACACGGCATGCAAGTGCGCCCCATTCCGAACATGGTCAATCACGAGACAAACGAACTGTTTTTCGACAATCTGGAAATCCCGGTCGAAAACCTGATCGGCGAAGAAGGCAAAGGCTTTAAGTACATCCTGGATGGCCTCAATGCCGAGCGCACGCTGATCGCTGCGGAATGTATCGGCGATGGCTACTGGTTTGTCGATAAAGTCACGGCCTACGCGAAAGAACGCATCGTATTCGGCCGCCCGATCGGCCAGAACCAGGGCGTGCAATTCCCGATCGCACGCGCACACATCAACGTCGAAGCCGCCAGTTTGATGCGCTACGAGGCCTGCCGCCTGTTTGACGCCCATCAACCCTGCGGCGCGCAAGCCAACATGGCGAAACTGCTCGCCGCGGACGCCTCCTGGGAAGCCGCCAACGCCTGCCTGCAGTTTCACGGCGGTTTTGGTTTCGCCAACGAATATGACGTCGAGCGCAAATTCCGCGAGACCCGCCTGTATCAAGTTGCGCCTATTTCGACCAATCTGATTCTGTCGTATGTGGCCGAGCACGTGCTGGGTATGCCGCGCTCGTTCTGATCAGCCTGATAATTTGAAGCCCTTCATGACTGCTACTTCTCATCCGAGCGCTGCACTCGCTGAATTTGCCGCCAATCTGCGTTTCGAAGACATTCCAGCCTCCGTGCTGCGCCGTGCCGAGGACTTGCTCCTGGACTGTGTGGCATCGATCCTGGCAGGCGCCACTACGCGCCCTATCCAGGCTATCGAGCGCTATGCTGTCGCCATGGGCCCGGCCGACGGCGGTGCAGAGGTCCTGATTTCCCGTCGCCAGACATCCCCGCTATTTGCTGCAATGGTCAATGCAGCCGCGGCCCACGTGGTCGAGCAAGACGACGTTCATAATGGCTCGGTGTTTCACCCCGCTGCTGTGGTGTTCCCCCCTGCCCTGGCCGTTGCGCAGGCCTTGGGCCGATCCGGCAAAGAACTGCTGGTCGCGGCCGTGGCGGGCTACGAGGTCGGCATCCGTATCGGTGAATACCTGGGCCGTTCGCACTACAAGATCTTTCATACCACCGGGACCGTGGGGACCCTGGCGGCCGCCGTCACCGTGGGCCGGCTGCTGAATTTGAACGCCGAGCAAATGCTGCATGCGTTGGGCTCTGCGGGGACACAGGCCGCAGGTCTGTGGGAGTTTCTGCGCGATGCGGCGGATTCCAAACAGTTGCATACCGCCAAGGCCGCTGCCGATGGCATGACCGCAGCATACCTGGCAAAAGAAGGCTTCACTGGCGCACGCCGCATTCTCGAAGGCCCGCAAGGGCTCGCCGCTGGCATGTCCACTGATGCGGACCCTGCGCGCCTGCTCGATCGGCTAGGCGAACGCTGGGCGCTGTCCGAGACGTCGTTCAAGTATCACGCCTCGTGCCGCCACACCCATCCTGCCGCCGACGCATTGCAGCAGGCGATGCGCGAATACAAACTGCGCGATACCGACATCGCCGAAGTCATCACGCACGTCCACCAAGGTGCGATTGATGTCCTGGGCCCTGTCGTCGACCCCAAGACCGTACATCAATCGAAATTCTCGATGGGCACGGTCCTGGCCTTGATCGCACGCGAAGGCCGCGCTGGGCTGGCCGAGTTTGACGCGGCCCCCGGCAACGCCGACGTAGCGACGCTACGCACCAAAGTCCGCATGGAACTCGACCCCGAAGTCGATGCCGCGTACCCCGAAAGATGGATCGGCAAAGTCACCGTGCGAACCACAGATGGCCGTGTCCTGCATGCGCGCGTAGACGAACCCAAGGGCGATCCAGGTAACACGCTCAGCCGCGATGAAATCGAAGAGAAAGCCTTGCGGCTCGGTGTGTATGCACAAGCTGCCAGCGAAGCGGAAGTCCGCGACGTGATCAAAAGCGTGTGGAACCTGGAAAATGCTGCGCGCGTGACGGCACTATTACCTAAACGCTGAGGCGACGTTTCGCCGCTGAAGTACTACGCGCGGCAGCAGACACAGGCCCTGCGTGCCCATCTGCTGTTGCACGTGCCCGTTTACTGTTGTCCGGGACCGTACGCTGCGCGCGGAGCCGTCAAAGCCGTCCAGCACTGACGGTTTCCACGCCACAGCCCGTCTGCTGCGTCGAGCTATCACAAACCTGCTGCGCAGTTCGCTGAGTGCCACAAGCTCCCTGCGTATGCTGCAACCAGGCACGCAGTATCGGCCGCTCGTCCGCTCGCGCGTAGTCGACTTTCAACGCATCCAACTGTGCCTCGATTTGTGCGGGATCTGTTCCGGCATCAATACCACGCGCGATCACATCAAACACGTCTTGCACCCGCTTCTGAGCACCGGTGGGCTGCTCGGCGGTCAAGCCTTCCAGTACGCCAAAATGGCTCCAATTCAAGCCAAAATCCTCGGCATACAAGAGATGCGTCTTGGCGTGATCCAACACCTTTCGCGACACCGATGTGATGCTTGTCCGCAGCGCGGAGCCTTCTTCGGATACGAGCACAAACATTTGCCCCAGATACGGCGAATTCATATCCAGCCGTTCTCCCACCGAGGTGAACGAAGCTGGATCGATGACGATAGGAAAGTAGGATAGCTGCCGGCCCGACATCTTTGCGGCTCGCGCCGTCGCAGCCACGCTGCGCACCACGAGATCTGCACTGCCTCCCATGCTGTAGTGCAAACCTATGAAGCGTGTCCCTGGATCGCGAGCCATGACTTGAGCGATACGCTCCGGGTCGCGCCCATTCAGCTCGAAAATCCGCGCGGCATAGCCATGGCTAACCAACCATTTCCCCCCATCCACGGCCAGCCCCTGATCCCAGCGGGCGCTCAACGACAACATGCCTGGATGCACGAAGACGGTGTTCTTGTTGCTATTCGCCATGCCGGTATTCGAGGTGGCGCCGGCGCTCGACACCGTGCCAGTACCCGATACCGTGCTGCCATTCGATGCAATGCCGTCACTCGATGCAGTGCTGCTGTCTGGAACAGCTTGCGCCACAGGCATTGCACAGGTGCCGGCCGTCAGGCCAGCCGGCACTGCCGCATCCGCAGACGAAACCGGCACCATCATCTCGGGGTGAGAATAATACCGGCCACTGGAACAGCCTGCGACACACAGCAAAAACACCGCGCATGGCAGCATACGCAAGCCAATCATCCTCTACCCCTGATTGCTGAAAACAGCTGGTTTATATCAGTGGAAGTTGGCTTGCGACCGCTTGGGCAATGCTATCTTTTACATCGTGACCCTTCGCAACACTCTTGTGACTTTTTAGCAGGATCCGAGGCTTAAACCCCTGATTTCAAGGCAGCGCGCTGCGCTTGCACCAATTGTGCAATGCCCTGCTCCGCCAGGCCCAGCATGGCATCCAGTTCCGAACGCGCAAACGTCGCGCCCTCGCCCGTGCCTTGCACTTCCACAAAAGCGCCGGCCCCTGTCATCACCACATTCACGTCGGCGTCGCAGGCCGAGTCTTCCTGGTAATCCAGATCAAGCACGGGCCGGCCGTCGACCATGCCCACCGACACCGCTGCCACCGCATCACGGATCGGATTGACCGCCAGATCGCCGCGCTGCACCAACAGAGCCACCGCGTCGGCCGCCGCCACCCAGGCGCCCGTAATGCTGGCGCAACGGGTCCCGCCATCGGCCTGCAACACATCACAATCCAGATGCAGCGTGCGTTCGCCCAAGGCCTGCATATCGAACACCGCACGCAAGCTGCGGCCAATCAAGCGTTGAATTTCCTGGGTCCGGCCACTTTGCTTACCGCGTGCGGCCTCGCGATCACCGCGCGTATGCGTGGCACGCGGCAACATGCCGTATTCGGCCGTGACCCACCCCTCGCCTCGCCCTTTCAGAAATGGGGGCACTTTGTCCAGCACACTCGCTGTGCACAGTACATGCGTATTACCGGCACGCACCAACACCGATCCTTCGGCATAGCGTGTAAAGCCACGCTCCAGGCTAAACGGCCGCAATTGATCAACCGAACGGCCGGACGGACGAGAAACAGTGGTGGACGAGGACACGGATAGACTCCATACAAAATTAGCAATTCGCCGCATTGTACGGGGCTTGCCGCAGCATCACCGACCCGCTTGAGTTATCCTGCCGGAATACGGCTCCTGGCAGCCTATTTTTCTAGATTTCTTCAGGACACTCCATGATTCGCAGCATGACCGCTTTCGGCAACGCCCGCGTCGACCTCGAGCAAGGCACTTTGGCGCTGGAACTGCGCAGCGTCAACAGCCGTTATCTGGATCTGTATTTCCGTTTGCCCGACGAACTGCGGCATGCGGAAACGCCGCTGCGCGAATTGCTCACCACCAATCTGGCCCGCGGCAAAGTCGAAGTGCGAGCGTCCTATGCCCGTAATGCCGGCGCAGAATTGACCACGCTGGATCCTGCGTGGCTCCAGCATCTGGCTACGCAACTCGAGGCCGCCCGCAATATCCTGCCTGAGGTTGAAGCCCCTCGCCTGGCGGAGCTTTTCAATTGGCCCGGTCAACGCGGCAACGATGCGCTCGACCCTCAGGTCTGGGGAGCCGCATGCGTCCAGGCCGCCAAACAAGCGCTGACACAGCTCCAGGAAGGCCGCGAACGCGAAGGCCAACGCCTGGCAGCCATCATGCTCGAATGCGCCGATGGTGTCGCCGGTATCGTGGAATCGGTCGAAACTCACCTGCCGCAACTCCTGCAGGACCATCGGGAAAAACTGGCCAATAAACTACGCGAATCCATGGAAACCGCCTTTCCCGGCGGATTCACGCATATTTCCGGTGCAGAGCTCTCTGAGCGCGTGGCCCATGAGGCCAATCTATTCGCCCTACGCATCGATGTCGCAGAAGAACTCGCCCGCCTGCGTTCGCACCTGGAAGAACTCCGTCACCTGCTAGGCGGCGGCGAAGGCGCAAGCGCCAAAAAAGGCAAAGCCGACGGCAAACGCGGCAACGCTGGCGGCAGCGCTGGCAAACGACTCGATTTCCTGTTCCAGGAAATGAACCGCGAAGCCAACACATTAGGATCCAAAGCCGGCAGCATGGACGTCACGCGCGCTGCAATGGATTTGAAATTGCTGATCGAGCAGATGCGGGAGCAGGCGCAGAATATTGAGTGATTGAGGGCAGGAATAAACGAGGGCTCCTGGATCAATCCAGGAGCCCTTTGCTCATCGGAGAATCACGCCTCACCCCTTCGTACACGCCATGATCGGGTCATCGAACTCATGCGCATTCTGATGCGTGTTTTGCCAGTACCGCACGATCGACCCTTTGCCCTGCTGGACGACCTCCGCCACATGCGCGGGCCCGATACGGCCAGGGTCCTGGGTGGAGAGACGTTGTCCGCCAGGGATTGCGGCCGATTGCACCGTCGCCTGCAATACCCAGGCACTGTTGATGCAGTTGACCACATTGCTCACCGAGCGAGCCGATTCAATAGTGGCCGAGGGCGCCGAGTCGACGGTGTCGTCCAAAGTCGTACAGGCGGTCAAGATCAGACTAGCAGATAGCGTGGCAATTAATTTCATAGCGGCTCCAATCGTGTGGCAGCTATGTCGCACGATTCGGCCCCCAGAGTCAAGCACTACTGTAGTGAACAGCCCTAGGCCTGATGTCCGCCGATCAATGCAGAATGCTCCATCCAATCGCGTTGCGGATAAAAATTAAATAGGAATGCCTGTTTCGCCAACGTATCGATCAAGGGCCGCGCAACGGGCACGCGTACCGCCGGACAACCAAAACTGCGCCCCAGCCGCCCCTGCGACCGGATCGTCTCGGCGCTCACATACGGCGCGCCGTGAATGACGATGGCGCGGTCAAAAGCCAGATCGTTGAAACCCGGCTCCAGCCCGTGCAAACGCAGGGAATAGCCGTTCTTTCCCGTATAGATCTCGCCCGCCTGATAAGCCCCCAGACTGGACATATGGCTTTCCGGGCGGTTCGAGAACTCACGCGCAAAATTGTCGCCAGTATTGCGCCCATGGGCGACCCACTCCTCGAACAGGACGTCGTGACTATTCAGGTCAAATACCCACAAACGCTTGGCAGTGGAAGGCAGGCTGAAATCCACCAGCGCCAGCACACGCGGATCGCCGCCGGGCAAGGCCTTGTCGGCCCGAGCGCGCTCCAGTGCCTCGGTCGCGAGTTGCACGGCCAGCATCGACGCATTGGGCGCTTTCGCAGCCAGCGACAATGCCAGCTTGTTGGCGGCAGCTGCGCTCGACGAGGCATTACTGCAGAATTCACTGCCGGCCTGGACACCGCCAGCACCGTGCGCTGCACATGGCAGCGTGGAAAGGGCCGAGGTCTGCTTGAATGCAGCCTCAGAACGCGCAAACGCGGAGGGCAGCGCCCCGCCCAAAGCCAGGCCGGCCAAGGTACGCAAAACACGACGACGGGAAGGATGATCAATCATGGGCAACTCTAACTTTCTCAAAGAAACCGCGGAAATCCGCGTCTCCTTGCCCCTAGCGGGGATGGCGATTCCTTGCCTCCTGCGGGAGACCGGCCGGATGCAGTCGGGCCGCAAGGAACGCCTATCTAAAAAAATGCCGGGCCAAAGCCGGCATTATGTCCCCTATTTCAGGCGGGCCATATCAAGCCCAGGAGACATTTAATCAACATCAGATTCTAATACACGTTCCGTCTGACCCGGTCCAGGAACGTCAGGCGCCGGCCTGACCGCAGGCACGCTCGTGATCAGCATGGTGGTGCCAGGTTTGAGCAAACTGTACACACGGCGGATGAATTCAGGCTGTGCTTTGATGCTGTTTTCCAGACTGCTCAGGGACGGCGGCGAGCCAAACAAAGGATAGCTGGCCCATTGATGCCGCAATTGCGTAGGATCAAAAGGACTGGGCTCGTTGACCGTCCCTGCCCCCATCACCAGCAGCAGCGCACCATCAAAATGGGCACCTGAATCAGCATGCAACCATGACGAACCGATCGCGATCCCGTTACGCAGGACGTAAAACCGCTGCTCGCTCAAGCTGACGACAATACTCAGGGGTCCTGAGGGTGAAATACTCTCATCCCAGAAATCTCCCTTGCCACGCTGGGCAATCTGGTCAACGGGGGATACCGCCGCCCCGGGCGCTACAGGCGCCAGCAACGCGGGAAAAGCGATCCGGGCTGGATCCACCCGGGTATCGGCTACCACCACCGTATCGCCGGTCTTTGTCTCGGCAAACAACCGTTGCGCAAACGCATTCGGCAACCGCACGCAGCCATGGGAAGCCGGGTGCCCAGGAATGGCACCGCCGTGCAGCGCAATCCCGCTCCAGGTCAGCCGCTGCATGTACGGCATGGGCGCATTGTTATAGATATTGGACCGGTGATCACGGTCTTTTTGCAGGATGGTGAACACCCCGGGAGGCGTCTCATGCCCAGGCTTGCCTGAGCTGATGGTCGATACGCCTATCGCAACGCCATTGCGGTAGACATACACGCGCTGTTCGTCCAGGCTGACCAGGACGACCAATGGACCGGCGGGCGCCGCCTCGGGATGCCAAATGAACTCACCCGGGCTCATGTCCTTCACATTGATAGCCAGCGCGTCCGCGCTGGCAACAAGAGCAGTCGACAAGCACGCGCCCAGAAAAGCGCGACGCGAATACACGGCGTTCGATGTCAATGGCATAGCGGCTGAATGGTTAGGGACACAACATTAACTGTAGCCGTTTTATTCAGAGAAGGTGAACCTTATCTCTCCATCGGGAAAATCATGGATGCCGTCACAACAGCCATTCCACCGGCAGCCAGCCGACCATCGTGATGATGGCCCGCTTGAACCAGCCCGCGCCGGGTTCTTGTCGGTGGATCTCGGTGCGGCCGTCCGCAAGCTTTTCATGCCAGACCATGTCGCCATCATCGGTCAATACGGGACGGTATGCGGCGAGCTCGAGCGGGCCGTCAAAATTCCGTTCCGTCTGAGCCGCCATCGTCGGGCTATCGATCAGAAACCCCATCTCGCAATTGAGCTGCGCCGAGCGAGGATCGAAATTGAACGATCCGATGAACACACGCCGATCATCAACGGCAAATGTCTTAGCATGCAGGGCGGCCCCCGACAGTCCCATGGGCTTGAGTTCATCGCGGCCTGATGGCTGGCCGGCACGCAATTTCAGCTCAAATAACTCGATGCCCGCCTGCAACAGCTCACGGCGATATTTGGCATAGCCGGCATGCACCACCAACACATCGGTAGTGTTCATCGCATTCGTCAGTACCCGCACTCGCTTGCCTTGGCCCGCGAGATTCTCAAAAAAAGCAGCGCCTTCGCGTCCCGGTATGAAATAGGCCGACACCAGATCCAATTGTTTTTCGACGCCGCCCAAAATCGTGATCAACCGCGAAATCATCAATTGATCACGTCTGGCCGTACCCTGTCCTTTGACAGGATCGTCGACGACCAATTGCACGGCCGTCAGTTCGGGACGCACCTGACCATTGCGAAAACTCGCCGCACTGGATTCCAGCTGATCCGCGAAGGTGCGTGCCCGATCACTGGCCTCGGTGTCAGCGACTTTACTTAGAAATGCAGCCAGATTCCCCGTACGTCCGACGATTTGCTCGACACCGAAAGCCGAAGCGCTATTCCAATACGCATCAAAGGCGGCCGAGGTATCGGCAACCACCGAGCCCATGGCCAGCACGTCCAGATCCAAGAAATAATGGTCGTCGCCGACTTGGAAATACTCGTCGCCGATATTACGGCCGCCAATGATCGCCGCCGCACCATCGACGATATACGCCTTGTTGTGCATGCGGCGATTCATGCGCATGAAATCGAACGCGTAACCCGCTAATTTCGGGGTGCGCACCGTGGATGGATTGAACAGACGGATCTCGAAATTATCCAGCGCATTCAGCGCTGCCAGTGTGTCATCCAGACCTGGCACACCGTTATCGTCCAGCAGCAGCCGCACCCGCACACCGCGCCGGGCCGCATCGTATAGCGCTTTGAGCAATAGCTGGCCGGTCGTGTCATCGTGCCAGATATAGTACTGAGCGTCGATCGATCTTTCCGCCATCCGCGCCAACGCCAGCCTGCTGCCGTATGCGTCATGGCCGCTGACCAGGGGGACGACGCCACTGAGTTCCGGCCGCTCGGCCATCTCGTGTGCCGTCCGCCGGGCCAATGGCGTGCTCGGATCCATCGACAGGGCAACCTGAATCGGACGGCCAGAGATATCCGGCAGACGAAAGATCGCCCTGGCCGCGACAAAGGCGATGGCCAATACAGCAATGGCATAGAGTGCAAACTTCATCATTCGGGCCGGCGGCGAACGCTGTTGAATTCAGTTTTCGAATCGGCCATCAGCGCACCGATTTCACCATGGGATGCGCATGGAAATGCGCCAATAGATTTTGCTTTTGACGGGCGGTCAGCTTGGCCTGCTCGATCAGAGCAGGCCATTGCGCGTGCGCGGCTTTTACGCAATCGCCCACTGCCTTGGCAGCGGGTTTTTCTGGAATACGCAGGTGCGCGCAGAAAGCGCGCAGCATCGCAGGAGACAAGGCGGGTTTCAAGGATGCCTTAGTACCCGGCGGCATGTTGCCGGCGCCGATCGTGGGCTGTTGTGTTCCGGACGCGGAGAACGGTGCCTTTTCCGGCGCGGCTGCCGCTCTGCCGGCACGGCGTGGTTCCAATCCCTCCGGCATGATGCGCAGCGCATGCCCCTGGCACGGGTGATAGGCCGCATACGCCACGATATCGTACGCAGGCGCCAACTGCGGTGTATGACCATCTGCGTAGATCAGGCCGATGTTCTTCAGATGCATATCCGGATTGCCCAGCATCTCGTTGACTGCCATACGGCGCAGCAACTCATGCACAGCCGGCTCGCCTAACGACGGAAACGCCATTAATACCGCAGCCACATCCAGATACGACGCCGCCTGGTATTTTTGCTCGGGCATCGCGCCCAGCACCTGGGCGAAGTCTTCGCAATGAATGCGCCGCCCCGGCTCGCGGTCATAGCGCACCACGGCCAGAAACTGCGTACGTGCATCGGCGTCGCCCAGGTCATAGCCGTGCTCGGCTGCCAGATTCTCCAGCGGCTCGAGATAGGCCTCGCAAATAGTCACGCCGGCCACCTGCGCCAATTGCAGGGACAGCGATTCCAGTTCCGGCAACAGCGGCTGCCCCACCACCGGCAGCTTCGCAATGATATGGGTGTCGTGATCCCGTGTACGTCCCACATAACGCTCGCCCTGTTTAATCACGCCCAGCTTGGGCTGAACACCTGACAGCGACACGCCCTGCTCCATCGGATCGGCCGTAACCGTCATTTCCAGCGCGTCCTGGTCCTGTGTCACGTAGTGGGCCAACTCGTCACGTGACAGCTCCACCGGCCGCGCATAGACATTCCCCGGCAAATCCCCCCCACACGCGGCCAACATTTCAAAGTGATCTTTTGGGTCGCAGCCCCGCACGCGAGCCACATGATCGCGAAAAACACCCTCTGGCAGCAAATTCTGGAAAAATGCCGGCAATAGCCAGCCATTTTGCGGGGAATAGCGTCCATTTAACGGCTCGCTCCGGACATCCGCCCAGAACGCCGCCTGATCCTCGGGAGAGTCCGCGACATAGGCAGCCGACACCACGGGCGCATCCCACTGATGCGCGAAAGCATCGTCGGCGACAAAACGGGTCACCACGTCCGCCCCCTGCATGCGGTATTGGAACAGCACGCCGACCCGCTCGGCACCGATGAAAATGGCCAATGCCTGCACGTTCATTTTGTCTCACCCAGTTGCCGGCGGGCGACCTCGATGCGCGTGGGGATCTTGGGCTTGACCGCGTCTCGTGCATCCATCGCTACAGCCGCCCCCTTGGGGACCAACACCATTTCCAACCCCAGGCGGTCAGCCAGCGCCAGCAACGTACTGACCTTAAAGTCCTGCTCGCCGCTCAGGACGTTAGTCAGCGTGCGCTGTGCGATCCCTGCAGACTGGCGCAAATGCGCCTGCGTCTGCCCTTGTTGTTGCAAGCGTGCCCGCAGAATATCGGCGATGTCAGATAGGCTGTTCATACTGCCACCAAGCGCAATAAAGTAGTATTAGAAAAATAATAACTACTATATTACTAGTAAACAAGCCTTATAAATAGCACTAAAGTAGTTTTATAGAAAAATATACTACTTTAATGCCTATTGAAATGCCGTTTCCATAAAGGTGCGCAGTTTGCGAGAATGCAGACGCTCTGGTGGCATATCCCGCAAGCGCTCCAGCGCCCGTATCCCGATTTCCAGATGCTGATTCACCTGGTCCCGGTAGAACGCGCTGGCCATCCCCGGCAGCTTCAGCTCGCCATGCAAGGGCTTGTCCGACACGCATAACAAGGTCCCATAAGGCACGCGAAACCGGAACCCATTCGCGGCGATCGTCGCAGACTCCATATCCAATGCAATCGCCCGCGATTGCGTAAATCGCTCCACCAGCTCGGTATGATCCCGCAGTTCCCAATTGCGGTTATCGATGCTGGCGACCGTCCCGGTACGCATGATGCGTTTCAGTTCCCAGCCTGATAGGCCTGCCACCTCTTCTACTGCCTGCTCCAGCGCCACCTGCACTTCCGCTAGAGGCGGTACCGGCACCCAAGTTGGCAGATCGTCGTCCAACACGTGGTCTTCTCGCACATAACCGTGCGCCAATACATAGTCCCCCAACCGCTGGGAATCCCGCAGTCCGGCGCAGTGCCCCAGCATCAGCCAGGCATGGGGGCGCAGCACGGCAATGTGATCGGTAATGGTTTTGGCATTCGAGGGCCCTACTCCGATATTGACCAGGGTAATGCCCGAGTGATTGGAACGCACCAGGTGGTACGCCGGCATTTGCGGCAACCGCACACCGCCGGCCGGAGGAGCCGCAGCGGTCTCGCCGCGGCGAGTCATGCGATTACCGGGCTCGACCAGCGCATCGTAATCGCCCCCGCCCTCGGCCATCAGCGCCCGGGCTCGTGCGCAGAACTCGTCTACATAAAACTGATAATTCGTGAACAGCACGAAATTCTGAAAATACGAAGGCGCAGTCGCCGTATAGTGCTGCAGGCGATGCAGCGAATAATCCACCCGCGGCGCCGTAAAGGGCGCCAGGGGGCGCGGCTCGCCCTCCCGGCCATGCCAGGAACCATTGACGATCGCATCGTCCGTCACCGCCAAATCCGGCACATCAAACAGATCACGCAATGGCCGCCGCATGCCCGCCAGGCGTTCGCCCTCGACATAGGCTCCCTCCGGAAAGGCGAAATGCAGCGGAATGGGGCAATCCGACTCCCCCACCTCGACCGCAACGCCATGATTCTGAATCAGCAGACCGATCTGCTCCAGATAGTAGTCACGAAACAGCATCGGCTGGGTCACCGTGGTCTGATATACGCCAGGCTCCGCGACGTGGCCGAATGACAGCCGGCTGTCAATCAGATCATAGGTATCCACCCTGATGCGGATCGCGGGGTAACACGCCCGTACGGGCCCCGGCAAGTCCCGGCCATTCACCACATCCTGAAACGCCGCCCGTATAAAGGCCGTATTGCGGCCATAAATCTCCGTCAGGCGCTCGACGGCGGCCTCCGCCTGATGAAAGGCCTCGAACTCCAGCGGAGGTGGCGAACTGTGGGAACCAATCGAAAAGTCAACTGTCATTTTTTAGATTTCCGTAAAACGGCATGCCTATCCAGCATATGCTTATCATGCATGAACACGATGACAGCACCAAATCCCCCTCAAGCCGCCACCATCTGTTTCGATCAGGTTAGTAATAACCCCAAAATGCAAAAAATCGTCAATGGGTTACAATGCCCCGTGGACGCGTTGTATGCGCACCACATTTTCGCCGGCTTGACGTAGTCAGCCATCCCGCCCCACTCCGAAAGTTGAAGTGTCGCAATGACTCCACCGACGCGAAAAGTCCGTCTTAATTTATCCGCCCTCCCCTCATTCCTGGCCGCGCCGCTTTTGGCTCTCGGCCTCTCTTGGCCCCCCACCGCTCACGCCACGAATACGCCCGAAGCCATCGCTTCGATGCAAGGCCTGCGGTTGATTGATCCCCTTACGGTTCCCAGCCTGTCCGACATGGTCGTGCGTGCCGGCCTGGATGCCATCGGCACTCCCTATGTCTGGGGTGGCGAAGACCCCGATGCCGGTTTCGATTGCAGCGGCCTGACGCAATTCGTCTATCGCGAGATCGTCGGCATGGAATTGCCTCGCACGGCACGCGCGCAGCGCCTCGAGGGAACCGGCATCAAGAAAACCGAGCTCAAGCCCGGCGACCTGGTGTTCTTTGCGACGATGCGTCGTCGCGGGGTCTCCCATGTGGGCATTTATATCGGTCAAAACCAATTCGTCCATGCCCCTACACGCGGCTCGAAAGTTCGCGTCGACAGCCTGGACAACAGCTATTGGTCGCGCCACTACGTCGCGGCGCGGCGCTACATCGAGCCAAGCACCGTCCCCCAAGGCCATCTGATCGCCAAAGCCGACACGGGGCAGTAATTCCCGCACAAGCCAGTACGGCGAATGAATATCAAAAGGGAGCCCTCGGGCTCCCTTTTGATTGCAGCAAAGCAGAGACGAATCCCCGCGAATCAGCCTCGGCCCACAAACGGCATGTTCGTCGCCATGATCGTCATGAACTGCACGTTGGCATCCAAGGGCAGCTTCGCCATCGAGACAACGGCATGGGCCACGTGCGCAACGTCCATACGAGGTTCCGGACGGCGCTCACCATTGGCCTGCAACACGCCCTCGGCCATGCGCTGGGTCATGTCCGTGGCGGCATTGCCGATATCGATCTGTCCGCAGGCGATGCCGTACTCGCGGCAGTCAAGCGAAATGGATTTGGTCATCCCCGTCACGGCATGCTTGGTCGCGGTATAGGCAATCGACAAGGGTCTGGGTGCGTATGCCGAAATCGATCCGTTATTGATGATGCGGCCACCACCGGGTTGTTGGGCCTTCATCAATCGAATCGCCGCCTGTGCGCACAGGAACATCCCCGTGAGGTTCACATCGACGACCTCGCGCCATACCTCCACGGGCAGGTCTTCGATAGGCACTGCCGGCGTATTGCGCCCGGCGTTATTGAACAGGACATCCAACCGCCCATAAGCCCGCTGTATTTCATCAAACAGTTCGCGCACGGCCTGCTCGTCACTGACATCCGTGGGCACCACCAAGGCGCGTGCGCCGTCTTCGCCTGCTGCGGTACGGGTCTGCTCGAGCTGTTCGCGCCGGCGGCCTGCCAGTACCACTCGATAGCCTTGCGCCAAGAACTCCAGCGCGACGGCACGGCCGATGCCACTGCCTGCCCCCGTCACCAACGCCACTGGCGAAATGCTTGTCTGCTCATTTGACTGCATGTTTTTCGTCTCTCTGTATGGGTCTACGTCGCATAATCCTAAAGCAATCGCGCGACTTGAGTTACAAACAACCGTGATCTTCCTGCGTCACTTTGAGGACACCAGCGGCACTATCCTCCGGCGCAGGGACTCCGGCTCAGAGACCAAATATAATAGTTAAAAACGTGAATTTGTTATTCTTCGCGTCCTGTATCCCGTCTGTCGATCCGATTTATGTCAAAACGCCCCGGCAATGTGTTCATGGTGGTCGCGCCCAGCGGCGCTGGCAAGTCCAGCCTGGTCAAGGCCTTGCTCGACCATGACAAATCACTGGTCTTGTCGATTTCCTGCACCACGCGCGAGCCGCGCACTGGCGAGGTGGACGGGCGTGAATACCGCTTCATCACCAAAGAGCAGTTTGAAACCCTGCGCCAAAATCAGGCGCTGCTCGAATGGGCTGAGGTGCACGGCAATTTCTACGGCACTCCGCGGGACCTGATCGATCAGGCTACCGAGGACGGCCGCGACGTACTGCTGGAGATCGACTGGCAAGGCGCTCGCCAGGTCCGCCAGCGCTTTCCTCAAGCCATCGGCATTTTTATTTTGCCGCCGTCCATCGAGGAACTCGAACATCGCCTCAAGACCCGTGGCCAAGACGCCCCCCAAGTCATCGCTCGTCGATTGCTGGCAGCTGGCGGCGAAATCGCCCACGCGCCGGAATGCGAATATGTTATTATTAATCAAGAATTTAGCGTAGCCTTGGCGGAACTGTCTCAGGTGATCAGTGCTGCCCGGCTACGTTTTTCGTCTCAGGCCGTTCGCCATGCTCCGCTGTTCGCTCAGTTGGGCATTCCGGCCGATCACTGAGACGATCCTCCTTTTCACAGCCCGTTCCAGGTATAACTCATGGCTCGCATTACTGTCGAAGACTGTCTGAATCAGATTCCTAACCGCTTCAAGCTGACGCTGACCGCTACCTATCGCGCTCGCGAGCTGGCGCAGGGCCACGCCCCGCGTATCGACAGCAAAGACAAGCCCACGGTCACCGCCCTGCGCGAAATCGCCAGCGGCCATACCGGCCTGGAAATGCTGCGTAAAGTCCCCACCTGATCCAGTCCAGGGGGCGGCAACATGGCTTTTCCCCGGCTGAAGTACGCTTCTACGGGCCTGCTCGCTGCCTTGCGAGCAGGATCACGGCTCGGACGCCGTTCCGACAAAAAAAACTCGCCAGTCGAGCTTTCCAGCACGACGTCTGACGGCACGCTTTCAGATACCCCCGCCTCTCCTGTCGCCTCGCTTGCGCCGCTGACCGAGATCATCGGCAGCTACCTCGACAAAAAAGACGTCGAGCGGGTGCGTGAGGCCTACCGGTTCGCCGACCAGGCGCATCTGGGCCAGTTCCGTGCCAGCGGTGCGCCCTATATCTCGCACCCGATCGCCGTGACAGAAATCTGCGCGGCCTGGAAACTCGACGCGAACGCGTTGTCGGCAGCCCTGCTGCACGACGTCATCGAAGATCAAGGCATCCCCAAGCAAGAGCTCGCTGAAAAATTCGGCGTACAGGTCGCCGAATTAGTCGACGGCCTGTCCAAGCTCGATCGCCTGGATTTCGCGACCAAGGCCCAGCAACAAGCCGAGAGCTTTCGCAAAATGCTGCTGGCCATGGCGCGCGACGTGCGTGTCATCCTGATCAAGCTGGCCGATCGCCTGCACAATATGCGCACGCTGGATGCGGTCAACCCCGAAAAGCGCCGCCGCATCGCTCGCGAGACCCTGGACATCTATGCGCCGATCGCGCATCGCCTGGGCCTGAATGTGCTGTTCCGCGAACTGCAGGACTTGTGCTTTGCGGCGATGTACCCCAATCGCTATCAGGTCCTGTACAAGGCCGTATTGGCTGCACGCGGCAATCGGCGCGAGGTCATAGGCAAGATCAGCGATGCAGTACGCGCCGCCCTGCCCGCCGCAGGCATCGAGGCCGAGGTCTCTGGCCGAGAAAAAACCCTGTTCGGCATCTACACCAAGATGGTCGAACAGAAAAAATCCTTCTCCGAGGTGCTGGACATCTACGGATTCCGCGTCATCGTGCACACGCTGCCGGAATGCTACCTGGCGCTAGGGACGCTGCACCAGCTATACCGCCCGGTGCCTGGCAAGTTCAAAGACTACATTGCCATCCCCAAGGTCAACGGCTATCAATCCCTGCACACGACGCTGGTGGGCCCCTATGGCACGCCTGTCGAATTCCAGTTCCGCACGCGCGACATGCATCACATTGCCGAGGCAGGCGTCGCCTCGCACTGGCTGTACAAGGGATCCGACGTCAGCCTGAACGACCTGCAAAAGCGTACGCACCAGTGGTTGCAGTCGTTGCTGGACATCCAGAGCCAGACGGGCGACTCGGGCGAATTCCTCGAGCATGTCAAAGTCGACCTGTTCCCGGATGCCGTCTACGTATTCACCCCTCGCGGCAAGATCATTTCCTTGCCACGCGGCGCCACACCGGTGGATTTCGCCTATGCGATCCACACCGACATCGGCAACCAGGCCGTGGCAACCAAGGTCAACAACGAGTTCGTGCCGCTACGCACCGAGCTCAGCAGCGGTGACGTGGTCGAGGTCATCACCTCGCCCGCCTCACGCCCCAATGCCCAATGGCTGAACTACGTGCGCACCGGCCGTGCGCGCTCGGAGATCCGCCATTATCTGCGTACAGTCAAATACGAGGAATCGGTCGCCTTTGGCGAGCGGCTGCTGGAACAAGCCCTGCAAGAGCTGCATCTGAACCTGCCTGCGCAGGACGACCCGGCCTGGCAAAAACTCGCGCGCAGCACGGGCGCGAGCTCTCGCGACGAAATTCTGGCCGATATCGGTTTGGGCAAGCGGCTGGCCGCCGTCGTTGCACGACGCTTCGCACCCGAACATCAATTGGTCGCCACGACAGCCGCCGCCGTCGACGAAATCACCTCGGCGCGCAGCGCGCCCATTCTGATCCAGGGCAACGAAGGCCAGGCAGTCCAGTTGGCCTCCTGCTGTGGCCCATTACCCGGTGACCCCATCGTCGCGGGCCTGCGCCTGGGCCAAGGCCTGGTCGTGCACACGGCAGACTGCCCCACCGCGACGCGCTTACGGGCCCGCGAACCCGATCGCTGGGTCAATGTCGCGTGGGACGCACATACCGCCAAGCACCTGTCTACACGCCTGGATGTTATTACACGTAATGAACGTGGCGTCCTGGGCCGGCTTGCCGCCGAGGTCACGGCAGCCGACGCCAACATCGTGCAGATCACCATGCATGACGATGCCATCGCGACGGTCTCGCTGCACCTGACAATCCAGGTCGACAGCCGCAAACACCTGGCCCAGGTGATCCGTTCGATACGGCATGTGCCGCAAGTCCAGAAAATCGTTCGGGTCAAGACCTGAACGACTTTAGGCCACGTGCTGTAAAAAGTCTTTCAGGCGCTGGCTCGGTGGATTGGACAACAGCTCCGCCGGCGGCCCGTCATGAGCGACCTTGCCGTCGTCGATGAAAATCAATCGGCTGCCGACTTTACGCGCGAACTCCATCTCGTGCGTCACGACCACCATTGTCATGCCCTCCTCGGCCAAGTCTCGCATGACTTTGAGCACCTCGTGGCGCAGCTCAGGATCCAACGCCGAGGTCGGCTCGTCAAACAGCATGAGCTTGGGTTTGATCGCCAACGCGCGCGCTATGGCCACACGTTGTTGCTGCCCTCCCGACAGTTCCGAGGGATAGTGATTCATCCGCTCGCCGAGGCCGACTTTACGCAAAAGATCCTCCGCCAGCGTACGCGCCTCCCGGCGTGGCATCCCTCGCGTATGGACCGGACCGAACATGACATTATCCAGTGCCGACATCTGCGGGAACAGATTGAACTGCTGGAACACCATCCCTGCCTCGCGCCGGATCTCGCGCACCTGTGCGGATGGGCCTTTCACGCTCAAACCATCGACCAGCAGATCACCGCCCTCGATCGTTTCCAACACGTTGATACAGCGTAGAAACGTGGACTTGCCTGAGCCCGAGGGTCCAACCACCACCACTACTTCGCCTGCATCAATATTCAGGGTGATGCCGTTCAGTACGACGGTATCACCAAAGCGTTTGATGACGTCGTGGAATTCGACCATGCTCATAGGATGCGCATCCTTTTTTCGACCAAACGCAAGGCCAAGGCCAGCGCTCCGGTCAGAATCAGATAGATGATCGCGACTGCCGACCAGATCTCGACCGCACGAAAATTACTGGCCATGATTTCCTGGCCCTGGCGCGTCAGTTCGGCCACGCCGATCACGATGAACAGCGATGAGTCTTTCAAGCTGATGATGCATTGATTGCCCAGTGGGGGAATCATGCGGCGAAACGCCACCGGCCCGATAATGTGCAGCAGAATCTTGTGAAACGGCAGGCCCATGGCCTGGCCAGCCTCTTTCAGGCCTTTGTGCACCGACAGCAACGAGCCGCGCACGATCTCGGCAATATAGGCACCCGAGTTGATGATCAACGTGGCGATCGCCGCCCAGATAGCATCGACGCGCAAACCTGGAATCATCAACGGCAAGGCAAAGTAGATGAACATCACCTGCACGACGATCGGCGTACCGCGAATGATCGACACGTAAATCTGGGCAATGCCTGAGAGGATCGCAGGTCCGTACGCACGCGCGACACCAGCCAGCGCCCCTAGCACAAAGCCCCCTACCAACCCCCAAAACGTGATTTTGACGGTCATCAGCGTACCGTCGAGCAGATTGGGCAAGGCAGCCCAGATGACAGACCAGTCGAATTGCACGGTCTTCCCCTTCATTTTGATGGCGCGGACCCGGCTGGCCCCGCGCGTCGTCTGCTACGTGGGTGCGAGCGGCCTCGCTCGCACCCAGCCTGCTCAGCAAACTATTTAGGGCTTTTTACCAAACCACTTCGTATAGATCTCGTCATACTGACCGTTGGATTTCAGTGTGGCGAGGGCCTGATTGACCTTGGCCGTCAGATCGCTGCCCTTGGGGAACGCGATTCCGTAAAAATCGCCGCTCTTGACCGTGCCGGCGACTTTGACCCGGCCTTTGCCCGCGGTATTGGCGTAGTACTGCACGTTCGGCGTATCGTGCACGGCGGCATCGACACGGCCGGTAGCCAACTCGAGATAGGCGTTATCGATGTTCGGGAACAGCCGCAGTTTGGCGTCCGGCACCTCTTTTTTCATGAAGTCGACCGTAGCGGTGCCGGTCTTGACGGCGACACTTTTGCCCGCCAGGTCGGACGCGGCCTTGATATCGGTATTGTTGTCAGCCACCAGAATGGCCAAGCCGCTCTCGTAATAAGGGTCCGAAAAATCAATGACCTGTTTGCGATCGTCCCGTATCGTGATTCCCGCCAGCGCCGCATCGATGTTTTTCGTCTGCAGACCGGGGATAATGCCGTTGAAATCCATCGGCTGCAGCTTGTATTTCAGGTTCAGCTCTTTGGCGATAGCGGCCCAGAGGTCGATGTCAAAACCGGTGTAGGTACTGCCCTGCTTGAATTCAAACGGAATAAACGCCGTATCCGTGGCGACGATCAGCTCTTTATCTTGGGCCGCGGCGGTGGAAACTGCGCCGATCAGGCTCAAACCCATCAGCACGGCGGCAAATTTGCGTTTCATCATCGATCTGCTCCTGTAGAGACAACGAACCTCTGGTAAATCCAGATAGGCCAATAAACACATTGCAACGGATAGCTGCATGCCTGTAATCCATCTTAACTCATGCGTCCCCATGAGCGTATAAGGGACGACGCCAATGCCCGATCCGGCCCCAAATGTAACTTGACCGGAAATATCGCGGAGATCCAGCGGAAAGTATCCTATAGGGTGTGATTATTTCCTCGATGACGCTCTACGCCGGAGACGACTCATGCCGTTCAAACCTGTACGCATCACGGGTACTCGCCGCCAAGTTGGCGCCGCATTAGGAAAACTCGCCCGCCCGCTGATGTCCGTCTATCTGGATCAAAGCACAACTTGGCGAGCGTTACGCCCCTGGCGCGGTCACGCCTATCTGCAGGAGCTCGCCGCACACATCCAGCGCAACCTGCCTGAACTCTGGCAAGAGTTCGAAGGCATGGTCGAGGGACTGCAAATGCCTGCAGAGGATTTGCTGCTGTGGAACTGCCGTGGTGATCTGTTGCATCAGACGACTGACGGCTGCACCTCTGTTGCGATACACGGCCCCGATGGCACTCGGTGGATCGGCCATAACGAGGATGGTGACCCCTACCTTTACGGACGTTGCCATGTGGTCGACGTACAGCCCGATGATGCACCGGGCTATGTCAGTTTCTATTACCCGGGGTCATTACCTGGGCATACCTTTGCCGCCAATCGCGCAGGGATTGTCCAGACCATCAATAATCTGCGTACGCGCACCCGGCGTGCGGGCGTACCGCGTATGTTTTTGGCACGCGCCGTACTGGACTGCACGACCCTGGATCAGGCGATCACACGCTTGCACGACACGCCACGTGCCGGCGCGTTTCATCACACGTTGGGCGCGGCGGGCGACAAGCGCTTGTTCAGCATAGAGGCTATGCCTGGCCTGTGCTCCATCGAGCCCGTCCAGCGCCGATATGGACATGCGAATCACCTGGTACATGGGGCGACCCAAGACATTGCCCAGATCATCACCGAGTCATCCCGCTCACGTCAAAGCCGCATCGAAAGTCTGCTGGACAGCTGGCACGAAGACATCACAGAAAGCGACGTCGTCGCCGCCTTGCACGATAAAGAAGGAAACCTACCTATTCTGCGCCGCGCAGCCGATGACCCCGACGAGGAAAACACCCTGGCAACTGCGGTATTTACCCTGGACGACGCTCACGTCACCCTGAAGGTTTACGATCGGAAAGCAACAGCGGCACAAAGCCTCGCCATCAAATGATGGATCGCACCGACATGAATCGGCTCAGCGTTGTGGCGCACTTCACTGCGAAAAAAGCCGTCAAGATCAACAATGATCTTGACGGCTGATTACGCAGCTCGGGCGTTATGCCCTATCGCACGGATTAATAGCGATACTTCGCCATCAGGTTGCCACCGGTTTCGTGATAACCCGCGGTCCCCTGGTTATGGAACAACTCGACGTTGAGCGAAATGCGCTGATTGATGTTGCCCTCCACGCCCAATTTCAACTGGCCAGCATCGCGTCCGCTATTCATTTTTGCATCGGTATTGTTCATACGGACACCGTAGCCCTTGCTGGAATGCAGCCAGTTCGCCTCAAAGTGCGGCGTGATGACAGACGTCAATCCCGTTGGGATATGCGCAGCGGCGCGCAAGCCCAAACTGGTCCGCATGCGCGATCCGTTCTGAAACTCGATACGGGTGCCAGTGCTGTCGGTGAAATTGTCCGAGCGTACATGCTGATAGGTCAACTGCGCATGTGGCTGCAACACGTACTTCACGTTATTGCGTTCGGCGATCTTGGCGTTGTAGCCAAACTCCAGCGACGCGGTCATGCCTTTTGATTTGTATTTCTCGCTCGGCAGATCGTTACCCTTGACGTGGTTATCGAACTGGTTCCACAGCAGCCAGCTGTCCACGTACACCCCTTGCTGAGTTTCGGCATTCTGCTGATAGGTTCCATACAGGCCCAGACCGTAGCCATCGACTTTGCCCTTGCTGCCAAAGCCAGCCAAGCTCGAACTGGTATTGCCATCATAGTGGCCGTACCCACCCATCACACCGAGCGTCACCTGATCGCGATCATTGGTGGAATCCACCAGCATATCGACACCCATCATGACCGTATTCTTGTCACCCTTGGTGCGCAACTGACCGGATGTGTCTTTCAGAGCGCTGTGCGAACCGCTGTACCGGATCCAGGCACTGCCCTGATGGGGATGGCCTTCGCCCTGGAAATAGCTGCCCAAGCGATCGTTCAGGTTCATCTGGAACATCGTGTTGGCCGCCCAGGCGTTGCTGTTGTACGAGCCTGCCTGGGGAGCAACAACGACGATGCCTTTCTCGGGCACTGGTGCCGAAGCCTCGGCGGGCAAAGGTGCCGGCGCAACCACGGGCTCATCAGCCGGAACGTCCGGGGTTTCCTCCTCGAGTGCTTGCTGTTCGTTCGACGCATCATCGGACTCCTCGCCCGACTGTTTCGGGGGCTGCTCGTCCGAATGCTCTTCAACCTGCTCGATTGGCTCGGGCGACGTATCATCGTCGGCTACAGCGACCTTTTCGATTGCCTCGGCTTGTTCTTTGGTAAGGGGCCCGTAGTATGGGAGTCCGTTCTCGTCGACATGCGGAACGGGTGTGTCGGAAACTCCGCTATCGCCAGGGACCACCGGGACATCAGGCATCGTGCTATTGCCGACCACGGGGACTGCCTTTATCTCCTCGGTTTTTGCTTCGACTTTTTCCTCGGTGTGGTTAACCGCGGACGGGGGCATTATCTTGTCGGCCCCCGGAGCGATTGTGTTGGACGAGCCGCTACCATTAAGAGCCTCCGATGCATTAGAAAACGTACCATTGACGGCTTTGGCGTCTGCCTCGAGCGCTCTGTCTTTTTTCGCTGCATCTTCTTTGGTCTCGGGCCCGTACAGCTGCTTCTCCTCCTTGTCGACATACACAGGAGTTATGTCGGACGCAGTTGTATTAGACGCAGTTGTATTGGACGCAGTTGCATTGGACGTTTCGGTCTTGTTGTAGATCGTCATTGCAGTGAACTGCGACGTCACATTGGTCTGTACGGGAAACGTCGCAGGTTCAGGCACGATTTCGTTTGATGAGTTCGTCAGCGGCGTACCCTCGGCACCAAAGGCTTGATCGAAGACAAACGCGTCATCTTGCAATTGAGGCGCGAACGTCCCGTTCACAGGCGACGTCTTATTCATCCATTCGTCGATCTGATTTGTCGAATTCCAAGAGGTGAATGCGTGCCCCACATTCGGCAGCAGCAATGGACCCACCAAAGCACAGGCAGCGATTGAGACCGACTTTTTACCTCGGCTTTTCGTCAACTCTGACACGACCACCCAGCAGTGCAGACTGCGATTCCAGACTAACTTAAAGACCTTATTCATTTATTCTCTTTCTCTCCCGACAAGGCTAGGCAATTTGATATCTCAACAAGAAAAAACGGACGATTCCTGCATCTAAGAAGAAATCATGCTCGAGATTTGGCCACGATCAATGCAGAGATGAAATGCCGGCCGTTTGATAAAAACACGTATAAATCGCGTCGGATTATTAGTGTCGAAATCTCATTTTTTCGCTGTTTTTGAGGGGTCTCATGTCATCCAAAGCGCACCCCGAACCGACTTAGATACCTAAGAAACGACCCCTCAACAAAATCAGACTATTCCTGCCCTCACAACGTTGAGACCGTCGTCCACCGCAAACGCCGCGTTGCAGTCGATGAGACTCGGCTTCTGTAAAACATCTTTCCAAGCCTTAAGCGAATCCATCGCCATGGATCGACGCCCTCCTCATCCTTCATAGGAGGCCGAGCCTGTTCTATGACAGAGCCGAGACAGCACTCGACCCAATCGCCAAAATCTGCAATACAACAATGCATCGTTGTCAAAAAAATGCCTTTTTTCAGGCCTAGACTTCCGCCCCTGACGATTGCAATCCGACCCTGTTTTTGAGCTGGCTTATCAACGTGTGCACTCTCGCCTGATCACCGCGGGTGCGCGCACTCTTTCCAGGCGATACGAAACGATGATGCGAAGTAACACTGAGGGACGGCCCTATACGCGCAAGCTTGCGTGGGCAATGAGTCTGTCGTTGGCGGTCCTGCTGGCGGCTTGCAGCAATAGCGATTCGGACGATGACGACACGACGACGCCTCCTCCCGGCGGCTCGACCGAGTGCACCGCCGAGGCTCACTGTGCGCCCGCGCCCTGACCCCTCTTCTTTCATTCACGGAAATCACGTACCCAACATGTCATTTGATCCCTCCAAGCGCGGGTTTCTGCGTGCTTCGCTAGGCACGACCGCGGCATTGACCGCCCTCTCGACGCTGCCGCTGTCTATCCGCCGCGCTCTGGCCATCGAAGCCAACTCCGTCACAGGCACCATGCAAGACGTCAAGCACGTGGTGTTGCTGATGCTGGAAAACCGTTCGTTCGATAGCCATTTCGGCACGTTCCGCGGCGTGCGCGGATTTGGCGATCGTCATCCGATCCCTTTGGCAAACGGCAGTCATGTGCTTTATCAGACCGACGCCAACGGCAATACCGAAACGCCATATCACCTGGACAGCAGCATAGGCAACGCACAGCGCGCGGGCGGCACCCCGCACACCTGGCCTGACGCGCAGGCAGCTTGGGATCATGGCCGCATGAACCGCTGGCCCGTGGCGAAGCAACCGCTGTCCATGGCCTACATGGAAAACGCCGAAGTCCCGTTCCATCGGGCGCTGGCGGACGCCTTTACGCTGTGCGATGCATATCACTGTTCCATGCACACAGGCACGATCCCGAATCGCCTGTTCTACTGGACCGGCACGAACGGCCCGTCGGGCGATAACTACGCGGCTATCATCAACCAGTACAACGGCGGCAACGATGTCGGCCCGTCGACCGAAGGCTGGACGTGGACCACTTATGCGGACCGCCTGGAACAAGCCGGTGTCAGCTGGAAGGTCTACCAAAGCCTGGACGACAATTTCGGCTGCAATCAGCTCATGACGTTCCGCCATTGGCGCGAGGCCATGGAGGTCATGCCTGCGGATCGCCGCCCTGTGGCGTTGCCCGCCATTTCGCCGGCCTATGATCCCGCCATCGACGATGCGCTGAGCCCGCTGGCCAAGGGCTTTGGCAACACCATGCCCGATGGCTTGCTGCAAAGCCTGCGAGATGACGTGAAAAATGGCACGCTGCCTGCTGTGTCGTGGATCATTCCTCCATCGACCTACAGCGAGCATCCTGGCCCCTCCAGTCCCGCCCAAGGCGGGTGGTACATGCAAGAGGTTCTGGATGCATTGACGTCGAATCCAGAGGTTTGGGCCAGTACGGTCTTGCTGATCAATTACGACGAAAACGACGGATTCTTCGACCACTTACCGCCGCCGTCTGCACCGTCGGTTCGTGATGATGGCTCCTTGGCTGGCAAAACGACGCTGAGCGACAAGGAGATGGCCTTTGAGTACTACAACTATGCTCCAGCCTCTTCGTCGCATCCTGCGCAAGACGGCAAACCCTTTGGCCCGGGTCCGCGCGTGCCGATGTGGGTGGTATCCCCCTGGAGCCGTGGCGGCTGGGTGAATTCCCAGGTGTTTGATCACACGTCGACGCTGCTGTTTCTGGAAAAGCGATTTGGCGTACAAGAACCCAATATCAGCGCCTATCGCCGCGCGATCTGCGGCGACCTTACGACGGCGTTCAATTTCGCCAACCCGAACGGCGAGGCGCTGCCCACGCTGGCCGGCAGCACGACCAAAGACGCGGCGGCCGAACTGGTCGTTCAACAAGAATCCGCCTCGGCCATTCCGGTGCCAGTGGATCCTGCGTTGCCGAGTCAGGAAACCGGCACACGGCCCTCGCGCGCCCTGCCGTACGAGTTGCATACGACGGCCAAGCCCGACGTCAATGCAGGAACAGTCACGCTGGCGTTTGCCAATAGCGGCCAGGCTGGCGCGGTGTTTCATGTATACGACAAGCTGCACCTGGGCCAGATCCCGCGCCGCTATATGGTCGAAGCCGGCAAGGAGCTCGATGACGCCATCGACGTCAGTGCAGACAATGGCCGATACCATTTCTGGATACTGGGTCCCAATGGCTACCATCGCGAGTTCATTGGCGATCTGCGCGACACGGCAACATCCGGATTGGAAATCCAGGTCTGCTATCAGTTGTGCGAACCGCCAGAGGTCCAAGTCAAGCTATACAACCGTAGCGACAGCGCAGTCACATTCAGTGCAGTTGCCCAAGCCTATCACCAGGATGGTCCGTGGACGAGCCTGGTCGAAGCTGGAAAAATCGGCAAACTGAGCTGGGCGCTAGGTGACAGCGGTAATTGGTATGACTTTGTCGTGACCGCGGGCGATTCAAAGGGCTGGTCGCGCCGCTTTGCCGGTCACGTAGAGAACGGCAAAGACTCGGTTTCGGACCCCGAGATGGGTCAAGCCTGATGACACCGGGGCGAAACGCCGTGAAGTTTCGCCCCGGACGTTGGAAGGATGCCCGAACGTTATTGGCAGCCACATGCCCCGCAGTACAAGGCATGAGGCCTGCCCGGCGACTTAATCTGGCGCCTGAGTCGAAGCCGTTGCGTGTCGCAGCATGCTGGCACTCACTCGCTCTGAAAGACCGACGTCGGAAAACAATAGTTCGCGCATATGCCGTTCGAGGGCCAAGTCTTTCGCACGTTGTCCTTGCCCATTTGTAATATCGGGGTTGGCGCCATTGAGCAGCAGCGTGCGGCAGCACGGCAAATCGCCATGCAACACAGCCAGATGCAGAGACGTGTTTCCATCCCGGTCTTGCGCATTGAGAGAGTACTGCCATCTATCGACCGCAGCCTGTGGCTCCCTGCTCGCCACATAGCTGAATGGCGCCGTGAAGAGGTTTGCAGCGTAGCCCAGCATCGTGGCCTGGGAAGCGGCAGCGGCAGCGGAATCGATCGGCTGTCCCTGCATGGCGCGTCGGCAACTGAGAACGATGTCGCCGTGACCGTGCTGCGCAGCCAACATAAAAGCGGTGCGTCCGGTATCGTAGGTGCGCAAATCCCAAACATCCAGGGGTAACCTTTCGAGCAGCGCGTCCATGGCCCTGGCCTTTCCTTGCTCTGCAGCGCGATGCAGGCATGAGTATCCTGATTTCTTTAGCTCAGTGACGACCAATTCCACATCACTGGCATTGCTCAGCAGAGAATCAATGGCCTTATCATCATCACTGGCCACATATTCGGCCAGGCTTTGCATCAGATCCTGCGTATGAAGCGTGTCGCTCTTCGCTCCGGGAAGGTGAGCCGAAACGGCGGATACGAAAGCACGGATGAACATGGTTGAAACCTCGTCGTTGACATGGCGGTTACCGACCACAAAGCGGCACGCGCTCGAAACAGTGCGTGCGTGATCAGGCATCCGCTTATGTACCAAATCAACGTGTCGAGTCTCGTACGGCGTCAGCTCAAACCGTGAGATTCGGACTCGATTTACTTGTCCCGCCCGATCATCTGAGCGTCTTGATCAATAAAGCCTGGTATGTGGAACAGCCAATCAGGCCGCACCAAGCCCGGACTGGCCGTTTACCGCCATGAACAGGTCATCGACATGTACCATCAAGTCGCGGACCTGGCGCAACAGTGGATATTGACGCCGCACCGTGTCCCATCTGGCAGATGTCAACAGCTGTTCCCAGACGGACGCCAGGCTCTGCCTATCGCCAGACGCTGCATCTGCCACACCACTGGCATACGCCACGCTGCCAGGCGCGGACAAGAGTTGCATGCGGGTCGCGGTACTGAGCAGTTTTGGATAGGCGTCAGCCGATGCGTCACAGCAATAGAGGACACTGCCTGCCACATGGGTATCATCACCGGCGAATCTCTTTAATGATGAGCCGCGCAATCGCATACGTCCTTGATGGGTGTCAAACACATACGTTGCATCGGCCTCGGCACTGGCCAATAGCCGCAAACCCCGCAGCAGGCGAGGTAAATCGGTAGTCGCTGCCTCGACGGAGGCTTTGGCCTCAATGAGCAGGCAGACGTCAAACGCCGGCGCGTCTCCATCCGAAGAAACCTGCTGCAACAGCACGGCATCCCACTCACTCTTGGCATAGTCGGCGTTTCCTGGCAGCGACGGGGAGGCACGCATCGACGTCACTACGCGATAGGGTGTTCTGTTCTCCGGTTGCGCATTCAGCCGCTGGGCCAACACCTCTAGCGCCTGTGCCGCGCGTGCTTCGACTGCCGCGCCGCGCTGCTGCGATGCAGCGCCTTGTTCCATCGCAATGGCACTGCCTGCACGGGGCCCCTGCTGGTCCCATAGCGACCGGTAACGCTGCACCTGCTGGTCGGATACCAGCACCGCCAGGCGTTGTAACCGTCCTAGCGCCGGGCTGCCAAACAACCGGTCCGTGCCGCGCGCGACCGCCGAATCGGCTTCGGCCTGTGCCAGAGGCAGGACTTGTTCCGCACAGGCAGACAGCGCGTTCCAGTCCTCTGCGACCGCAAAGGCCTGTAACTGCGTTAGCGCCGCATGCAGCGCCCCTGAGGGCATGCGCTGCAGTTTTGCCGGATGAGCGATGGTATTGACCGCGGCATGGACTTCGCGGCGATCCTGATTGGCATGGGCAGCCAGCGAAGCATACTCACGCACGGCGGCGATTTGATAGCGCAAGACCATGGCCTGAAAAGCGGTGTCCCCCCGCGCTGGCTGCATCGCCTCCCGAATCAAACAATCGAGGGCATCGAAGAACCTGTATTTCAGGGCATCGTCCGGCGTTTCGCCGGCCTCTAGCGAGATTCGAATCTGCTCCAGCACGATTGCGAGCGTCGCCGATGGACTGTCATCTTGCGTGCGAGATGATGCCGTCGGCATCGCGGGCAGCCGATACCGGCGCCTCACCGTGCGCAGTGTGTCTTGCAGCAATAAGGGCGCAGGCTGCACGGGTTGCATTACGCTTGATGTTGAAACGGCGCTGGCGCAGGCACGGCATCCACGAGTCTCAAGAACATATGTTTGTCCGCGTAGAACTTGCCATCGATACACAGCGAATCGGGCTCTTCACCACATAGCTGAAAGCCCAGGCTTAAGTAGAGCTGAAACGCCACCGTATTGGACGCTGTCACGTTCAATGTGATCTGTCGAATTCCCGCCAATTCGCGGGTGTGGGCGATAGCCGCCGCCAGCAGCGCCCTGGCCGCCCCCTTTCCCCGCAAATCGGGGTGCACATATACGCCCCATATCGTGGCCTTGTGCGTGGCCTTTTTACCCCGATGCCGGAATACGCCCGCGCTGCCCTTGAGCTCGCCGGCGACAAACGCTCCGATGATCAAGGCGTCGTCAGTCGGGCCGACGCGGGCAGACCAATCCGCCTCTGACAGAACGGACTCGTCCTCGAGGCTGCTCATGAACGACTCGGGAGAGTCTGCGAGCATTTGCGCGCGCAGCACCCGAAACGCCGCGACGTCTGCATGATTCAGCAATCGGTATTCCGGCCTATGGGCCGGGGATCTCTGTTGGGCTGACATGAAAAGCTCGGACCTCCAAAATGTAAATTTTGACACAGCGCGACCCTAGGACTTTCCCCTATGTAGGGGTTTCCTGGGGCAATCGGCGTTCCTGGCCCCGTAGAATTGCAACGCTTATGGCACCGCAATGCTTGCTCGCAGTGTTTCTGTGATATGCCGGGCACATCGCCCTCTCTATGCGAAGAAGGATCACTCGAATGAAAAAGACCCTCCCCCTATTGGCCGGCAGTTTTGTGCTGGCTTTCAGCGCCGGCGCTATGGCTCAAACCAAGTGGGACCTGCCCAGCGCCTATCCTGCGAGCAATTTCCACGTCGAAAACCTGAATAACTTTGCCAAAGACGTCGAATCGCTGTCGGGCGGACAGCTCAAGATCACGATACACAATAATGCGTCGCTCTATAAAGCGCCCGAGATCAAGCGCGCGGTACAAGGCAACCAGGCACAGATCGGCGAGATCCTGCTGACCAACTACGCGAACGAAGATCCGATCTATGCCCTGGACGGCCTGCCCTTTCTGGCCACGGGCTACGACGCCTCATTCAAGCTTTATCAGACACAAAAACCGTATCTGGAAAAGAAGCTTGCCTCGCAAGGCATGACGCTGCTGTTTACCGTCGCCTGGCCTCCTCAAGGCATTTTTGCCAACCGCGACCTGAAAACCGTGGACGACCTGAAGGGACTGAAATGGCGCGCCTATAGCCCTGTCACCGCCAAAATCGCGGAGCTGGCTGGCGCCCAGCCCGTCACGGTCCAGGCTGCCGAGCTGTCTCAAGCCATGGCCACGGGCGTGATTGATTCGTACATGTCGTCGGCCTCGACTGGCTATGACACCAAGACCTACGAGTACATCAAGAAATGGTATGACACGCAGGCCTGGCTGCCCAAGAACGCGATCATTGTGAACAAGAAAGCCTTTGACGCGCTCGATCCGGCGACCCAGGAAGCCCTGAAAAAAGCGGGCGCCCAAGCGGAAGAGCGCGGCTGGAAGCTCGCCCAGGAGAAAGGCGAATGGTACAAGCAGGAGCTCACGAAAAACGGCATGGCCATCATTCAACCCACGCCTGAACTGAAGGCCGGTTTGAACAAGATCGGCGAGGTCATGATCAACGAATGGACCGAGCGCGCCGGCGATGACGGCAAGGCCATCATCGAAGCCTATCGCAAGATGTAATCCGCATGCGCCGCTTACTCGATACTCTGTACGGCGCGGCCGGCCTCCTGGCCGGCCTGTGCATGATAGGTGTGCTGATTTCAGTACTGATTTCCATCATTGGACGCCAGATCGATTGGCATGTCGCAGGGATGGATGCCTACGCCGGCTACTTCATGGCTGGTGCAGGCTTTCTGGCTCTGGCCAGTACATTCAAACACGGCGAACACATCCGCGTCACGCTGTTGCTGAATTCGCTGGCCGCGCGTGGCAGCAGGCGCCTGGATATTTTTGCGCTGTGTGCGGGTACCCTGCTCGCGGCGGCTTTTGCGTTTTTCAGTATCAAACTGATGCTGGACTCGCACACCTATAACGATGTTTCCACGTCTAACGACGCCACGCCATTGTGGATCCCCCAGATCAGCATGGCTGCCGGGACCGTGTTGTTCCTGGTGTCGCTGGTCGACGAATTGATCCGCCGCTTGCACGGTCTGCCTGCTCCTACGTCACACCAAACCCATGAATGAAGTCCTGGTCATTACCTTATTGGTCGTCTCGATTTTCGCTCTGCTGGGTTGCGGTGTCTGGGTTGGCTTGACGCTGGCGGGCACGGCGTGGATAGGCATGGAGATCTTCTCCAGCCGGCCTGCCGGAGACGCGATGGCGGTCACGATCTGGGGCGCCGCGTCAAGCTGGACGCTGACGGCGCTGCCACTGTTTTTGTGGATGGGCGAGATTCTGTTTCGCACGCGGTTATCAGAAGATCTGTTCAAGGGGCTCGCGCCCTGGTTGAATCGCCTGCCTGGCCGTCTGCTGCACACCAACGTGATTGGCTGCGCGATCTTTGCCGCGGTGTCGGGATCGTCGGCTGCGACCTGCGCGACGGTCGGCAAGATGACGATCCCTGAGTTGAAACGGCGGGGCTATCCCGAGAGCAAGGTGTTAGGCACGCTATCCGGTGCAGGGACACTGGGGCTGCTGATTCCGCCGTCGATCATCATGATCGTGTACGGCGTGGCGGCGGATGTCTCGATCGCTCGCCTGTTCATCGCAGGCATTGTGCCGGGAATCATGCTGGCCGCGCTGTTCATGGGCTATATCGCCTGGTGGGCCATACGCAATCCGAAAGAGGTGCCTGCCTCGGACGAGCACATGACGTTGCGGCAAAAGCTCTATCAATCCCGCCACTTGATTCCGGTGTTGCTGCTGATCGCGGCGGTGCTGGGATCGATTTACACGGGCATTGCGACGGCGACCGAGGCAGCAGCCATTGGCGTCGTGGGTGCGCTGATCCTCTCAGCGTTGCAAGGCTCGCTGAACAAGGATAGCTTTTGGCAATCGTTGATGGGTGCAACCCGGCTGTATTGCATGATCGCATTGATCCTGGCCGGCGCACAGTTTCTGACGCTCTCCATGGGCTATATCGGACTGCCGCGTGCGCTGGCTGAATGGATCGGCGGGCTGGGACTATCGCAGTTCGGATTGATCATGGCGCTGATGGTCTTTTTCGTGGTGCTGGGTTGTTTTCTGGATGGCATTTCCATCGTCGTGCTCACGATGGGGGTGCTGTTGCCAACGGTGCAGGCGGCCGGGATCGATCTGATCTGGTTTGGCATTTTTGTCGTGTTTGTCGTCGAGATGGCGCAGATTACGCCGCCGGTCGGGTTCAATCTTTTCGTGCTGTCGGGAATGACAGGAAGAGAGTTGCCCTATATCGCCAAGGCGTCGTTGCCGATGTTCTTTTTGATGATTCTGGCGGTGCTGTTGTTGTATGTGGTGCCGGGGATTGCTACCTGGTTGCCACAGCATATGACGCTGTAATGTCGAGCTGACGATCGACACACGTTGATTCCTCTGGCGCGGGTAGTTGCCACCATCCAGGCAATAATGCCCGCACCTTGGCCCTGCGGTAGCGATCGTCGATGAGATAAACCGTACCCGTATCATGCTCACCACGGATCACGCGACCAGCGGCCTGTACGACCTTTTGCAGTCCGGGGTACAAGTAGGTGTAGTCGTATCCCTGGCCGCTGCCATAGAGCCTTTCCATGGCGGCTTTCATCTGCTCGTTGACCGGATTGACCTGCGGTAAACCCAGCGTCGCGATAAAAGCACCAATCAGGCGTTTCCCAGGCAAATCGACCGCTTCGGAAAACGCGCCTCCCAACACGGCAAAGCCGACGCCGGCCCCAGTCTCGGTGAACCGGGCCAGAAATGCCTGCCGGCTGGCTTCGTTCATGGCAGGCGTTTGTTTCCAGAGCGGGACGTGCGGATGGCTCTGGCTCAACAGATCGGCCACCTGCTCCAGGTATTCGAAACTGCTCAAAAAGCTCAAATAGTTGCCTGGGCGTTTGGCATATTGCGTCGCTATCAAGTCCACGATAGGACGCAGTGATTGTTTGCGGTCACGATAGCGGGTAGACACATTACCCGCGACATGCACGGCCAATTGTTCCGCCTGAAAAGGCGCGGCCACCTCGATCCAGGCCGTATTGTCAGGCAACCCCAGCGTATCCCGGTAATACTGTTGCGGATTGAGCGTGGCAGAAAACAATATCGTGGCGTGCGCTGCGGCGTAGCGCGACGCCAAATGCGGCGCGGGCACGACATTGCGAACGCAGAGCGTGGATGGACTCGTCGGGCCGTCCAGATCATCAAGCCGATCTCGCGTGACATCAAACAGCGCGTGCGGGCCGAACTGCTCTGCCAATCGGGCAAAGCTCAGCATCTCGAAATAGAACAGCAACAGGGGATCATCCTGGGCCAAGGGCGCCTGTCCTACGTGTTCCGTCATGGCAATGATGGCCTTCTGTAAGGAGGCGAGCACGCCAGCAGGCACGGCGTCATAGGCTTGATACGCGGCGGCCTGTTTACGGTTCAATGCGTTCCATGCCCGATTCAAGCCATCCAGCGGTTTGCGCAGCGCCTTTGGCGCTGCCTGGCGCGCCCGCTTGAGCGCAGGCTGCGACAGGCTGCTGCTATACATATGGCGCGCACGATCCACCAGATTGTGCGCTTCGTCCACCAGCACTGCCACACGCCATTGATGAGCCTGCGCGAGCGCATACAGAATGGCATTGCTATCGAAGTAGTAGTTGTAGTCGCCGATCACCACATCGCTCCAGCGTGCGAGCTCTTGCGACAGGTAGTACGGGCATACACCGTGTTCCTCAGCAACGGTGCGCACGGTTGCCCCATCCAGCCGAGTATGCTCCAACGCGGCGGCACGAGCCTCAGGCAAACGATCATAAAAGCCCCGGGCCAACGGGCAAGACTCGCCATGGCATGACTTGTCGGGATAGACGCAGACTTTATCGCGCGCCTGCAGGTCAAGCACTCGCAATCCGGGTTGCGCGGGCGACTCATTGAGACGGTCCAACGCCTGTTGCGCCAGCGCCTTGCCTGCATTCTTGGCCGCGAGGAAAAATACCTTGTCGATACGCGTATCGGGTGCGGCTTTGAGCAATGGAAACAATGTCCCTAGCGTCTTGCCGATACCTGTGGATGCCTGCGCCAATAAACAGCGTCCGTCACGGGCGCTGCGATATACCGATACCGCCAACTCCCGTTGTCCCGCGCGAAACCGGCCCAATGGAAAATCCAATTGCGCCAACGCGAGGTCGCGCGCCTGGCGATGGGCGAGCTCGGTGGCCGCCCATGCCTGAAAACGCGTACATTGCTCTTCGAAAAAAGCCTGGAGTTCCACCGCGTCGTAGTCGCGGGAAAATAGAGTTTCTTCTTCAGTGACCACATTGAAATACACGACAGCCACACGCAGGCGCGTCATGCCTCGTGCTTGGCAAAACAAGTGCCCATACACGCATGCCTGTGCCCAATGCAGCGCACGATGATTGTCGCGCACACTGCTCAGTTCGCCTCGATAGGTCTTGATCTCCTCAAGCTGATTCGAGCCCGGATCGTAGCCGTCGGCACGGCCACGCACCAACAGGTCCTGGTATTGGCCCGACAATGCAATTTCAGACTCGTAGGTGGCGGCGCGCCGATCCACTACCGTAGCGTGCCCCGCCACGCCTTCGGGGCCAGTCGGTGCAGGCGTGAAACGCAGATCCAGGTCCCCTGCTCTAGCGGTGAATTCACACAGCGCGCGCACTGCGACCGAATAACTCATGCCTGGGCCTCATGCCGGCTGGCAACGTCGATGAATGCGTACCACGGACGCGTCACGATCGAATCGTTCATGCCTCATCCTCGCGCCATTGCACATGGCACACGTGCGCCGCAATTCCATGCTCGGCGCAATATTGCAGCCAGCGAATCTGGTTATCCTGCAACTTGTCGCCTGGCCCCTTGATTTCGATCAGTTCATAACGCTTTTCGCCGGGCATAAACCGGATCAGGTCGGGCAAGCCCGTGCGGTTTTGCGTGATGTCTTGCAGCATCCGCATGAAAAATAATCTCAGATGATTCGCGGGCAGGCATTCCAACGCCAACCCCAGCAACGGCTCGGATAACGCTCCCCAGAACACAAAAGGCGATTGCAGGCCCGCTTTTTCGGTGTAGTGACGCCATATCGTGTCACGGTAAGCGCCCGATTCCAGCTGCGACAGCGCTGCGGCGAACAGATCAGCACGACGTGAAACAAAGTCCGGCGCCGACAAGTCCGCAGGACCACGCTGAAAGGGATGAAAGAACGCCCCTGGCAATGGCGCGAAAACGGCTGACCAACACAGCAAGCCAAATAATGCGTTGATCAAGGTGTTTTCGACGTAATACACCGGCGCAGCGTCGCAATGCAGATGATCGCGCGCGACAAACTCGACAGATTGCGGCTCGACAGGACGCGACAATGCCAGATCGCGCCGCACAGGAGCGGCAATAGCCGCCCGGGCCAGCGCAGGCAGCCCGGCATTGCGTCGCAAGCGCGGCAGCATTCTGGATAGAGCTTGGCTTTCCGCCTCGCTTTCCGGGGCCTGCCGGGCCTGCAGGGCCAGTGCTAACGCATCGTCATGGCGTCCCATGCGCTCAAGCATTCGAATACGACGATGACGAGCCCCCGGATAAGCACATTGCTCATACACGCGATAAGCCCTGTCCCAATGCAGGCCGCGTTCACAGACGTGACCGATGCGCAAAAGCACCTTGGCGCGGCGTTGCTCCAGCCAGGCGTTCGTACTGGCACAGGACTGTACGACGTCCAACAGATCATCTATCTCAGGGTTCGCGTCCAACGCCTCGCGGCATGCGTGCAGCGCCAGGTATCTGTCGATATCGGCGCGTATCTGGAATGCACGCGACGCGCGGTCGAACGCGACGGATTCGTAGCGAAACACCCCCAGATCGGCCAGCACGAACTCCGACCAGTCCTGCCGCAGATTGCCGAAAAACATCAGCCGCAGCCGGTCGCAATGATCTCCCAGCATAAAGCGCCAGGCCGGCTCCGGCGACGCCGGGCACCACTGGTCGTAGGAGCGGGCGTCATCGTGCTGCTCGCGCAACATGGCCAGCCATTCCGATTTACGCAGCCCCGCCATGACAGATGCCGGAAACAAACCACGCAACTCGGGCAAGGTGCAGATATCGAATAGCTCGTCCAATGTCATCTGCGCCCTGGCGTCGAGCCAACCCAACGACACCAACGGCGCAACCGCCGCAAGCAGATCGGGAATTTCTTCATACGCCAGGCGGCTGGCACGAAACCACGGCCCCCGTCTCATCGCCATACGCACAAACAGCGCGCGCGACATCTGCGGCAAGCGGTCGAAATCGTCGAGAAAGGCGCGCTCGCCGTCATCGAGCAAATCGGCATAACGATCGGCCACGACCTCCAGCGCACGCTGGAAGTTATGCAGATAGTAGTAACGGTGCGGGGGAAGCATCTGGCCAAAACTGGATATTTATCCAGTAATCATATCAAATCCCGGCCGGGTAGCGCCCCACGCCTGGGACGCTGCCGGGCCAGGTATGCAACTTGCAGCGCAACATGCTCCAAACCTAGGGGATGCCATGATTTCAGAACGATTGAAGCGGATACGCCATCTGGCCGAGTTTGTCATGGAACGCAGCGGCGATTATCTGGAACTGGCTGGCATTGAACTGTCGCTGTACCGCTCGGCGTTGGTCACCACATTGATCAGCAGCGTGGCGCTGCTGTTTTGCGGACTCGGTACACTAGCCTTTGTATCGGTAGCCACCATCGTGAGTTTCTGGGACACAGATCATCGGCTGCTCGTGGCGTGGTTGGTGGCTGGCGCATGGCTCCTTATTACGCTCATCGCGTTGACCATTGCCGCCCGTAACGCGCCAAAAAATTCGCTTTTTTCCGAACTCAGCCACCAAGTGCGCCTGGATGCCGCCGCCGCCCGGAGTCATTATGCCCAAGACGACCACACAAGCTGAAAAAGACGCCTTGCTGGCGAAAATGGAGCGCGATAGAGACGAGCTGGCCGACGCCTTTGCGCGCGCTGCCACTCAGACGAAAACATCCAACGGATGGGCCTCCACCACGGCGCTGGCCGCCGGGGCCGTCATCGGGTGGCCCCGATTTCTAAAAAAGCCGCTGCGCGCGATGGCTGCCGTAGCGCTGCGCGACCGCGTAACCAACGTCCTCAAGCGCCGCCATCAAAGGCGCGCCAGCCCGCCGGCTGCCAACCCAGAAGTCGACCGCCTGGCCCAATTAGCAGCAGATTTGCGCCAAGCGATAGAACGCATAGCGCCCGCGGAAGAAATCGAGCGAATACGGCGGGAACTGGACGATCAAGTGGCGCGCATCCGTGAGCTAAAGGCGCTGAAGCAAGCCCCCGGGCAAACCCTCCCTCGCTAAAGGACAGGCCAACCGATTTTCGGTATAGACTTGCGACCTGATTTCTCGGCCTCCTCGCAGCTATCCGCTGTGAGGCGGCCATATTTAATTCCGACTACGAGTCGGATCTCAGGGAGTGAGACAATGAAGAAAGCCGCTATGGCGCTGCTGGCGCTGAGTGGATTGGCCGCAGGCACCGCCGCCGCCGAATCGAGCGTGACCTTGTACGGGATTGCAGATGTCAGTATTCGATATCTGAATCGCAGCAACCAAGTCGACGGCAGCCACATCGGGCTGGCCAACGGCGCCATCTCCAATAGCCGTTGGGGCCTGCGCGGGGTCGAGGACCTCGGCGACGGGAATAAAGCGTTTTTCCGGTTGGAGAATGGCTTCAATATCCAGAACGGGAATGGCTCCGATCCAAACAAGACGTTTAGCCGCCTGGCCTATGTCGGCCTGGACGGCGGCTCACTCGGTGTCCTGACGCTGGGCCTGCAGAACACGCCCATGTTCAACCTGCTGGCCGATCATTTCGATCCCCTGACCGTCGGCAACTACGATCAAAACGCCTGGCTGCCCGCAGCCATGTCGCGCGTGCGCACGAGCAATATGTTCACCTATGCCAACACGCTAGGCGACCTGGCGCTGGTGCTCTCCTACGCCAACGGCGAGGACTACGACGATCACAAAGTCGGCTCGCAATACGGCGCATCGCTGCGCTATACCTTTGGTCAATTCGCAGTGGGCGGCGCCTACCAGCAGACCTATTCCGAAACCAGCTCGGACTATCGCCAACGCGTCTGGAACCTGAACGCGTCATACCAATTCGAATCCGCCAAGGTCTTTGCCGGCTACTTCAACGGCCGCGACGAAACCGGATTCGTCAATGCCGTCATGGGCGGCAACCCCGTCGCAGGTCTGGACCGCAAGGACAACGGCTATTTCGCCGGCCTCACCTGGCAAGCCACTCCCCGCTGGGCCCTGACCGGCGCCGCCTACTATGACCGCAGCGAAAACGTCGTCGTCTCAGGCGACAAAGGCAAGCGCTACGCCCTGGTCGGCGTCGCCGAGTACGCCCTCTCCAAGCGCTCACAAGTCTACGTAACCGTCGACTACAACAAAGTCAAAGACGCCGCCAGCGACGAAATCGCCGGCAGCGGCAGCCAGTTAGGCGCCGCCGTAGGATTCCGCCACATCTTCTGATGCCCTGCTCTCGGGGCCAGCCCCTGCTGCGAGTCCGGGCCGTGTGCGTGGGGGCCGCGCCGGCCTTTTGAGCGACGGGCAGTCCGCGCAGCGGACCTCGGCGCCTGGTCTTGCGCCGAGCCGTTGCGATTAGGCCGGTGCGGCCCCCACGCACACGGCCCGGACGCCTAAACAGAAACACCCCAAGCCAGCAAAAATACCCACACACCAGCCACCTATCCACATCTCATATTTTCGTATACGATTCTACAAAACTACGAGATACAACATGACCTGGCCCACCCCCAACCTCACTCCCGAAGCCTTCACCCACCTAAAAAACACCTCACTAGGCAAACTAGTGAGAGACCACCTGCTAACTCAAATCATGGCCGGCACCCTGCAACCCGGCCAGCCGTTACGCGAGCCCGATCTCGTAGAACAACTGCAAGTCTCCCGCGTCCCCGTCCGCGAAGCCCTGCGCGAACTCGAAAGCATGGGCCTGGTCGTCTCGCGCAAACATTCCGGCGTCTACATCCGCGAACTCACCACCCAGGAAGTCCACGACCTGTACCAATTCCGCGCCCTGATGGATAGCCACGCAGGCCGCATCGTCACGCAACTGCCCCAAGCACAACAAACAGAACTGATCGACAAACTCCTGGCCTGCACCACCGCCATGGACGACGCCGTCGAGACCGGCAACACGCAGGTCTACTACAACGCCAACCTGCAATTCCATTGGTTGTTCATCGAATACGCAGGCAACCAGGAAATCGCCAAAAGCTATCGCGAAGTCATCCAGAAACTGCACCTGGCCCGCGTCAAAAATCTGTCCTCGAAAGATCACCGCATCCAATCAAACACAGAACATAAACAGATCGTCCGCGCCCTGATCGATTCCCACGCCTCGATCGGCGGTGCGGCGCGCTGTGCCGAGCTGCTGTCCCATCACGTCATCAATGCGCACGAACGCCTATCCGATATGTAGCGACTGACCTTACCCCCAAA
The DNA here is from genome assembly GCF_054780995.1 of Bordetella tumbae. Classification (NCBI taxonomy): domain Bacteria; kingdom Pseudomonadati; phylum Pseudomonadota; class Betaproteobacteria; order Burkholderiales; family Alcaligenaceae; genus Bordetella; species Bordetella tumbae. The sequence continues at coordinate 527,571 of NZ_BAAGVG010000023.1, forward strand.
AAAACCAGAGGAGACAAACAGCATGGACCGTCGATCGTTCCTGTGCGGCTTGAGTGCTGCCAGCGTTGCGGGCTTTCCCCTTGCATCCCGGGCTGCCGCCGGTTTTCCGCAACGACCTATCACCTTTATCGTGCCTGTCGCAGCCGGCGGCGGCAGCGATTACATTGCGCGTGCAGTCACCAGCGAATGGGGTAAATCGCTGAGCAACAATGCCTCGTTTGTCGTAGAAAACGTCAGTGGTGGAGGTGGCGTCATCGCCTGTCAACGCGCAGCGCGGTCGGACCCGGATGGCTATACCCTGATGCAGGGCTATGTCGCCACCCTGGGCACCAGCCCGGCCACGCGCAACGTCCCCTACGATCCTATCAAAGACTTCACCGCGGTGGGCATGATAGGCGGAACACCCAATGTGCTGATCGTCGATGCCAAGCTGCCGATCCACACATTGAAAGCGTTCGCGCAATACGCAAAAGCCCATCCCAACGCCAACTATGGATCGGCCGGCGCCGGCTCATTGACGCACCTGCTGATGGAGCTGCTAAAACAGCGCCTCGATATCCCGATCCAGCATATTGCCTACAAAGGCATCGCGCCGGCATTTCAAGACATCATAGGCGGCCGCACACAAGCCATGTTCCCCGGCCTGGCAGCAGCTGTCCCGCATCTCACCGCAAAAACCGTCAGGCCACTGGCCGTCACCGGCAAGGCGCGCAGCCCGCGCTTTCCCGATGTGCCGACGTTTACCGAGCTGGGCCTGGACGGCTTTGACGACATCCTGCAGTGGTACGGCGTCTCGGGACCCGCAGGCATGGACAGCGCCATCGTCAACACACTCAACGAAAGCCTGAACAAAACACTGCAGTCCTCCGAGGTCGACAAACGCCTGGAAATCGAGGCCGTTGTTCCCATGCCCATGACGCCCAAAGAATTTGCCGCCTACGTACGCAAAGACCTGGAGCGGTGGAAACGCGTCGCCCAAGAACAAAACATCCGGCTCGACGGATAAGCCCGCAGCCACTTCCCCTATTCCCTTTATCGCAACGAAACACGAGACCTATGGCCATCAACACGAAAGTCGAAGCTGATCACAACGCGCCTCCTGTCACCCGCATCCTGGCCGAGTTTGTCGCCACGCATCCCTCGCGCGGCTGGAATGACGAGATCGAACACGAGGCACATCGCACCATCATGAACTGGCTGGGCTGCGCCATCGGCGCGGCTCGCCACGAGGCTGCGGACGCAGCGCTGGGCGCCGTCCAGTTCCTGCAGCCAGCGCCCCAGGCCGCGATCTTTGGCCGCCACGAACGGGTGGACATCAGCAACGCAGCACTGATCAATGGCATCACCTCGCATACCTTCGACTTTGACGACACGCACCTCAAGACCATCATCCATCCGGCGGGCCCGGTGTGCTCGGCGGTATTTGCCCTGGCGGAACACACGGGTGCGAGTGGCCGCCAGATCGTTGATGCCGTCGTACTCGGCATCGACGTGTCGTGCCGCGTCGGCAACACGATTTATCCTCAACACTACGATCGAGGCTGGCACATCACCGGCTCGACTGGGACGCTCGGCGCCGCCGCCGCATGCGCTCGTCTGCTGGGACTCGACGTGGAGCAGACCGCCATGGCTCTCGGCATCGCGGCCTCTCAGCCCGTGGGCCTGCGCGACCAGTTCGGCACCATGACCAAGCCTTTTCATCCCGGCGGCGCCGCCAAGGCCGGATTGATGTCGGCCCTGCTGGCGCGCGAAGGCTTTACCGCCAGCCCCCGCGCCATCGAAGCGCCACGCGGATTTGCCCAAGTCACCTCGACGAAATACGACTGGAATGAGATCACCGGAGAACTCGGCCAACGATTCGAAATCGCCTACAACACGTACAAGCCTTTCGCCTGCGGCATCGTCATTCACCCCAGCATTGATGCCAGCGTGCAGTTGCGCAAGCAAGGCGTCACGCCCGATAACCTGGAACAACTGAAACTGCGCGTGCATTCGCTGGTGCTGGAACTGACCGGCAAAAAAGAACCCGCCGATGGACTGCAAGGCAAGTTCAGCGTCTATCACGGCTGCGCGGTCGGCCTGCTCTTTGGCCGCGCCAGTGAAAGCGAATACGCCGACGATATCGTGACCCGGGAAGACGTCGTGGCCACGCGCAGAAAAGTCCAGGCCGTCGTTGACGACACCATTGATGAGGCTGCCGTTCACGCCACGGCGATTCTCAAGGATGGCCGGCAGATTCAAGTCACCGTTGAACATGCGATCGGCTCGCTGCAGCGACCGATGACGGATCAGGACCTGGAGGCGAAATTCAGCAACATGAGCAATCCGTTGCTGGGCGAAACCCGCACACGCGCCCTGCTGGATGCATGCTGGAAATTAGCGTCTGCCCCCTCGCTCAAAGCGTTGGTGGCACTGACACACTAGTGTGGATAGTTCCTGCGTTTCAGCGCCTTCGGTATCCGGCACCGAAGGCGCGAGGAAACAAGACGCCCGAAGACGGCGCGGCATTCACAGCACTGCCATCCGGCTGTTCAATAGATCGGTAATCAGCATGTGCCCGGGCGCGTGCGTAATACAGAACTCCGGCTGTACCGCAGCGACGACCGATTGAGGGGTAACGCCGCAGGCCCAGAATACAGGTACTTCGCCGGGGCGGATCTCAACCGCGTCGCCATAGTCCGGGCGGTTGATGTCGGCAATGCCGATTTCCGCGGGATCGCCGAAGTGCACAGGTGCGCCATGCACAGAGGGGAATCGCGAGGTTACCTGGATGGCACGGATCGCGTCGGCGGCCTTGAGTGGGCGCATGGAGACGACGAGCTGTCCATGAAAAGGACCCGCAGGCTGCGTCGGAATCGAGGTGCGATACATCGGCACGTTGCAGCCCTGTTCGATGTGGCGGACAGGCAGGCCGTTGTCCAGCATGGCTTCTTCGAACGAGAACGAGCAGCCGATCAAAAAAGACACCAGATCATCGCGCCATATGTCCCGGACATCGGTAGGCTCGTCGACCAACTGCCCATTGCGCCAGAGGCGATAGCGCGGCACATCGCTGCGGATGTCGATGTCATGACCCAGGTCAGGCAAAGCTGCGCTGCCGGGCTCTGACATCGCCAGCAAAGGACACGGCTTGGGATTACGTTGGCAGAATCGCAGAAAATCCGCAGCCAGGTTCGATGGCAAAATCGCCAGGTTAGCTTGCACATAGCCCGGCGCGATATTGGCGGTGGGACCAGTCAGCAGGCCGTCACGCGCATCGAGACGCGCACGATAGGCAGGATGGGTATCAGCAGTGTAGGTCATGGTTCCATGCGGTGCTCCCTCGGTTGCGAAGGAACCGCCACGTCTCTAAAAATGCCGGCACCCAGATGATGCGGAGCCGGCGTTGCGTTAGGCGCGCAACAGGTCTTCAATCGCCATCCCGATGGACAGGACACGAGCGTCGGCGCCATTGGATCCTGCGATCATGAGCCCGACGGGCGCGGTGTCCGCAGGCTGGCACGGCACGGATACCGCACAACCATCGAGAAAGTTGATCAAGGTAGGATTACGCAGAATCAGTCCATTCGTGGCGTAATAAACCTCGTCGCTGGCGGTGACCTCTGCAATGGTCGGCGCTGTGATGGGCACGGTCGGCATCATCAAGGCATCGTAGCCCGCAATGCGGTGATCAACCGCAGCAACCCAGGCCTCGCGCGCGTCCAGCAAGTCCAGGTAATCAGCCGCGGACATGCCCTCGCCGCGACGCATGCGGGAAACCACGCGCGGATCGTAGCGGTCGCCCGCGGTGGCAATCAAATCGCGATGCCAGGCCCAAGCCTCGGCGGCAGTAAAACCGCCTTTGGCGTTGATAGCTGCCAACTGGGCGAACTCCGGAATCTCGATTTCATCGACCAGCGCGCCAGCAGCGGATAGCCGGCTGATGGCCGCAGAAAAAGCGGCTGTGACGCTGGCGTCCATGCCGTCCAAGGCCAACGTCGTCGGCACCGCCAGGCGCAGGCCACGCACAGCGGCGGGCTGCCAGGATGGACTCACGCTGTCGATATCGTCGCCGGCGAGGATCGCATCCAAAGTCGCGCAACAGCGGACAGTGGGCGCCAATGGGCCAATGGAATCGAGATTGGCGGACAAAGGCAACACGCCGGCCATGGACACTCGCCACGCGCTGGGCTTAAAGCCCGCCAGGCCACACAAGGCCGCTGGGATGCGTACTGAGCCGCCAGTATCGGAGCCGATCGCGCCCAGCGCCATCCCATCGGCGACGGATACGCCGGCCCCCGACGACGAGCCGCCCGGGATACGGCCACTGGCGCGGTCCCAGGGATTACGCGGCGTACCGTAATGCGGATTGATGCCTAGGCCAGAGTAGGCGAATTCGACCATATTCGTGCGGCCGATGATGACTGCCCCCGCAGCCAACAGGCGTTGAACCACGACCGCGTTTTCCTCGGCAGCGGGCGCCCCTTGCAGGGCAACAGAGCCCGCCAGCGTGGTTTCGCCGGCAACGTCAAACAGGTCTTTGATCGAAATCGGCAACCCATCTATCGGCGAGCGCGACAGGCCCGCGGCACGCAGGGTATCAGAGGCCTGCGCCGCTGCGCGGGCCTGTTCAGCGTAGACCCGCGTAAATACTCGAGCGCCCTCGCCTGCCGGATCGGCAGCACGCGCCAATGCGGCTTCGGTCAACTCGACGGCGCTCAAACGGCCTTGTTGCAGGGCCGTAGCAGTGTCATGCAATGTGGAAAGCATAAAGTCCTCGTAGCCGCTGGGCGGCGCATCCCTGATGATCTCGTACCGGGTCACACTCAAGCGACTTCCGGCAATACCTCTACATCATACCGATGGCGCAATGACCGCTGGCGACGCGGGTCGAACAGTTCCATGATGAAGGTCGTCGAGGCACGGATCCCACCAATAGCCCCCACGGTGCCGCAGGTCATGCCGGTGCCATCCGGCAACCCTGAGCCACCGGTATAGCCGGCGATCAGTTCCTGGGGCGTGCGCAACGCATCCAGCGTGCCTTCTTGGTACAAGATCTCTGCACCGTTTTCGATGATGAGAGAACGAATCACAAGTTCATCCCAGTACTCGGCGACATCAGAAAGACGCCATGCCGTCGTGCCGACCGGTTTCGCGCAGACCTGCTTGGACAACGCCACACTATGCGACTCGAGTTTGCGGTCGGTATGGTCCGAGGCAATACTGACGTAGAGCTCTCCACCTACGGCAAAAACAAAAGTCTCGACTTCGCCTGACGAGGCGTCGCCGACCGCCTGAATGCGATCAGTCTGTGTCAATTGATTATCTGCGATGCGGTAGTACAGCGGCACACTGCTGGGACGCGGTACGCCGATCGCGGCGAGCTCTTCGATATGGTGTTCGATGGCCGCGCGATCGCGCCCTGCCCAACCCGCGACGACCAGATTGCGAATGTCGGCTTCGATTGCGTTGACAGTATTATCAGTAGCGGATTCGACTTGGAATACAGCTTTCATTTGTTGCTCCGAGAGACCTCGGCATCCATGCCAGGAGGAAAAAGGATGCAGCCGCGAGGCTGCGAATAAGTTCAATACATCGACAGGGCGTCAGCCGAATACGCGTGGCAACCACAGTGCCAGGTCCGGGATAAAGGCCAGCAGCGCCAACAGGACAAACATGGCCACTACGAACGGCAACGCGCCGACGATGACTGCCGTCATGTTTCCGCTCTTGCGCAGGCTCTGCACCACGAACAGATTCAGCCCCACGGGCGGCGTAATCAGTGCAGCCTCGACGAGCACGATAATGACAATGCCCAACCAGATCGGGTCATAGCCCAACGCGATCATGATGGGCGCCACGATGGGGATGGTGGTGATCATCATGGACAGCGTTTCCATGAAGCAGCCAAGGACCAGGTAGAACAGAATCACGATCAGCAGCATCCAACCAGGCGACAAGCCAAGCCCGGTGATGGATTGGGTCAATGCATCGGTGATCCCCGTCGCCGCCAGAATGAAATTCAAGAAGCTGGCCGCAATCACGATCAACATGATCATCGCGGTGGAACGCATCGTGCCTTCGATGGCATCACGCAACATGGCAAACGTCAGCCGGCCATAGCACGCGGCGAGAACCAACGCGCCGAGTACACCCAAGGCGGCGGCCTCGGTAGGCGTGGCCAGGCCCGCGTAAATCGAGCCAACCACCAGCAAAAAAATCCCCAACGGTGGCGCCAGATGTGTCAAGCTGACAATGCGCTGGCCCCATGTCGCGTGGATCTTGTGCCCGCCCCACGCCGGTTTGATCACGCAGGCGATCACGACAGTCAGCATGAACAATGCTGCCAAGCCCAGACCCGGAAGGATCCCCGCCAAATACAGCTTGGGCACGGACGAATTCGTCAACACGCCATAGATGACCAGATTGATAGAGGGCGGAATCAAGATCCCCAGCGTGCCGCCCGCGGCGAGACTGCCCAAGAACAGCGGCTCGTTATAGCCGTACTTCTTGATCTGCGGCAATGCAACCGTGCCCACCGTGGCAGCCGTGGCCACGCTGGACCCCGAGGTCGCGGAAAACAAGGTCGACGCGCCGATGTTGGCATGCATCAATCCCCCCGGCAACCACGACAGCCAAAGGCTCATCGCGCTATACATGCGCTCGGCAAATCCGGAACGCAACAGGATTTCGCCCAACATGATGAACAAGGGGATCGCGACGAGCAGGAATTCGTTATTCGTGCTCCAGGAGACTTCGCCCATGGCCCGCGTGAGCGGCAGCATCGAATACAGCGGGTCCAGGATCAGACCCAGCACGCCCAGCGCCGCACCGACCGGAATCGAAATGCCGATGAGCACCAACAGCAGTGTCAAAGCAGTCGTGATCATGCTGCATCCCCTTTCACCATACGCTCACCGGCGGCGGCTTCTTCCTCGGCTTCTTCTTGCGTGGAGCGCACGCCGCAGATGGCTTTGACCAAGGCGATGTCGCCCGTCACCAGCGCCAGCGAAGCACGCACCAGCATCAGGGCTACGGTGATGCACATCCACACCAGTCCGAGCCACCACAATCCCTGAGGAATCCAAAGCGGCGTCGCTAACGGCGTGTTCGCAGCGGAATGGCTAGTCCATGAGGTCTGCACAATCTCGAGGGCGTAATACGTCAGATACGCCATGAAAATGCCCAACGCAACCAATGCAATCCAGTCAAGCAAGGCCGATACGCGTACAGGAAAGAACTGATACAGCACGTCCACACGCACGTTGGCGCGTTGCAAGGTGGCAAACGCCAAGGCCCACGTCGTGCTGATCGCAAACGCATAGCTGGACAACTCGTCTGCGCCGCCCGTGGTAAAGCCAAAGAGCTTACGCGCCACAACGTCGAACGAGATCAACAGCACGCTGGCCAGAATGAGCGCGCCCCCAGCCCAGACGGCCGCGCGCGAAAAGGACTCTGCGCAGCGCAATAGCTTGCCCAGTGTTCGAAAATGTTCGGATGAGGTCATAAATATCTGCCTTCGTTGCCGCGCATCCATACACACATCACCTCACGTGAAGTGCACGGCGTGAACTGCGATGAGGACATGCATGGTCCGCACGCCCTCTGGACGATGCGTCACTATCGTTCGATGACATGACTACCCACCGCGCAACGCGCCCTGAGGGTAGTCATGTATCGGTCATTACTTCTTGGCCACGACGCCCAGCTCTTTGCCTATGGTCGCGTTGAAGTCCTCGACGCATTGCGCCGAGCAGCGTGCCGCCCATTTCGGCAGCACGGCTTCAGCCAGGACTTTCTTCAGCAGTTCGCGATCAGCGTCCGTGGGTTGAACCAGCACCATCTTGCCCTTGACGGGGTACGGGCATGCGGCAGCGCCTGTGTTGCAGTCATAGCCTTCTTGCGTCTGACGGGCAGCGGCGTCCCAGATGTCGTCCACCAGTTTGTCGATGTTGGTCTGCAGGAACGTCTGGACCTTGGGATCGAGCTTGTCCCAGGCTTTTTGGTTTACCGCATGAATCTGCTGATTCCAGTTGATGGGCAAAGCGTACAGGTGCGTGGACACCTCGTACCATTTCGCGGAATAGCCGGACAGCGAGCCGGTGATCGCGCAATCGACCACCTTGTTTTGCAGCGCGGGGACGACTTCGCCAAACGCCATGGTGACGCTGGAGCCGCCTAGCGCCTGCACAAATTCCGCCGTCGTGCGGCTGCTGGTGCGAACCTTTTTGCCCTTGATATCGGCCAGACTCTTGATGTCGGCATTGCAGAACAGCACTTGACCGGGATAGGTCGAGATGCCCAGCAGTTTGACGTTGGCGCCCTCGCCGTAGACCTTGGCGTAGACCGGCTCAAAGGCATTCGTCACCGCGCGTACGGTTTTGACATCAGGGGCCAAGCCGGCCAGATCGATGGCCTCGTTGATCGGATTGTCGCTGGCAAAGTAGGACAGCGTCGCAGTGCCGAACTCGATCACGCCCTGTGACATCAGGCGCAGCAGCTCAGGGCCTTTCAAGCCCATTTCGTTAAAGCCTTTGATATCCGCCGTCACCTGGCCTTTGGAAAGCTCGGGAATGGTCTTGGTCCAGAACGGCTTTTCATAGTCGTTATAAGCAGTCAGGTTGCTCAGGCCACCGACGACTTTCAAATGTGTCTTGGGCAAATCCTGAGCATGTGCGGCAGTGGCCAACAACGCTACGGCGATGGCGGCTGTAATCAGTGGCTTTTTCATCCATTGCTCCGAGAAACCTCGGCATTCATGCCGAGGAGGTAAGGGGCGCAGCCGCAAGGCTGCACGATTAGTCTGATTTGAATTGATAGCTGGGTAAATACCCAGTTTTTCGGTCTGGCGTGGTTAGTATCGCGGGCATGCAAACCAAACGTGCCTACCGATTCCGGTTCTATCCGACGCCCGAGCAAGCGATCACGCTGACTCGCACGTTTGGTTGTGTTCGTGTGGTCTACAACCACATGCTTAGTCTGCGTGCGACCGCCTGGGCCGATCGGCAAGAGCGCCTGGGATATCACGCGACGTCTGCTGCGCTGACGACGCTGAAAAAGCTGCCGAACTACGTCTGGCTGAACGAGGTCAGCAGTGTTCCGTTGCAGCAAACACTGCGCCATCTGCAAACGGCGTTTACCGGGTTCTTTGCCAAGCGAACGGGATATCCTCGCTTCAAACGCAAGGACGGCCCGCAATCGGCGGAATACACCGCCAGTGCCTTTAAATGGGATGGCCGCTCGCTCAAGCTCGCGAAGATGGCTGAGGCACTTCCCATCCGTTGGTCCCGTCAGATTCCTAAAGCCGCCAAGGTCACTACCGTCACGGTCAGCAAAGACGCAGCGGGCCGATACTTTGTCAGTCTGCTGTGCGACGACGTTGTGGCGCAGAAAGCGCCTACGTCGAGCTGTGTCGGGATTGATCTGGGCCTGTCTCATTTTGCGATTCTCTCAACAGGAGAAAAAGTCGATGCACCACAGGTCTTTCGTAAGCATGAAGTTAAGTTGGCCAAGCTACAGCGCCGCTTGGCCAGGAAACAAAAGGGATCGGCTCGTCGCGCCAAGGCGAAGCTGAAAGTCGCCAAGCTGCATGCAAAGATCTCAGACACCCGCAGGGATTTCCTACACCAGCTTTCTACCCGGTTGATCCACGAGAACCAAGTGATCGCCGTAGAAAGCTTGTCTGTGTCCAACATGCAGAAAAACCGCTGTCTTGCCAAGTCCATCGGCGATGCCGGATGGGCAGAATTTGTGAGACAGCTCGAATACAAGGCCCGTTGGTACGGACGTGAGTTCGTGCGGGTCGATCGCTGGTACCCGTCGAGCAAGCGCTGCCACGTTTGCGGATATGTCTTACCCAAGCTGCCGTTGAGCGTGCGACATTGGTCCTGTCCGCAATGCAACACGGACCACGACCGCGACGTCAACGCGGCGCATAACGTATTAGCCGCCGGGCTGGCGGTGTTAGCCCATGGAGAAACGGTAAGACCTGAGTGCATGAGTGAGGATGTACGACGGCTCGGTTCTGTGAAGTGGGAATCCCTTTCCTTTAGGGAAGGGAGCAGTCAAGGAGGCTCTCCTTGCAGGCGGTATTCGTACGCGCCAGGCCCCGTTACCCGATGACGCGCTGCGATCAGCAAAACGACCGCCGCAGATTGTCTGCAGCCGGCCTTGCTCTCGCACGCATTCCACCGGCTGGACGTAACCCTGTCCAATCGTAAGTTGCGATGCTGAGATATAAATATTTTTTATGTCTGTATGCAGCACAGAAGGCCGACGGGCGCAAAGCCAATAACGGCGCGGGTTTGCCGCCAGGTGGCAATAAAGCGCATCAGCACGCAGGGTGCGGCTGAGCACCAGATCCATCGCAAGGCATCAGGGAAAGTCCTAGCCCGCTTGGAATCCAATTCGGACCCTGCTGCCGCGCTGAATGATGCTCCGACAGGTACGTTATCCCGATGCGATTGCATCGATGCGGCAAGCTACGAGCCCACTATCCCGCTCTGCGGCAAGGGCTGCAGTTTGCCTTCGGCCGCTTGCTGCGCCAGCAACGCAATCGTGCGAGCCACATGGCTGTCCGGTCCTTGTACCCACGTCGCGGTAAAGGCCAGATCGGGCAAGGAGTCCGCCTGAACATTCAGAATGCGCAACTCGCCATTGGCAAGCTCTTTGTCCAGAAACACAGGTGCAATGACGCTGGTACCGATGCAATCCAGCGTCATGCGCACCACCATCGACAGCGAAGCGCTGCCGTACATGCGCGGGGCTTGCACACCGGCGCGCGTCAGCATGTCACGCACCATTTGATACGGCCGACTACTCGACGGATACGTAATCAGCGGCAGCTTGCCTATGCGCTCCAGCGTCAGCGGCTCTGGCCCCAGCGCCAGACGCGGGCTGGCCACCCATGCCAAGGGATACGCGCACAGCGGCAGATTTTCGAACCGCGGCTCCAGGATCGGCCCCATCAAGAAAGCCAGGTCAATCTGGCGCGCTGTCAAATGGCTATGCAAGACCGATGTCGTATCGACCTCGATCTGCAGCACCAGCGCCGGATAGGCGGCATGCACGTGCTCGATCAGCAACGGCAACCAGGTCTGGACGATGGTCTCGGCCACCCCCAAACGCAGCGGCCCGCGCATCACGTTCTGTTCGCGCGCCGCCCGCAACATATCGCTGCGCAACTGCAACATGCGCTCAGCGTGCGATAACAGCTCTTGCCCCTTGCCAGTCAGCGTCACACCCCGCGCGTCACGTTCAAACAGCCGAACCCCCAGGTCGCCTTCCAGCGAAGCGATCCGCTGAGAAATAGCGGGTTGCGTGGTGTTGAGTTTCTCCGCCGCCGCCCGAAAACTGCCCAGCGTGGACACCCAAAAGAAAGTTTCAATGTTGCGTAGATCGATCATGGTCTGCTCATCATAGCCGCCGCATCCGTTTCCAAGGGATAGGCGTATTATGTTGCGTTTTACCGAGCCGGCCTTGCGCCGGCTTGTGTTTGCCCTGCACTAGAACCAAGGAGACTCGCATGCACCGGGCCGCCGCCGGATCCAGACCGGCAGCTTCGCCATTGCCCTCTGCGCCGCGCGCCCCGTCAGCGCGCCCCGTATTGGGCATTGTCCTGTTGATTTTGTCGGCCTGGACGCTCACGTGCCTGGATGCCAGCGGCAAATGGGTGATGGAGGCAGGTGTGCCCTTGTGGTTTCTGTGCTGGGTACGCTATATGGTGCATCTGGTGCTGGTGCTGGGACTGGTATTGCCCAAACGGGGGCTGGGAATTTTGCGCAGCACGCGCCCGCGCGAGCAGCTCATCCGCGGCGGCGCGATGCTGTGCGCGACCGCAGCTTTCTTTACCGCGCTGAGCTATATGCCGCAGGCCGAGGCCACGGCCATCAATTTTCTGGCGCCGTTGCTTGTCTTGGCGCTGGCGCCCTGGGTGCTGAAAGAACCTGCGCGCATGTCGCGTTGGGTAGCGGCCGCAGTGGCATTCTGTGGCGTGCTGATCATCATCCGCCCGGGTGGCGGTTTGCATCCCCTAGGCGTGCTCTTCGGCCTCTTGACGGCCTGCTGCTTTACCGCGCAATACATCGCCACGCGCCGTATTGCCGGTGACGACCCGTACACCTCCCTGATCTGGAGCGGCGCCGTGGGCGCGGTCTGTCTGACCCTGATGTTGCCGTTGATCCTGCCGGCTGCGCTTCCGGTATTAAGCAATCTGAGTCCCGGTAATTGGATGCTGCTGATTTCCACGGGGTTCTCGGGTGCCTTGGGCCATTTGCTGCAAATCGGCGCCTATCGCAATGCGGCGGCGTCAACGCTGGCGCCATTCGTCTACCTGCAGATCGTCAGCGCCACGACGGTGGGTTGGCTGGCCTGGGGGCACTTTCCCGATGCGCTGACGTGGCTCGGGATTGCGATCATCTGCGCCAGCGGTATCGTGACGGGGCTGATCGAATGGCGACGGGGTCAGGCCACTGCACGGCGGATACGGCAGGCTTGACAGGCCCTTTGGGCCATCAAGCGTCGACTACGCGCCCCGCCGATAGCACCAGTTGCTGGCCGCACCGCGAGGCCAGTTGCGGATCATGAGTGACCAGGATCAGCGTCGTCCCCTGCTCGCGATGCAAATCGAACATGAGGTCTATCACCGTCTCTCCCGTCGCGGCATCGAGACTGCCGGTGGGCTCGTCGGCAAATAACAGATCGGGTTGCACCACAAACGCGCGCGCCAGTGACACGCGCTGCTGTTCACCGCCGGACAATGTGCGGGGATAATGATGCAGGCGCTCGCCCAGGCCGACGCGTTGCAACATGCTCTGGGCCGCCTCTCGCGCCGGCTGGCCGGCGAGCTCGAGCGGCAGCATGACGTTTTCCAGGGCAGTCAGATTGGGCAGCAACTGGAAAGACTGGAACACAAACCCCACGTGCCGGGCACGCAACTGCGCACGGCCATCCTCATCCAGGGAGAACAGGTCTTGTCCCGCCAGACGGACCGTACCTGACGAGGGAACATCCAACCCCGCCATCAGTCCCAATAAGGTAGATTTACCGGAGCCGGAACTGCCAGTGATCGCCAAAGCGCTGCCGGCAGCCACCGTAAAATCGATATTTTGCAGGATCGACAAGGTACCACCGGCATCGGAAACCTGTTTGCCCAGCCCTGAGACTTCAATCGAGACCTTACTATCCATGCGTATGCTTTTCCGTTGTTTTGCCATAGGCGCGTTGGCCATTTCCGCGACAGCCTTCGCTCAGACTCCCAATCCTGCCGCGGGTTCCGCAACGCACACCTTACTCGTCGTCGGTGACAGCTTGTCGGCCGAGTATGGTCTGACGCGCGGATCCGGTTGGGTGGATTTGCTGGCCAAGCGAATGTCAGAACAATACCCTAACTATCAGGTCATGAATGCCAGCATCAGCGGCGACACGACCAGCGGCGGGCTAGCCCGCCTGCCAGCCCTGCTGCAACGCCATCACCCAGAGATTGTCGTGATCGAGCTGGGCTCGAATGATGCGCTGCGCGGCCTATCACTGCAAATGACCGAGCAGAACCTGCGCACCATGACACAGAGCGCGCAAAAAGCCGGCGCCCAAGTGCTATTGGTGGGCATGCAGATCCCGCCCAACTATGGCCGGGATTACACCCAGCGCTTTGCCAATGTCTTTCCGGCGGTCGCCAAATCCGAGCAAGCCCATCTGGCGCCCTTTCTCATGGAAGGCATCGCCACAGACCGCACGCAATTTCAGGCCGACGGCATTCATCCCAACGAACAAGCCCAGCCTGCCCTGCTCAAAAACGTATGGGCCGCATTGCGGCCCATACTGGAAACAAGCAAAACGGCTAAATAGCCCTAGCCTGCGGCCGATTCGGGGTCACCCGACCCCTTAATCGCATTCGCTGCCTCGGGCAGGATCTTGACCTGATACTGCTCGCGCAGCATTTTCATGATGGCAGCGGACTCTGCATCGCCCCACGCAGCACCGAGTTGGCGGCTAAAGAGCTCGGAGTCAGCCGCCTCGACCTTGCCCGCCTCGACCTTGTCCAGGCGCACCACCACGTAGTCATTGCCGTCGACCGCTCCTGCATACGCAGGCAAAGGCTGCGAGGGCAAACGCATCGCGGCCTGTAGGATAGGCGCAGTCAGCTGTTGCGGCTGCTCGCGCGTCACGGTAATGCTGGCGCCAAAGCCCTCGGGCAAGCTGGCAGCATCGGCTGACCAGGTTTTCAGGGCTTCGTCGCCCGCCTTGCGGGCAGCCTCGGCGGCGCGCTCATTGGTGAGACGATCTCGGATGGAATCGGTGACTTTGTCCAGCGGCGATACGTGCTGCGGCTGAACCTCTGCCGCGCGCACGACCAGCAAGGTGTCAGAGGACAGCTCGATCACACCAGAATTCAACTTTTCACGCAGCGTATCGTTCGAGAACAGGGATTCGCGCACGCGCGGATTGTCCAGCAAGGCGGCATCGCTGCTGGCAGATGCCGGATTCGCACCGACGGTTTTATCCGCGGGCAGCAAGCCTTGGCGGGTGATACCGCTGACGCTGCGAATCTTCAGCCCCAGCGCATCGGCGGCAGGCTGCAGGCTATCGCGCTGGTCATAGACAATCTCGGTCAGTTTGGTGGCCATCTCGGCAAATCGCGTCGCCGCGATCTGTTTGCGGATCTCGGCCGTGATCTCGTCACGGACTTCGGCCAGGGGCTTGGCGCTCGCTGGCTGAATATCTGTCACCTGGATCACGTGGAAACCCGATGGGCTCTCGACGACACCAGATACCTGGTCCTTGTTCAGGCTGAAAATGGTCTTGTTCAGGTCGCCGGTCAGCATACCGGACGCCATCCATCCCAGATCACCGCCCTTTTGGGCCGAGCCTGCATCCTGTGAGTTGGCCTTGGCCAGATCGGCAAAGCCGGCCGGGTTTGCACTAGCCTGCTGGGCCAGCGACTCGGCCTTGGCACGAGCGGCCTGGCGATCTGCATCCGAGGCGCCAGCGGCCACCTGGATCATGATGTGGCTGGCGCGGCGGCGCTCTGGCTGACCAAAACGGTTCTTGTTCTGTTCGTAATAGCTGGTGACGTCCTCGTCTTTGACTTGGATGTCTTGCGAGGCGGCCGCCTCGTCCAGCACCAGGTATTGTGCGGTGACTTGCTCGGGCACGGTCAGCTGTTGCTGATTGGCGTCGTACCAGGCCTTGATGTCCTCGGGCGACACGGAGACTTGCGTCCGGTAATCGGCGGCGGCAAAGCGGCGCAATTGCACAGTGCGTTCCTGGGTCAGGGCCGACTCCAGCGACGCCGTCACAGCGGTAGGCGCAGTAGCGGATTCCGCCACGGGTTGCAGCACGCGTCCGATCGCCAGATCGCTGCGCAGGCCTGCCTCATACATCGTAGGCGTCATTCCCTGGCCGGCCAACACCTGGCGATAGCGCTCAGGCGAGAAACGGCCGTTATCCTGAACCTGGGGAATGGAAGCGATGGTATTGCGCAGCGTGCTATCAGAGACGGAAAAACGGTTGTCCTGAGCCACCTGGGCCAACAAGCGCTGGTCGATCAATTGATTCAACAGCTGCTCACGCATGGCTGGCGTATCCACCAGAGCGGGGTCGTAACGGCTGCCCAGGCGTTGACGGAAATTCTCGAGCTGATTGCGGTGCGCGTTGTCGAACTCGCCGCGCGTAATGGGTTGCCCGGCGACCGTGGCCAACTCTGGTTCACGGCTGATGAAGCTGTCATAGCCCTGGATACCGACCAGGAAAAACGACGGCACGATCAAAATCAGCAGAATGAACTGCATCCAGCGACGGTGATTGCGTATTAGTTCGAACATGGAATCCTTGTTTGCCCTACGCGACGCCCGGCAAAAACGGGCCTCGCGCCGCAAAAAAACGCATCAAAACAGACCGCAACGCCAATCTCATGAATGGCATTATCTCGAACCACATGTTTTGGTTCGAGATGGCCCGGCACAAATAAATACGCCACGCTTGCCACGGCGCGGCGGCGCTGCCCAAAAGGGGCTCCCTAAAAGGGCCTCCCGTAAGGGAAGACTTTCCTATTAGCGGCCGATGGCACATCCCCCCACGCCACCGGCTGAACACCCCCGATGGGGCATTTTTTGCCTTGAGGCAGCTGGGGCAAAAAAGGGCGAACCGATTCGCCCTTGCCACTGCTATAACCGCACTAGGTTAGCCGCCGGAGTTTACCATTGTCAGCGGGATATCAGACAAGCGGTTTGGCAGCGTATCACCCAGGAGCGACCTCGACCGTCAGGTGGCGAATTTCGTCGATCACGGCAAGTCTGGACCGGATCTCGCTCGCGGTAATGCCGGCGGCTGCCTTGACACTGACGATGACCGCCCGGGCCTGCGGGCCGATCTGCCAGACATGCAGGTCGATAATGGTCGTGCCGGCGCAGGATTTGAGGGCATTCCGGATTTCCTGGGCGACATGGTCATCAGTGGCGTCCAGCAGGACGCTGCTGGTATCGCGCATCAACGTCCAGGCCCAGCGCGCGATGACGACCGCGCCGACAATGCCCATAACGGGGTCCAGCCATACCCAACCCAGGTAACGCCCCGCCAGCAAGGCCAGTATCGCCAATACCGAGGTCAAGGCGTCGGCCATCACATGCAAATAGGCTGATCGCAGGTTGTTATCCTGGCCGTGTGCCGCATCGCGATGCCGTTGAGTACTGTGTTCGTGGGCAACCTGTTCGTGACGGGACTGTTCTTGGCCCTGATGTTCGTGACTGTGGGAATCGTAACCGCCACCCTCTTGAGGGACATGCCGGTGGCCGCCTTGTGTACCGTGATCATGCGCGTGATGACCGGGCGAATGATGATGGTGCCCGTGGTGATGCCCTCCATGGGAATGCCCGCCCGACAACAACATCGCGCTCACGATATTGACGAGTAACCCGATGATCGCAATAACAGTGGCCTCGCCGAACGCGACCGAGGTCGGGTTGACCAATCGGAGCGCTGATTCCACGCCGATGATCAACGCCACGACGCCCAAGATCAAGGCAGAGGCAAAACCTGCCAATTCCCCGACCTTGCCCGTCCCGAAGCTGAACGCACGGTCATCGGCATGACGTTTGGCGTATCCGTAGGCGGCAGCCGCAATACCTAGTGCCCCAGCGTGAGTGGCCATGTGAAAGCCATCGGCCAGCAAGGCCATAGAGCCCGTGATATAGCCCGCGATGACCTCCCCCACCATCATGGCGAAAGTCAGAGCGACGACCCAAGTTGTCCGTCTTGCGTTGGCATCGTGGTCGCGGCCAAGAAACGAATGTCCATGCTGGTCCGCTGACAGGTTGTCGATCGTATTCATTTGGAATACCGCCGGATGGCCATGACCAAGGCCTCGACCCCCTGCTGCCGTTCGTCTTCGCTCAAATCCGGATGAGCAACGTGCTCTCGGGCATGGGCCTCCAGCAACTCATCCAACAAGCCATTCAGCGCGCCTCGGGTGGCCGCGACCAGATGCAGGATCTTGTCGCAGTCGGCTTCGGTTTCCAGAGAACGCTGGACGGCCTGGACCTGCCCCGCGATCCGTTGGACGCGCTTGAGCAGTTCATCTTTGTGAGTCGACAAATGAGACATAGGATACCTCCCTAAGGTATAAGCAGCTTAACATGAACTCTGCTAAACTCGCGGTTCTCTCTGGGGAGTAGCTTCCTTTCAGGATTGTCTGAAAGAGGCTTGCGTCAACACTCTTGGCCCGTCGGCCATGGCGCAAGCGGCCTTTGCGGCTTGGCGAGACCATAGATCCATCACATCCTGCCGGGCGTGTGATTGGTCTATGTTGTCCATGCCCGGTTGATCAGATCACAATGAACGCACTTTCCACGCTCGTGCTCGCTTTGGCGATGTCCACGGACGCTTTCGCCGCCGCTGTCAGCAAAGGCACTGCCCTACACAAACCCAGATTCCCCGAAGCCCTGCGCACGGGTGTCATCTTCGGCATCATCGAAGCAATCACGCCACTCATAGGCTGGGCACTAGGGTCTGTCGCCGCAAAGTACGTCCAGGAATGGGACCACTGGATCGCGTTCATCATGCTCTGTATTCTGGGGCTGATGATGATCCGCAATGCGTTCAAAGAAGAGGATCAGGAATCAGCCCCGGTAAGCCGTCATTCATTCTGGCTGCTGGCGGCCACGGGTTTTGCCACCAGCATTGACGCCATGGCAGTCGGCGTCAGTCTGGCCTTCATCGACAACAATATTGTCGTCACCGCCATCGCGATTGGTCTGGCAACCACGCTGATGGTCACAATAGGCGTCATGGTGGGCCGCGCTCTGGGCAGTATTGCCGGTAAACGCGCTGAAATCCTGGGCGGAATCGCGTTGATCGGCATCGGCTCCACGATTCTTTACGAGCATCTCACGGCAGCAGGACTCTGAACCGTTTCCAGGCCGCATGCATGGCCGCATAGCCGTTGCACAATTGAACCGGCCCCATAGTTGGATATCAATCCAGTCGTCGGGGTCTGTTCAAAATTCAAGCCGACCTTGCGCTTTGCGGGCGCAACACGCAGCCTGCTGCAACTGCATCAAAACTGCGTAGGTCAAGCGGCATTCAACCAACACCGCGCCGAGGTCAACGTACCCGCTCGTTGCGCGATACGGCCGTGGATCGCCGCGATTTCGTGAGCCTGACGCAGCGCCTTGAAACCAGGGCGATCCGCCATGCGGCGTTGCTTATCCTCAGGGCGCAGTGCGGTGACATCGACGTTCTGAAAGAAATCGCGATTGCCGCCGTCGGCCCATGACTCGGAATAGACGCCATGAGCCAGCACCACGTCAAATTGATCCAACTCCACGTGGTAATACGACACGCTCGTCACATGGGTTTCTTGTGTGATCGTGATGCCGTTGATCAGATCGTGCGCACGCACCAGCACGCCGTCGACGTACAGATGATGCCAAGGTGAGACGAGTAGGTCCTGTGCCGGTTGACTCTCACCTAACGCATCCTTGCGAATACGTACCGGGGCGCAGCGAGCCTTTTGTTCGGCAGTACGCAATCCAAACGCGCCATAGTGGCGCCAGCCTATCCATTTGGCCGTACGCCACCCCGTACTGCCGAGAACTTGGTTACCCGGGACAAGATCTTCAATAGCTACCGGCCCCGAGGGCGTCTCAATCAATGTGCCACGCACAAAGCACACCGGAAATACCTCCGTAGTCGAGTACGGAAATGGGGCTCCCAGCTCATAAGACTCATTCAGGTCGGTCGTGAAATAGGTTGCACCGAGACTGTTCTCGAGCTGCAAGAGGATTCCTGTACCTGTCACCCCCCCTATCGTCCCGGAACCGATATACACGCCGTCCTCATAGAGATCAACAGCGTCGCCGACGCTAAAAGCGCCGTCGTCGGAGTCTTGCGTCACGGTATAGGTGTGAGTCTCCGTCATCGGAGTTTTACCAACCACCTTATCGGTGTATTGGCTGAACTCGGTGCCGGTATAGACCGCGTACCCAAAACTGCCGGGCGTTAGGGTGAATGCAAATGACTGGCTCATACGATTCCTCAAACCGCGCGGCAAGGATGGCAATCGCCAGCGCAACCAGATACAAAAAGACAATAAAAATGCGGCCGAAGCCGCAAATTATCACATTAATTGTCCAAATGTAATATAAATCAGGCGCAACAGGCGATAACAATCCACGCCTCGGGATGTCGTCTTACCGAATAACCAGAACGCCGAACGGCCCGACCTGCCCTAGGTTTCAACCGCGTCGCGCGGCTTCAATGGTCGCGATGTCGATTTTTTGCATTGTCATCATGGCATCGAAGGCGCGCTTCGCAGCAGCAGGATCGGGATCGGTGATGGCCTCGAGCAGGACTCGGGGCGTGATTTGCCAGGACAGACCCCAACGATCCCTACACCAACCGCAGTCACTCTCTTGGCCACCATTGCCGACGACGGCATTCCATAGACGGTCGGTTTCCGCCTGGTCGTCCGTGGCGATCTGAAACGAAAACGCCTCGTTGTGCTTGAACACCGGGCCACCGTTCAGGCCGACGCACGGGATTCCAGCGACGGTGAACTGCACGGTCAAGACGTCTCCTTGCTTGCCGTCGGGATAGTCGCCCGGGGCGCGGAGAATGTCTCCCACGGAGCTATTAGGAAAAGTTTCGGCATAGAACGTCGCGGCATCCAACGCATCGCGGTCATACCACAAACAGATCGTGTTCTTGCTGATCATTGCGCGTCTCCTGAAGGGTAGGCATGGTCATCTGCCGTCCTCAAAATAACGCAGATCGCCTTCATTGCGAATCCCGTATCGTCCGCTTGGTACCAATGCTCACAAACGCAGCGCCCGCCCTTTAGCCAACAACTACCAAAAGGACGGGCATAAAAACCGGGAATCCACACCGGCCAGGCCAGCCTGTCCGACCTGGCCCGCCGCTACATAAAAGACTCGGCGCCCGGAAAATTGCGGGCGCCGAGCCTCGCTCTCATGCAGAACAATCAGTCCTTATAGACCTTGATCTGATCACTCTTTAGCACGTCCGCATTCAAGCTCTTTTCGATCCATCCCATCGACGTCTCCTCAACGCCCGGGGTAACCAGTTCAGCCGGCACGATGGTGATATCCGACAGCACTTTGAACGGATACTTGTCGCTCTTTTTGGTCACGCCAAAGAGCTGTGCCTCCAGGCTCTGTCCATCGACGCGATTGAGCGTCAGCTCACGTCCAAAGCCTTTGAACTTGATGTCATGCATTGCCGCGGCCACCTGCTCGGGCGTGGGCCATGCTCCGCCGTTATCCTTGATGGCCTTTTCGTAGCCCGCTTTCAGGCCATTCAGGGCTTGCACCATGTGATACACCGAGTAAATCGGATAGGCGCCCGTTTTGTCATGGAATTTCTTGATGAATGCCTGGTGTGCAGGATCATCCTTGGTTTCCGGGTGCAGGAAATAATGATCGCCGCGTGCCCCGATGTAGACGCCTTCGGGCAGGGAGTTGCCGAGGCGCTCCAGCGAACTCTCGGCCAACGACAGGACAAAGGTCGAGTTCTTGAACAGATTGCGCTGCGAGGCCTGGCGCACGAAATTATCCAGATCGCCGCCCCATGAGGTCGACAGAATCACGTCTGGACGCAGCGCCTGCAAACGGCTGATCTCCGTGGAAAAGTCCGCCGCGCCGAATTTCGGGAACATTTCGGCAACGACTTTCACGTCGGGTTTGAATTTCTTCAGCGCTGCCAGGAAGATGTCGCGCGAATCACGGCCCCACGCGTAATCCTGGTTGACGATGGCCAAGGTCTTGAAGTCCGGTTTCACCTTCATCAGGTACAGTACCTGGGCCACCATTTCGGTGGTGGCGTTAGCCTGGGTACGGACCACGTATTTGTATTTCTTGCCCTCCAGGGCCTTTTCCGTGCCGCAGTCCCACAACACGTTCAGGACTTTCAGGTCCTCGGCAACCGGCGCCACGATGTTGCAGTGGCCGCTGGAAATCGCCGACAGCATGACCCGCGTGCCGCCCTCGGCCAAACGGCGATACTCCGTCAGGAGCTTTTCGCCACCGCCACCCTCGTCGATATAGCTGGGCACGATTTTCACGCCGTCGATGCCGCCATTGGCGTTGATGTCCTGAATCAAGATCTCGGCGGCATCGCGGGCGGGAATCCCGAATACCGAGGCCGATCCCGACAGGTAGGTCGAGATACCGACATTCAGCTCTTTGGGTTTATCGGCAGCATGGGCAAATGCGGCAACGCCCGAGAGCAGCATGGCGCCCAGCAAAGGGGTCAACCTGGAAAGTTTCTTCATTGTGTTATCTCCTGGTCCAACGGTTCATAAGATTTATCGATTGACCTCGCAGGCCGCAGGCCCACGGGTCGGAGTGGTGTCAAGTCCGTTGATTCGCCTGAGGTTTTGGACAAGACACCCCACGATCCCCATCAGTGCATTCAGCCTGAAATCTGGCCGTTAAAACACAATCGCGTCGCGCAGGTTGCTGCCTGTGGCCAGCTCGTCAAAGCCTTCGTTGATCTGATCCAGCGTAAAGGACTTGCCCATCATTTTGTCTACCGGCAAACGGCCGCCTTTGTACAGATCGATGTAGCGTCCAATATCGATGGCAGGCACGCCCGAGCCTAGATAGCTGCCGCGGATTTCACGCTCCTCGCCCACCATCTGCGACAGTGACAGCGAAAAACTCAGTTTGGGATTCGGCAGGCCCGAGGTGATGGTCGCACCGCCTCGGCGGGTGAGTTTGTAGGCCGTTTCAAACGCGGGCACCGCACCCGCCATATCCAGCCCATAATGCACGCGGCCACCGGACAGGTCATAGAGATCATCATCGCTCTTGACCTGTTTGGGGTTCACCGTATGCGTCGCGCCCAGGTCACGCGCCAACGCCAGTTTGTCGTCGGAAAGATCCACCGCCACCACCCGGCGCGCGCCGGCCGCGACGGCAGCGAGCAAGGCGCTGAGGCCCACGCCGCCTAAACCGACAATCGCCACGTCGTCGCCTGCTTTGACGCGGGCTCGGTTCAACACCGCCCCCGCCCCGGTCAAGACCGCACAACCGAATAGTGCCGCCTCGCGATGGGATAGCTCGACGTTGACCTTGACGCATGAACGGCGTGACACGACGGCGTATTCGGCAAAACACGACACACCGGTGTGGTGATTCAGATACTCGTCACCGACATGCAAGCGCCGCGCACCGCTCAACAATGTCCCTTGCGTATTCGCAGCCGCCCCCGGCTCACACAGTGCCGGCCTGCCCTCCAGGCACGGATGGCAGCATCCGCAGCTAGGGACAAACACCATGGCGACATGATCCCCGGCCTGCAGATCCGTGACGCCGGCGCCGACCTCGACGACCTCGCCCGATGATTCATGGCCGAGCACCATAGGCAGGCCGCGTGGGCGGTCACCATTGATGACGGATAGATCTGAATGGCAAAGGCCCGCGGCACGGATACGCACCAAGACTTCGCCGAAACCCGGGGGGTCCAGTTCGACTTCGGTGATTTGCAGGGGACGGCTATCTGCATAAGGCGCGGCCAGGCCCATATTGCGTAAAACGGCGGCTTTGATTTTCATCGACAACTCCGAAAAATCCGAACGCATGGCTGCTGCGAACCCGCTGCAGCAAAGACACATCTATGTAAAACGTCAGGCACCCAGCTACACGACAGTACCTGCCAATACGAATCGCTAAACACTGGACTGCATGACTACATCCTCCGATCGCGCCACACTGGACTGCATGATTACGTCCTCCGATCGCGCCACACAGGATCGCATGACTACGCCAGTCAAAGCACGCCGCTGCGCATCAAATCGTGCGGCCACCGTCCACCGGGAACTCGACGCCAGTGATGAACTCTGCGGCATCGCTGGCCAGATAGAGCGCAGCTGCCGCCACGTCCGACGGTTGGCAGAAACGGCCCAACGGAATCGTGGCAGAAAACTTCGCGCGGTTCTCCGGCGTATCCGGCAATCCCATGAACAGCTCAAACATTCCCGTCACACCCATCACTGGGCAGATGGCGTTGACACGGATATTGTCGGGCCCCAGTTCAACCGCCATGGATTTGGACAAGACATTCACCGCGCCTTTGGAGGCGTTGTACCAACTCAGTCCAGGACGCGGACGAATCCCTGCAGTGGAGCCAATGTTCAGGATCACACCGCGCTTTTGTTGCCGCATGTGCGGGATGACAGCCTGCGACATGTGATAGATGGATTTCACATTGATCGCGAACATACGATCGAACATTTCCTCATCCACGTCCAGCATCGGCTGGTTTTTATGTGTGATGGCCGCGTTGTTCACGACGATATCCAGTCCACCGAATGCTTCCAGGGTGTGCGTGACCATCGCGTCGATATCCGCGCGGCTGGAGACATCCGTCTGCAGTGATAGCGCAACACTGCCGATCTCGCCGGCCACACGATCAGCGGCTTTTTTATTGATATCGGCGATCACGACCTGAGCGCCCTCTTTGGCGAAAAGCTTGGCGATGCCTTCGCCAAAACCACTGCCTGCGCCCGTAACGATGGCGACCTTACCTTGCAATTGACCCATCTCTCTCTCCGTCTTCTGCCTGGGGTTACTTACCGTGTTGCCAAATGGCCTTCAGTATCGAGAACACACTGTTCACTGAGGGCCACCCGTATCGTGTTGACATGCGACCGTGTGAGGAAG
Organism: Bordetella tumbae; assembly: GCF_054780995.1. Lineage (NCBI taxonomy): Bacteria > Pseudomonadati > Pseudomonadota > Betaproteobacteria > Burkholderiales > Alcaligenaceae > Bordetella > Bordetella tumbae. The sequence goes on from NZ_BAAGVG010000023.1 coordinate 551,726, forward strand.
GCTCACCTCAATTCAGCGAGATCGCGCCGCGTTCGATGGTCCAGATCTGATCCGGGATATCGCCGAGCAGTTTGACGTTGGACTCGGTGATCACCACGCACAGATCAGGCTGCAAGTCTTTCAACCGCGCGAGCGCCTCGGTGTAGTCACGCGCGAGCTTGGGCGCCAGCCCCTGAAAGGGCTCGTCCAGCATCAAGAGGCGCGTGCCCACCATCACCGCTCGCGCCAGCGCCACCATCTTGCCCTGCCCGCCCGACAGCGCCGCACCGGACCGCGCCAACATGGGCTCCAGCTGAGGCACGACCTTGAGCACCGTGTCGATACGCTGGCGGATCGCTTCACTCGATTGTCCTTGGACCTCGCAAGGCAAACGCAGATTTTGCTCCACCGTCATGGTGGGGAAAATCACGCGGTCTTCGGGGGAATAGCCGATCTGGTGTGCCGCCCGCAGATGGCCCGGCAACGCCGAAAGCTCGATGCCGTCGAATTCGATGCGCCCGGATTTCAGGCGAGTCAGGCCCATGATGGTACGCAATAGCGTAGTCTTGCCTGCGCCGTTGCGCCCGACAATGCCGATCGTTTTTGTCGCCTCAAACCGCGCAGTCACATCACGCAGAATGCGGTTGCCAGCGAGGTCCACGTTAATGGCCGATAGATTCAACATGGCTCATACCCCCAGGACTTCGCTCTTGATTTGCGGATGGTTCAGCACGTGCTCGGGCGAACCGTCGGCAGCCACTTTGCCCGCGATCCACGCCGCCACGCGCGTGGCGTAGCGCGACACGATGTCCACGTCATGTTCCACGAACCAGCTTGTCACGCGACGCTCATCCAGCGCATGCATGACGGTCTCCATCAAACCATGCTTATCCTCCGAGGCGACACCGCTGGTAGGCTCGTCCATGATCAAGAGTTTGGGTTGCAGAGCCAACGCCATTGCCACATCCAACAGTTTGCGTTTGCCCTCCGGCAGCTCAATGCATAGCGCATCGGCGTCCGGCAACAATCCCACCAGATCCAATGTCGCGTCGACTTCGCGGCCATCTATGGTGTGCTCCAGTGCACGAAACCAGCTCAGGTCCTTGTTGCGCCGCGCGGCAGCAATTTGCACGCATTGGCGCACCGTGTGCTCCGTGAACAACTGCGGCAGTTGAAACGAGCGTCCCAGGCCGAGGCGCACGATCTTGCGCGGCGCCATGCCGGTGACGTCTTTGCCGTTGAAGTAAACCTTGCCCTTTGACGGTTTCAGATATCCGGTGCAGATGTTGATGAACGTGGTCTTGCCCGCACCGTTCTGCCCGATCACGGCGAGGCGCTCGCCCTCGTGCAGCTCAAAATCAATATTGTCTGCAGCCACCACGCCGCCAAAGGCGAGCGTGAGGCCGGTCGTCTTCACTAACGGTTCCATGCTCAGTTCCTTGCCGGTTTGGGGGTGGCGATGCGCTTCATGATCTGGCCGACAAAGCCGGTCGGAAAAATAAAGATCACCAGAATCAACGTCAGCCCCAACAGGAACTGCCACAGGCCGGGGAAATAGGCTGCCGAGGCCAGCTTGACGAATTCGAATGCGGCGGCCCCCAGGAAAGCGCCAGCAGCGTGGCCCGCACCACCCAGGATGGTGATAAAGACAAACTCTCCAGACCGCAGCCACGAACCCAACTCAGGCGTGACCAGCCCCTGCATCAAGGCGAGCAACGCGCCCGATACGCCAACTACCACAGCCGACAACAGATACCCTTTCCACATGATCAGATATGCGGAAAATCCCAGGTACTCGATGCGAGTCTCATTCGTCTTGATGGCCGACAATGCCTGTCCGCTGCCCGACCGGAAATAACGCTGTACCCACCACGCCAGCAGCAGCGACAACACCAAGGTCAGCACCAGCAGACCGCGCTCGAAAGCCGCGCGTTCCATGACCAGGCCGAACAAGGTGGGACGCACAATACGCAGCCCATCCGAACCGCCCGTCAGGTGATAGAGCTTGCCCAGCAGCGCAAACAGCACCATGCTGAGCGCGAGGTTCAACATCCCGAAGAAAATCCCCCTGTAACGCACGACAAACGAGCCGACGACCAACGCGGCAGCAAAACTCGCGACCACGCCTGCCAGGATCAACAGCAACGCATCTGCACCAGGCATGGCCCGTGCCAGAAACGCGACCGTGTACGCAGAGATGCAGGCATACATGGCATGACCGAACGACACTTGGCCAGCCCGCGCCATGATCGAGACCCCCAGGGCCGCGATCGCGTACGTCAACCCGATCACAATCGGTGTGATGGTCCAGGAAAAGCTATAGCCCACGATGAGCGTGATGATCGCGGCCAATACGCTGAGGATAGGAACGTTCATCAGATCCTCCTCGCTTGAGCCACGGTGAACAAGCCATGTGGCCGGATGATGAGCACCAGCACCATGATGATGTACGGAACTGCGACCTCCAGTTCAGGCGCGGTGTAGACCGTCATGGCGCGGATGATGCCAATCAGCAGCGAAGCGATCAGCGCACCCGTGATTTGCCCCAGGCCCGCTGTCGCCACCACGGCAAAGGACAACACCGTCATATCCGTCCCGGCGCCTGGCACGAGCGAGGTCGTGGGGGCCGCCAGCGCACCGCCCAATGCCCCCAGAATCGTCGCGATCACAAAAGTCACCAGGCCGATTTTCTTTGCATTGATGCCCAGTGACGTGGCGACCTCACGATGGTGAGTCATGGCCACGGTCTGCTTGCCGAGCTTGGTGTGCTTCAGGAAAAACTCCAGGAATACATAAGCCAGCACAGCGGTCACCGGCACGATGATCAACTGATACGTGGTGTAGGTAATCTCGCCCAGCTCGATATTGCCCAGCCGGTTTACCACCTCGCTGGCGCTATAGGGCTGCGCGCCCCAGATCATGCGCTGGATGTCCTCCAGCATCAGAAACGCGCCAAAGGTCAGCAACAATTTGAGAATGGGATCGTAGTTCTGCGCACGGCGAATCAGCAGAAACTCCATCACGCCGCCCAACACCAGCCCCACGACAATCGCGGCCGCGAACAGGGCCGCAAACAACAAAATGGGGGATTCGCTATGTGGCGCGAGCGCCATGACAAACGTGGCAGCGGCATAGCCGCCATAAGCATAAAACGCGCCGTGGGCAACGTTCAGTATTCCCATGACGCCAAACACCAGCGTCAGGCCCATCGAGACCAAAAATAGCAGGCTGGCATAAGCCACACCGTCTACCAAGGCCAAAGGCAGTAGATCCCAGGTCAAACCTTGTCTCCTTCTTTTATGGAATATCGCTGGAACGTGGGACCTTGTCCTGCAGGTAATCAAGGTCGTGCACGCACAGCGATAGGGGGTTACCCGGATGTGTGTCACACCCTTCTCTGTTGTGGTGACAAAGTATAGGTATGCCCCTCGCTCAGGACCTATTAAATTTTCTGGAAACCCAGCTTAATGAACCTTGAAGGGTTATTCTTGCAACCTCGACCGTTATTCGGTCTTGTTTCCACTATCTCACCATCATGTCTATGTCCGCTTCCTGGCCATATCCCACCCATATTGCCCATCGCGGCGGCGGCCGCCTGGCCCCCGAAAACACATTGGCTGCGATGCGCGTAGGCGCTGAGCATGGTTTTCGCATGGTCGAATTCGACGTCAAACTCAGTCGAGATGACATCGCTTTTCTGTTGCACGACGATGACCTGGACCGTACGACAGATGGCCGTGGCCCTGCGGGTGCTCTCCCCTACACCGAGCTCGTGTTATTGGACGCGGGCGGCTGGCATTCACCGGCCTACGCCGGCGAACCTGTAGCCAGTTTTCAGGCCGTGGCCCGCTACGCGATCGCCAACCACATTGCCTGCAACGTCGAAATCAAACCCAGTCCTGGCCGCGAAGCCGAAACCGGCACCGCAGTAGCGTTAGCAGCACGCGCACTTTGGCAGGGCGCCACCGTCGCGCCCTTACTGTCCTCATTTTCCGAAGCCTCGCTGGCCTCGGCCCAGACCGCCGCACCGGAATTGCCCAGGGCCCTGCTGGTCGAACAGGTGCCCGCCGATTGGCGCGAACGTTTGGCCAAGTATGATTGCGTCGCCCTCAACATCAACCAGCGCGACGCCACGCCCGAACTGATCGCAGACGTACACGCAGCGGGCTACCGCATCGCCGCCTGGACCGTCAACGACCCGGCGCGCGCGCAACTGCTGCTATCCTGGGGCATGGATGCCATTTTCACCGACGAGCTGGCCAGTATTCCCCCTATTGCCTGACGACAGGAAATTATTTTGTTTAGTTATCGACACGCTTTCCATGCCGGCAATCATGCCGACGTGTTAAAGCACGCGCTGCTGGTTCAAATGCTGGATTATCTGAACCGCAAGGACAATCCCTATTGGGTCATCGACACCCACGCCGGCGCAGGTTTGTATGCGCTCGATGGCGAATGGGCAAATAAGAACGCGGAGTTTGCCGACGGCATCGGCCGCCTGTGGGACCTGAAGGACCTGCCGCCCCTGTTGGCCGAGTACGTCGCCCAGGTCCGGCGCTATAACCCCAATGGCCGCTTGCGTCACTACCCAGGCTCGCCCTGGCTGACATTAGACGCATTGCGTGACCGCGACCGGCTGCGTTTATTTGAAATGCATCCGACCGAATCTGGCATCTTGGCCAGCAACCTGGAAAAGCTCGACCGCGTAGCGCTGCGTCAAACCACGATTTTCGCGGCAGACGGCTTTGAAGGCATGAAATCGCTGCTGCCCCCGCCCACGCGGCGCGGAATGGTGCTGATCGATCCCTCGTACGAGGACAAGCAGGACTACAAACGCACCCTGAACGCCGTCAAAGAAGGCCTCAAGCGCTTTGCCACCGGCACCTACGCCGTATGGTATCCGCTGGTTCAACGACGCGAGGCCACCGAAATGCCCCGCCATCTCGAGAACCTGCCGATCAAGAACTGGCTGCACGTATCGTTGACGGTAAAACGACCCGCAGCCGATGGGTTCGGCCTGCATGGCAGCGGCATGTTCATCGTGAATCCGCCCTGGACTTTGCATGCCGCGTTGAAAGACACGATGCCAGTCCTGACAAAATTGCTGGCCCAAGACGACCGCGCCACCTACAGTCTGCAGCATCGCACAGACTGATAACCCGCTGGCAATCTAGTGCCGGCCTATGAGAAATCGTTGCTCGAGAGATCTCCTGTTTGCCACCAACGCCAAAGCCCTCGCATGCAGATCACGAACGCTATTCATGGCCGCGCCCGTAGGCGGCCATGAATAGCCGCCCTGCAAGATCTTCGTCCTTGCAGAAATCATCGCCTACGAAGCCTACGTAGACCGCTCGTGCCAGCGACGAGGGAATCAGAGATTTTGCGAGTCGAAGCGGGGCAGTGACCGTGTTGGCGCGCCTCGGAGTCGAGCGAGGGAAACCGAAGGAGCGTAGCGACGAGGTTGACGAAGCGGTGTCGGCCGCGCAGGCGGCCGACCGACTCCGTGAAGCGCCAACACGGTCACTGCCCCGCTTCGACGTCCAATAGCACTCGCTCCCCGTCCCGCCTGATCACCTCACCGCCGCAACATCCCCCGTAAACTCCCCAACAACAACAAAACAAACAAACTCAAACTCCAGAGCGCATACTCCACCCCGAACACTTCCACCATAGCATCCATGCAACTAGCATAAATCCCAAACAGCCAAGGCACCGCCCCATCCAACCCCGACGCGCTCATGAACTGATCCGCGAACGTCTGATCGCAAGAAAACATATGCGCCGCCACATCATATTGATACCAGGCCGCAGCAATCCCGCCCACACTCAATATGGCCGCCAGCCCCGCGCATAACCTAGCCAGCACCGCCACATTGGCGCCAATCAAAGCAATCACGCCAATAGTGAGATAGATCAAGCGCTGCAACACGCACCACGCGCAAGGCGGCATGTCATACACATGCTGCGACACCAGGGCAACGCCCAACGCACCAAAGCAGAAAATGGCGATCAGCCATAACAGGCGACGAGAAGATTGCATGTAATTAGACCGAGGTAAAAAACATGATGCCGGGCCATACCACTGCCCGGCATCGTTACAGAAAGGACAGGCCGATCATGCGCCGCATCAGGCGTCGCTCGACGAGAATCCCATGTTGAACTGCAGCCCGCCGGTGGACTCATCGCCGCCCGGGTCTCCACGCGATTGGCCCAGGCGCTCGAGGTATTCCGCCGTAATATCGCCGGTCACATACTGACCGTCAAAGCAGGACGACTCAAAACGCGTCAAAGCCGGATTGATATCCGTGACAGCTTGCTGCATATCGCTGAGGTCTTGATAGATCAACCCGTCAGCGCCGATCGTGCGCGCGATTTCCTCGTCTGTACGACCCGTGGCGATCAACTCGCTCTGCGTAGGCATATCGATGCCGTACACGTTCGGGAAGCGCACTGGAGGCGCAGCCGAGGCGAAGTAGACCTTGTTCGCGCCAGCCGCACGCGCCATATCGACGATTTCGCGGCTGGTCGTGCCGCGAACGATGGAATCATCGACCAGCAGCACGTTTTTGCCCTTGAACTCGCTGCCGATCGCATTGAGTTTCTGGCGAACGGATTTACGGCGCACCGCCTGGCCCGGCATGATGAACGTACGGCCCACGTATCGGTTCTTGATCAGGCCTTCGCGATAGTCCAGGCCCAGACGTGCCGCCAACTGCATCGCGGCGGGACGCGACGAATCCGGAATCGGCATCACCACATCGATATCGCCCAGACGCATATTGCGCGCCACCTTGTCGGCCAGGTATTCACCCATACGCAGACGGGCGTCATACACCGACACACCATTGATCATCGAATCGGGACGTGCGAAATACACGTACTCGAAAATACAAGGAACGAGTTGCGGATTGTCAGCGCACTGGCGGCTGACCATGCGGCCGTCCAGATCGACAAAAATCGCCTCGCCCGGCTCGACGTCGCGCACAAACGCAAAACCGCTACCCTCGAGGGCGACGGATTCCGAAGCGACCATCCATTCGGCGCCCTCATCGGTTTCCTGGCGGCCGATACACAGCGGACGAATGCCATGCGGATCGCGGAACGCCAACATGCCATAGCCAGAAATCTGGGCCACGACAGCATAAGCGCCACGCACTCGTTTGTGCACGGCCGATACCGCACGGAACAACGTGTCGTCGTTGAGCGATACGCCGGTAGCGGCCGACTGCAGCTCGTGCGCCAGCACGTTGAGCAGCACCTCGGAATCAGAATTCGTATTGATATGGCGGCGGTCATCGCGATACAGCGACTCGCGCAGCTCGCGCCAGTTGGTCAGATTGCCGTTATGGGCAAAAGTGATGCCGAACGGCGCGTTCACGTAGAACGGTTGGGCTTCTTCTTCGCTGGCGCTGGAGCCCGCCGTGGGGTAGCGCACATGACCGATACCGCTGGTACCGGGCAGCGACCGCATGTTGCGGGTGCGAAAAACATCCCGCACCAGGCCGTGGGCCTTGAACATGTTGAAGTGGCTGCCTTGGGACGACGTCGCAATACCTGCCGCGTCCTGGCCACGATGCTGCAGCAGCAGCAAACCGTCATAGAGCAGCTGGTTGACCGGCCCGCGCCCAATGACCCCGATGATTCCACACATGGTGATTTCCCGTTAAACGAAACTTAGTAGGGCAGCCACGTCGCCAACGACGGGGGCAACCACAACTTGATATGCCTGACGGCCTCGGTGGCCGAATGCGAAAACATGGCGTTTTGCCACCAGGGCTCTTGCGGCAACGGCGTATAGCCGCCCAACGCCACCAATATCAACACAAACAACAAGCCTCGCGCCAAGCCGAACACAGCACCCAGGCCATGATCTGCCGGAGACAAGCCAGTCGTACGGATCAGGGCAGCCAACGTCATATTGAGCAGCCCTACCCCTAGCAATACCAAAATAAACACCGCCGCATACGCAATACCCATACGCAGCATCGGAGTCTCTATATAGGGTTCAATCCAGCCATATACAGAGGGCCCCCACCAGATCGCTGCCACGAAGGCCAATAGAAATGCCATCAAGGACAGGATTTCTTTCAGCAGGCCGCGTACCAACCCCAGCAGACCGGAGGCTGCCAGGATGGCCAACACGACGAAATCGAAACCGGTCACTGGCTGGCAATGAAGCCGTTGTCATAACCCAGCGTGCGCAAGCGTGCCTGAGCGGCCTGGGCCGCCTCACGCGACGGGAATGGCCCCACGCGCAGGCGATACGACTGTTTACCTCCAACGGAAGCTTGTTCGACAAAAGCGTTGGTGACGCCAGCCTGGTGCAATTTGGTACGCCGCGATTGGGCATCGGCCTGGGCGCCATATGAAGCGATCTGCAGGACGAAATTGCCTTTGGCGGCGGGCTTGGGTGCAGCCGGTACGGGGGTATCAGACGGGGAACGCCCCTCCAGCAGGGCCAGGGCCCGAGCACCGTCCTCGTCGCGCGACTGCTGAGGTTTGGGCGGCGTAGCTGGTGGCTTGGTCGCTGGCGGCTTGGGCGGAGTCACCGCGGCAGGCGGCGTCTCGGGCCGCTGGGCGGTGGAAGCAGGCGGCGTCGCAGGCTGCGTGGACACGTCAGGCGGCGTAGGGACAGCCGGCGGCTCTACGGGCGGCGTCGCAGGCGGCGCGACCGCAGTACCCTCCGGCGTGGTACCCGTGGCAGCATTACCCGCGTCGGCCACGGCCGGCGGCGAGACCTGCGGTTGGTACGGCGTATTGCGATCCGGCAAGCGGATAGGAATATCGTCCGCGACGGGTACGGGCTCAGAGTCCAGTACCATCGGCAGCACGATGACAGCTGCGAGCACCAGCGCGACGGCGCCGGCTAACCGCCGGCGAGCACGCCCACGGAGTTCTGCCGCCTGGGCTTCGCTGGATACCGACGGACGCGGTCTAGAGGGCGATGCCTGAGAGGCGGAGTCTTTGCGAGTGAAAAATCCCATGGGCAGGAATTCCTTGCGACCTGACCGGAGCCTGCGCCCCGACTGCCGAAACCTTAAATTTTGCGACCCAGTGCCTGCAAAACCGCGGCAACGGTGAGAAACGAGCCAAACACCACGATTCTATCACCCTCGCCTGCCCGCTCGCGGGCTGCGGCGAATGCGGCAGCGGGGTCTGCGTAGGCCTGCACGGTGGGCGCGTCGGAATCAGCCGGAGCCGCCTCGAGTGCGGACGAGACGTGCTTGGCCAAGTCGTCTCCGCTGCCGCCTCGCGGCCCGGGCAGGCCTGCACAGTACCAGTGATCGATACGCCCCAGCATCTTGGCCAGGACGCCGTCGACGTCCTTGTCATTGAGCATGCCCACGACCGCATGGGTGTAGGGATGAAAACCCATGTTATCCAGATTCTGAGCCAGCACCGCTGCGGCGTGCGGATTATGCGCCACATCCAGGATGATGACGGGCTGCCCAGGCAAAATCTGGAACCGGCCCGGCACCGATGCCTGCAGCAGACCGATACGGACGGCTTGCTGCGGCACAGGCAGGCGGTCACGCACCGACTCCAGCGCAGCCAGCGCGGCCGACGCATTCAGCAATTGGTTTGCGCCCCGCAATGCAGGATAGGCCAGGGCATTGCGGCGCTGGCCTCGGCCGCCATAGGCCCATTGCTGGCGATCCCCGGAATAGTTGAAGTCTTTACCGAACAACCACAGCTCGGCGCCGATCTCTGCGGCGTAGTCCAGCAACGACTGCGGCGGCTGGGGGTCACTGCATATGGCCGGCCGGCCGCTGCGGTAGATATGGGCCTTTTCCCAGCCGATTTTCTCGCGGGTATCGCCCAGCCAGTCGGTATGATCCAGATCGACGCTGGTGACGATGGAGCAATCGGCGTCAATGATATTGACAGCATCCAGGCGCCCCCCGAGGCCGACTTCCAGCACGATGGCATCGAGATTCGACTGTGTAAACAAGCGCAAGATCGCCAGCGTGGTGAACTCGAAATACGTCAGCGTGATCTCGCCACGGGCCGCTTCGACCGCGGCGAACTGCTCGGTCAGCGCGCTGTCGCTGGCGATCTCGCCGTTGACCCGGGCGCGCTCATTGAAATCGATCAGATGCGGCGAGGTGTACAAGCCCACGCGGTAACCGGCGGCCAGCAAAATGGCCTCGAGCATGGCACAGGTCGAGCCCTTGCCGTTGGTGCCGCCGACGACGAATTTGACGCCGTTCAGCTGCAACGCCAGGCGATCCGCCACCTGCTTGACCCGGTCCAACCCCAGATCGATAGCCTTGCTGTGAATGGACTCAAGGTATTGCAGCCACTGAGGCAACGGCGTGGCAGCGTCTAAACGGGGGGCAGACATGAAAATATTCGAAAAAGGCGAAGACGCGGCAGTGTAACAGCCGCGTCGATTGACAGGGGGCATAGCCCCTGTTGGCATTGATGGATTCAGAGCCGGAATGACCGCCGTCGAATGGCGCTCATATTTGCAATGCGGGCCGAGATTTCAGGAGCTCGGCGTAGCGGGCTGCCCTTCCCTCATTGGGCTTTGATTTGTGCCGTTTCCACCCATTTTGCCCATCGCTGAATATCGCCGTCGATATATTTGCCGAATTCGGCCACCCCCATGGCCTGAGGTTGCAGCCCGAGATCGCTCAGCTGTTTGACCATCTCCGGATCAACGAGCGCATGTTTCAGATAGGTACTCATTTTTTCCACCACCGCCTGCGGTGTGCCCGCCGGTGCGGAGATCCCCATCCAACCTTCGACAATAAAGCCGGGATACACACTGGTGGTCGTTTCGATATTCGGCAAATGAGGATTGCGCTCTGTGCCCGTCACCGCGATGGGTTTCAGATTACCGCCTTCGATTTGGCCCTTGGCAGTCAAATAATCAACGAAGGCAAACTGAATCAACCCGCTGCGTAAATCCGTCAAAATCTGCGTCACGTTTTTGTATGCAGCACCCGCAATATCGATCTTTGCATACTGCTTGAGCAAATTCGGTGGCACCTGCGACGACGAACTGTAATAGCCAAAAAACACTTTGCCGGGCTCGCTGCGGGCCTGCTCAACCAATTCCCGCAATGTGTTGATCTTGCTGTCCGGTGAGACAACAGCCACGGTCTGGAATGTGCCTATCATCCCGACATTCACGAAATCCTTGTCGGCATCGTATGGCAGCGTTTTGTAGAGATACCGATTGGCGGATTGAGTGGAATTCGTCGAGAGTAGAAAGGTATACCCGTCTGGCGCCGCATTCTTGACCGCGGCCGTTCCTATCACGCCCCCTGCACCCGGTTTGTCCTGCACGACGACATTATCTACGCCCGCCTTCTGACTGAGATACCTGGCGACCGTACGAGCCGTCAGATCCGCCGCCCCGCCTGCCGCAGACGGCACAATAATGTTGACGGGTTTGCTGCCAGGCCAATCGCTGGCTAGCGCGGACACGGACACACTAGCCAGCATGCATACCGCCGCCAAAGCGGTCAAACTACGTCGATGTACTTTACTCATTGCCTTCTCCTTGTTATGTCGACGTCTACGGTGATCAGCAATGCCCGACACCGAAACAGCGCTGATACCAAACTAGAATCGCCTCTGCACTCTCCTGCCAGTCGGCGCCATACATCATGCAATGCGGTTGGGCCTCGAGCAGCTCGTAATCGATGCCCAGGAACCGGGCAATAGCCAAATCCTGTCCTGCGGGGTGGCGCTCCAGATCGTCCCGGCCCGCCTCCAGGCAGATACCTGGACACACGATACGGTCGGGGTCGACTTGCATACGCAATGTGTAGCGGTCATTCAACACCCGCGGGCTCTCGGCACGCATTCGTGCCATGACGTTTTCCACTCTGAGCTCGTCGGTTGCCCCGAGAAAGCGCCATCGAACCTCGTCTGGATCGGGCACCGCGCGCAACGTATCCTCCGGCAACGCCGGCAATGCCCGGGCACCGGGAAGATTGCCCGGCGGCGATGGCGCCAATAACACCAACCCTTGCGGATTCACGATCATGGCAGCCAGCATGGCCGGGATAGCCCCGACGCTATGCCCCACCAGCACGACCGGCCGGCCCAACGCCTCAATGCAGGCGATGAGTCGATCCGCCAGGAATTCCAGCCCAATATCAGGTGTCATCTCGTCAGCGAGCGAACCATGCCCCGGCAGATCCACCGCATAGCACCCAATGTGACGCTGTGAGAAATAGTCCAAGTAATGGCTGAAACACCACGCACCGTGATAGCCACCAGGCACGAATACCAACGCCGGGCGGTCTGGCAGACCTTCGCATCCCGTATATACCCGGCATCCCGCGAGGTTCGTCGCCGGGCGCGTGTCAAACCCGCTGAAGTCCAGATGATGTGCAAACTGCTGTGTCGAATGATCCATGGCGAGATGGTAGATATCGCCCAAAAATAAGTAAAATTAATTAATATTATTAATCAATAAAATAAACAAATGGCAGACAACGCATTCTCGATTAATCACTACCGCTACTTTCTGTGGGTCGCCGAAACGGGCAGTTTCAGGCTGGCAGCGGAACGTGCGCACCGCTCACAACCGGCGATTTCGCTGGCCATACGAGAAATGGAAGAACGGCTCGGCCAAAAACTGTTTGTGCGGGGCAGCCCGGTCGTGCCGACCGCGTTCGGGATATCTTGCTTAACGCTGGCCCAGCAACTGGTGGATCATGCCGACCAAGTCTCCTCGACGATGGGGAGCATCGCACGCAACGACAGCGGCTTTCTCAGCATGGCTTGTGTGATGTCGGCGGCGACACATTGGATGCCGGGTCTGGTTCGGTCCTATCGCCAGCGCTATCCCAATGTCATGTTGAACATTCGCGATGACAATTCCGAGGGAGTCGAACAGATGCTGTTACGAGGCCAAGCGGAACTGGGCATCTGCAGCACGGTCAGCGACAACTCGGCACTGAGCTTTCAGCCTTTGTTCAAGGATGAATTCGGGCTGGTATGCCATCGCGACCATCCTTTGGCCACGGCCGGTCGGCTGACCTGGAAGGACATCGCCCATCTGCCCCACATCGGAACAGTGGCTCACAGACAACTGGCGAGCTGCCCTCAAGCCGCGTTCTTATCCGAATGCCGGTTGTATATCGCAAACATGCTGACGCTCATCGCCATGCTCAGGCAGCAGATGGGCGTAACTGTGCTGGCTCGTTTGGGGCTGCCGCCAGACCAGAATGAATTGACGTTCGTGCCGCTCGATTCGCCCGGCGTAGAGCGCACCCTGGGGCTACGCATGCGCGCGGATCGCACACTATCGCCCGCAGCCGAATACATGAGGCAATTAGTGTTAGCCGAAATAGGTCATTCGCAGACAGGCTGAGCTCTGCTGGCTGGGGGAAAAGGCCTATTCCGGCAACACTGAACAAGGCGAAGACGGCGATCCAACAATGCAAACACATGCACCGCCTACTTGAGTGCCCCCAGCATCAGGTCGAGGTTTTGCACCGCCGCGCCCGAGGCCCCCTTACCCAGGTTATCGAACACTGCTGTCAACAGAATCTGACCCTGATCAGCATTCGCAAAAACAGCGAGCTCCATGTTGTTGCTGTCATTCAGACGCTCGGGATCCAACCCCTGCGACGCCGAGGATTCGGCCAATGACAATACCCGCACGTATTGCGCGCCCGCGTAATGATCGGCAAGACAAGCGTGCACCGTGTCCGCATTCGCGCCGGCTGGCAACAGGCGCTGCTGTAACGCAATGGTGAGCACGATCCCCTGGCGATAAGCCCCGTACGCCGGCACAAAAACCGGTGGCAATGCCAAACCGGCATAGCGCTGAATCTCCGGGACATGCTTGTGTTGAAGGGACAAGCCATAGACCTGGAATGCGGGCAGATTGCGGGATGGTTGACTGACGGTCTGCCCCTCCCCCTGCGAATCCCCGCCCTCGTACCGCTCGACAGCAGCACGCCCACCGCCGGAATACCCCGATACAGCGTGAATAGCCAACGGATAATCAGGCGGCAGCAATCCGGCCCTCGCCAAGGGCGACAGCAGGCCGATCGCACCCGTAGGGTAACAACCCGGATTCGTGACGCGTTTGGACTGTGCAATCAGCCGCGATTGATCGGCGCTCAATTCCGGAAAACCATAAGTCCAGCCATCCTGTACCCGATGGGCAGAGCTAGCGTCGATAACGCGCACGTCGGGATTTTGCACCAGCGCCACCGCCTCGCGCGCTGCCGCGTCGGGCAGGCACAAAATGGCAATATCGCAGGCATTCAGCGCCTCAGCGCGACGTTGCGGGTCCTTGCGATAAGCCGCCGGCAAGGTGTCAATGACAATATCGTCGCGCCCCTGCAAGCGCGCATGGATCTGCAGGCCCGTTGTGCCCTGGTCGCCGTCAATAAAAACATGAGGGGTGGTCATCGCGATGATTCCGGTGAATAGTCGATGGCGTTATCGTGACTCGGGCCATAAAATTAGAAAAGTTGAATTTAATAATCTTTCTATTCAGAAATTCTGATCAACGAGGCGCCATGCGGGAAATCAACCTGGATCAACTGCGCACGCTCATCACGATTACGGACCAGGGCTCGTTCGCCAAGGCGGCGGCACTGCTGCATCTGGCGCCGCCCACGGTCAGCCTGCACATCAGCGAATTAGAACAGCGCGTGGGCGCGCAATTGCTGTCTCGAACCAAGGGTCATGTACGTCCCACGGCTATCGGCGAGAGCCTGATCGACCATGCACGAAAGCTGTTGGCCGACGTAACGCATGCCCTGGATGACGTGTCACGTCAGGCCCAAGGTCTGGCGGGCCGCGTCCGGCTAGGCGCATCCACCGGGGTCATCGCTCATTTGCTGCCGCGCGCCCTGGCAGCATTGGCGCAATCGCATCCGGCAATAGACGTACAAATCGCAGTCCTGACCTCGCAACAAACCCTCGCACAGTTGAGCGATGGATCGCTCGACATTGGCATCGTCGCCCTGCCTCAAGCCAAGGTTGCCGGCCTGACAATCCAACCGTGGCGGCGTGATCCCGTCGTGGCCTTCCTGCCTGCGGCCTGGCGCGCGCCTGCCCGTATCACCCCTCGTTGGATGGCCGAACGGCCGCTCATCCTGAACGACCCCGGCACGCATCTGTCCAGATTGACCACACAGTGGTTCGCCGACGTCGGCCTGCGCCCTGTTCCCCGCATCGCGTTGAACTACAACGACGCCATCAAAAGCCTGGTCGGCGCAGGCTATGGCGGCACATTATTGCCTCACGAGGCGGGCGCACCATCACCCGATGAACGCATTCTCATGCGGCCCTTGCGGCCAGCCTTGTGGCGGCAATTAGGAGTCGCTTATCGCGAGCAACTGAGCGAGCCTGCTACACGCCATATGTTGGCGGCTTTGTGGGATTTGCAGCTGCAGTGAAATCGAGCTGTTTTGTCAGGTAGTGGCCGCAGACCCGTTGGGCTAGCGAGTCCTCAGACGCAAGCCCCCAAAACGCAGCCAAGCAGATCCTCCAACTAACTCAACGCCACCCCGCCGCATGCCCGGCCCGATCGCTTGAGGTGGGCGCGCAGGGCGGCCGCCGAAAGCAGCACCGCAAGATCTTTCTCTTTACCAATGCGGCGACGAAAAAACGCCAAGCAAGAAGATCGTGCCAGCGGTGCAGAGAATTCTAGTTGCTGCCAGTCGAGCCGAGGCAATCGGCCCGGCCGGGCGCCTCAAAGTCGAGCGAGCAGCCACCGAAGGGAGCGCGAAGGCGCGGACGAGGTGAGCGACGCGATGTCCGGCGCCCGCGCGCCGGACCGACTTTGTGAAGCCCGGCCGGGCCGATTGCCTCGGCTCGACGACCAACAGAACCCCCTCTCCACGCAGACAAACACGCCCCTTCCGGGAAAACCCCCTTGCCCAACATTTCACATCCATGAAATAATTTTCACACTTATAAAATTTACCAGCAACCCAAAATCATGCCCCAAACCCCCACCTGGCTAGTCCGCGAATCCCAAGTCCCCGGCTACCACCCCGCCAACCACACCGGCACCCTCAACCGCCGCCTGATCGGCCCAGAAACCGTCGGATCAAAACACGTCGAAGTCCTATTAGGCGTAATAGAAAAGGGCCAAGGCGCCCTACCCCACGCACACCCCGGCATCGAGCAAGTCTGTTATCTGCTCGAAGGCACCGCCCGCGCACAAGTCGGCGACGAATCCGCCGACATGGTCGCCGGCGACTGCTGCTATTTCCCCCCGGACATCCCTCACGTTTTCACCGTCACCAGCGACACCCCCGTGCGCTTGCTGGTCATCTACTCGCCGCCTTACGAAGAGTCCCCAGATCGCGTAATACGCGGTTTTGCAGCCCCCACGACGGAAAAAGCGCCCACGTAATACCTGCCACCCGGCCCAGCGGCCACCGCGAGCAACACCGCCATCACAGAGCCGCCGCCCATCCACCAACCGGAGAGACCCCCATGTTGTTACGCATCCTACGCGCCGCGGCGCTATGCAGCACCGCGCTTGCATCCGTACTCACGTCCCCCGCCCAAGCCGCCTACCCCGAAAAACCGATCACGTTGATCGTGCCCTTTCCCGCAGGATCCGGCACCGACGCGGTAGGCCGGATTTTTGCCGCCGAGTTGGGCCAGATACTGGGACAACAAGTGATCGTGGAAAACAAACCCGGCGCCAACGCCACCATCGCCGCGCAGTACGTCGCACGCGCCAAGCCCGATGGCTACACCTTGTTCGTCACCACGAACACCTCGCACTCCGCTGCGCCGTTCCTGATGAAGAACGTCCCCTACGATCCGGTCAAGGACTTCACGCCGATTGCGCGCGGCGGCAACTTGCCCTTTCTGCTGGTCGCCAATCCCAAGCAGCCCTACACCACCGTAAAAGAACTCGTCGACTACGCTCGCAAAAATCCCGGCAAAGTCACCTATGCCAGCGGCAATAGCACTGGCATCGTGGCAGGCGGCACACTGGCACATCGCGCCGGCATCGACATTCTGCATGTGCCTTACAAAGGAACGCCCCAGGCCCTGACCGATCTCGTCGGCGGCCAAGTCAACATCATGTTCACGGATTTGGCCTCGGGCCTGCCTTTTGTGCAATCCGGCCAACTGCGCGCATTAGCCGTGTCTACGGCAGAACGCAGCACGATCGTGCCTGACCTGCCTTCGATGCGCGAGGCCGGTGTGAGCGATTTTGATTTGAACTCATGGAATGGCTATTTCGGCCCGGCAGGATTGCCACCAGAGATCGTGACCAAACTCAACGCCGCTATCAATCAGATCGTCAACAAACCCGACGTGCGCAAACGCTTGGCAGATCTTGGGTTCGACGCGTTTAGCGGCACACCCGAGAGTTTTGCCGCATTCGTCAGCGAGCAGCGCGACCTCTGGGGGAAACTGATTAAAGACGCAGGAATCCAGGCGCAATGATCGTGCTGCTTTTTCAGAGATGTGCTGATTGCGCCTCGCCCTCTGCCCCCGCATTCATGTGCGTTAACGAAGTGTGCGGCGCCAGCAAACCACAGAGATTCGAACACTATGCAGCATCATGACGCACCTGCCCGCAAAGGGCCGACACCTGACACTGACACAGGCTCACCTCTTGTGAACACCGGTCCGCTGTCCGGCGTACGCATCCTGGATTTGAGCTCAGTCGTGATGGGCCCGTATGCCACGCAGGTGTTGGGCGATCTGGGTGCAGACGTGATCAAAGTCGAATCCCCTGCCGGCGACAACATGCGGGCCGTCGGCCCGATGCGCAACGCCGGCATGGGCCATTTGTACCTGCATTTGAATCGCAATAAGCGATCCATCGTGCTGGACCTGAAAACCGAGGCGGGCCGCGAAGCGTGTCTAAAACTGGCAGAGAACTGCGATGCGTTGCTCTACAACATCCGGCCGCAGGCCATGGCGAGGCTAGGCCTATCGTACGAGGCTGTGTCCGCGCGCAATCCTCGCCTGGTCTACATTGGCGCCTATGGTTTCAGCGAGGCCGGTCCCTACGCGGGCCGACCTGCTTATGATGATTTGATCCAGGGACAAACAGGCATTGCGGATCTGTTTCGCCAACAGAGTGGCGACGTCCCACGCTATGCGCCATTGACGCTGGCAGATCGCGCCGTCGGCCTGCATGTGGCCATCGCACTCGTGTCTGCCGTCCTGGATGCCCGCGCACGAGGCTCAGGTCAATCGGTTGAAATTCCCATGTTCGAAGGCATGGCCCATATGGTGCTGGGCGATCACCTCGGCGGCGCGACGTTCGAGCCACCGCTGGGCTCGACCGGCTATGCCCGCCTGCTGGCCGCGCATCGGCGTCCCTATGCAACGGCAGACGGTTATCTGTGCCTGCTGATTTACAACGACAAACACTGGCGAAATTTCTTTGCGCTGATCGGCCGGCCCGAGTTGGAACAGGACCCGCGATTTAGCAGCCACACCGCTCGCGCTCGTCACATTGACGAGGCGTATGCCTTTGTGGCCGAAATCATGCGTACGCGCAGCAGCGATGAATGGCTTGCGGCGCTGACACAAGCGGACATCCCTGCGGCGCACCTCTATTCAGTAGACGATCTGATTCACGACACACATCTGCAGAGCACCGGTTTTATTCACGAACTAGATCATCCGACCGAGGGAAAATTGCGTACGACCGCGCCGCTGGGGCGCTACGAACGCACCCCGACCACCATACGCCGGCCTGCTCCCCGCCTGGGAGAACACAGCCGGGAGATACTGCGCGAAGCCGGCTGCACCGATACCGAGATCGACGCACTGATTGCCGCTCGCGCCACGCAGGAAGTCAGAAGTACGTGAGGGTCATCGAAAGCCCCCCTTCGGAAAACGTGGCACCCAAAAGACATACACCGCGACGCCATATTCGGCCGTCGCGGGCCGACAAAGGAACTTCGTCATGGACTTTGAATTTTCATCCGACCAACTGGCGTTGCGCGATGCAATTGAACGCGTCTGCGAGCGCTATCCCAATGAGTACTGGCTCGAGCGCGATCGTGATGGCGGTTTTCCTCATGATTTTCATGCCGACCTGGCGCGCGATGGCTGGCTGGGTATTGCCATGCCGCAAGCGTATGGAGGCGCTGGATTGGGCATGACAGAAGCCGCGCTGATGATGCAAACCATCGCCGCCTCAGGCGCGGGTTTCGCCGGCGCATCAGCCGTGCATATGAATATCTTTGGTTTAAATCCTGTCGTCGTATTTGGCACCGACGAGCAGCGCCAGCGCTGGCTCGAACCGCTGATCGCAGGGCGCGAAAAGGCCTGCTTTGCCGTCACCGAGCCCGATGCAGGCCTGGACACCACCAAACTTTCCACGCGAGCAGAACGTCATGGTGACGAGTACATCGTCCATGGCCGCAAAATCTGGATCTCGACCGCACAAGTCGCTCACAAGATGTTGCTGCTGGCGCGCACCACTCCGCTCGCCGACGTCGCCAAACCCACTCAGGGCCTCTCGTTGTTCTACACCGATCTGGACCGCAGCAAAATCGAAGTCCGCGAAATCGACAAAATGGGCCGCAAAGCCGTCGACTCCAACATGCTATTCATCGACGGCCTGCGCATCCCAGTCGCGGACCGCATCGGTGAAGAAGGCCGAGGTTTTGAATACATCCTGCACGGCCTGAACCCCGAGCGCATCCTCATCGCCGCCGAAGCCGTCGGCATAGGCCGCGCCGCCCTCGATCGTGCCGTGCAGTACGCCGGTGAACGCACCGTATTCGGACGCCCCATCGGACAGAACCAGGGTATTCAACATCCCTTGGCCCAGGCATGGATGCAATTAGAAGCGGCCAACCTAATGGTCTTCAAAGCCGCCAGCATGTACGACGCGGGCTTGCCCTGCGGCCCCTATGCCAATACGGCCAAGTATCTCGCCGCAGAGGCGGGCCATAACGCTTGCCAGACAGCCGTACTCACCTTGGGGGGCATGGGCTATGCCAAGGAATATCACGTCGAACGTTTATTGCGGGAGAGCTATATACCCCGCATTGCCCCCGTCAGTCCGCAGTTGATCATGTGCTTCATTGCGGAGAAAGTGCTGGGTTTGCCCAAGTCTTATTGAATCGGCGTGGTGAGGGCTGGTGCTGGGAATTAGGGAGTACTTATAGGCGTCATGCGGCGCGCAGCATACAACAGACGAGTCCCCAAAGAGCCCCCTCTACGCATCATCGTCGCAAGCCTCAAACGCAGCCAAGCAGATCTTCCAACCAGGCACCGCGCCACCCCGCCGTATGCCCGGACCGATCGCTTGAGGGGGACGCGCAGGGCGTCCTCCGAAAGCAGCACTGCAAGATCTTTCTCTTTACCACCATGGCTGCGGAAAAACGCCAAGCAAGAAAGCCGTGCCAGCGATGCAGAGAATTCTAGTTGCTGCCAGTCGAGCCGAGGCAATCGGCCCGGCCGGGCGCCTCAAAGTCGAGCGAGCAGCCACCGGAGGGAGCGCGAAGGCGCGGACGAGGTGAGCGACGCGGCGTCCGGCGCGCAGGGCGCCGGACCGACTTTGTGAAGCCCGGCCGGGCCGATTGCCTCGGCTCGACGACCAACAGAAAATCTCACTCCACGAAAACCCCAGCCTACCCCTGCTCCAACCCCGTACAAGCCGCCCTCAATATCCGAGCACACTCCTCCTGCCGAGGCTCCAGCCGATAAACCGGCCCCCCGACAGAAATCGCATACGTCTCCCCCGACAACGTCACCGGCCAGGCCAGCGCACACACATCGGAAATCGACTCACCGAGGTTCATGAACCACCCCCGCTGCCGCGACAACTCCAGATCCCCATCAACCGCATCAATAGACGTCAACGTACGCTCGTTATAGCGAGTCAGAGAATAGCTATTCAGCAGCGCATGCCGAGCCTTCGTATCCAGGACAGACAACAACGCCTTGCCCAACGAATTCGCGTGCACCTCGCGAAACTCGCCCGCGACTGGGGCATAGCGAATGGTGTGCGGAGAATCCAGCACATCCAGATAGACAACCTTGCCCTCGCCGCTGAGTTTGCCGAACACAATCGTTTCCTGCGTGGCATCACGCAGTTCGACCAAGCTGGGATAAACACGATCCAGAACCGGATCGGACGCGGCGATACGTTGCGCCATCGCCAACAACCGGCCCGTAGGGTAATAACCCTGCCGGCGCCCCGTCTCATACAAATAGCCCAGATCGGCCAACGTACGAATCAGAGCCAGACAGCTCGAGACCGGCACGCCCAATAGGCGCGCCAGTTCCGACAAGGGCAGCGCACGCCGCTCGCGAGCATAGGTTTCTATGATCTCGATGACGCGCAGCGCTGTCTTGACGCTCATGGGCTAGGCAAACAGAAGTTTGAGAAAGGATTACTTCTTGCGCATCGGAGGCAAATCCGTGCACACGCCTTCCGCGACCTCCGCCGCCATGCCAACCGACTCGCCCAGCGTCGGATGCGGGTGGATGGTCTTGGCAATATCAACCACATCCGCGCCCATTTCGATCGCCAAAGCGATCTCGCTGATCAAATCGCCTGCATGCGTACCGACAATGCCGCCACCCAGAATACGGTGCGTTTCGGCATCGAACAGCAGCTTGGTAAAGCCCTCGTCGCGGCCGTTCGCAATCGCGCGGCCCGATGCCGCCCAGGGGAACAGGCCCTTTTCGACCTTAATACCCTGCTTCTTGGCCTCGTCCTCGGTCAACCCCACCCATGCGACTTCCGGATCGGTGTAGGCTACCGACGGGATCACACGGGCATCGAAGAACGACTTCTGACCAGCCGCGGCTTCTGCTGCCACATGGCCTTCGTGCACCGCCTTGTGCGCCAACATGGGCTGGCCCACGATGTCGCCGATCGCATAAATATGCGGCACGTTGGTGCGCATTTGACGATCGACTTCGATAAAACCGCGATCCGTCACGGCGATACCGGCCTTGTCGGCGGCGATCTTCTTGCCGTTCGGGCCGCGGCCCACGGCCTGCAACACCAAGTCGTAACGCTGCGGTTCTTTCGGTGCGCCCTCGCCTTCGAAACTGACGTAGATACCGTCTTTTTTCGCTTCGGCGCCGACGGTCTTGGTCTTGAGCATGATGTTGTCAAAACGGCCGGCATTCATTTTCTGCCAGACCTTGACCAGATCACGATCCGCACCTTGCATCAGGCCGTCGAGCATTTCCACGACGTCCAGACGTGCACCCAAGGTGGAATACACCGTGCCCATTTCCAGGCCGATGATCCCGCCGCCGATGATCAGCATTTTTTTCGGGATTTCACGCAGTTCCAATGCGCCGGTCGAGTCGACGATGCGCTCGTCGTCAGGCAGGAACGGCAATTTCACCGATTGGCTGCCCGCCGCAATGATGGCGTTTTTGAAACGGATGGTTTGCGTCTTGCCGTCGGCGCTCTTGACCGACAAGTGATGCGGATCGGCAAACTCGCCGACACCCGTGACCACCTTGACCTTGCGCGCCTTGGCCATGCCAGCCAAGCCGCCTGTCAGCTTCGCAACTACGCTGTCCTTGTAGCCACGCAGCTTGTCCAGATCGATCTTGGGTTCGCCAAAGCTGATCCCATGAGCAGCCAGCGCACGCGCTTCGTCGATGACGGCTGCGTTGTGCAACAGCGCCTTGGACGGAATGCAGCCTACGTTCAGGCAGACACCACCCAGCGTCTCGTAACGCTCGACCAGCACGACGGACAGGCCCAGGTCTGCCGCACGGAAAGCCGCCGAATAACCGCCGGGGCCCGCGCCCAGGACCAGCACGTCGCATTCCAGATCTGCGGAGCCGCTGTATGACGCCGCCGCCGGGGCCGGCGCGTTGTCAGCAGCCGCGGCAGCAGCCGGTGCAGGCGCAGACGAGGCCTGCGGTGCGTTGCCGTCCGCTTTCGCCTCGGCTTTGGCATTGCCGCCCGCCGGCGCGGCCTTGCCCGCATCCGCCGATGCTGCCTCAGCCGCCTCGACCTGCAGGATCACCGTGCCCTCGGCAACCTTGTCGCCGACCTTGACCTGCACGGACTTCACCACGCCGCCTGCGGACGCGGGGATTTCCATGGACGCCTTGTCGGATTCGACCGTGATCAGGCTTTGTTCGGCCTTGATCGTGTCGCCCGCGGCAACCAGCACCTCGATGACTTCGACTTCCTTGAAGTCACCGATGTCGGGTACCTTGATATCAACCAATGTGCTCATGAGGCCCCCTTACAGCAAAATGCGGCGGAAGTCGGCCAGCAACTGACCCAGGTACGCGTTGAAACGCGCGGCGGCAGCACCGTCGATGACACGATGGTCGTAGGACAGCGAGAGCGGCATCGTCAGGCGCGGCACAAACTGCTTGCCATCCCAGACCGGTTTTTGCGCCGAACGCGACACGCCGAGGATAGCGACTTCAGGTGCATTGATGATGGGCGTGAAGTGCGTGCCGCCGATCCCGCCCAGCGACGAAATCGAGAAGCAACCGCCCTGCATTTCCGCAGGAGAGATCTTGCCTTCGCGGGCCTTCTTGGACAGTTCGCCCATTTCCTTGGCGATATCGATGATGCCCTTCTTGTCCGCATCGCGGATGACTGGCACGACCAAACCGTTGGGCGTATCAGCAGCAAAACCGATATGGAAGTATTGCTTGTAGACCAACTGATCGCCATCGAGCGACGCATTGAACTCGGGGAATTTCTTCAGCGCGGCAACAACGGCCTTGATCAAGAACGCCAGCATGGTGACTTTGACACCGGCTTTTTCGTTCTCTTTGTTCAAGGTCACGCGGAAGGCTTCCAGGTCGGTGATGTCCGCTTCGTCATTGTTGGTGACGTGCGGGATCATGACCCAGTTGCGGTGCAGATTCGCACCCGAGATTTTCTTGATGCGCGACAGCGGCTTGGCGTCGATCGGACCGAACTTGGTGAAGTCGATCTTCGGCCACGGCAAGAGGCCCAGCGCCGCGCCATCGGCACCGCCCGAGGCAGCAGCTGCGGGTGCTGCCAGCGCCTGCTTCACAAAGGCGCGCACGTCGTCGGCCGTGATGCGGTCTTTCGGGCCCGAGCCTTTGACCTTGCTCAAGTTAACGCCCAATTCGCGTGCGAACTTGCGTACCGAAGGCGACGCATGCGGCAGTTGACCAGGCTTCAGGCCCGGATCTTCGAGCGCGGCAGCGGGTGCGGGTTTGGCGGCCGGCGCGTCAGGAGCTGCGGCAGGCGCCGGGCTGCTGGCAGCCGGTGCAGCGGCCGCGGCTGCGGGTTGTGCGCTGGGCTGTGCAGCGGCCGAGGGCGCCGCACTGGCGCCGCCCTCGACCACCACGATCACGGTGCCCTTGGCGACCTTGTCACCCACCTTGGTCTTGAGTTCCTTGACCACACCACCCGCCGATGCCGGGATTTCCATCGAGGCCTTGTCGGACTCGACAGTAATCAGGCTTTGCTCGGCCTTGATGGTGTCGCCCACGGCGACCATGACTTCGATGACTTCGACTTCCTTGAAATCGCCGATATCGGGCACGGCGATTTCCACCAAGCCGCCGCCTTTCTGGCCCTGCTCTGCCGGCGCGGCTGAAGCCGCAGCAGGAGCGGCAGGCGCAGCCGCCGGAGCAGCCTCGGCTGCAGGGGCTGCCGCGGGCGCGGCCTCAGCCGCCGCTTCGCCCGCCTCGATTTCCAGGATGACAGTGCCTTCGGCGACCTTGTCGCCGACCTTGACTTTGACGGACTTGACGACACCACCAGCCGAGGCCGGGATTTCCATCGAAGCCTTGTCGGATTCAACGGTAATCAGGCTCTGCTCGGCCTTGATGGAGTCACCCGCCGCGACCAGCACTTCGATGACTTCGACTTCTTTGAAATCACCGATGTCGGGTACCTTGATTTCCACGAGTTTGCTCATGTCTGTTTACCTTCAAGCGTGGTGCGGGTTGGCTTTTTCCGGGTTGATGCCGTATTTCTTGATGGCCTCGGCGACCTTGGCGGCGGGGACTTTGCCCTCGTCGGCCAGGGCGCGCAATGCGGCCAACACCACGAAATGGCGATCGACTTCGAAGTGCTCGCGCAGCTTGTAGCGGAAATCCGAACGGCCAAAACCATCGGTGCCCAGTACGCGATAGGTGCGGTCCTTGGGTACAAACGGACGGATCTGGTCGGCAAACAACTTCATGTAGTCGGTCGACGCGATGATCGGGCCTTCGGTCTTTTCGAGTTGCTGCGTGACGTAGGGCACTTGCGGCTTTTTCTGCTCCGGGTTGAGCAGATTATGGCGATCGGCATCCAGGCCATCGCGGCGCAGCTCGGTAAAGCTGGTCACGCTCCATAGATCCGAGGCGACGCCCCAGTCGGATTCGAGCAATTCCTGAGCCGCCATGACTTCGCGCAGGATGGTGCCCGAGCCCATCAGTTGAACGCGGGTCTTGCCCTTGCCGTGCGACTTGAGCTTGTACATCCCTTTGATGATGCCTTCCTCGTCGCCCTTGGTCAGACCGGGCTGCGGGTAGTTTTCGTTCATCACCGTCAGGTAGTAGTACACGTTCTCCTGATCTTCGACCATGCGCTTCAGACCGTGCTGGATGATCACAGCCAGCTCGTGACCGAACGTCGGGTCGTACGACACGCAATTCGGAATGGTCGAGGCCAGCAGATGGCTGTGACCGTCTTCGTGCTGCAAGCCCTCGCCGTTCAACGTGGTACGGCCGGCCGTGCCACCCAGCAAGAAGCCACGCGCCTGCATATCGCCCGCTGCCCAGGCCAGATCGCCAATGCGCTGGAAGCCGAACATCGAGTAATAGATGTAGAACGGCACCATGATGCGGTTGTTCGTCGAATACGACGTAGCCGCCGCAATCCACGAGCTCATCGCGCCGGCTTCGTTGATGCCTTCCTGCAGCAGTTGGCCATCGGCGGATTCTTTGTAGTACATGACCTGGTCTTTATCGACCGGCACGTACTTCTGCCCTTCCGGCGCATAGATACCGATCTGGCGGAACAGGCCTTCCATACCGAAGGTACGCGATTCGTCGGCCAGGATAGGCACGACGCGCGAGCCGAGGTCTTTATCGCGCAGGATCTGGTTCAACACACGCACAAAAGCCTGCGTCGTCGAGATCTCGCGGCCTTCGGACGTGGGTTCCAACACGGCCTTGAATGCGTCCAGCGCGGGGGCCTTGAGCTGCTCGTCGGCCTTGGCGCGGCGCTTGGGCAGATAGCCGCCCAGTGCCTTGCGGCGTTCGTGCAGATACTTCATTTCCGCCGAGTCTTCGGCCGGCTTGAAGTACGGCAGTTTTTCGAGCTGGTCGTCGGGGATCGGGATCGCGAAACGATCGCGGAATTCGCGGATCGATTCCAACTCGAGTTTCTTTTGCTGGTGAGTCGGGTTCTTGGCCTGGCCCACTTGGCCCATGCCGTAGCCCTTGATGGTCTTGGCCAGGATGACGGTGGGTTGACCGGTATGGGTGCTGGCTGCCTTGAAGGCCGCGTAGACCTTGTGAGGATCGTGGCCGCCACGGTTCAGGCGCCAGATGTCCTCATCGCTCATGCGCGAGACGGCTTCCAGCAGTTTCGGATGCTTGCCAAAGAAGTGTTCGCGCACGAACTTGCCATCGTTGGCCTTGTACGCCTGGTACTCGCCGTCGACGGTTTCTTCCATGATCTTGCGCAGGATGCCTTCCTTGTCGTGCGCCAGGAGCGGATCCCAGTAGCCGCCCCAGATCAGCTTGATCACGTTCCAGCCCGACCCACGGAAGTCGCCTTCGAGTTCCTGGATGATCTTGCCGTTACCGCGCACCGGTCCGTCCAGACGCTGCAGGTTGCAGTTGATGACAAAGATCAGGTTGTCGAGCTTTTCACGAGCGGCCAGCGCAATCGCGCCCAGCGACTCGGGTTCGTCCATTTCGCCGTCGCCGCAGAATACCCAGACCTTGCGCTGGCTCGTGTCGGCCAGACCGCGGGCATGCAGGTATTTCAGGAAACGGGCTTGGTAGATCGCCATCAGCGGGCCCAGGCCCATCGACACCGTCGGGAACTGCCAGAAATCCGGCATCAGCTTGGGGTGGGGATACGACGACAGGCCCTTGCCATCGACTTCCTGGCGGAAATGGTTGAGCTGCTCTTCGGTCAAGCGGCCTTCGAGGTAGGCGCGACCGTACATGCCCGGCGAGGTGTGGCCCTGAAAATACACCAGGTCGCCGCCATGGCTTTCGTCTTCGGCATGCCAGAAATGGTTTTGCCCGCAGCCGATCATGGTGGCCAGCGAGGCAAACGAGGCGATGTGGCCGCCCAGATCGCCGCCATCGGGCGGGTTATGCTTGTTGGCCTTGACCACCATGGCCATGGCGTTCCAGCGCACATAGGAGCGAATACGCGATTCCAGCTCGAGATTACCGGGGTGAGCCGGCTCTAATCCAGGCGGAATGGTGTTGACGTAGGCCGTGTTGGGCGAAAATGGGATATGCGCCCCCGAACGACGGGCCTCGTCAATCAGGCGTTCCAGCAGGTAATGGGCACGCTCGGGACCTTCGCGGTCGAGCACGGCAGCCAGGGCTTCAAGCCACTCTTGGGTTTCTAGAGTGTCTTCGTCGTTGGCGGCCGATAGCGCGCTAGCCTGGGCATTAGAGGACATCGTATGTCTCCTGTGGGAGTTCTGAGCAGGCCCGCTCCAATGTCATGGACCGGGCAATCCAAAGGGGTCCGGCTCCTGGCCGGGGCGTGTTTTGCCGCCTGAACGGTCAATGCTATCGCGTCAGGCAGCAAGTACGAAACGCGAAGATTAACCTGTCTGCGTGAAAATTTCATGTTGCGGTACGGCATTTCATAATGTGGAATAATGACAAATTCCTGAATCGATTTTCCTCATCATGACAGACTCCGGCGCCCTGCACTGCACACGCAGGCGCAACACGCTCTAAAATGCCGGGTCTATCTGTGCCGACTGTCATGTCCAGCCCTTACAAATCCAGCATTCCCAATTCGTTTCACGACCACGCTCGCAAACGCCGGCGGGGCGTGTATTGGGTCACGCCAGCAGTGGTGCTGATCCTGTATCTGTGCGTAATGGGTGCGTTTTTCTGGCTGCAGCGCCTGCACGACGACAGCGTCATGTTCGTGACCATCGACCAGGAAGTCCGCCAACAGCGTCTGACCTGGGTCGTGCTGGCACTGTCGTGTGTGATCATCATCAGCTTGCTGATGCTGTGGCGTTACACCCGTTTCCGCTCGGCCGCCGAAGCCGCCTTGATTGCCGAGACCGGTTTTCGCCGCGCCATGGAAAACTCCATGTCCACGGGGATGCGCGTGCTCGACATGGAGGGCCGCATCGCTTACGTCAATCCGGCGTTCTGCCGCATGATCGGCTGGAACGAGGCGGATCTCATTGGACGCAGTCCCCCTTTCCCCTATTGGGTGCCGGGCCGGCACGAGCAACACCAGCACACGCTCGATGTGCTTACTTCGGGCAAAACCCCCAGCAGCGGACTCGAAATCGAGGCTCAGCGCCGCGACGGCTCGCGCTTTACTGCGCGGATGTACGTCTCGCCCCTGCTCGACCCCAATGGCACGCAAATCGGTTGGATGACCTCGATGACAGACATCACCGAGCCGAAACGCATTCGCGAGGCCTTGACCGCCGCGCACGAGCGTTTCATGACCGTGCTCGAGGGGCTGGACGACGCGATTTCCGTGACAGCCGATACCCATGACGGCCTGGAACTGCTGTTCGCCAACCGCACCTACCGTCGCGTGTTCGGAGCGCAGACCGGTGGACACAACGAGCTGCTGGCACGACGCCGGGGCCGGTTCACCGACGAAGCGATCGAAATCTTTGCCCCCTCGGTACAGCGCTGGTTCGAGGTGCACCACCGCATGCTGGCCTGGACCGACGGCCGCCGCGTGCGCATGCAAGTCGCGCGCGACATCACCGAGCGCCGGGACCACGAAGAAGCCTCCCGCGTGCAGCAAGAAAAAATCCAGCTCACCAGCCGCCTGACCACCATGGGTGAAATGGCCTCGTCCTTGGCCCACGAGTTGAATCAACCCCTGACTGCCATCGCCAACTACAGTATGGGCGCCGTTGCGCTGGTCAAGGCTGGCCACACCAGCCCCACCATGCTGCTGCCCGCACTGGAAAAAGCCGCCTCGCAGGCCGAGCGCGCCGGCAAGATCATCAGCCGCATCCGCGAATTCGTAAAACGCAGCGAACCGCGCCGCCAGCGCGTGCCAATCAGCCGCATCGTCGACAATGCCATCGGTTTTGCCGATATCGACGCACGCAAACGCCGCATCCGCATTGATTCGTTTGTGCCGTCGAGCGCGCCCGATGTGCTGGCCGACCCGATTCTGATCGAACAGGTATTGCTCAATCTGCTGAAGAATGGCCTGGAGGCCATGGACAAGAGTGATTCCGACGAACTCAAGGTCGCTGTCATTCCCCATGAGCAGCAGATCGAAGTGGCCGTCGTCGACCGTGGCCATGGCCTGACGGATCCCGAGCGCCTGTTCGAGCCCTTCTTCAGCACCAAGACCCAGGGCCTGGGCATGGGCCTGAATATCTGCCGTACCATTATTGAATCGCACCACGGCCGTCTCTGGGCGGATCCAAATCCCGCCGGCGGTACGATTTTTCGATTTACACTGCCCTGCGCCGCGCCTGAAAAACCCGCGCAGAACGATCAGCCCGAGGAGTTACACGCATGAACACCCCCCCCCAGTCGAGCACGGTATTCATTGTCGATGACGACGAAGCGGTACGCGATTCATTGCGCTGGCTGCTCGAAGCCAACGGTTATCGCGTGCGTGCTTTCGCCAGCGGCGAGACCTTTCTCGAGGAATATGATCCCAGCCAGATCGGCGTCTTGATCGCCGACGTGCGTATGCCCGGCATGAGCGGCCTCGAGCTGCAAGAGCAGCTGCTGGCCCGCAACGCCCCGCTGCCCATCGTGTTCATCACCGGTCACGGCGATGTCCCCATGGCAGTATCCACGATGAAAAAGGGCGCGGTCGATTTCCTGGAAAAGCCTTTCAATGAATCGGACCTGCGGGAGATCGTGGCCCGCATGCTCGAGCAAGCGACCCAGCGCATCAGCCAATTCCAGGCCCAAAAAGACCACGAAGCCATGCTGGCCCGCCTGACCGCGCGCGAGCAGCAAGTATTGGAACGCATCGTCGCTGGCCGCTTGAACAAACAAATCGCCGACGATCTGGGCATCAGCATCAAAACGGTGGAAGCGCATCGCGCCAACATCATGGAAAAACTGGAAGTCACCACTGTCGCCGACCTGATGAAAGTCGCGCTGGCAAAACCCGAGGCACACGCATGACCCTGCAGGACCCTTCTACACCCGCCGTCCAAGGCGCACGCATCATCGACGGCACCGCCCTGTCGCAACGCATCCGCGAAGAAGTCGCACAACGTGTGCAGGCCCTCGCCGCCAAGGGCACCCGTCCCGGCCTGGCCGTCGTGCTGGTCGGCGAAGACCCCGCCTCGCAGGTCTATGTACGCAACAAGGTCGCCGCCTGCGAAAAGGCTGGCCTGCATTCCATCAAAGAGCAATACCCCGCGGACATGTCCGAGGCCGATCTGCTGGCCCGCATCGACGCGCTGAACCGCGATCCGTCCATTCACGGCATCTTGGTGCAGTTGCCGCTGCCGCCGCACATGGACAGCCACAAGGTCATCGAGGCCATTTCGGCTGAAAAAGACGTGGACGGTTTCCACATCAGCAACGCCGGCCTGTTGATGACAGGCCAGCCTCTGTTCCGCCCCTGCACGCCCTACGGCGTGATGAAAATGCTGGAATCCGAGGGCGTCACCCTGCGCGGCGCCGAGGCGGTCATCGTGGGCGCCAGCAACATCGTGGGCAAGCCCATGGCCATGTTGCTGCTGCAAGCCGGCGCCACCATCACGATCTGCAACTCGAAGACCCGTGACCTGGCCGCGCAAACGCGCCGTGCCGATGTACTGGTAGTTGCGACGGGCAAACCGGGCATGATCACCGGCAGCATGATCAAGCCGGGTGCGGTCGTCATCGACGTCGGCATCAATCGTGGCGCTGATGGCAAACTCTGCGGCGATGTGGATTTTGCTTCGGCCCGCGAAGTCGCTGGTGCCATCACGCCGGTGCCTGGCGGAGTTGGTCCTATGACGATCGCCATGCTGCTGGTCAATACCGTTGAGGCAGCTGAACGCGCGGCAGCGTGACGTGTGACAACGATGCCAGGGACCATCAAAAATCCGTGGCATCGTTGACTACCGCATCAGGCTCCTATCGAAACCGGAACCACAACGCCCACAACATGAACACGCCACCCACCATGAACAGGGCCTGATATCCCCTGACGATGGGTCGCTGATGGCGCAAGAACCCTCGCACAGGCTGGCGATCCAGATTGGCGGCATTATGCGTGGTGTGAAATTGGGCCATTGAGCTCACACCCTTTTGCGCCAACGCCGCAAAAAAATTGAGCAGAAAAATCATCAAGACCGCCATGTACAGCTTGACGCCCAGCAGCAGTGCTGCTGCCAAACCCGGGGAACCCTGCTGCCCTGAAAACTTGATGCTCTGACCATGTTTCGTCAGCAGGATCGCCACTGCACTCAGCACGGCGTGCACTGCCAGCACCATCAAAAAATGCATAGCCACCGTTTTGAACGGTTTTCTCAGCGTAACGCCAAAGAAATAGGCCAATAACAAAACCAAAGACGCTCCCCACATCAGCGTCTTCACAAGAATATCCATCATCCCAATCGCCTCTGAACTGCGATAAGCTGCGCAGCAGGGAGGGCATTTTATCGCCGGAGAGTTCCCCCGCCGGGGCCACCCTTGTTTTCCCCACAAACGCCCTCATCTTTATCGCATTCCGTCCCATTCGCAGCGACACCGCACATGACTCAAAATCCCCTGCTAGCCCCCGTCTCCGACCTGATCGACTATGCCACCGTGCAGCCCGCGCACATCGTGCCCGCCATCGAGGAACTGCTGATCGGCGCGCGACAGGCTGTTGATACAGCGGCGGATCCGAGCCTGCCGGCCGATTGGGAATCCGTGGTGCAACCGCTGGATACGGCGTCAGAGCGTCTATGGCGTGCCTGGTCCGTTGCGGGTCATCTGAATGCCGTGGTCAACACACCTGAGCTGCGCGAGGCATATAACGCCGCCCTGCCACTCGTGACGGAATTTTCGACCTGGGTGGGCCTGCACGAGGGGCTGTACAAACAATACCAACGCCTGCGTGCCGCCAGCGATTTCGACAGCTGGGATCCGGTACGCCGCCGCGTCATCGAACTGGCGCTGCGTGATTTCCGCTTGAGCGGCGTCGAGCTGCAAGGCGAAGCCCGCGAGCGCTATGCCGAGATCTCCGACCGCGAGGCTCAAGTGACGCAAAAATTCTCGGAAAACGTCCTCGATTCCATCGACGCCTGGTCGCTGCTCATCGAAGACGAATCCCAGCTTGCAGGTTTGCCCGCCGACGTACTGCAGGCCACTCGCCAGGCCGCTCAGGACGACGGCCAGACCGGCTGGAAACTGACGTTGAAAATGCCGTGCTACCTGCCCGTCATGCAATACGCACGCGACCGCGATCTGCGCGAACAGATGTACCGTGCCTATGGCACCGTAGCCTCTGAGCAAGGCGACACACGTTTTGATAACTCCCCTCTCATCGAGGAACTGCTGTCCCTGCGCGCCGAGGAATCCGGCCTGCTGGGCTTTGGCACCTTTGCCGCGTTGCGCCTGCAAACCCGCATGGCCCGCGACGCCGACGAAGTCACCGGTTTTCTGCGCGACCTCGCATCGCGTGCCCGTCCCTACGCCGAACGCGACCTGGCCGAGATCAAGGCCTTTGCCGCCAGCGAGCTCGGACTGGCTGAGCTCGAGCCATGGGACATCCCCTACGCATCCGAGCGCCTGCGCGAGACGCGCTACGCCTACTCCGAAGACGAAATCAAACAGTACTTCACCGAGCCTCGCGTGCTCGAAGGCCTGTTCCAGGTCATCGAATCCTTATTCAACGTACGCCTGCGCGAGACCGACGTCTCGCGCTGGCACGCCGACGTACGCGGCGTCCGCGTCGAATCGCCCGAGGGTGCGCTGATCGGCCACCTGTACCTCGACCTCTACGCCCGTGCCGGCAAACAAAGCGGCGCCTGGGTCGACAGTGAGCGCAGCCGCCGCCGTCTCGGCGATCATGTCCAAACGCCAGTCGTCTACCTGACCTGCAACTTTGCCCGCCCCGGCGACGGCAAGCCCGCTTTGCTCACCCACGACGACGTCATCACGCTGTTCCACGAAACCGGCCACGCGCTGCATGCCTTGCTCTCCGAAGTCGACGAGCCTGGCGCCTCGGCATTCTCCAGCGTCGAATGGGACGCCATCGAACTGCCCTCGCAGTTCATGGAAAACTTCTGCTGGGAATGGCCCGTCGTGCAACGCCTCTCGGCCCACGTCACCAGCGGCGAGGCCCTGCCACGTACGCTTTACGACAAACTCGTCGCCGCCCGCAATTACCAAAGCGGCATGCAGACCGTGCGTCAAATCGAATTCGCGCTATTCGACATGCTGCTGCATAGCCGTAGCGACGGTGCAACCATCGAGCAAACCATGGACCTGCTCCAGCAAGTCCGCAAAGAAGTCGCCGTCTTGTTCCCCCCCGCCTGGCACCGCTTCCCCCACGCCTTCTCGCACCTGTTCGCCGGCGGCTACGGCGCCGGCTACTACAGCTACAAGTGGGCCGAGGTCCTGTCCGCCGACGCCTACGAGGCATTCGAAGAAGCCGCCAAAGCCAACGCCAACAGCGCGACGGGCACCCTGGATCCCATCACCGGCGCCCGCTACCGCAAAGAAATCCTCGCCGTCGGCGGCGCCCGCCCCGCAGCAGAATCCTTTGCCGCCTTCCGCGGCCGCGCTCCCCGCATCGACGCCTTACTGCGCCACAGCGGCATGGCAAACTAACCCACGACTCCTCCTGATGGCGCGAGCTCGTCGCCCCCAGAAGCCGTGACAATGCAAACGTGTCACGGCCGAATAGACATAACGATGCGAGCCTGCCACACCCGTACAAACCCGACGCCCTGAGTGTGTAGCACCCGCACAAACTTGACGCCCTGAGCCTCTCGCACCCGTACGAACCTGACACCCTGAGTGTGTCGCCCCCGGACAAACTTGACGCCCTGAGTTTGTCGTGGCCGGGCAGGCGTGAGGGCGGAGCCTGTTGGAGGCTGCCGAGTCCGTGGACAATCGGCGGGGGCAGTCCGGGGGCCATGTTTGAGTGGAGCGCAGCGGAGCGAGTTTGGCCCCCGGCCCGCCGATTGTCCGCGGACGAAGGCCGAGCTCCCGTTCAGGGAGCGAGTCAGCCGACCAGGCCCCGCCCTCACGCCTGCCCGGCCGCGACAAACGGCTCAAGAACCCCTACGCCCCGCAACCAACAACGCCCTCAGCTAGAATCAGGCCATCCGCGTTCAGCGTTAACTGACACCACATGCCTGCCATCCTCACCCGCCACCTCTGGCGCGCCCTGCTGCTAGCCACCTGCACCCTGCTCGCCGCCTGCGGAGATCGAGCCGTCAACTGGACCCTCTACGACGTCAAAGGCCACCTGCCAGACCTGCAATTCCAATTGCCCGGCGCAGGCGGAAAAACCGTCTCCAGCGACGACCTGAAAGGCAAAACCGTCATGCTGTTTTTCGGCTACGCCAGTTGCCCCGACATCTGTCCCACCACCATGGCGCAACTCACCGCCGTCCTCGAACAACTCGGCGACGACGCCCAAAACGTACGCATCCTATTCGTCAGCGTCGACCCCCACCGCGACACCCCCGACAAACTCCAGGCCTACGTCGATGCCTTCAACAAACAGGCCATCGGCGTCACCGGCACCGAAAAACAGATCGCCGATCTCGCCCGCCGTTATCGCGTCGCCTATCAAATCGAAAAACCACGCCCGGGCGACTCCGCCGAAATCTACGACGTCAGACACAGCCGCGGCGTCTATATTTTCGACAACACCGGCAAAGCCCGCCTGCTGGCCTCAGACACCGAAAGCACCGCAGACATCGTCAAGGACATGCGCCAGTTAGTCGAGCTGACCCGCTAAGGCGATCAGCCCTCCATTGAGCGCAAATCCAGCGGCCGGTTATCGATGATGGCCTCCATGCTGAAAAACCCCGTCACCGTCGCCAACTCGAACCCCGTAATCAGCCGCTGGTAAAACCGGTCGTACCCCGCCATCCCCCGGCAGACCACCTTGATCAAATAATCCCAATCGCCCCCAATGCGATAAAACTCAGTCACCTCGGGCAACTGATCCACGTGCTGACGAAACGCATCCGCCCAATCCTTGGAATGGCGGCTCGTCCGTATCATCACGAACACCGTCAGGTCGAAGCCCAATTCGACCACATTCACCTCGGCGCGCGTGCCGCGAATGATCCCGCAGCTATTCAAACGCTGCAGCCGACGCCAGCAGGCGTTTTGCGACAAACCGACACGATCCGCCAGCTCCCGCTGCGACAGCGCGCCGTCTCTTTGCAAGCAAGAGACAATAGCCATATCAAATTTATCTATTTTTTCCATAAATCAGATCATACGACCCAAATTCCACGATTTTCCGGAAAATTTAGGTGATGTTTCAAATTTCCTTCCATCGTATGATATTTGGACACTTCGGCATGACCACAAAGACGGCATAGATGGATACCCACACAGTCGCAACGCCCGCCACGCTGGGCTTGTTGCAGCAGTTTCAAGCAGACCTCGACACAGGCGACATCATCGCCTCCCTCGCTGACGGACTCATCGGTCAGGACGCAGTCGTCCAAGGCCCGTATGGCCCCAAACCGCTGATCTACGCCGACTATGTCGCCTCGGGCCGGGCGCTCATGCAAGTCGAGCGCTTCGTGCTGGAAAAAGTCCTGCCCTATTACGCCAACTCGCATACCGAAGCCTCATATTGCGGCGGGTTCATCACCCGCCTGCGCCGCGAAGCACGCGCTGCCATCGCGCAATGTTGCGGCGCTACGGCCGAGCATGCCGTGATCTTCGCCGGCTCGGGCGCAACAGCGGGGATCAATCGACTCGTACATTTGTTCGGAGTAGATGCAGCTATCAAGGCTGGCAAAAAAGTCCGCGTCATCATCGGTCCCTACGAACATCACTCCAATATCTTGCCCTGGCGTGAATCCGGCGCCGAACTCATCGTGCTCGCCGAAAGCCCCCAGGGCGGCCCCGATCTGAACGACCTGGACGCCGCCCTGAAAACGGACGACGATACCTTGGTCATCTGCGCCCTATCGGCCGCCTCGAACGTGACCGGCATCGTCGCAGACGTCCCCGCCATCACACGCCAGGTGAAAAAAGCCGGCGCAAAAATGCTGTGGGACTATGCCGGCGGCGCACCTTACCTGCCCGTACAACTGTCGCCCGCCACCGACGCCCCCATCGACGCGATCGTCTTTTCACCCCATAAATTCCTCGGCGGCCCTGGCGCCTCGGGCGTCCTGATCGTACGGCGCGACGCCGTCCTGAACACCACCCCCACATGGCCGGGCGGGGGCACCGTCAAATTCGTCTCTCCTCTCAATCATGATTACAGCGACAGCCTCGAATCTCGCGAAGAAGCCGGCACACCCAACGTCATCGGCGACATCCGTGCCGCACTCGCAGTCTTGGTCAAAGAGGCCATCGGCGCGCCGTTCCTGCAGCAACGCCAGGCAGCGCTGGTGCAACGCGCGCTGGCCACATGGCAAGACGCACCGCAAATCGAACTGCTCGGCTCGCTGACGGCCGAACGTCTACCCATTTTCTCGTTCCGCGTACGTAACGGCCAAGGCGGTTTTGTCCATCAACAACTGATCACCCGCATGCTGAGTGATCGATTCGGTATCCAAGCCCGCGGCGGATGCGCCTGCGCCGGACCCTATGTGCACGATCTGCTCGACATCGACGCTGACGAATCGACCCGCATGCGGCAAGCCATTCTCGACGGCCGTGAAATCGAAAAACCTGGCTTCACCAGACTGAATCTCAGCGTCCTGCTGACGGACGCCAAAGTCGATTTCATTTTGGCATCGGTATTGACGCTGGCAACGGACGCGACGCAATTCGAACACCAGTACGGATTCGACCCTAGCCGCGCGATTTTCACACCCCTGAACACCGTTGCGAATGCCACACAGATGTGACAACCGATCAGTGTTGTTGTACAAACACCCTGAATACGAGTTGTTACACTGCGATCCCCCGCGGTGAGTATCATCAGAGCGTTTACCCATCGCCTAACAGGAGTGTGCGAATGAGCATTATCATCATGATCATCGTTGGCTTTGTCGTCGGTCTGATTGCCCGCGCCATCATGCCTGGAGATCAGTCCATGGGAATCATCTTTACGACGATTCTCGGGATTGTGGGTTCTGTCGTCGCGGGCTTTCTCGGCCAGTCGATGGGTTGGTATGCCCCGGGCGAACCGGCGGGTTGGATTGGTTCCGTCGTTGGCGCCATCATCGTCCTGTTCGTGGTCGGCATGATCGCTAAAAAACGCGGCTGAACAGCGCGGGAAAGATCAGCGGCGCGCGCATGCTGCGCGTCGCCATTTCACGATCGTTTTTTGCGCATCACTGCTTGATGCGCGTAAGGCAAAAAGAAACGGGCGGCTCTTGATCAAGAGCCGCCCGTTTTCTTTTCTACCGCTGATACTTATTTAACCGCTGACGTAGCGCCACCTTGTGCAGCAGCTGCCGCGCCAGCATCCTGCGCAGCCACCGTTTTCTCGGTCCAACCACCGCCCAGCACCTGATACAGCGTGATCAGATTAGACAACCTGGACAAACGCGTTTCCACCAACACCTGCTGTGCGGCAAACAGCGAGCGCTGCGAATCCAAGACACTCAGATAGTCATCCACGCCTTGGTCAAAACGCTGTCGCGACAAATCATAGGCACGCTGATATGCCGCCACCAGTTGCTGCTGTGCCACGATCTGCGTCCGGTAGGTTCCCTGCCCCGCCAAGGCGTCGGCCACCTCACGGAAAGCCGTCTGGATAGTCTGCTCGTAGGTTGCGATCTGAATGTTCTTGCGTACCTTTGCGACATCCAACCCTGCCCACAGCGAGCCGCCGGCAAAAATCGGCATCGTGATCGACGGCGCAAAACTCCACGCCCCCGACCCCGCGTCGAACAAACCGCCCAGGCTGGAACTGGCCGTGCCCGCGCTACCCGTCAAACTGATGGTCGGGAAAAACGCGGCGCGTGCGGCACCGATATAGGCGTTAGCGGCCCTTAGTTGATGCTCCGCGGCCCGGATATCAGGACGGCGCGCCAACAAATCCGAAGGCAATCCGGCCGGCAACGACTCGGGCACAACGCCGTCAGGCAAGATCTTTGCCTGATCCAGCTGCGCCACCACGTCATCCGGCAAAGGCTGACCCACCAACAACACGAGCGCGTTGCGAGCCTGCGCCACCAGTCGCGTATACGTCGACAGATCACGCTGCGCCGTACGCAGTGACACTTCGGCCTGGCTCAGATCCAACTCCGTTGCCACACCCGCGTCATAACTCTGTTTTGTCAGCTGGTACGAATCCTGTTGCGAAGTCAGCGTCGACTGCGTCAGGCTCAGCAGTTCCTGATCCGCGCGCAGCGTCAGATACGCGGTCGCGGTTTCGGAAATCAACGACAGCTGCGTCGCAATACGCGTCTCGTCCTGGGCCAGATAAGTTTCCAGTGCCTGGTCGCTCAGACTGCGGATGCGGCCAAACAGATCCAGTTCCCATGACGCCGTGCCGCCGACCTGATAGGAACGGGTGATATTGCTGCTGCCCGTGCTGCTCAGATCCGCAGGCAAGCGCTGTACCGAACCGTCGCCGCCGACACCCACACCAGGCAGCAAGTCGGCTCGCTGAATGCGGTATTGCGCGCGGGCCTCCTCGACATTCAACGCCGCAACACGCAGGTCACGATTGGCCGTCAGCGCCATCGAGATCAGGTTTTGCAACAGCGGATCCGAATAGAAATCACGCCAACCGATATCGGCCACGGGACCTTGCCCAGACCCTTGGGACTGGCCCGCTTGCGTATAGGCCTCGCCCGTCGGATAGGCGGCACTCACCGGCGCCTCGGGACGCTCGTAAGTCGGCGCCAGCGAGCAACCAGCCAAGGCAGTCACCAGCGTCGTCATGAGGAAAAGACCCCCACGCCGCGCCTTCAGCTCGCTGCCCCCCGAGGGGGCGTTTTTTGCCTTGAGGCGGCTCGGCGTCAAAAAAGATCGCTGCATTCTAACGTTCATCATTGCGGTTGCTCCCCAGGCTGGGTCGACGCTGAGTGCGGCAACGCGCGGTTATCGTCCTGTGGCTCGTCATCATCGTCGTCATGCCGCTCGCTCAAGCGCTTGATCTTGAACACGCGCAACATCACGACAAAGAAAGCCGGCACAAAGAAAATGGCCAAGAAGGTGCCTGCCAACATACCGCCAATCACACCGGTACCAATGGCGTGCTGGCTACCCGAGCCTGCGCCGTTCGAAATGGCCAGCGGCACGACGCCCAAGATG
This sequence comes from Bordetella tumbae, assembly GCF_054780995.1. Classification (NCBI taxonomy): domain Bacteria; kingdom Pseudomonadati; phylum Pseudomonadota; class Betaproteobacteria; order Burkholderiales; family Alcaligenaceae; genus Bordetella; species Bordetella tumbae. Next base: position 591,164 of record NZ_BAAGVG010000023.1, read on the forward strand.
AACGCCATGGACGTCATCAGGATAGGACGCAGACGTTGGCGCGCCGCATGCACGGCCGCCTCGACCAGGCTGGCGCCTTCTTCGTAGTGCGCCTTGGCGAACTCCACAATCAAAATGGCGTTCTTGGCACTCAGGCCCACCGTGGTCAACAGCCCCACCTGGAAATACACGTCGTTCGACAAGCCACGCAACAAGGTCGCAACCAGCACGCCAATCACGCCCAACGGCACGGCCAGCATCACCGACGTCGGAATCGCCCAACTCTCGTACAGCGCGGCCAGGCACAGGAACACCACCAACAGCGAGATCGCATACAGCGCAGGCGCCTGTGAGCCCGACAGACGTTCTTCGAACGACAAGCCTGTCCATTGATAGCCCACACCGGTCGGCATGGTCGACGCGATGCGTTCCATTTCCGCCATCGCCTCGCCCGAGCTGTAGCCCGGCGCCGGATTCCCCTGAATGTTAAACGACGCCACGCCGTTGAAACGATCCAGACGCGGCGGGCCAAACACCCACTCCGCCGACGAGAAGGACGAGAAAGGCACCATCTCACCGCTCGAGTTGCGCACGTACCACTTCTTCAGATCCTCGGGCAACATGCGCGAGTCGGCCTGACCCTGCACATAGACGCGTTTCACACGTCCACGGTCCAGGAAGTCGTTCACATAGGAACTGCCCCACGCCGTAGACAGCGTACTGTTGATGTCCGAAACGGCAACACCTAAAGCACGGGCTTTTTCCCGGTCGATGTTCAGTTGATACTGCGGCTGATCCACCATCCCGTTCAGACGCGTACCCACCAGGACAGGGCTCTTGGCGGCTTCGGCCAGGAACTTGTCCCGGGCCTCGGCGAGCTTTTCATGCCCCAGGCCGGCCTGATCCATCAACTGGAAGTCAAAGCCCGACGCGTTACCCAGCTCCATCACTGCAGGCGGTGCAAACGCGGCCACGCGAGCATCATGCAAATGCGTGGCAAAGAACGCATTGGCTCGCTGTGCCAACGCGCCCACCTTTTGCTCGGCGTCGGGACGCTCCGCCCAATCACGCAGTTTGACGAACATGATGGCCGAGTTCTGGCCGCGGCCGCCAAAGCTGAAGCCGTGCACGGCAAACACCGAGGCAACGACGTCCTTTTCGTCTTCCAACAGATAACGTGTGGCTTCACGCACCGTCTCGCTCGTGCGTTCCGCGGTAGAGCCCGTCGGCGCCTGCACTTGGACGAACAGAATCCCCTGGTCTTCCTCAGGCAGGAACGAGGTTGGAATACGCGTAAACAGCCAGCCCATGATCAACACGAGCAGCAGATAGATCAGCATCAATCGCTTGGTACGGCTCAAGCCGCGCGCAACCGAATTCGCATAGCCGGTGGTCGAGCGATCGAACATCCGGTTGAACCATCCGAAAAAGCCTTTCTTGGTACCGTGGTGCCCCTTGGGGATGCGTTTAAGCATCGTCGCGCACAACGCGGGGGTAAATACGATAGCCACCAACACCGACAGCGTCATCGCCGCCACGATGGTGATCGAGAACTGGCGATAAATCACGCCCGTCGACCCGCCAAAGAAAGCCATCGGCACAAACACCGCCGACAACACCAGCGCAATACCTACCAGCGCGCCTGTGATCTGGCCCATCGATTTTCGTGTCGCCTGCTTGGGCGACAAGCCCTCCTCGGCCATCACCCGCTCGACGTTTTCCACCACCACGATTGCATCGTCCACCAGCAAGCCGATGGCCAACACCATCCCGAACATGGTCAACGTATTGATGGAATAACCGAACATCGCCAACACGGCAAATGTGCCCAACAGCACCACCGGCACCGCCAAGGTCGGAATCAACGTCGCCCGGAAGTTCTGCAGGAACAGATACATCACCAGGAACACGAGAATGACGGCCTCGATCAGCGTGTGAATCACACTCTCGATCGACAACGACACGAATGGCGAGGTGTCATACGGGTACACTACCTCCATGCCCGGCGGGAAGTACGGCTTGAGCGTATTGATCGTGTGGCGCACGGCCTCGACCGTGTCGAGCGCGTTCGCGCCCGGGGCCAGCTTGATACCCAGACCCGTCGCAGGCGTCCCGTTGTAGTAGCTGTCGATGGAATAGCTCTGCGCACCCAGCGACACTGTTCCCACGTCACGCAGGCGCACCTGCGAGCCGTTGCTATTGACCTTCAGCAAAATCTCGCCGAACTCTTCGGCCGTCTGCAGACGCGTCGGGCCGATGACAGTGGCGTTCAGCTGCTGGCCACGCACAGACGGCAAGCCCCCCAGAGAGCCAGAGGATACCTGTACGTTCTGCTCTGAGATCGCGTTGACCACATCGCTGGTCGTCAAGTTGAAGTTCAGCAATTTGGCGGGATCCAGCCAGATCCGCATCGCGTATTGCGAGCCGAACAACTGAAAGTCACCTACCCCTTGCGTACGGCTGATCGGATCCTGCACGTTAGCCGCGACATAGTTGGCCAAGTCTTCCTTGGCCATGCTGCCATCGGTCGAAATGAAGCCGGCAAAAATCAGGAAGTTCTTGGTCGCCTTGGTGACGCGTATCCCTTGCTGTTGCACCTCTTGCGGCAACAAGGGCTGTGCCACGGCCAGCTTGTTCTGCACCTGCACCTGTGCCGTGTCGGGGTTAGTGCCCTGCGTGAACGTCAGCGTGATGGTCATGCTGCCGTCAGAGTTACTTTCCGACGTGATGTAGCTCAGGTTATCGATGCCGTTCATCTGCTGTTCGATGACTTGCACCACGCTATCCTGCACCGTCTGGGCCGACGCACCCGGGTACGTCACCTGGATGCTGATGGCGGGCGGAGCAATATTCGGATACTGCGCTATCGGTAACTTCAGGATCGACAGAATCCCCGCCAGCATCAAGCAGATGGCGATGACCCAGGCGAAGACTGGCCGATCAATAAAAAACTTGGCCATGCGGGCTCCTTACTTGGCCGCGGCGGCGGGGGCTGCTGACGGCGTCGCGGCAGCAGCGGCCGATTTCGCCTCGAATTCTTTGGCAGTCACTTCGACACCCGGCTGTACGCTTTGCAAGCCCTCAACGATGACCTTGTCACCGGCCTTCAGGCCATCCGTGACCAACCATTGGTCGCCCACAGTACGATCGGTTTTCAACACACGCAGCTCAACCTTGTTTTCGGCGTTCACCACCAAAGACGTTGGTTGACCGCGCTGATTACGCGTAACGCCGCGCTGCGGCACCAACAAGGCCTGCGTCGCAGTGCCCTCGAGAATGCGGGCGCGCACGAACATGCCAGGCAGCAGTTTGTGATCGGGATTGGGGAACACCGCGCGCAGGGTCACCGAGTCGGTGCTTTCGTCGACCGTGATTTCGGAAAACTCCAGCGAGCCTTCCACAGCATAGTTTTGGCCGTTGGAGAGCACCAACGACACCCGAGCGGAATCCTTGCTCATGTCACGCTGCAGCAATCCGCTCTCGATCGCATTGCGCAGGCGCAGCAACTCAACGCTGGATTGCGTCACATCCACATAGATCGGATCGATCTGCTGCACAGATGCCAATGCAGCCGTCTGATTCGCCGTCACCAGCGCGCCTTCTGTGACCGACGAGCGGCCGATGATGCCCTCGATAGGCGACAGGACCTTGGTGTACACCAAGTTGATCCGCGCCGTATCCAATGCGGCCTTGGCCGACTGCACGTCGGCGGCAGCCTGGTCGCGCGTCGCAACGGCATCGTCATAGGTCTGGCGGCTGACTGCTCGGGTTTCGGTCAGCGGCTTATAGCGTTGCACCAGCAGATTGGCGGTCTTTAACTGAGCCTGGGCGCGCGCCAACGCGGCCTGCTGACTATCAAGGCTGGCTTGGTACAAAGCAGGGTCGATCTGGTAGAGCTGCTGGTCGGCCTTGACCTCGCCACCCTCAGTGAACAAGCGCTTCTTGATGATGCCGTTGACCTGCGGACGAACTTCCGCCACTCTGTAGGCCGAGGTGCGGCCAGGCAATTCGGTCGTCAACACCACCGGGCGCGTCGCCAAGGTCACGACGCTGACTTGGGGCTTGCCTCCCGCCGGAGCTTCTGCAGTCTTGCTGCAAGCCGCCAACGCCAGCGCGGTCGCTGCGAGGGTCAAAACAGCGGCGCCACGCCGCATTCCGTTGTAGTTCATACCATCCTTTCCGAGCTATAACGTGCCCGCACCACCCTTTGCGGCGTGGTACTCGCAGCCCTGATTCACTGATTCACGATTCGAACCGCACAGTGCCCCAATGTTGCACTGCGCAACGCGGTATTTTGCTTTATCCCAATTGAGAAACAAAGTAGGAAAAAGCGAAAACATCATCCCATATATGGAATAATCCTTCATTCACCATCATTAAGAGCTTCGCCATGAAACGCCTGCAAGGCATGGAACTCTTTGTCGAAGTCGCCAAAACCTGCAATTTCGGCCGGGCTGCCAACAATCTGGGGATCCCCAAATCAACGCTGTCCCGTCAGGTAGCCGAGCTGGAACGCTCGCTGGGGCTGCAATTGCTCAGCCGCACCACACGTAAAGTACAACTGACCGAGGCGGGCGAGCTATATTTCGCGCGCTGCCAACGCATTGTTTCAGAAGCCCAGATCGCTCACGAAGAGCTGCAAAAACTGGTCGAAACGCCCTCGGGACCCTTGCGGGTCAATATGCCGGCCGATTTTGGCACTGATTTTCTGGCTGAAGCCTTTCTGGAATTTTCTCAACGCTATCCTGAAGTCACCTTTTATTTAGATCTGGCCAGTCCCGAGCATGCCGGGCGGGTATTCCAGACATGCGACATTTCCATCGAGATCGGCGCCCTGCCCGATTCCACCCAGATTGCACGCCTGTTAGGACGGCTATCGGCCTATCTCTACGCATCGCCGCAATACCTGAAGCGCCACGGCACTCCGCAACACCCGAGTGACTTGACCCGCCACGAATGCATAGAGTTCCGCGCCGACAATAGCCGCGTGACACGATGGCCGCTATCGCGCGGGGACGAACGCATCGAGATCACGCCCAGCAACCGCTTTTCCGTCAACAGCATGGCCATGGTGCGCAGCCTGGCATCACTGGGCGCGGGCATTGCCATTCTAGGCCCGACACAAAGCGTATTTCAGGACGTCGAGGAGCAACGCTTGCAACGCGTCCTGCCAGACTGGCAAGCCGGGCCGTTTCCGGTCCATGCTGTCACCGACACGCGGCTCCTGCCCGCCAAAACCCGGATTTTCATCGAGTTCCTGATGGAAAGACTACGCGACGGCAAACTCGTAGCGCAGGATAGCGCGGACTTATTAATTTAAATTAAGACGAGTAATCGGCTGAAACAGCTGTCACAAGTTTGGCCTTTAAAAACGCTCGTCGTCCCGTAAATATCGCCACTGCCCTTGCGGCAGATTTCCCAGTCGGACCCGGCCGATACGCACGCGTTTCAATCCCAAGACCCGCAGGCCCACGAGTTCGCACATACGGCGGATCTGGCGTTTTTTGCCCTCGCGCAGGATAAAACAGAGTTGATCGTCGTTTTGCCAACGGACCTGGGCGGGACGCAGGGGCTTGCCATCCAGCGACAGGCCGTGATTCAACAGGGCCAGGCCACGGTCGTCCAGACGGCCCTGCACGCGTACGAGGTATTCCTTGTCTACGTCGGAGTCCTCGCCGATGAGTTGACGGGCGATGCGGCCATCCTGGGTCAGCACGAGCAAGCCCTGGGAATCGATATCCAGCCGGCCTGCGACAGCGAGGCCCTGCAGATGGGTTCGGGAAAATCGCAGCGGCGAGCGGTCATTGGCGTCACGCGAACGGGCATCGATCAGGGCGACGGCGGGGGTATAGCCTTTTTCGGCCTGACCCGATACGTAGCCGACGGGTTTGTTGATCAGGATGGTGACGCGAGAGGTCTGTTGCGCCTGGGCTGCGCGTTCCAGTGTGATGACTTGGTCGGGATAGGCTTTGGCGCCGAGCTCGGATACGACGACGCCGTCGACCTTGACCCAACCGCGCTCGATATAACTATCGGCCTCACGCCGCGAGCATAGGCCGCGCTCGGACATCAGTTTTGAGATTCGTACTTTTTCCATATGCCTTGGTGGTCTGCTACGCGACCGACGGTGTGGGCGTGTAGCGAAGGGGGTATTTTATAGGCTGAACGAGACTGGGATGCTTGGACGGCATTACTGGACAGCGCTATATGGCTTCTCGTGCCCGAGCGCATTCATTCAGACCCTTGTTCCGTTAACGTCGTGGCGTTCTTAAACCGTTTCTGCCGCGTGCCCAGTGCCGCGCCGGCCCTATCACTACGGCTCGGCCGCAACACCAGGCGGCCTCGGCCCCGCTGCGCGGAGCTGCCCTCCGATCTACGGGCCGGCGCGGCACTGGGCACGCGGCAGAAACTCACGGTGTAGGCATGCCTCGAGAATGTTTGCGATCTGGCTCTTTCGTCTCGGACGGTAAGGTCCGGCCGATGAGGTCTCGGATTTCATCTGTTGCCGGCGACTTGGCATAATAACGGGTATGACAGCCTTTCTTCCTCTTGCCACTGGTTGGCAGCCTGCGGTCGCGCCTTCGTTGACTCCTACTCATAAATTCTGGTTGATGCGTCCTGGCGCGTTGACGGCCGGGTTGCGGCAGTTGGGCAAAATGGATTTGCGCGTGTTGAATGAATATGCCGAAGGCGTATCGCTGGATGAGGCCCGTGGAATGGGGCTTGAGGTGGCACGTCCTGTTTGGGTACGGGAAATCCTGATGTCCGTGGATGGTGTGGATAGCGTGGTGGCGCGCAGCCTAACGCCGTTGGCAGCTTCGCATGGCGTGTGGCAAGGGATACGGCGGCTACGCACGCGGCCGTTGGCAGACATGCTTTATCACGACCGTACGATTCAACGCTCGCCGTTTGTCTGCCGCAAATTGGCTTCGCCCGTACCGTTTTATGCGACAGCGCGGGGGGTGCAGGCCGAGGGAGACAACGGTGCGCTGTGGGCGCGGCGTTCGGTATTTTGGCGATATGGGCAGCCGCTGTTGGTTGCCGAATGCTTTTTGCCGGGCTTTTGGCAGATCGTGGAACAACGTTCGGCTACGTAGCGATTCAGCAGACTGGTTGGCGGTCCAACCAGTCGACCAGGCCGGCGCAGATCGGCATCCCGTACGAATCGCGGCAAGCCACGCCTTGCCACAGAAAAAATGATCTAGCGCCAGACTTCGGGCTCGACAGTCACCTGCCCTTTGTCTGCGGACACAAAGGCGGCGCCGTCTTGTATGTTGACATGTACATCCATCGTGCGTTCGGCCAATTCGCCGAGTTCGCGTGTTTGGCCGGTAGGCAAGTGTATGACGCGCAGATTGCGGGCGCGTTCGAGTTTGTTACGCACGCCGTCCCACCATACGGTGCTGGCATGGCCGCCGTAGCAATAGACAATGACTTGTTCGGCACGGCCACAGGCTTTCAAGATACGGCGTTCGTCGGGTTGGCCGACTTCGATCCAGAGAGCGATCGCGCCAGTCAGGTCTTTCAACCACACATCGGGCTCGTCGGTATCGCTCAAACCTTTGGTGAACGCCAAGCCTTCTTGCGCATGCAGGGCAAAAGCCAGCAAGCGCACCATCATGCGTTCGTCCGTTTCCGAGGGATGACGTGCGATCGTCAGCCCATGACTGCCGTAGTAATGGCGGTCAGAGTCGGCGATGTGCAGGTCGGCTTTGTAAATCGTTGCGCGCAGGGCCATGGAGGTATTTAGTGGCTGGGGCCGGTTTTGGGAAAGGGGCTAATCATACTCGGGACGTGAGGGCATGTCGTAACGCGGGCTTAGGCCATACAGCGGAGTCATGCCGTGATTTGGGTTCTTTAGGCGCCGGAGTCCGCCGTGTAAAAGGGGTGCCGGCCCTATCGCCGCGACTCGGCCCATGACCAGGGGCCTCGGCCCGCTTCGCGGGCTGAATCGCGGCTCTACGGGCCGGCACCCCTTTTACACGGCGAACTCCGACTCGCGCTGTCTCCACGTTACGGATGATCCTGCAGTCAGGGGCATATCATTGCCGGGGCATGCCACTACTGTGAGTCCGTGTCGGGGGCCTGAAAGCCTCACCGGGCCGTAGAGCGGCGATTTAGCCCGCGCAGCGGGCCGAGGCCCCTGGTTGTCCTGGTCCAGTTATTTTGGACACGAGGATAGGACTTTTTAAAGAGT
>NZ_BAAGVG010000024.1:0-329042 GCF_054780995.1 Bordetella tumbae
TGCCTCCCCATCGCATGCCCGGACCGATCGCTATTCGCGCGTGTGCAGGGCACGCGCGAATAGCAGCCCTGCAAGATCTTCTTCTTTGCCAACGGTGCTACAGAAAAACGCCAAGCAAGAGACTCGTGCCAACGATGTGATGAGCTTGAGTTACTGCGAGTCGAGCCGAGGCAATCGGGCCGTGGGGGCGCCTCAAAGCCGAGTGGAGCGGAAGTCGAAGGTAGCGCGAAGGCGCGGACGAGACGAGCGAACACGGTGTCCGGCCCCGGCGGGCCGGACCGGCTTTGTGAAGCCCCCACGGCCCGATTGCCTCGGCTCGACGTCCAATAAGCACATCAACCTCAGCCACGCCTAAACCTCTGACGAAATCCGCAAAGAGCACCATCTCCCAACGAATCGCCTTAAGGCCGTTTCCCGAACTCCTCCGAATCCGCACGCCACCGCAAAGCCTGCTCACTCAACGAAAATCCCAATCCCGGCCGGTCCGACACATACATGCGGCCATCTTTCAGCTGCATCTGCTCGTTGAACATCGGACCCAGCCATTCGAAATGTTCCAGCCACGGCTCAATCGGATACGCCGCGGCCAGATGCAGATGGATTTCCATCGCAAAATGCGGCGCGAGCTTGCGCCCTTTGAACGCACCCAGCGCCATGATTTCCAGGAATGGCGTAATGCCACCCACACGCGGCGCATCGGGTTGAATGAAATCACTGCCCTCCGCCATGATCAATTGAGCATGCTCACCGGCGCTGGTCAGCATCTCTCCCGTCGCGATTGCCGTATCGAAACGATCTGCCAGCAAAGCATGGCCCTCAAAGTCATACGCGTCCAGAGGCTCTTCGATCCAGGTCAAATCGAACTGCTCCAACGCACGGCACGCCCGCGTCGCCTTTTGGCGATCCCATTGCTGATTGGCATCCACCATCAGCGGGAAATCATTACCCAACAGTTTTCTAACCTCGCCCACGCGATGAATATCAATGGACAGATCAGGCTGACCGACTTTCAACTTGATCCCGCCGATACCGCTTTCCCGGGAAATCTGCACATTCTTCAGCACCTGATCCAGCGGTGTATGCAGATAGCCCCCCGACGTGTTGTAGCACTGCACCGAATCACGATGAGCCCCCAACAACTTGGCCAACGGCAGTCCCGCACGTTTGGCCTTGAGATCCCACAACGCGATATCGAACGGCGCAATCGCCTGAGTCGTCAAGCCGCTGCGTCCCATGGAAGCGCCAGCCCAGAGCAGCTTGGTAAACAGACGCGAAATATCGCTGGGATCCTCGCCGAGCAAATTCGGGGCGATCTCCTTGGCATGTGCGTACATCCCGGGACCACCCGCGCGTTTCGAATAACCGAACCCGATCCCCTCGTACCCATCACGCGTGCGAATCTCCGCAAAAATAAAGGCGATTTCCGTCAAAGGCTTTTGACGGCCAGTCAGGACCTTTGCGTCACTGACAGGCGTATCCAATGGCAGATAGATTAACGATACCTTGATCCAGTCAATGCGATCACCACTTTCGGCAGCGGTGCGCACATTCGCATCGGCCTTGGCGTAAGAAACAATATTCGATTCAACAGCTTTCATGATGGGTGTTCCAATATCGGATTAACGAGCGTCCACTCAATTCAACTTGATGCCTGCTTTCTGTACCACCTGCCCCCAACGAGCAATCTCGCTGTCGACAAAACGAGTGAAATCCTCGGATTTCGAGGTGACCACGACAAACCCGGCCACCTCCAGTTTTTGACGTACCGCCGGATCCGCGAATCCTTTGATCATGGCGGTTTCCAGTTTCTTCACGATGGCAGGCGGTGTCCCCTTGGGGGCAGACAAACCCGTCCACGACACCGCGCTGAAGCCGGGATACCCGGATTCGGCAACCGTCGGCACATCGGGATAAAGCGGGTTACGTTGCTCGCTGGTCACCGCCAGAGCGCGCAGCTTGCCTGCCTGGACATGAGGCAACACCACGTCCTGATTGGTGAACATCCCGTTGATCTGATTGGCCAGCACATCATTCAACGCGGGCGCGCCGCCTTTGTACGGAATCCCTACCATGTCCAGGCCGGCAACCTGTTTCAGGTACTCGGTCGTCACATGCCCCGACGAGGCGTTGACCTGGCCAAAATTGAATTTGCCAGGATTCGCCTTGACCCATGCAACAAACTCGCCAAACGTCTTGGCTGGAAACGACGGATTGACCACCAGCACATTGGGACCTGCCGCCAACTGAGAAATATGAACAAAGTCGGTTGCGGAATCGTAGGGCGGCGTGGGGCTGAAGCCATGAATAATGGCATTGCTGCCAATGCCGGATAGCAACAAGGTATAGCCATCAGGCTTGGCGCGTGCCGCCTGATCGGTACCGATGGCGCCGCCCGCGCCACCCTTGTTCTCTACCACGAATGGTTTTCCTAGCTGCCGTCCCAGCACATCTGCCATCAAACGTCCCATCAGATCGCTGGTGCCGCCAGCAGGAAACGGCACAATGATCGTGACTGGACGGGACGGATAGTCATCATTCTGCCCAAATGCCGTGGCAGGAATGCTCGCCACGCTGGCTACCAGGCCGAGCGCAACCAACAGGGTTCTGCGATTCATTGTGGTCTCCTTTTTTCGGCTGATCGCCGTAGTTTTATGTAGAATTTGAAAGCGCTTTCATTTTGACGATTGGCGGAAATTTCGCAATCCCGATTTCTGCTCCTGACCGTCAACAGTCCCATAATTTGGAAATTTCACCCACCATGCCGCGCCAACCCTCTGCCAAAGCCCGCATGAGTGACGTCGCCCATGCTGCTGGCGTCTCACTGGTAACCGTATCTCGAGCCATCAACACGCCAGACCTGGTGGCCCCCGATACCTTGGCAGCAGTCAAGGCAGCGGTCGATAAATTGGGGTATGTCCCTAATCTGACTGCCGGCAGCCTCGCGTCCAATCGTTCACGCATCGTTGCGGCTATCGTGCCGACCATCTCTAATCTGGTTTTCTCTGAAACCATCGAGGCGCTGGCACAAAGACTGACCCAGGACGGGTACCAGCTGTTATTAGGCCAAAGCGGCTACTGCCTGGATACAGAAGCCGCCCTGATCGACGCCTTTCTGGGGCGTCGCGTCGATGGCCTCGTCCTCACAGGCACAAACCACTCCACGGCGATGCGCACCAAACTACGCCGCGCCGGTATTCCCGTCGTACAGACCTGGGACTTGCCTGCCGAGGATGGAAACAGCGCGATCGACATGCTTGTCGGTTTTTCAAACAGAGACGCAGGGGCTGCCGCAGCGGACCATTTACTGCAACGCGGGCACCGTACGTTGGCGTTTATCGGTGCTGACGAGCCCAGGGCTCGCGAACGCCTGGCAGGTTTTGCGTCGGCAACGCGCCGCAAGGTCGAGGCAGAGTTGATTGCTCCCCCAGTGCAGGTAGACGCTGCCGCCGACAGCCTGCACCGTCTGATAGCACGCCGCCCTGAGATTACTGCGGTCTTCTGCAACAACGACCTGCTCGCAGCCGGCGTGCTGTTTGCCTGTCAACAACGCGGCTGGACCGTGCCGGGAAATCTGGCCGTGATGGGTTTTGGCGATCTGCCTATTGCGCGTGCAGCTCACCCCGCCCTCAGCACACTGCGTATTGACCGGGCGGCAATAGGGACACAAGCTGGCCGTTTACTGCTGGAACGCCTGACTCAGGGCCGCAAGAGCGGCAAACCCTGTGATATCGGCTTCGAAGTCATTCAACGAGCCAGCACATGACTGACGGCGCGTACTGCGAATGTCGCCAGCATCATGGTTTCGCGCGCGGCCAGTTCGCCGATGCCGCGACCACACGCAGCAATCAGAAAATATCTGGCTCGCCCACGGCCGGCCCCGCCTGCGTCAACAAGAAATCCATGTCGCAACCCTGATCCGCCTGCAAAATGTGATCCAGCAACATGCGGCCATAACCTCGCGCATAGCGTGGAGGCGGCGATGTCCATTCAGCCCGACGGCGCATCAATGTGTTCTCGTCCACATCCAGGTGAATACTGCGCGCGGCCGCATCCACCGAAATCAGATCGCCGGTACGCACCAGCCCCAGCGGCCCGCCCACATAGGCCTCTGGCGCCACGTGCAACACGCAGGCACCATAACTCGTGCCGCTCATCCGCGCATCACTGATACGCAGCATATCCTTTACGCCTTCGCGTACGAGCTTCAGTGGCAAAGGAATCATGCCCCACTCGGGCATGCCCGGCCCGCCTTTGGGGCCCGCATTGCGCAACACGATGACGTGATCGGCAGTAATGTCCGCTTGTGGATCATCCAGCATCAGCTTGAGACTGGGATAGTCGTCAAATACCACAGCAGGTCCGCAGTGCTTGAGAAACTGCTCGCTCATCGCACTGGGCTTGATCACGCAACCATCGGGTGCGAGATTGCCGCGCAACACAGCCAACGCACCCTCCGCATAGATCGGACGATCCCAGGGACGAATCACCTCGTCGTTATAGATCTGAGCCTGACGGATATTTTCCCCCAGGCACTGGCCAGTCACCGTCAGCGTCTCTAACCTCAAATACCGTGACAAGCGTGTCATCAATGCAGGCAGTCCCCCGGCATAATGAAAATCTTCCATCAAATAACGGCTGTCCCCGTTCGGCCGGATATTTGCCAGAACGGGCACCTCGCGGCTGATTCGATCGAAATCGTCCAGCCCGATATCGGTATGTCCAGCACGGCGCGCCAGCGCAATCACGTGGATGATGGCATTGGTGGAACAACCCATCGCCATGGCCACCACAATGGCATTCAAGAAAGCATCCCGGCTCAGGATACGCCCAGGGTGCAGGTCTTCGCCCACCATCTCCACAATACGACGGCCGCAGCGCGCCGCCATACGCCGATGACCCGCATCGACCGCCGGCATGCTGCTGGCCCCGTTTAACGCCATGCCCAATGCCTCTGCAATGGCAGTCATCGTGCTGGCGGTTCCCATCGTCATGCAGGTCCCGGGACTGCGCGCAATGCCACCCACGATGCCTTCCCACGTAGATTCGGATATCCGCCCGGCTCGCCGCTCATCCCAGAACATGAACGCATCGGAACCCGAACCCAGTGTCTGGCCACGCGAATTGCCGCGCAGCATTGGGCCTGCAGGCAAGAAAATCGCGGGGACTTGCGCACTGATCGCCCCCAGTAACATGGCTGGCGTCGTTTTGTCGCAGCCTCCCATCAACACCACGCCATCCACCGGATGGCATCGGATCATTTCCTCGACCTCCATCGCCATCAGGTTGCGATACAACAATGCCGAGGGTTTGACGATCGCATCGTTCAGCGACATCGTCGGCATTTCCAGAGGGAAACCACCCGCTTGCAAAATGCCGCGCTTGACGTCCTCGACGCGATCCCGGAAATGTTGATGGCAGGGATTGAATTCCGACCAGCTATTCAATATCGCAATGATCGGTTTGCCAGCCCAATCCTGCTCTTCGTAGCCCATCTGCATAAATCGGCTGCGGTGGTTGAAGCTGCGAAAATCCTCTCGCGCCAACCAGCGCTGGCTGCGCCAATTCAACGGCTTTTCCATGATGCACGTCCCTGTTTGCTATCGCACCGACCACACGCCTGCGGCCTGCAGGAGTCCTCGTGTGTATCCCAAGGCAAAAGCCATAAAGCGCTCACGCCCCTCGTCAATGTCCGACACGGGCACATGATCCGGGCATAGCGGCCCCGCATAGCCGCCCCGTTGATACGCCTTGATCGCCTGCAGCATATCCACGTCTCCTTCGTCCGGAAACACCTCTTGAAAATCGAGATAGCCGCCGCGGATATTGCGGAAATGCACCATGAAAATGCGCCCCGTCGCCGCGAACTCCTCAATGACCGCACTCATATGCTGCGCAGGCTCTTTAAACATTTCCGCTACGGTCCCCTGGCAAAAATTAAGCCCGTGATTAGGACTGGACGACAGTGACAGGAAACGCCGCAACCCATCCGCCGACCCGACCACGTGCTCGACACCATTCAAGCCGCCTATCGGATATGCCGGATCATGCGGATGACAGGCCAACCGCACTCCCGCAGCGTCCGCGGCCGGCACCAAGCCTTCCACGAGAAACTCGATCGCATCCCACCCTGCCTGCGCACTGACGGGCGGCACCTCGCGCGCCATTTTCTGGCCGCATAACATGGCGGAGGCCGAACCGCCCTCCTCTTGATTACTGGGATAGCCCACACCCCAATAAGAGTGCTTGCTGTCATCTTCCGGCGAATACTCCGCCAGCACGAAGCCGGAGTTACGCGCCCCGCCCCGTCCGGGCTTCAAGCCAGTGCGCGTGATCCCCACCATCTGGACGTTATATTTCAAGCAGGTAATGCCCGCATCCGCAGCCTTTTGAATATTCTGCGCCAGCACATCGCGCTGCCGGCGAGCGCTATCCAGGTCTACCAACGAATCCAGCAGAATGCTGCCGACATCAAGCGCAAAGACATCCAGCTTCAGACCAAAGCCTTCGATCCATTCGCGATAGCGGCGCAACCTGCCCGCATCCCAGGCATTCACCCCTCCCGCAGCGGAGACCAGTTCGGTGCCGCGATTGTCGAGCACCACGTTTTGTACGCCCAACTGGGTAGATAAGCGCAGACGGCGCTCATCAGGGTTTAACAACTGCTCGCTGATGTACATGGAGATTTCACGCGAAATTGGCACGTGTCCATTTTGTAGAGAGATGCCGCACAGCTCAAGACCATCACGCCTGCAGTGTGCAGACCGTCCCACAGTGTGAGACAAACACCAAGGGTGTGGCACGCAAACCGTCGCCGTCTCGAAAAATCGGCATCGCCCGGCTTTCGACGCCAGCACCGATCTGTGCCTGAGCGCAAATTCTTTCCAAGCCCGAACGGTCCGACCGGCCGCGCTTCATCAAATTTTTTTATCAAATCTGTCAAATAACATCGCTATTCCAGATCATCGCTCATCCCTACACTAGCCCCCATAAGCCATCCAGCCAGCCATCAACTGGACCCCAAAATGAAGAGACTACTCAAGACCCTGGCCATGCTGGCCTGTTGCGTCGGCGTTGCCGCCCATGCCCAATACCCCGAAAAGCCAGTACGCCTAGTCGTGCCGTTCCCGCCGGGCGGTAACATCGACGCCACCGCGCGCATCATTTCCGGTGGGTTGAGCCAACGCCTGGGGCAAACCGTCATCGTGGAGAATCGCGCTGGTGCCGCAGGCATCGTAGGTTCGGAATACGTAGCCCGCGCGCAACCGGATGGTTACACCCTGCTGCTGGGGTCGACCGGTGCATTAGCACCCGTTCGCGCCCTGCATCCGCAAGCGCAACTACAGCCCACAAAGGATTTCTCTGCCGCCGCCCCTCTGGCGCGCGCACCACTCGTGCTGGTCATCAGCCCCAAAGTCCCCGCAAAGACCTTGGCCGAGTTCATCACGTACGCC
Source organism: Bordetella tumbae (assembly GCF_054780995.1). Classification (NCBI taxonomy): domain Bacteria; kingdom Pseudomonadati; phylum Pseudomonadota; class Betaproteobacteria; order Burkholderiales; family Alcaligenaceae; genus Bordetella; species Bordetella tumbae. Next base: position 7,452 of record NZ_BAAGVG010000024.1, read on the forward strand.
AAAGCACAGCCTGATACCTTGACCTTGGCTTCCGCAGGCGTAGGCACGGCCGCCCATCTGACGGGCGAACTGTTCCAAAAGCTCAGTGGCACCCGCTTTCTGCATGTTCCCTACAAAGGCAGCAGCCTGGCAGTGGCCGATCTGCTCGGCGGCCATGTAGATCTGACCTTTGATCAACTGGCCTCGACCTTGAGCCAGATCAAGGCTGGCAAGCTGCGCGCATTAGGCGTCACCACGGCTCAGCGTTCCAGCGTCATGCCGGAACTGCCTACGTTGGCCGAATCCGGCTTGCCTGGTTTTGAGGCCAGCACCACGACCGGCCTATTATTTCCCGCAGGGACTTCCAACGAGATCATCACCAAAGTCAATGCCGCCGTGCAGGACGTGTTAAACCAGCCTGACGTGCAACGCCAATTCCGCGAGCTGGGTTCGGATGTATTGATTGGCACGGGTGCTGATTTTGACCGCATCCTGAACGACGAAACCAAGAAATGGAATAACGTCATCACCGAGGCCGGCATCAAGCCCCTGGATTAAATACACGCCTTACCTACTCCATGCACAATTACGACACGTCTTCTGCTCCGGTATGTCTGCCTCCCCAGCGTAGCGCATCGCGGCCACGCCACCAGTTGCCGCCCAACTCCACGGACTGCCACTGCCATGTTTATCAGGATCCGGCACGCTATCCGTTGATTGCGCAGCGCTCCTATACACCGGTCTCGGCCACACTACAGCAGTACCTCGAGATGTGTGAGCAGATCGGTATTCAACGCACTGTACAGGTCAGCGCCAGTGTCTACGGCACCGACAACAGGCTGACACTCGACGTGATTGCGGCATTGGGCCAGGATCGTGCCCGTGGAATTGCAGGCCTGGCCTCAGATGTCTCACGTGATGAACTGCGCCGGTTGCACGACGGCGGCATGCGCGGTGTACGGCTGTCCACACATGTCAAAGGCTATGGCGGTACACAAGGGCTGCAAGCGATGGCCGAACGCATACGGGACTTTGGCTGGCATATTCAAGTGCACGTCGCCAATATCGAAGAACTGGTGCCCCTCGCAGATGAGCTCCTGCGCATACCCGTACCACTGGTATTCGACCACATGGGCGCAGTACAAGGCAGTCAAGGGGTAGAGAACCCTGGCTTTCAGACCCTATTACGTATCCTGCGCGAGCGCGAAGATTGCTGGACAAAAATTTCCAGCTGGTATCGCCGTTCATCCGGGGCTGCGCCTCACTATGAGGACATGGCGCCTATTGTCCAAGCCTTGGTAAAAACGCGTTCGGATCGTCTGGTATTTGGGACCAACTGGCCGCATCCGGCATTGTTTGCCCCCGCAGTCATGCCAGACGACGGCAATCTGATCGACCGCTTTTGCGAGTGGATTCCCGATGCCTCGACACGCGAACGCATTCTGGTCAGTAATCCCGCCCAGTTATATGGTTTTGATCGTTGATAATTAAGCAGTGCCCGGGCTTGCCGGCAGTCGTGGTCTCCCTACGCAATGGATACTCACGTTAATACGCCGTGTCCACTACACTTGGCATATTGACGATCCTTGGTCCGACGGCTACTTTCAGGTGACTGTCAGTCCGATACTCCATTGCCATCACGATCCAATATGCCATCCTCAAAGCCCGCTCTGATCATCTTCAACCCCGTCTCGGAAGCGCACCGAGAACAGATTGCCGAACACTTCGAGGTTCTGTACGCCCCCACGCCGGAGCTGGCCGCTGAAACCATCGCGGCAGCAGCAGATCGCATCGAAGTCGCACTGAGCATAGGCTCGATCGGGCTCACTGCTGCACAGATCGATGCCTTGCCCAGACTGAAACTGGCGCACGCATTGGGGGTGGGCTACGAAAAAATTGACGTGGCTCATGCCAAACAGCGCGGCATTGCTACCTCGAATGGAGCGGGTACCAATGACACCTGCGTTGCGGACCACACCATGGCGCTGATACTGGCCATGATTCGCAACGTTCCTCAATTGGATCAACTCACTCGCAAAGGTTTCTGGCGCACGGAAATCCCATGGCCGCTTCATGTATCGGGCAAAAAATTGGGCATTCTAGGTCTGGGCGCCATTGGCGAAAAAATCGCCAAACGGGCTCAAGCCTTCGACATGGCAATCGGCTACCACAATCGCCGGCAGCGCGCGGATGGTGCACACACGTATTTCCCCTCGCTTGATGCACTGGCCGAATGGGCGGATATTCTCGTTGTGGCCACCCCCGGCGGCCCCGGCACTCAACATCTCGTTAACGCAGAGATACTCAAACAACTCGGCAGCGACGGTTATTTGGTCAACATTGCCCGCGGCAGTGTAGTCGACACTGCTGCGCTGGAACATGCGCTGCGTCACGACATCATCAAAGGCGCCGCCCTGGACGTCTACGAAGACGAGCCCCATGTCCCGCCCTCACTATTCGACCTGACCAATTTGGTGTTGACACCCCACGTCGCCGGCTGGTCGCCCGAAGCCATCCAGCTCACTGTCGATAAATTTCTAGAAAATGCGCGCCGCCTATATGCTGGAGAGCCATTGCTGACTCCCATCTAACATCACACCAGTACGCCTCGACAAGCCATGGCGCTTCGATAATGCGCGATATAGGGCGGCAGACCCGGACACTTTCGCAGAACTGTTTTGCGCAATAACGGGGTAATCGGCCGCCCTGATAAAACTTATCATCCTCTCCTGAGACAACCCAAAATCGGCGCACAAGCGTCGAACCGTTTCGCCCACCAGGCTCTCGTGCCCCAGGCACAGTCAATGAGCAGCGGCGAGACCAAGGAGAGAGACAATGTTCAAGCCCATGCGCCGCAGCCTGATCACGGCCGGCACAATGATGATGTTTACCCGCCCGCTGCGGGCAGCGCCGAAGCCAGTAACGTTGATCGTTCCTTATGCGGCAGGCGGCCCTAACGACAACTTCGCCCGCTTGCTGGCCGAAAGCATGGGCGCGCAACTCGGGCGCTCGTTCATCGTTGAAAACAAGCCCGGCGCTAACGGCATCATAGGTGCGACTTTCGCTGCGCGTGCTCCCGCGGACGGCAGCACACTGCTGATGGGGGGGATCGGGACCGGTCTCTTTGAACATTCTTCTGCGCCCGCAACTGCCATACGGATTCGATAGCTTTGAATCCGTCGCCATGCTGTTTGACGGCCCTCTGACAATCACCGTCTCTTCGAAGATCAGCGTCAACTCGCTCAAGGAACTCGTCTCCTATGCCCAGGGTGCCAAGCGCTCTCTGACCTATGGGTCTCTGGGACCGGGCAGCGTAACAGATTTGTATGGCCTGATATTGTCTAAAGCACTGGGGATACCGCTGACATCGGTGCCCTATAAAAGCACCCCTACCAGCCTGCTCGATCTCATTGCCGGGCGCAATGATCTTTCCTATATGACGCCTATCGCGCTGGCCGATCATCAAAAATCGGGCGCGGTAAGGATCCTGGCCCTGACGACCAATCATCGCGATCCAGCCTTGCCGGAGGTTCCCTGCGTCACCGAGTTGGGCTACCCCCAATTGCAGGCCAGTTACTGGACCGCCCTGCACGCCCCCAAAGGCACACCCGGCAATCTCATTCAGGATTATTCGGCGGCGGCCATCAAAGCGGTCCAATCCGACAGTTTTCGAAAGATGCTTGTGAGCAACGGTCAAACAGAAAAAGCGGGAGGCCCCGAAAAACTGAACGCACAACTCCAGGCTGACCGTGATTATTGGGGTAAAGTCATTACCGAAAATCACATCGTGTTGGAGTGATAACAGCGCCCCCCGTCGGTGACGTCCGGGGGCAGTTCGCCAACGAAAAAAAGCCCACCGATAAAACGGCGGGCCTTTCCCTGTTTAGCGATGGGCTACTGCAGATACGCTGGCGCAATACGATGCGTGCTCGCATTGAAATTGATGACCGGCTGCGCCTGACGGCACGAGGTCTTGCGAATCTTGCCGACGATAAAATCGTGCGTGCCCAGCACCTCGGTGCACACGATCTCACACTCAATACTGGCCACGGCATCGGTGAGCACCATTCCCCCTTGCTCGCCCGCGACCCAGCTGCCTTGTGAAAATCGCGGCGTCCCTTGAGGTTGCCTCAGAAAGGCCTCGATGACATCACCATGATCTTCGCCCAGAATGTTCGCCACAAAGCGTCCGCTGTTGAGCAGGCTGTTTCTGGCCGAAGACGTTTGCTGTAAAAAGAATCCCACCATGGGAGGGTCAGCGGAAATTGACGTCAAGCTGGAAACGATCAATCCAGCCGGCGCTTCACCGTCACCCGTCGTCACCGCACTGATGCCTGCAGGCAACGCCCGCATAGCCGCCTTGAAATCGTCCAACGACACAACATCATCGCGCTCGTTGAGAACCATATGCGCACGAATGTCGCCACGCTCGTCTACCCAGCCATGAGTCGATGCGTATCGCACCATGGCCGAAAATCCGGCCTCCCACTCGGGGTCACCTGCGTGCTGCGACAGGAATCGCAATACGGACGGCGACAGACGAATATGTTGATCATCCTCCCGACGCCCTACCCTCGCAATCGCCTGTTCCAAACGTTCTTGAGGCTGTGGGTCTACAAGCACGTCCAAGCGTTTGAAATCGGCAGGATCTCGCAGACTGATCGATCCCGCGTTACTCAGGTATATCCGCATGATTCGCCTCCTCAGGCTACCGTTGCCGGCTGCTCAATCTCTTTACGGATCGCCGGGATGATCTTGTCGCCCCAGAGCTCGATCTGCTTGAGCATGGTTTTCTGGTCGAAATCGCCCAGCTGTGTTTGCAGCGCAATATGCTTGGGCCGCAAGATGCTGATTTCCTCCAGCATCTTGTCGATGACCTCATTGACCGAACCTACCGGCAGGTTTTGGCGGAGTTGCTCAAAGGTCGGATCAGTCTCTGATGGGACCTCTTTCACCATATAGCCATCGTCACTCTGCGCACGGCGATACTTCAGGCTCTCCGAGATACGTCGTTGGAAACGGGCGCAATCCAGATAGGCGTCGATCTCCGCCTTATTGTCCGAAGCGTAGCCGCAACGCAAGAAACCGAATTTCACATCGCGGTCGAGATCCTTGCCATTGGCTTGAGCGACGCCTTCCAAACGTCCGCGCAATTCCGTAATCCCGTCATTGCCTTTGAGCAGCGCAGTCACGAAAAGGTTATGTCCCTCGCGCACGCCTCTGCCCAACGTGACCGGATTCCCCGACGTGATCCACAGTGGAGGCATCGGATCCTGCAGACAACGCACCGCGATGGAGCTGGGCGGGATCTTCAGGTGCTCACCATCATGCTCGAAAATCTTTTGCGTCAAACCTTTGGGGATCAGATCCAGGAATTCGTTGAAAATTGCACCGGATTCGGCAATTTTCACGCCGAATCGCTCAAACTCGAACTCTTGGTAACCCGAGCCGACGCCCAGATCCAAACGGCCATTCGACACCGTGTCTACAAAACCTACTTCGGCCAAGAAACGAGCCGGGTGATACAAAGGCAGGATACACACCGCCGTTCCCAGGCGGATACGTTGCGTCTTGGCCGCCGCATGGGCGATAGTCATCAAGGGCGACGGTGACAGAGAGTAGTTATTGAAATGGTGCTCCGCGTACCAAGCACTATTGAATCCTGCTTGCTCAGCTACCACGGTCTGCTCGATAGAATTGTTGATGACCTGCTTGGACGACTGGTGGTAACCTCGCTGCTGCGCCAGGATGAATACGCCGAATTCCATAATGCCTCCTCAAAAATCGCATGATGCTTTGAGGAAATTCTAGATGCCGGGCATCCCTTACTGGAATACAAGAAAAGCGGCGTTCTGTGATGCATAAAATGGAGGAATGATGGACAGATTGCGCGCTATGGAGCTTTTTTTATCCATTTCAAAAACAGAGAGCTTCTCTGAAACCGCGCGGCAGTTTGGTGTCTCGGCCACCTCCGTTTCTCGCATGATCACGGATTTTGAAAGTGAACTGAACGTCAAACTGTTGCTGCGCTCCACTCGCCAGGTCGTGCTGACCGAAGCCGGCCAGGAATACGCGCGCGAGCTGGAAGGCATCCTCTGGAACATAGACCAGGCCCACCGAAACATCACGGAAATCCGCGCTGCGCCCAAGGGCATCCTGCGCGTGCACTCCAGAATGATGTTCGGTTTGGGCGTGCTGCCACCATTGGTCGCGGCATTTCGGCAAAAGTATCCCGACATCCATATCGAGCTCGTCCTCTCCGAAGCCAAAACAGACCTCAGACGAAACAATTTCGACATAGACTTTCGGATCTCGCCCCCTGTAGAGGCGAGTCTGAAACGGCGCATTTTGTTCAAAAGCGAACGTTATCTCGTGGCGTCTCCAGCCTATCTGGCCAAACGCGCGTTGCCCAAGCAGCCCGCCGATATCGCCGAGCATGACTGCCTCGCTTATCTGTTACCCGGTGATCAATATCACTGGCGATTCAAGCAGGCTGACGCCATTGAAGAGGTCCTCATCAAACCCCGGCACGTCACCAATAACGGCGTGGCGCTATTGGAATTAGCCCGCCTTGGCGAGGGCATAGCCTTGCTCGACGACTACACCGTGCACCATGATATTGAGCGCGGCACACTGATCCGGCTGTATCCGGACTACCGTGTGACGAACACGACCTTCGAAGAAGGCATGTACGCGACCATACTGGACACGGCGATGATTCCCGCCAAAATACGGCTATTCCTGGACTTTGTGGCCTCTCATGTCTCGGGAGACGAGCTTCGATTTACCGCCTACGGTAAATCCATAGCGGCAGATGGCGACTAGATCCCGATAGAACACCGCGGCCGCGGCGCGCCGCGGTAGCCGCTGCCCTGGACGCGTATCAACGCACCATCGAGCATGCCGTCCGCTTTCAGACGGCCACTGTCACTGATTGTCGTGACAAAAATATCTGCCAAGTCGGGGCCACCAAAACATAGCGAAGCGGGATGCTTGACTGGCAGATCGATACGATCGGTCAGCACGCCTGCCGCGTCAAAGCGTGCAATGGCGCCTATGTGAACCAAAGCGGTCCATAGCCCTCCGCTACTATCGAAACAACAGCCGTCTGGAGCCGTCCCCAAGCCGTCCGTATCGACAAAGACACGGCGATCGCTCAGAGCGGCGTTGTGCCCAATGTTGTAGCGGTAGATCTTTCGCTGACTGCTATCAGCCACAAAAAACAATGGCAACAGCGGATGGACCACCGGCCCGTTGACTACGCCGAACTCTCGCGCCAGGCGCGTCAACTGTCCCTGTCTGCTCACATGAAACAATCCGCCTAAGGGTTCCTCGCCTGGCTGCCGGAATATATGCATAGTGCCGGCAACAAAACTGCCGTCAGGCAGCGGCACCCCATCATTGAGCCGCAGGTTGGGATGACTGTCCCCGATATGACCGAGTATCCGCAAACGCCGGTCAGCCAATCGATACAGCCCGAACTCCGATTTCAGTGCCACGACGAGTTCATCCGCCGCATTGAGCGCGAAAGACCCGATGGGAGCGGGCAATTCGTAGGTTTCCATTGCCCCAGTCTGCACATCGACACTGTGAATCCACCCCTTGCGGCAATCCGCCATCCACAATCGATCGTTTTCCGCGTCCCAGACTGGGCACTCCCCCAGAGCGGCCCGACATTGTCCAACGCGCGTGATCTGCATCTGCTTGTCTGTCTCCATTTCGAACGGCCTTGAAGGGGCTTCGGAGCGCATATCGTATCGGCTGCGAGCGCGCGGGAATATGCCACTTTTGCGCAGAACACAACCAACCTTTCCGATGTAAATCTGCGCAAATCACGTCCATATAATCAAAAAAAAGCGCTGCTGGCCCGACGCGTAGCCTGGCAGCTCATGTGATTTCGAATAAGGAGACCTCATGCTGCGTATTCCCGATCCAAGCGATTCGCCATGCGTTCTCCTCAGACCAGGAGCGCAAAATTGAGCGATACATCCGTCACACTTGAAGTCAACGAAGGGGTAGCGCTCGTCACGCTGAATCGTGCCCCGGTCAACGCATTGAACCGCGACATGCGTCGCCGTATCGTCGCGATTTTCGATGAGATCTCAGAGCGCGAAGACATCCGCTGCGCCGTACTGACCGGCGCAGGCAAAGTATTTTGCGCAGGCGCCGATCTGAAAGATCGCCCCAGCGCTGATATCGCTGGCGACTTTCTGGAACACAATCGCATCACTCGTGAGACCGGAAATGCGATTCGCGAGTGCACCAAGCCCGTCATTGCGGCAGTGAATGGTACCGCGTTGGGCGCAGGGCTGGGTTTGATGGCAGCGTGCGACATCATGTACGCATCCGACAATGCCACGTTCGGCATGCCCGAGATTAACGTTGGATTGGCAGGCGGCGCGTCCATGTTGCGCACGCTGTTCGGCCGCTCGACTCTGCGCAGAATGTTCTTTACCGGCCAGCGGCTCAGCGCTCAAGATTTATTGAACCGCAATGTCCTCGAAGACGTCCTCCCCCCCGATGAGCTGTTGCCCGCAGCGTTGGCCTTGGCTCACGAAATAGCGTCGAAAGCCCCATTGGCAGTCGTCTACGCAAAACGCGCAGCCAATATGGTCGATCTCATGCCGCAGCGCGACGCGTATCGTTTCGAACAAGATTTCACCATGGCGCTGGCCAAGACCGAGGACGCCAAGGAAGCCCGCATGGCTTTCCTGGAAAAGCGCCAGCCGCAGTTCAAGGGGCGCTGAACATGCTGCAACCATCCCAACGGCCAGGACTGGGTCTGGTGCCGTTCTTTGAAGCCCAGGGCATTGCCATTGTGGGCGCATCGGATGATCCTACCAAGATCGGCGGCCGCCCCGTCAGCATGCTCATCAAATACGGTTATGCCGGTCCCATCTATCCCATCAATCCCAAGGGAGGAACGATTCAGGGATTGCCGGCATACCAGTCTGTGTTGGCAACGCCTGCAGCACCTGATCTGACCATCCTGGCTGTGCCTGCAGGAGCGACGCCAGCTGCGTTACGTGAATGCGGTGAACGCGGCGTCAAAGCAGCCATCGTATTGTCGTCAGGGTTCACCGAAGCGGGCGCCGAAGGCGCGGCGCTGCAGGCAGAACTGATCGCAATCGCCCAGGAATACAACATGCGTGTTCTCGGGCCGAACTGCCTGGGTGCGGTCAATGTGGCCGACAAGCTGATTGGGTCCTTTTCGATTGCCCTGGAAGAAAACATGCCTCCTGTCGGACAGGTGGGCATTGTTTCGCAATCAGGGAATGTCGGCAGCTACACCATGCAAAGCGTGGCCCGCCGCGGCTTGGGCGTCAGCCGCTTTATCGCGACGGGCAACGAAGCAGACGTCGATGTCGCAGACGGGATTGCGGCGCTGGCCGAGCATGACGGCACGCGCATCATCCTGTGCTGCATGGAAACATGCCGCCACGCCGATCGCTTGATTGAAGCCTTGCGTATCGCCCGCGAACGCGGCAAGCTCGTGATCGTATTGAAAATCGGCTCAACCGCAGCAGGCCAGGCTGCCGCCGCCTCGCACACTGGCGCACTGACCAGCTCAGACGCCGTATTCGACGCGGTGTTCCGCCGTCAGGGCGTACTGCGCGTCCGCTCGGTCGAAGCCTTGATAGACATCGGTCATGCCGCGTCGCTCTTGATGCCCAACCGGCTGCCCCAGACAAACGGCGTGACACTCGTGGCCGCCTCGGGAGGCTTTGGCATCATGATGGCCGATGCCATGAGCGAAGCCGGCCTGCAATTGCCGGCACTGGCAGACTCGACGAAATCACGGATCCGCGAAGCCGTACCAACAGCCAGCACAGGCAACCCTGTCGATGCGTCGGCGCAAATGTCGGCCCGCCCCGACATCCTGCTGAAGATGTTGACTGCCCTGTTAGAGGATCCTGCTGAAAGCACGCTGGTGCTGCTGCTGTCGCTCTCGCTCTACAACAAGCGGCTGCGAGGCGTCTACCTGGAAGCCCTCACGCAAGTACGCCTCAGTCATCCCGACCGGCTGCTGATGATCATCAGCCAAGGCCCGGCCGAGGCGGTGGAACAGATCAATGCGTTGGGCATCCCCGTGTTCCCTTCGATAGACGCGGCGGCCAGCGGGCTGGCCGGGTTGGTGAAACTGGGGCAGCTCGCGCATGCACCGATCCACATCCCGGCGCGATCGGCTGCCGACCCGGTCGACCCCGCCGTATTTCGCAGTGAGTATCACGCCAAACAAGCACTCGCAGCGATTGGCATCGACGTTCCCAGCGAAACCATCGTCACCTCCGCCGAGGACGCAGTCCGCGCTGCCGAATCGACCAGTTATCCCGTTGTGTTGAAGATTGTCTCGGAAGACATCGCACATAAAACCGAAGTCGGCGGAGTTGTACTACATCTGCGTGATGCAGAAGCAGTCCGAACGGCGTACGCCAATATTCTCCATAGCGTCAGCGAGCATGTGCCTAACGCCCGTATCGAGGGCATACTGGTTGCGCCAATGGTCCAGGGCGGAACGGAGCTGATCGCAGGCATCTCTCAGGACGCTGTCTTTGGCCCAGTGGTCATGGTCGGTATGGGCGGTATTTACGCGGAGGTCCTGAAAGACGTCGCGTTGCAGGCCGCACCGGTCAGCGAAGACGAAGCCGCGGACATGATTCGTTCACTGAAGATGTTCCCGCTGCTGGATGGGGCGCGCGGGCAAGCCAAAGCCGATATAGCTGCGGCAGCGCGCACGGTGGCGCGGTTATCGGAATATGCCTATCGGCATCGCGACGATATCGCGGAGATCGATATGAACCCAATTCTGGTCCGCCCGCAGGGCCAGGGCACAGTGGTGCTCGACGCGTTGATGATCCCTGTTTCTGCATCTGCTCGCTGAGGAATAGCATGCATCTTGACCAACACGTGGCTGTGCCGGATCCCTCCGCTGGGCCAGATATTTACCGCCGACACGCGCGCGAGTGGCTGGGAAAAAACCTTCCCGACTTCATGCGTAACGACAGTCTGAACTGGCGAGCCGCCACGCTCGCTGAAAGCAGCGAGTGGGAAGCCGCCATGTACCAAGCCGGCCTGGCCGGCATGACGTGGCCCAAAGCCTATGGCGGCCACGGCCTGACATTGCGCGAACACCTCGCTGTCAATAAAGAGATCGGCGCCCTGCCCATGCCGGAGAGCGTCAGCTCTATCGGTAAAGAACTGGCCGGTCCTATCATCATGACGGTGGGCACCGAATCGCAAAAACAAAGTTTCCTGCCCGCCATTCTGGCTATGCGCGAGTACTGGTGCCAAGGGTTCTCCGAACCGGATGCCGGATCGGATCTGGCGCGCCTGCGCACGAAAGCCGTCCAGGAAGGCGACCATTGGCGCATCAACGGCCAGAAGATCTGGACCAGCGGCGCGGCCAAGGCCCACTACTGCCTGTTGCTGACCCGCACCGGCACCGTGGCGGACAAGCATCGCGGCCTCTTGATGTTTGCCGTTCCCATGAATACCCCGGGCATTCGCGTCGTGCCCATCAAGTCCATTGATGGTAAAGAATCGTTCGCCGAAGTTTTCTTCGACGATGTCGTCGTTCCCGACAGTGCTCGCCTCGGTTCGCCCGATGAAGGCTGGAGCGCCGCCATTCGTGTGCTGTCGATTGAACGCGCCACCAATCGCATGTACCGTCCATGGCGATTCGAATGCGAACTGCGCCAATTGATCGCAGCATGCAAATCCGACGCTCGCTTATCCCGGGTATTGGACGATGGCTACGTTCAACGCCGCGTCGGCGATTTGATCGCTGAGATCGATGGGATGAAAGGACTGGTCGAGGTCACGGTGGACCGTCTGTCGAAAGGCGAATCCATCGGCGCGCGCGGCTCACTGACCAAGCTGTATTGGTCGGAATGCCATCAGGCCTTTGCCAGTTTCGCCCTGTCGCTGGTTTCTCAAATCGGCCCGCAATCCAGTCCACTGGCTCGCCGGGCGCAAAAAGCCTTTACCCAAGCTTATCTCTTCTCTCGTGCCGAAACGATCTACGCCGGCACGACAGAGGTGCAATTGGACGTGATTGCACAGCGCGTCATGAATCTGCCCAAGGACTTGGCATGACTATGGAAGACCTGCAACCAGAAGAATTCGCACAAGCGGCCGATGCGGCGATCACCGATGCCCTCAGCCACCAGGACCTGCGCAAAACTGCAGAGACTCTGGCCCAAGCCGGCCTGTGTGGCGTGATGGCGGCTGAGGCCGACGGAGGCCTGGGATTAGATATAAGCTTTGCATTACCCATCGTGCATGCCGCGGGCCGGCTTCGTCTGCCATTTCCCCTGCCAGAGCAGATTCTGCTTGGTCATACGCTTGCCAACTCCGCCGAAGGACAGGCGCTGGCCGCTGGCGAGCGCATTGGGACGATCGCCTGGCAAGGCACTATGAATGACGCATGGATTCGTATCGATCACGGCAATGCGGACTGGGCACTCGTGGCTGATGACAACGGCGCGGTGCTGATCGACATCGAAGGTCTGTCGCGCGAGGAGCAGGCCACGCTGGATCCGGATCATCCGCAGACGTGGATTGCAACGCAAGACGCACGAGTACTGGCACGCCTTGATTCGGAATCCTGGTCGGTATTACAACGTCAGGCTCATATCTTGTTGGCCGAATTCGCCAATGGCGCGGCAGAAGGCGCACTGCAAGAGACGGCCAACTACATGGCAACGCGCGTGCAATTCGGACGCCCCTTGTCAGCCAAACAAGCTGTGCGGCATTTGCTGGCGCGCATGCGGCTCTTGCAAGAAGTATCGAGCGCTGCCGTTCGCCGCACCATCCATAGCGATGAGTTCGGCCAGGCGCGCGACACGCGTCCTGCTCTCGCCGGCGCCATTGCCAACGCTGTATTCGTCATCGAAAAAGCGATCCATCTGCACGGTGGAATGGGCTTCACCTGGGAACTGCCGCTGCACCGTGCATTGCGAGCGGTACGCAAGCTCAGCGCAGCATTCGACAGCCTGGCACAGGAGAACGGCCGGGCATACATACAATCTGTATAGGAAGACATCATGCAACAAGATCTGGCTGGGCGCGTTGCGCTCGTCACCGGTGCAGGCGCCGGTATAGGCCGCGCAACTGCGCGTTTGCTCGCAGCACGCGGCGCCCTCGTCGGGATCAATGACCTGAAAGAGGAATTGGTCGCCGCTGCAGTAGCAGACATTTCCGCTGAGGGAGGGAAAGTTTTTCCTGTCGTGCAAAACGTGGCCTCGCGCGAAGGCATCACCCAGGCAGTACGAATGGCTGCGGAACACGGCTCTCGCTTTGATATCCTGGTCAACAATGCCGCATGGGTCCGCTACCAGGGCGTGCCGGACATCATGACGGAAACGGTGGACCGGATGCTGGATATCGGCTTCAAGGCAGTGATCTGGGGCATCCAGGCGGCCACCGAAGTCATGGACCCCGAGCGTGGCGGCGCCATCGTCAACGTGGCTTCCACAGCGGCCCTGAAATCGGCGCCGCTCTCCGTGGTCTACTCGGGCATCAAATCCGGCATCCTGGGTATTACCCGTGCAGCCGCCGCCGAGCTGGGCGGCCGAGGCATTCGCGTCAACGCCGTTTGCCCGTCGGCTGTTCCCACTGAAGGTACACAGCGCAATCGCAACGAGGAACGCGACGCGAAACGTGTTGCCAGCACCCCGCTCGGGCGTTTGGGCACCGTTGAAGATATCGCCAGCGGTATCGTGTTTCTGGCAAGTGATGAGGCCCGTTTCATCACTGCCCAAGCCTTGGTGGTAGACGGCGGCATTACGTTCACGACGCTCTGACATGGGCGCCTATTTGCTGACGGGCGCAGGCAGCGGTATCGGCCGCGTCACGGCGCATGAACTAGCCCGCAACGGGATACGGTGCGCGCTCGTGGATCACAACACCGCGGCGATAGAAGCGCTACGTGATGCGCTGCCGGCTGTTGCCGGCGGCCCTCATCTCGCATTGACGGCCGATCTGACTCAGGCAGACCAAATCCAGGCGTTGGCTCATCTGTTGCCAACGCTGGATGCCATCATCAATAACGCGGGGATGACCGATCGCAGCAATCTTCCGATCGTTGACCAGGATCCCGCCAATTGGCAGCAATTATTGGCGCTGAACCTTCACGCCCCCGCTCTCCTGGTCCGTGCTCTGCAAGGGCAGCTCGCCAAAGGGGCACGTATCGTCAACGTCGCTTCAGGCGCCGGCCTGCATGCGATTCCTTGGCGTGGCGCCTATAGTCCGAGCAAAGCAGGCCTGATCGCACAGACTCAGGCTCTGGCTAAAGCGCATCCGGAGTATTGCGTCAGCGTTCTGTGCCCCGGATTCGTGCGTACCGAACTAGTCGATGCACTGATCGCTTCCGGACGCCTCGATCCCGCAAAGGCCATATCGAAAATCCCTTTGGGACGCATGGCGGAGCCCGAAGAAATGGCCTACGCATTAGCATTTCTTGCCAGTCCTCAGGCTGCCCCGATTTCGGGAGGCATTCTTTCCATGGACGGCGGGTCGTCAGTGTTTGGAGGCAGTCAGGCATATACCCCCGCCCATCGTGCCCTGATCCCGGCGGATCTGCCCCTGTCCTTGAGCATGCAGGGAGAATGGAACGGCCTGCATAGCGACCCGTTAGCTCACGGCTACCCTGCCACCGTTGACGCAACCATTCTGGTCAGCCCGGCAGGGCAGCGTCTGAACGCAGCATTCGATGCTGCCCGTCGCTTCGATCTCGACCGGCCGGGCAGCCTGACACTGTTATTGCCCAGCGAAGAAAGTGACGATTGGGAACACGCCGGCGATCTCGCGTCAACGCGAATGCTGGTATCCACTCTGGCCAGCGAATGGGGTCCCTCTGGGCGGCGCATTAATGCCGTAACAATCACGCAGCGCAGTACACCCGGAACATTGACGCCGCTGCTGCACTTTATCGCCGGCCCCAAAGCGCAATATCTGACAGGACAAACACTGTGCGCACCATGAACGACCTGGAGGCCATCAAGTCACGGTTTATCGCGCTCCGGGGTTATTGGCGCCCATGGACAGAGAGCCTATTGCAAGCCAATCCGGCGTTTCTGGTTCACTACGCCGAATACGCGGGTTATCCGGCACAGACCGGCCCCCTGTCCGCACGCATGGTCGAGTTGATCTACGTGGCGCTGGACGCGTCAGCGACCCACCTATACGAGCCAGGCCTGGCCACTCACATGCGTCTCGCCCAGCAAGCCGGCGCGAGCGAGGCGGATATCTTCGACGTACTGCACCAGGTGACATTGCAGGGCGTCAGCGCCATTCTGCACGCAGCCGACCTGCTGCATGAGGCAGCCCCTCTGCCTGCGTTGCCCGACGGTGACCCGTTATGCGTTCGCATCGAGAAACAATGGCCCGAGCAGGCGAAGCGCCTACGACGCCTGGCCAGCCAAGACCCGGGGTACGTATCGGTATTGCTGGATTTTGCAGAAGGTGGACTGCCCGAGAAAGGATTGAGCGATTCCGAACGCCTCTTGGTACGCCTTGCTCTACATGCGTGTTTTACTCACGGTGATATGGCATCCGTGCGCGCATTGATAAACCAGGGACTGGCGCTTGGACTGACCCGCGCCGAGCTGTTGCAAAGCATGCAACTAGGAGGACATCTCGCGATACATGGCGCAGCATTGGGAGCGACCGTACATGCAAAAATATCGCAGCCTGCAGAATGACTACATCGGCGGCGCCGGATCGCAAATAGGCAGGTACTCGCTCACTCAGTCGAATGCCTGCCTTTTCTTGTCGGCTTAGTAGTGCACGACGCTACGAATCGACTTGCCTTCGTGCATCAAATCAAACGCACTATTGATCTCGTCCAACTCCATGGTATGCGTCACAAACGGCGCCAGCTCGATCTTGCCCGACATCGCGTCTTCGACCATGCCCGGTAATTGCGTACGCCCCTTCACGCCACCAAATGCAGTACCTAGCCAACGGCGCCCCGTCACCAACTGGAACGGACGCGTCGAGATTTCCTGGCCGGCGCCAGCCACCCCGATCACCACCGACTGCCCCCAACCACGATGCGCGGACTCGAGCGCGGCACGCATGACATTGACGTTGCCGATACATTCGAACGAATGATCCACGCCCCAGCCGGTCATGCCGACAATGACTTCCTGGATAGGCTTGTCAAAGTCCTTCGGGTTCAAGCAATCAGTCGCACCGAAGACCTTCGCCAGACCGAATTTATCGGGGTTCGTATCGACGGCGATGATACGGCCTGCCTTGGCCTGACGCGCCCCCTGAATCACGGCCAGCCCGATACCACCCAGGCCAAATACCGCGACCGAATCGCCCTCTTGGACTTTGGCGGTATTGTGCACAGCGCCGATACCCGTGGTCACGCCGCAACCCAGCAGACAAACATGTTCCGGATTGGCGTCGGGATTGATCTTGGCCAGCGACACCTCGGCCACCACCGTGTATTCGCTGAACGTCGAGCAGCCCATGTAGTGATAGACGGGTTGGCCGTTGTACGAAAAACGCGTCGTCCCATCGGGCATCACGCCCTTGCCTTGCGTGGCGCGTACGGCCACACACAAATTGGTCTTGCCCGACTTGCAGAACAGGCACTCGCCGCATTCGGCGGTATAGAGCGGAATGACATGGTCACCTGGCTTGACGCTGGTGACGCCCTCGCCCACCTCGACCACGACACCCGCGCCCTCGTGGCCCAGGACGACCGGGAACAAACCCTCGGGATCCTCGCCAGACAGCGTAAAGGCGTCGGTGTGGCAAACACCGGTATGCGTAATCTTGATGAGCACTTCTCCTTTACGGGGAGGTTCGACATCGAGCTCGACGATCTGCAGGGGTTGGCCTGCGGCAAAAGCGACGGCGGCACGTGATTTCATGGGTAGCTCCGTAAAGAGAAAAGGCAAACTGCGTCAGTCTGGCTGACGCATTGATTATTTCAGGTAAGTGCGGACCAGAGTCAAGAGCTCTTGTACGCGTTGGTCGTATTGGGCCTCGGATTCGGACGGCTGGCTAAAGCCCTCGCGAATATGCGACTCCAGGACTTCTGACATGAGTCCGTTGATCGCCCCGCGAATCGCGGCGATCTGCTGCAGCACGGGGCCGCAATCCGCCCCTGCCTCGAGGGCTCGCTCCAGGGCATCGCACTGTCCACGGACACGGCGCACGCGTGCGAGCACGCGCTTTTTTTCGTCAGGGGAATGCGGCATGGCGAAAAATGGCCATAAAAATATACTAGTGGGGAGTATATTGAACATGTGCCAGATGAGGCAAGCCCCCGTACTGAGCTCCGTGTAATGCGAGGCGAATACCCGGAGCGTTGTAATGACCCATCATCCCGCAGTATGCCTGCCTCAACCGTTTCACCGCCGCAGTACAATCCCCGTCGTTTTGACAGGCCGTGTGAGCCAGCAGACTACGCACGCCGGGCCGATCACCTGGCGTCAGGACCCCTCGCGAAGCACACCTCCCTTGTTTCCCCCACTACGCCCAGTCTTCCCCAACAGGGTGAGGTGTTTTACTCAGTCGCTTCTTACGAGGACATCATGTCGCGGCAGTTGCTGGCCCTGGTGCTGGCTCCCATTTTGGGTTTGTTTGTTGTCTGTATCGGCAACGCGTTTATTTCCTCATTGACCACGTTACAGCTGGACGCCGCCGGTGCTTCAGCCACTGTCATCGGGATCATTTCCTCCTCCTACTTTGTGGGCCTCACGATCGGGGCGATTTTTCACGACCGCCTGATCGTGCGCATCGGCCACATCCGGGCCTACAGCGGCTTCGTATCGCTGATTGCCGTGACGGTCCTGTTACAAGGCCTGATCTTCAACCACACCGCGTGGTTCATCCTGCGATTGATCAACGGCTGGGCCAGCGTCGGCGTCTATCTCGTGGTCGAAAGCTGGCTGCTGCTGGCCAGCGACCCGAAAATACGCGGCCGGCTGCTGGCGATATACATGATCGCCCTATACGGGTCCGGGATGTTGGGACAACTGGAGCTCGGCACCATCACACAATGGGGAGCCATGGCTCCCTATATGGTGGCAGGCATGCTGGCCTCGCTCTCGGTGCTGCCCATGGTGATGATTCCTCGCGTATCCCCCCTGGTCGAACGTGTCGAACCGCTATCTCCCAGGCAACTGCTGCGCATGACACCCACCGGCGTCATGGGCTGCTTTGGCTCGGGCGTCGCCATCGCAGCGATTTACACGCTGCTGCCGCTCTATCTGCAGCGCATCGACCTCAATGTCGACGAAATCGGCAAGATGATGAGTATCGTCATTCTGGGCGCGATGCTGCTGCAATACCCGGTAGGCCGCTGGTCTGACCTCAAGGACCGCCAGGTCACGCTTATCGTGCTGAGCGCTGCTTGCGCCATACTGTCTCTGGCGATCCTGTTGCTGCCCAACTCATCATCGCTATTGATGATTCTGTTGTTCTTGCTGGGTGGTGGTGTATTCGCCATTTATCCAGTAGCGGTGAGCCATGCGGCTGACCGGGCGCCGGCGGATGCCTTAGTGCGCATGATCCAGGGCCTGTTGCTGATCAACTCGCTCGGGTCCGCCATCAGCCCCCTGCTGATCTCGCCCGTCATGACAAAAATGGGCGCACCCGGTCTATTTTGGGCATTCCTGGTGCTCAATATCGGGCTGACCGCCTATTTCGTCATGCGCCGTAAAACGCGCCCTGCGCCGGCACCTATCGCGCCGTTTACTGCGGCAGCGCAGATGTCACCGGTCGGTGTGGAATTGCGCGTCACTGAAGATCTGGTTCAGGGCGCGCTGGACCACGAGATGGTCGAAACACTAGAAAAAGTGGAACAACCGGCTGGTTGAGGAACGCGGTAAAACCCCAACGAACCCATACGCGCGATCACCATCACATTCACTCCGGCCGATAACGCAATGCCTCAATCACCAGCGACAATGCTGGTGAAATCTGGCGCCGATTGGCATAGTAGATGTGATATCCGGGAAACGACGGCCACCAGTCCTGCAGTACCGGTACGAGGCGGCCCTGCTCGATATGGGGCTGCACCAGATCGTAGGGCACATAGGTCAACCCCATGCCGTCCAACGCGGCGCGCAGCATCAAAAACGTGTTGTTGAACACGGTCTGGCCGTTCACCCGCACATTGACTGCGCGGCCGTCCTTTTCGAGATCCCACGCATATAGACCCCCATGAGTAGGCAGACGCAAGTTGATGCATCGATGCCGGGTCAGATCATCGGGAACGGCAGGCAATGACCTGCCGGCCAGATAGGCAGGCGACGCCGCGATAGCCATGCGCAGCGCTGGCGCAATGCATACGGCGATCATGTCTTTGTCGACCCGGTCACCCGAGCGCACGCCCGCATCAAAGCGGCCGGCCGCAATATCGGTGAGAGCATAGTCCACGCTGAACTCGATATTGACGTCGGGATACTGCTGCAGCAGGGGCAGCAAACGCGGCCACAACACCGTCACGATCGCATGGTCATGCGCGGTAATACGCACGGTGCCAGCCGGCTTTTCACGCATGGCGCTCAGCGACTCGAGCTCCTGGTCGATTTCCGACAGCCGTGGACCGATCGTACTCAATAGACGAGCCCCTGCCTCGGTCGTCGATACGCTGCGCGTTGTGCGCGTCAACAATCGGACACCCAGCCTCGCCTCCAGCGCAGACATGGCGTGGCTCAGCGCCGACCTGGACAGGCCGAGCTGCGCGGCTGCGCGCGTAAAGCTGCGCTCGCGGGCCACGACCAAAAATGCCCGCAGGTCATTGAGGTTCTCTTTTGCCATTGGTGAATTTTTTGCACTAGAGCATGCCGATATTACCGTCTTCTCATCTAATGAGTCAGCCCATAAAGTTACCTGCAGGCCGCTGCGCCGCACAATGCGCACGGCAAATTCTCGCAACGGCCCTGGCCGGCGGACGGGCTATTCAGATCTTGCCGCTCACCAGTGACCGCCAGCCTACAGGAACACATCATGGCATCCTCATTTCTAAAATTCGCCTGCTGCGCCTTCCATCTGCAAACCGCGATGATCGGCGCTGCCGAGGCCGCCTCCCCCGGCAACGCCCAGCAGATCACGCGTACCGGCGATCAAGCGTCTGTTGCGGGGCCGGAAACCTTCTTTACGGGACCGGCACGCATTGACCCAGTCTGGCCCGCTCGCGAGACCCTCAACGCCTCAGGCGGGCTCGTCACTTTTGAGCCCGGCTCCCGATCGGCATGGCATACCCATCCTGCTGGACAACAGCTCGTCGTGGTATCCGGCGTGGGACTCACCCAGGAATGGGGCAAGCCGGTTCAAATCATTCGCCCTGGCGACGTGATCTGGTGTCCCCCAGGCGTCAAACACTGGCATGGCGCCGCCCCCAACACCGCCATGACCCACTTGGCCGTGACCGGCACCGTAGACGGCAAAAACGTAGACTGGATGGAGAAAGTCACTGATGAACAATACAACGCCCGCTAAACCACGCAGCGCCGCCGTCGTAGCCAGCGTATTAGCGATGGCCCTTCAAAGCGCAGCTGCAAGCGAGATCGTAACCACGACGACTCAGGCCAAGCCAATGACTCGTACCACTCACGAATCTGGTGTTTCCCAAACGCTGACTGCTCGTCAGCAGGCGATCGTCCCCATAGCGGCATTCGCCGCCGCCGGTGACCTGTCTAAACTGAACGACGCGTTAAACCAGGGACTGGATGCCGGCCTGACTGTCAACGACAACAAGGAAATCCTCTCTCAGCTCTATGCCTACGCCGGCTTTCCGCGCAGCCTCAATGCACTGAGCGAGCTGATGAAAGTGCTGCAAGCGCGCAAGCAACGCGGCCTGACGGACGAGGTAGGCCAGGAGCCCAGCCAAGCAATTCCAACGGGCAAGGCCTTGCTGGAGGCTGGCACCGCCAATCAAACCAAATTGTCGGGCGCACCGGTCAAAGGCGCACTATTTGATTTCGCCCCCGCCGTCGATGAATACCTCAAGACGCATTTATTTGGCGACATCTTCGAACGCGACAACTTGGATTGGAGAGACCGCGAACTGGCCACGGTCGCAATGCTCTCGGCCATGTCCGGCGTCGAACCGCAACTGCAGGCTCACATCCGCATCAGCACGAACGTGGGTCTGACAGCGGATCAATTGCAGCAGTTGGTCCAGGTGTTGGCTGATCGCGTAGACGCCATCAGCAGCCAACGGGCTCGAGAGGCGTTGAAGTCACACCTATCGGGCCGAGGCTAGCGTTACGCCATTCGCTCTCTGATCAGCGCATCTGCAAAACGATGACGTTGCTGCTCGCGGGGTCCGTGCGATCACGCAGGTGTTTCACTTCCTCGGGCTTCACCGCACCACCACGGTTGCCCCAGGACGTACGGATAAAACTCAAGACGTCTGCGATCTCCTGATCGGAGAGTTGCCCACGGAACGGCGGCATGCGATAAGCGTCCGGCACGCCGTTTGCCACGACTCGTGCCGACCCGTTCAACGTCACATTGATCGAGGACGCGTTCTCTTTTGCCATGGACGACGACGACCCAGCCAACGGAGGTATCCACTGTCCCTGGCCGCGGCCGTCCACACCATGGCAGGAGCTGCACTTAGCCATGAAAGTCTGTGCGCCTGGCACTTTCAGCCGCTGATCGAGCGCCAATGCCGCATTGCTGCCGGCATCGTACCGCCACGGTTCGCCGTCACGCTCAGGATCGCCAGGCAACGACTTCAGATAGTGCGCCACCGCTTTCAGGTCGTCATCTGTCATGAACTGCGTCGAATTATTAAAGGCTTCGGCCATCGAACCGAACACGACCGCATGCTGATTGCGTCCAGTCTTCAGAAACTGGACGATGTCATCCTCGGTCCAGCGGCCAATTCCCGTATTCGGATCCGACCGCAAGCTAGGCGCGTACCAGCCATCCAGCAACGCGCCGGCCAGATAATGTGGGCTGCCCTCGTCGAGCGCTTTTTCGTTCATCGCGAATCCCCGTGCCGTATGGCAGCTGCCGCAATGGCCCGCGCCTTGCACGATATAGGCGCCACGATTCCACAGCATGCCCTCGGAATCTTTTGCCTGATAGGCGCCTGACTCCGTGAAGAACCCATTCCATAGCGCCAGAGGCCAACGCATGTTCAAGGGCCAAGGAATATCGCTGGGTTTGTTTTCTTGTTCAACGGGATGCACTCCGTGCATGAAATAGGCATACAGTGCCTGCACATCGTCGTCACTGAGCTTGGCATAGGAAGGGTAAGGCATCGCCGGATACAACCGGCGGCCGTCCGGCGCGACACCATGCCGCAACGCCCTGTCGAAATCCGCCAGACTATAGGAGCCTATGCCGGTTTCCTTGTCGGGCGTAATGTTCGTCGCAAAAATAGAGCCCATCGGGGTGGCCATTTCCAGCCCCCCTGCAAATGGCTTGCTGCTGGGCGTACTGTGACATGCCACACAATCGCTGAGCCGCGCCACGTACTCCCCATGTTGAATCAATCGCGCGGAGTCAGACGATGGGTTTGCCGCACCGTCAAAAGGTGATGAGGGTGTGCGGGTTACGAACCAAAGCACACCCGCTGCTGCGATCAGGCATGCCGACAGCGAGATGGCGACACGTTTCTTTAGACTGCTTGTCATATAGGTTTCGCAATGTCGAGGATACGGCGGGTGCTACACGTCAAAGCGATAGCGCGACAGCGGCATGGTACGAATGCGCTGGCCCGTGAGGTGAGACACAGCATTCGCGACGGCAGGCGGCACAGCCGGCAACGGCGGCTCGCCTATCCCTCCCATCGTCGCCCCGCTCTCGATCACGCGCACGTGAACACGCGCCATACGATCAGGTGGCAGGATGGGATATAGGTCATAGTTGCGAGCCGCGGGGATGCCGTTCTCGTAAACGGTTTCCTCAAGTAAAACCTGAGAAAGCCCCAGCGCAACTGCGCCCTGGACCTGTGCTTTCACAATCGCGGGATTGACGATACTGCCTGGGTCAATGGCCTCCCAGATATCGTGCACCTTGACCTGGCCGCGCTCGATCGACACCTCGGCAATCACAGCAGCATGAGATCCAAATGGCGACGCCATCGCCACGCCGCGCGCGCGGCGCGTGCCGTCCTCCGCAGTAAATGGGCCTCGCTTCCACCCACCCGACATCTCGCCTACTGCACGCAAGAGATTGCTGAGCCGCTCATTCCCTTTCAATAACCGCATGCGCAATTCGTAGGGATCCTGACCACCCTTGTCAGCCAGCTCATCCAAGAACGACTCGTAGAGAAAGTCATTCATCGAGTTGCCGACCGAGCGCCAATAGCCGAGCATCGCGGGCGTCTTCACATAGAGCTGGGCAATCCTCCTGTGGGGGATGGCATAGGCCTTCCCTGCCAATCCCTCGATAGCAGTCGGATCGATTTTGTCGCCCTGCTTATTACTGATCCCCTCAGTCGGGCCTTCGGTCGCGGACACCACGTCGAGCGCAACGGGTACGCCGCTTTCATCAAGCCCACCGCGGAAGCGAGCCACGGCCATAGGCCGCAAGACATCGCGCAGGAATTCCTCTTCCCGGCTCCAGATCAATTTGATCGGCCGTCCGGTCGCCTTGGCCAATTGAATGGCCTGAGGATAGGGATTCGCCGAGTCATACAAGAAGTGACGTCCAAAAAACCCGCCCAGCATCGGCGAATGAAGAACCACTTTCTCGGGATCCAATCCGGCGCGTTTGGCAATATCGGCGCGGAACATGTCCGGTGCCTGATTCGGCAGCCACACCTCCAACGACCCATCGTCGTTAAAGCGAGCCAACGCGGACGGCGGCTCCAGCTGTGCGTGATTCACATATTGACTGGCATAGGTCGCATTCACAACGGTATGTGCGCTCTTGAGCGCAGCCTCGGCATCACCTTCCTTTTCGGCCTCGTCGCCCTGCCCGGGCTCGTTAGCCAGCCGCTCGCGAAAAGCCTCGGTCGAAAAATCGGCCGGCATGATACGCAACGGCGAATCCGCCGCCGGCTCCAGCCAATCGACCTGCAGCGCTTCGGCGGCACGCTTGGCATGCCACCAGCGCTCAGCCACGACAGCGACGGCACCGGGCAGATGATGCACCGAATGCACACCTTTCATGGCCTTGACCTGATCCTCGTTGCGAACGGCGCCGATGGTCATCCCCAACCGCGGGGCATGCTGCACGGCTGCGTGCAACATGCCGTCCACACGGACATCAATAGCGTAGATCACCTTGCCTGTCGACTTATCGAAGGCGTCCACACGAGGAACGGGCTGGCCAATCCAGCGAAACTGGCTGGGATCCTTCAGCTTCACACTATCGGGATCAGGGACAGGCAGATCCAAAGCCTGCGCCGCGAGCTCCCCATAGCTCAATGACCGGCCCGATGCGCGGTGGACGACGCGCCCCGGCTCCGTCGTCAAATCAGCAACCGGCACCCCGAATCGTTGCGCGCCCGCCTGCAGCAACATCGCACGCGCCAACGCGCCTAGACGACGCATCGCGGGATAGCCGAAACGGACGGACATGCTGCCGCCCGTAATCCGCATGCCGTTGGCCATCACCACAAATTCTTTCCCCGGCGGCGCGCTGTCAACCAGGAAGCCTGCGGGATCGGCATCGAGTTCCTCGCCGACAATCTGAGCCATCGCCGTGAACGTTCCCTGCCCCCCTTCTATGAACGGGCTCAGCAGACGAACCGTGCTATCCGGCCGGATCTCCAGAAACGCAGGCACCTGTGTACCCGGCACAGCCGCAGGCGCACCTTGGGCGCGAGCCGGACGCACTGGCAGGCCGAACCCGATGACGAGTGCCCCCGCCGTAGCGCCGGCCGAAGCCAGCAAAAAACGACGGCGAGAAATGTTCGTGGGTTCCCGTGTAGGAAACGCATCGCCATTGAAGTTTTTCTCCGCCACGATCGTCATGATGCACTCCCTTTGACAACCACGGCCGCGCTTGGCGCCATCGGGTTACCCGCCAGATCATGCACCGCCTCATTAATGGCGTTGTACGTGCCACAACGGCAAAGATTGACCATCGCCGCCGCAATTTGCTCGTCCGTGGGGTTGGCCGTCTGCTTCAACAGCGCCGTGACCGCCATCACCTGACCGGATTGGCAGTAGCCGCATTGCGGCACCTGATGCTTTACCCAGGCTGCGACCACGCGTTTACCAATCTCGTCGTCTTCGATAGCCTCGATCGTCGTGATCTGTCTGTCTGCCACGCCCTCGACAGGTGTCACACAGGAACGCATCGCAACGCCGTCCACCAAGACGGAACAGGCGCCACACTGAGCGAGCCCACAGCCATACTTTGTGCCCGTCAACCCGAGTTCATCGCGAATCACCCATAGCAACGGTGTATCGGCGTCAGTATTGACATCATGGGTCTTGCCATTGATTTGAAGCTGCATGCTTCTCCAACCCTGTATTTGGAGGAAAGTACACCGACGATGACGCAGGCCCGGCTGCCGGTAGCCACCGGCAGCCGCGGTCATATCGAATAGGTAATGCCGGATCAGTAACGCGACTTAAGCCGCCAACGTCGCCGTATCAATCACAAAGCGATACTTCACATCGCCCTTGAGCATGCGCTCATAGGCTTCGTTGATTTCGTCGGCACGAATCAACTCGATATCCGCCACAATTCCATGCTCGGCGCAGAAGTCCAGCATCTCTTGCGTTTCGGGAATGCCACCGATCATCGAGCCGGCAATCGAGCGGCGCTTCGTAATCAGGTTGAATACATTGGGCGACGGATGCGGCGTAGCGGGCGCGCCTACCAGCGTCATCGTGCCATCACGCTTTAGCAGCGCCAGGAATGCATCCAGATCGTGTGGAGCGGCCACCGTATTCAAGATGAAGTCAAAGCTCTGGGCATGGGCGGCCATTTCTCCGGGATTGCGGGATACGACAACCTCGTCAGCCCCCAACGCTTTTGCGGCTTCGCGTTTGGAGTCCGACGTCGTGAACGCCACCACATGCGCGCCCATAGCATGGGCTAGTTTGATACCCATATGCCCGAGCCCGCCAATCCCGACGACGCCGACTTTCTTGCCTGGACCTGCTTCCCAATGACGCAGCGGGGAATACGTCGTAATACCGGCGCACAGCAAGGGCGCCACCGCCGCCAACTGATCCTCGGCATGCCGGATGCGCAAGGCGAATCGCTCATGCACCACAATTTTTTGCGAATACCCGCCCAACGTCCAGCCGGGCTCGTCCTTGGTCGGCGCGTTATAGGTGCCAACCATGCCGTCGCAATAGTTCTCAAAACCCGCTTCGCAATCGGCGCAGTGCTTGCAGCTGTCCACGATACAGCCGACACCGACCAGATCGCCGATCTTGAAATCCGATACATGTGCACCGACCGCCGACACACGTCCTACGATTTCGTGACCCGGCACACAAGGAAACTGCGTGCCTTCCCATTCCGCGCGCACCTGGTGCAGATCGGAATGGCAGACGCCGCAGAAAGCAATATCAATCTGCACATCGTGTGTCCCCGGTGTCCGGCGGGTGATCTGCAGAAATTCGAGAGGTTTGTCGGCCGCGTGGGCACCATAGGCGTGAACGAGCATGTTGATTCCTTTATGCATCGGGTTAGATGAGCATTTTCCAGGTATCACCAGCGGATCGATAGCGCATTTCGCTGGATTTCTTGCCTGATTCTCCGAGAAGCGAGCATTACACGTGGCAAGATGTATGCCGTACGCGGTAAAGTTGCTGCAGGAGAATCCCAACCGATATGGCATCCACATCTCGCACCTTAGCGCAGCCAGTGTCACCGCAACAAGCCATGACGCATATGATCTGCGCGCGCGCCTCTCACGAGGGCGACCACAAAACCGCCATTGACAATCTTGGCCTCTTTCGACGCGACAATCCCGCTCCCCCGTGCGTCTGCGTGGTCGAACCCAGCATCGTTTTGGTGACACAGGGTGCAAAGCAGATGTGGATCGGCGGAAAGGCCTATCCCTATGATTGCTCGCGTATTCTGATTACCTCATTGGATCTGCCAGCGACATCAGAGGTATTGGCCGCCAGCCCCGCCACCCCTTGTGTTGGCCTGGCAATGAAACTCGACCTGCGCATCCTGGCCGAGCTGATCGCTCAAGGCAACCTGCCACCCTCGCGAGATCGCGCGGTCGGCGCCGGCGCAGGCATCGGCGACGTCACTCCCAAGATCCTGGACGCCTTCTGCCGCCTGGTGAAATTGCTGGACGAGCCTGATTCCATCCCGGTCCTCGCGCCGTTGATACAACGAGAAATTCACTACCGACTGTTGAAAAGCGACCAGACGGCCAGGCTGCGTCAGATCGCCTCTGTAGACAGCCAGGGCCACCGGATCGCCAAGGCGATCGAATGGCTGAAACATAACTATGCGCAATTACTGCGCGTGGACGAACTGGCCGCGCGTGCGCAAATGAGCAGCGCAACGTTTCACCATCACTTCCGTCAACTCACCTCGATGAGCCCTTTGCAATACCAAAAATGGCTTCGATTAAACGAGGCGAAACGCCTGATGCTGAACGAGCACCTGGACGCAGCCAGTGCGGCATTCAAAGTCGGCTACGAAAGCCCTTCTCAGTTCAGCAGGGAATACAGCCGGCTGTTCGGGGCACCGCCCAAACGCGATATCAGCGAATTGCGACAGCAGGCCAAGGCGGCTTGACGCGTTCAACAGGCAGTACGCCCTGGCCCGATATCTGCGGTCAGCCATTTCGCACGGATTTGTAACGGAACAAACAATCGGCAAACCGGCCGTTTTCCGGCCTTTCTCCTTATACAATTTCCGGCTGGGTTTTTGACATAGAACGCTAGCAGTAGTTAACTCGTATATTCACATGGCCGCGAGACGGCCGTCGTTTTCTCCGGCAGTCATTTCCCGATAAGTCCTCATGGTCTTTCTCGGGGTCCGAATACCGGTCAAGTCGATCACAACATTCCCTTTGGAGCATTCATGAGCAGTTATCCCGACACTCTCCTGTTGATAGACAACGAATGGCGCGAAGCCAAAGGAAATAAGCGCATTGATGTGGTCAACCCCGCGACTGGCGCCAAGATCGGCCAAGTCGCCAACGCGTCGCGCGAAGACTTGGACGACGCTCTGGCCGCCACGCAGCGTGGATTCGAGACCTGGCGCAACATGTCTGCCCATGAGCGCTGCAGCATCATGCGCCGCGCCGCTGTGCTGGTACGTGAGCGTGCCGACGACATCGCCCGCCTGCTGACCCAGGAACAAGGCAAGCCGCTGGGCGAAGCCCGTGTCGAGGTGTTGGCAGGATCGGAAATCATCGATTGGTTCGCCAACGAGGCCTTGCGCGTCTATGGCCGTATCATCCCGGCCCGTAATACCGCTGCCCAGCAGATGGTGCTCAAGGAGCCCGTAGGCCCGGTCGCTGCATTCACGCCGTGGAACTTCCCGGTCAACCAGATCGTACGCAAGCTGGGCGCTGCGCTGGCATCGGGTTGCTCGTTCCTGGTCAAAGCTCCCGAGGAAACACCTGCCTCGCCGGCCGCGCTGTTGAACTGCTTCGTCGACGCCGGCATCCCCAAGGGCGTAATCGGCCTGGTATTCGGCTCGCCGGCCGAGATTTCCAGCTACCTGATTCCGCACCCGATCATCCGTAAAGTGACCTTCACCGGCTCCACCCCGGTCGGCAAGCAATTGGCCGCGCTGGCGGGCCAGCACATGAAGCGCGTCACCATGGAATTGGGCGGCCACGCCCCGGTGATCGTGGCCGAAGACGCCGACGTCGAGTTGGCAGTCAAGGCCTCTGGCGGCGCCAAGTTCCGCAACGCCGGCCAGGTCTGCATCTCGCCGACCCGCTTCCTGGTGCACTCCGCCGTCAAGGCCGACTTTGAAAAGGCTTTCATTGCCCACGCCGAAAAGCTCAAATTGGGTGATGGCTTGACCGAAGGCACGACCCTGGGCCCCCTGGCCAATGATCGCCGCCTGGCTGCCATGGACAAGATTGTCAGCAATGCCCGCGAAAAAGGCGCACGCGTCGCCACAGGCGGCGAGCGCGTCGGTACTGCCGGCAACTTCTTCGCCCCGACGATTTTGGCCGACGTACCGCTGGATGCCGACGTCTTTAACGAAGAACCGTTCGGCCCCATCGCCGCGATCCGCAGCTTTGAGACCCTGGACGAAGCCATCCGCGAAGCCAACCGCCTGCCCTATGGCCTGGCCGCTTACGCCTACACGCGCTCGTTCAAGTCGGTCACCGAGTTGTCGCGCCGCCTCGAAGTCGGCATGGTCTGGATCAACCAAGCCGCTTCGCCATCGGCCGAGCTGCCCTTTGGCGGCGTCAAGGACTCCGGCTATGGTTCCGAAGGCGGCCCCGAGGCTCTCGAAGCCTATCTGGTAACCAAGGCGGTCTCTGTGGTCGGCGTCTAACATCCATCGCTAACGCCTGAAAAACACCGCCCGCCGATCATTGCTGATCGGCGGGCGGTGTGCTTTTGGCAGTGCAGATATCTGCTATTGCACCACTCGAATCACGTCCACATCGAACTCAATCCCCTTGCGATCAAGATCGAGTTCCCCATGGAGTTCGACCGTCGTTTTATCGTCGATCTTCACGCCAGCCGGAAAATCGTGATCGTCGATATCGACGCGAATACGCCCGGTGCCGTCGTCGAAGGTGTAGTGATCCCCGCCATCGTGCGACACAATGCGGCCGCGCAATATGGCCTTTTGGTCATCTCGCCCGGTCTCGATCAGGGTCTTGACCGACGTCACGGCAACCGAAGACGGCCCCGCATAGCCCCGTTGTGCGTCAGCGGGCACGGAGCTCGGTCCGGTGTAGCCCTGAGCGGAAGCACCACCAGCCGCCAACGCCCCGGCGAGAGCGGCGCTGGCCAGCAAAGTACGGGGCAGAGTCATAAGACGAAAAGAATGGGTCATAGCATGGCTCCTAGTGCGCATTGCGCGATCATTGTTGAACACAGCACTATTAGATACAACGAAGATTAAGCGAATCTGAGCCGCATCACTCAACACGTCAAGGCCCATTCGCCAGCGCTCAATGCGCGGAGATCTGCCCCCTCAGCGCGGGGACTTCAGCGGAAACGCCAACACTACCCCTAATCCGCGGCCGTCCAATCCAGGACCGAATTGCAAATCGGCATGATGCAGCTCTGCCACTCTGGCCACAATCGATAACCCCAAGCCGCTGCCCTGCACCCCGCTACCCAGCACGCGAAAGAAGCGTTGCGTCAGCCGTTGACGGTCAGCATCCGAAACGCCATCGCCATCATCACGGACAGCCAGGGTAATCGTGTCGCCGACACGCCCGGCAGTGATCTCGACCTTGCCGCCCACTCGCCCGTAGCTAATACTGTTGTGCACCAGATTGCGCAATGCCGTTAACAACGCATCGCGATTTCCTGCAAGCGTCGCGACGTCGCAGTGGACAGACATCGTGATATTTCTGGCAGCGGCCTGAGGTGCACAGGCTCTGGCCACCTCGTCCAGCAGCGCTCGGGTATCGATCGTATCCGAGACCAGAGCGTCAGCCGACTCTGGGTCCAGACGTGCGAGCTGCAGCAAGTTCTCGACCAAGGCGGTGCTGCGGGCGACATCGTCTCGCAGCCGTTGCAGATCTGTCGCAACAGATTGCGCCCCTTCGGTAGATAGGCGGCGTTGCATCACCTGAATCCTCGAGGCCAGTGCAGCCAAAGGCGTACGCAATTCATGCGCGGCATCGGCGGTAAACCGGCGCTCGCCCTCGAGTGCTTGAGCCAGACGCGACAACAGGCGGTTCAAGGCAACGACCACCGTGCGCACCTCCCGTGCGTTGCCGTCATACATCAAGGCTGACAGATCCGAGGGGGATTTGGTCTCCATTTCGCGGGCCATCCGCTCGAACGGGGCAACCAGGCGCCGGATCAACCACCAATTGACCAGACCCAACAAGAGCCACAACCCGATCAACGGCCAGGCCAATGATTCCAGCATATCGACGATGAGATCGGTACGATCCTCCCATTCCTGACCGATCTGAACGGAAACCCCCATGGAATCATGCTTGCGTATATAAACACGCCAACGTTTTCCAGACGCCTTGACATCATAAAAACGATCATCACGCTTGCCCGGATCTACAAAAGGACGTTTTGGCGCGTCCTCACCTCGGCGGATCACGACACCCTCACGCGAAATGATCTGATAATCAAGCCGCAGCGCAGGTTGCGCATCGTCATCGCGACTGCGCGCAGGCAATCCTCCTGCTGATATCCCCTCGCCCAACGCCAACACGAGCCGGGCGCCTTCTTCGAGCGTATCGTCAAACGTATCACTGACCTCTTTCCAGGCCAGAGCCAGCACGATGACCGTACTGATCACACCCACCGCGATACTCGAACCCAGTGTGGTCGAAATCAGCCGCCGGCGCAATGAATAACCGCGAGGAGAATCGGCCGGTGAGCCTTTATGGGTACGGCGCCAACGCATATCAATCCGCCAACCGATAACCCTGGCGCCGGATTGTCTTGATCGACTCGGCCGAGAGTTTGCGGCGCAGGTTATAGATATGCACCTCGATGGTGTTGCTTTCTACTTCATCGCCCCAGCCATACAGGGACTCCTCAAGTTGAGCCCGCGAGACGACATGGCCTGGACGGCGCAGCAGCGCATGCAGGATGGCGAACTCGTGAGCGGTCAACTCGACGGGCCGCCCCTGGAACGTGACGTGTTTGGCAGCCAGATCCATCGTCAACGCACCATGAGACAGTCCCCCATCCGGACGTCCATCGTGTCGACGCATCGCCGCGCGTATCCTGGCCGATAGCTCCTCCAGATCAAAGGGTTTGACCAGATAATCGTCGGCCCCTAGGTCCAGTCCCTCGATGCGATCTCGCACGGCATCGCGCGCAGTAATCATGATGACGGGAATGGTCTCTCTACGTATCCGCAGTGCGCGCAACAGCGCATCGCCGGTCAAGCCCGGCAGACCACGGTCAAGCAGCAAGCATTGATAATCGTGCGTGCTCAAGGCGGTTTGCGCCAAATCACCGCGCGTGACACGGTCGACCACATAGCCATCGAGAGCCAGCCATGACTCGATGGATTCGCCCAATGAAATATCGTCTTCGGCCAGGAGGATACGCATTCGTCGACTATACGCCGGGAGATGAAGTGAATCTTAAAATGACACGGCTGCCCAGACATCATCTGCTTCAAGCAGCCACCAACCTCAGCAGAGTAATCTCGGAGGGCGCCCCCAACCGCTTGGGCGGCCCCCAATAGCCCGTACCACGGCTGATATAAACCCACATTTCCTCGACACGATGCAAACCGGCAACGAAAGGCTGCTGAAAACGCACGAATAAATTCCAGGGGAAAAACTGCCCGCCATGCGTGTGCCCCGACAACTGCAAGGCGTAACCCGCCTGCACAGCCGCCGACGCACTGCGCGGCTGATGCGCCAGCAGCACGCTGACGCTGCCGGCAGGCGCCCCCGCCAGCGCTTTGACCGGATCGCTGGCCTGCGCCGGATCGAAAGCGCCGGCGCTATAGTCTGTCACACCAGCAACAACGAGCTGCGCATCCGCATGCCGCAATACCACATGCTCATTCATCAACACGTGTAGCCCTAAACGGCGAAACTCAGCCACCCACGCATTCACGCCCGAGTAATACTCGTGATTGCCTGTCACCAGATACGTACCGTGACGCGCCGTCAATTGGCCCAGCGGCTGAGTGTGTGCGGACAATTGCACCACCGGCCCGTCGACGACGTCCCCAGTCACCGCGATCAAATCGGGTTGCAGCGCATTGACGGCCTGCACAATATGCTCGACATAACCGTGCTTGATCGTGGGGCCGACATGAATATCGCTGATCTGCGCGATAGCAAACCCTTGTAGTGCCGAAGGCAGGCCGGCGATAGGCACATCGACTCGCCGCACACGCGCCAATCGCCTCGCATTGAACGCACCCACCAGCGTGGCGGCCAACGCCAAGGCCACGACAGCCACGGCGCTGATGAACTTGAGCTGAGTGAGCGGCAAGGTTGCGGATGTCAGGTCTCCCATGACAAAGACGATCGTCAATACGGCGTCCCGCAGCAGGGTGCACACGAATGTCGACGAGAACAGGCCCATCATCACCAGCCCGATCCCAGCCACCCAATCGGCCCAGGGACGCGCCGCAAACGGCCGAATGACCAAGGAAACAGGCATCAGGATGCAAGACGTGACGAGGACACCCCACGCAGCCCACTGCTGGCCGCTCGTCAGATGCAGATCGGGAATCAGCCGCAACCCGACGTAGACGTGGGCCACAGCCACTATGGCAACAAGACGCAGCAGAAAGAATACTCTAGGCATGATCAGCGACGCACGCCGCGCCGCCATGACCATCACGGCAACGCAGCAATTGGAAGAGAACCGGTTGCCATCTTACGCGCTTGCCCGCAACAATGCCGCCCTTGACGATGACAACGCGATGTCTGCGTTGCCGGCGCCCGCCGGCATTGCAACGGGGTTTCAGTTGATCGTGATCTTGCGTTCTTTGATGAGCTGGCTCCAGCGTTGGCGCTCTGTCTGCTCGAATGCGGCGAGCTGCTCCCCGCTGACCGTACCCGCCGTCGCGCCCAACGCCTCGAACTGCGCTTTCACCGCGGGCGTAGCAAGTGCCTGCGTCGCAGCATCGATCAGCTTTGCCCGGACAGCATCAGGGGTACCGGCTGGCGCGTACAACGCAAACCACGCTGTCACATCAAAGTCCTTGAAGCCAGATTCTGCAACGGTCGGCACATCAGGCAAAGACGGCAAGCGCTCTGCCGAGGTAACGGCCAGAGCGCGAATACGAGAGCCGTCTTTCAATTGACTGATCGTGCTAGGCAGGTTGTCCATCAACACGTCGACCTGCCCGCCGATCAGGGCCGGCATCGACCCCGACACGCCTTTAAAGGGCACATGCAGCATGTCAATACCCGCGGCTTGTTCAAGATAGGCCCCGGTCAAATGCACCGACGACCCGACCCCTGGCGATGCATACGAAACGGGCTTGTCCTTGCTTTGCTTGGCCTGGGCAACCATATCCTGCAACGTCTTCAAATTTGAGTCTTTACGTACCGCGATGACATTCGGTGTCGTGAACACCATCGCCAGAGGAACAAAGTCCTTGCCCGGATCATAGGGCATGTCGTTGAACAAAAACTGATTGATGGATTGCGTACTCACGGTCCCCATGGCGATGGTGTAGCCATCCGGCTCCGCACGTTTGAGCATTCCCATCCCGATGTTTCCCGTCGCGCCAGGGCGATTGTCAATGACAATGGATTGCTTTAGAAAAGGCCCCATGGCCTGGCCTATCGTACGTGCCGCCAAATCAGTCGTGCCACCGGCTGGATAAGGAACAATCAACGTAATCGGCCTCGATGGATACGTATCCGCGTGTGCGGCAAAGACCATACTGCCAATGACCATCGCGCCCAGGGCTTTATACAGCTGACGTCGTTTCATCGCTTCTCGTCTCCATCTGAGGCCTATTGGAAATGCCCGGGCCTCGAACCGGGCTATTGACCGCTACACCATTAGTTCAATCAGAAAAGGAGTTTGCTTGCCGAAGCTGCTCTTCATCAGATCGCCACACTGTTCCAGCGTGTTCGCCCGCGCTGCCTCGACCCCCATCGCATTCGCGAGGCCAACCCAATTCAGCGAGGGATTACCCAGATCCAGCATGCTCATTGCTGTCTCACCGGGCGTCGCTCCCACGTTCTTGTATTCGCCGATCAGGATGTTGTATTTGCTGTTGTTCAAAATGATCGTGGTGCACGGCAGTTGTTCGCGCGCCTGTGTCCACAGCGACTGCAGGGAATACATCGCCGAGCCGTCTGCCTGCAAACTGATGACGCGCCGCTGTTTCTGTGCGCCAATCGCCGCTCCGGTCGCGACCGGCAAGCCATCGCCAATGGCGCCGCCCGCCAGATGCAGCCAATCGTTTGCAGGCGCTGCGTGAGAAAATTTATAAAACCCACGTCCGAAAGAAACACTTTCGTCCGACACAATGGAGTTATCAGGCATCAATGCCGCCACCGTCTGTGCCAGGCCTTCGGGCGTGGGCAATCCCGTCGCCGCCTCTGGACGCGGACCTGGATCGGGGATTTCGACCTCGGGCGCATTCAGTACAGACACCAACGACTGCAGGGCCCTCACAGGATCCTGGTCCGGCCGCGTCAACACTTGAATGTGTGCATCAGGCGAGTACTGCGTCGACGGCATTCCAGGGTAACCAAAAAAGCCGACCGGCGCCTTGGCGTTCACCAGAATAATGTGCTTGAATCGCTCGAGCGCCTTCATAGCCGCCTCCATGACATAAGGAGTACGCTCAAGCGGTAAACGCCCTCGGCCTCGCGCCACGTGTGCAGTGACAAAGTCTGCCATCAACGTCGCCCCCGTAGCCTGTGCCACGCGCCAGAGCAGGCTCTGGGCCTCGCTCAATACAGCAGGCCCTCCTACCAGGATCAGCGTCTCTGGGCCGTACGAACGCAGTGTTCGTGCAGCATTCTCAACAGCATTGCCGTCCACCTCGGGTGTGGCAGGCACGCTTAACGGAGCGCCGACCGCACCACCGGCATTCCACGACACGTCCGCCGGAAGAATCAATGTGGCGATCTGCCCCGGGAACACTTGAGCCGCTGCAATCGCCTCTGCCGCATCGCGACCGAGATGCTCGCTTTGCACGCTCGTGCGAACCCATTGAGACACAGTTTGCGCCATGCCGGCCGTGTCAGCCGTCAGCGGCGCATCAAAGGGGCGATGAAAGGTCGCCTGGTCGCCGACAATATTCACGATGCCGCTACGAGCACGGCGTGCGTTATGCAGATTGCCCATACCATTGGCCAGGCCAGGGCCGCAATGCAACAGCGTGCATGCTGGCTTGCGAGCGATGCGGAAATAGCCGTCCGCCATCCCTGTCACGACGTTTTCCTGCAGACCCAGCACGCATTTCATGCCTGGAACCTGGTCCAGGGCCGCGACAAAGTGCATCTCACTCGTCCCGGGATTGGCGAAACAAGTGTCTATACCGGAAGCCAACAACGTCCTGACCAGACTTTCAGCACCATTCATGCATGATCTCCATCGAGTTTTATCGCTAGACGCGTCGTTTCTTACGAGATAAGCGGCGACGTAGAGCCATTAAACCATGTTGATCTGGTGTCAGGTAAAGCGGTAGGCCTATGTCTCGTTCAGCCCCTGGTATATCGGGTCACTGCCCGATAATCCTTATTCGGCCCAGAGACACGCACATCCGTCTCGTACGAATCCGGCAGATTCAATCGATACACCACCGAATAGATATCTTTGCCGCAATAATGCTTGTCCGCGGCAGTCAATATCCCAGTTGCACCGCCACTGAAAGCCAGTTCGACAAAGGTCTTTCCATCGTCCGGCCCATCATTGAACCGTATCACCAGAGACTCGCCCTGCGCGAGAAACTTGTAGCGGCGCGTGCACCGGACAGTTTGACCGTTATGCAGGGTCAACAAGCCCTCTTCGTGATAGAGCAGGACGTCATTCTCCGCCCGGGAAAACGTCGCGCTGCCTCGCATCGTCGCGTGCTCTTGCTCGATGCGGCGACTGAGTTGCCAGCGCCCTTCGAATTGGTCCAATAACTGGGAAACACCCATAACGCCCGTCTGCCGACTATCAAAACCTGTATAGATTAGCCGGATTATGTACGAGAATCTGATCTCTCACGGCTTGCGACGGGCACCAGCTATCCAGCAAGGCCAGCAGAGACCGGTCATCGGGACGTTGCAGCTGGCCGGGATGGGGCCAGTTGCTGGCCCATAGACAACGCTCTGGATAATGGTGGGCCAACGTTTCTGCCAACAAACCCACGTCACGATATTCCGGTGCGCCCGTACGCGATGTTTCGTACATAGCCGAGAGTTTGACCCAGACATTGCCGGTGTCCAACAGCCGTCTCAATGCGGCAAAGGCAGGGTCCTGAGGAGTCACGGGTTCCAGGAATTTTCCGACATGATCAATCACGATGCGGCAAGGCTGCCTGGCGATCAACGCCTCGTAATCAGGCAGCGTGCGGCCGTCCAACTGCAGATTGATATTCCATCCCAATGGGGCAATACGTTGTGCGATCGGCGACAAATCGTCCCATGTCATGATGTTGCCGCTATTGGGCACCATCTGGAACCGCACGCCCACCACGCCGGCCTGCCCCAACACTGCCAGCGCCTCGTCAGTTGCCGCTGGCGGCATGGAAACAATGGCGCGAGCCGATCCTGCAGCGGCCTTCAGCGCGTCGAGCGTACAGCGATTGTCAAACCCGTAGCCCATGGGCTGCACAATCACGCAGCGACTGATACCGAGTTTCGCACGTAAAGCCAGATAATCAGCCCAACTGGCCCTGGGCGGCGAAACAGGAGACAGCTGCGGCAATGGATAGGCATCCAAGTCATAGATATGCTGATGACAATCGCAGCCATCGACGGGAACCGGCCAGCGCGCCTGGATCATGGCATCCTCCTGTGTGATCAAGTCTGCGGCAGTACCAAGCCAAAACGGTCACGGGCTCGGCTGGCATGAGCGGCATTGATACTGGGCTCGGGGAGCTGGCCCAAAATCAGGGCCTGCACCTGCCGTACCGAATCCATCGCCTGGTGTTCCGAGGCTTCCGGCGTCAGGCCCCCTACGTGAGGTGTGGCGAGGACCCTGGGATGCGAGGCTAACCTCAGGGGAGGCATTTGGTCTTTGGACGACCCAACGTCCAGGGCACATCCTGCGATCAGACCCTCATCCAGAGCCTGCAGCAAGTCCTGTTCATTGACCAATTCCGCTCGCGACGCGTTGATAAAGTAGGCAGACCGCTGCATCTGCTGAAAGCGGGATAGATTAATCAGATTGGCCGTTTCCGCTGTTGCCGGCGCCAAGCACGCAACAAAGTCCGACTGCGCCAGCAGGTCTTCGAGTGAACGCGGCTGCACATCCGAGTCAGGCTCAACAACAGCGTATGGATCATTAACGAGAACATTCATGCCGAAGCCGCTGGCCAGGTTGGCCAAGTACTGGCCGATCGTCCCGTAGCCGATGATACCTAGCGTCGCACCACGCAGCTCTCGTCCCATCAACGGCACAGGCTCACGGCCAGCGCGGTACGCTGCCGATGCCGCGTCGATATGGCGCGCCATGCTGATCATGACGCCAATGATCCATTCCGCCACCGACGGACCAAAACCCGGTGTGGCACGAGTCACCAGAATACCGAGACGATTCGCGCATTCGAGATCGATATTCCGGATATCCACGGCGACCCGGCACACTGCGGCCAGATTGGGCAAAGCCTGCATCAACTCGGCATCAATAGCCGGAACGCGAAAGCTCACCAAAATATCGCAATCGCGGGCCTGGCGAATGACATCGTCCCGAGTCGTCTCGGCATCGCTGTCGTGAAACCTCACATCGCCCAAGGCCGTCAGCAATTGAAAGGCACGATCGCCGTAGTAATGGCGCAGCGCGGCGCGGTTATGCGTGAGAAAAATCCGCGTCATGATTTAGTCGGATGAAATGTTGGGTTGAAAAGGTTTTCCGGGCTCAGACACGGATTGGCGCTCGACCAGACGCGGAGGAAAACTGAATTCTCGCGGAGGTGTCCCGGGCTCATTTACACGCGCGATGGCTTGCTCAACCATGGTTTCCGCGACCTCCTGGACTGGCGTTGCAACCGTGGTCAGCGGGGGCCACACGTATTCCGAGACCGTCACATTGTCCATCCCCACTACCGACACATCCTCGGGAATGGACAAGCCGCAATGACGCAGCCCCGCCATGACGCCAATCGCGGTCATGTCATTGACTGCCACGATACCGGTCGGCCGCGGTGCCATTGCGGCGATTTGCTGTGCAGCCTCAAAGCCCAGCTGTCCAAGCTCGTTGTCACCGAATCTCGAACCGCCATCGATATCAATAACCTGGGCAGAATATTCTGGGCCGGCTTCGCCCACAGCACCCAGGAAGCCTTCGA
Source organism: Bordetella tumbae (assembly GCF_054780995.1). Lineage (NCBI taxonomy): Bacteria > Pseudomonadati > Pseudomonadota > Betaproteobacteria > Burkholderiales > Alcaligenaceae > Bordetella > Bordetella tumbae. Next base: position 46,413 of record NZ_BAAGVG010000024.1, read on the forward strand.
TTTTCTCTCTGCGGCTGATCGTCGCCCCTTTGGGCTTAACGAAAGCGATGCGTTTGTGGCCGTGCGCGATCAGATGATTCGCGGCTAGCCGGCCTGCCAGGCGATTGTCGGGCAATACGTGATCATGCTTGGCCGGTTTTGACGGATCTATTCCCAAGTCGTAGCTGACGACAGCCAGCCCCTTGTCGATCGCAGCCTCAATATGCCGCTCGTCATTCAGTGAAGAAATAACAATGACGGCACGGATCCCCAGTCCAATGAGGTCGTCCAACATCTTGGACTCGAGCTGCTTGTCGCGATAGGTGTTGCACACCAACACGCGGTAGTTGTGCTTGGCCTGCGCCACTTGTTCGATAGCGACCGCCAATTGACCGAACGACGGATTGGACGTCGTCGGAACGAGCAAACCCAGAATGGGAATATGCCCGGTCTTCAGATGCCGGGCGATTTGATTCGGACGATATCCCAGCTTTTCGATCGCCTGTTCAATACGGGCAAATGTGTCCTGCCGCATCCGTTCGGCGCGGCCATTGAGCACATTGGACACCGAGCTGACCGAGACATTGGCTAACCGGGCGACATCCTGAATCGTTGCCATCAGGCTCCTCGCTTTGCTGATCAAGTAAATCGTTATAGTAAATCGTTTTTTTCACTATATCACGCACATAGTGAATAGCTCTATTGAGAGCCTTAATTAGAGGTACAACACGTAGTTTTAGATATAAGGGTAAAGCCTAATACGCGATTACTGTCTATAAAAATCAGGCCATGATATGTTATTAGTAAAACGATCTACTAAATCGATATACCTAATTTTTTAACAAAATCGAATCAACCACAGGAGGAGGCACATGATGAGCCCCACGCCGCTCAGTTTCCGAGCAAAACCGCTGTTCGCCGCCCTGCTTTCCACCATGGTCGTCGCTCTTGCGCCGACCGCCCACGCCCAGGCCAAGAAAGAGTGGAAAATTTCCCATTCCGCCCATGGCGACGTCACGTCCGAGCATCATCTGGTAGCGTGGGTGTTCAAGAGTTACCTGGCAGACCACTCCGACACCTTGTCCGCCCGCATCTACCCCACCAGCGCTCTGGGTGATGAGCGTGCGGTTTTCGAGGCGATGCAACTCGGTGCTGGCGCGTCCTGCGCCGTCGCAGGTACGGCCATCCTCAACAACTTCTCCAAACGCGTAGGCGTGATCGACCTGCCCTTTCTCTGGAAAGACTACGATCACATGAATCGCGCTCTCGACGGCAAAGTCGGCGACGAAATTGCAGCCGATCTCGAAAAGTCCGGATTCAAGGTGCTGGCCTGGACCACGAACTGGGGGTCTCGCAATGTGGTCACCGCGAACAAGACCATCAACAAGCCCGAAGACCTCAAGGGCCTGAAAATACGCACCATCCAGAGCCCGGTATATGTCGAGACGATCAATGCCATGGGCGCGAATGCCACTCCCATGTCATTTGGCGAGGTCTACACCGCCATGCAAACCGGCGTGCTCGACGGTTTCGAACACGGCTCGGCGGTCGTCGTCACCAACAAGCTCTACGAAGTCGCCAAAAACATCGCCATCACCAACCATTTCCTGGGCCCGGCGGTGTTTGCCTGCTCCATGAACGAATGGAATCAGCTGACCGATGCCCAAAAGAAAGTCGTGATGGAGGGCGCCAAACTGGCCAGCGATATCAACCGGTCGCTCGCCCCCATCCGCGAGAAAGAAGCGCTGGACTTCCTGCGCAGCAAGGGTGTCACCATCACGACCGTGGACACCACGGTATTCCGTGAAAAAGCCACTGCGCTGCAAGACAAGATCGCCGCAGACATAGGCGGCACCGAACTGCTCGCCGAGATTCGTGCTGCTCAGTAAGGTCCGCTAGGGTTCGCGCGGGAAGTAGCCAGTGCGCTACCCCGCGCGTATTCACAGGCACCCGTCCGATTCCGTTTTGTCACTCCGGAAAGCCGATGCGCTACATCAACAAGTTTGTCGAGGCCCTGATCACCCTGCTATTCACGGCCATCGTCATCGTTGGCACACTGCAGGTCTTTAACCGCTTTGTTCTGAACATCTCGCTCAGCTGGAGCGAGGAATTCCAGAAATTCGCGTTCGTCTGGCTGGTCTTTTTAGCCATTCCTGTCGCCTATAACCGCGCAGCCCACCTGCGGGTCGATACCTTCTTTGAGCGATTTCCCGTATCCATGCAGCGCTTCATGCAATGGATCATCGATCTATTGTGGATCGGGCTGGGCGTGTCATTGGTCGCATACACCTGGCGATTGATGCAGGTCACGAAATATCAGCTCAGCCCGGGCCTGGGCATCAGCATGTCGCTGGTGTACGCGGGAATGGTCATTGGCGGCGCCTATCTCGTACTGTGTGTGCTTACAAAGATGGCGGTTCGCATCAAAGCAGAGGGACGCCCATCATGACATTGATCATCATCTTTGCGGCCATGTTGGTGCTGGTGTTCTTCGGCATCCCCATCCTGCTCTCCATTGCGTCGGTCAGTCTGGCCGGAGCCATGGTGATACCCGGACTCGTACCGGCCCTGGTGCCGCAAAAGGCCTTCGCCATGCTGGATTCGTTCAGCCTGCTGGCACTGCCCTACTTTATCCTGGCAGGCGCCATCATGACGCGGGGCGGCCTGAGCGGAGGACTCATTGAATTCTCGCAAGCGCTGGTCGGGCACATCCGCGGCAGCCTGGGACACACTGCGGTCCTGTCGTGCACGGCGATGGCCAACATTTCCGGATCATCCACAGCAGAGGCGGCAGCGGTAGGCTCTGTGACGATCCCCGCCATGAAGGAACGAGGTTACAAGCCCGGACTGGCCGCCGCCATCGTCGCTGCAGCCGCGACTATCGGCCCCATTATTCCCCCCAGCATGACCATGATTGTCTATGGTTCGATCACGGGGGTCTCTATCGGCGGGCTATTCATGGCAGGCGTGATTCCAGGCCTGATGATCGCCGCGCTGCTGATGGCGGTGATCTATGCGCTGTCGTACTTGCCCTCGAATGCTGCATTGCGTGCCACGCAACCGCGCTCATCGCTGAAGCAGATTTACCGGGAAACCTTGCGTGTCTGGCCGGCCCTGATGGCCCCCGTCGTGATCATGGGAGGCATCCTCAGCGGCATATTCACCGCCACTGAGGCTGGTGTAGTGGCATGCGTGTATAGCCTGATCGTGAGCAAAGTCTGGTATCGACAACTGCAATGGAAAGATCTGCCCAGCGTAGTCGTGGATGCCGCAGTTACCACAGCGATGGTGGCCGGCGTACTCGGCATGGCGGGCGTGCTCGGTTGGCTATTGAACTACCTGGACTTCAACGACACGGTCCTGGGTGCCTTGAAGGGCGTGACCGACAGCTCGCTGCTGATGCTGGCCCTGCTCGTGGTCATCATGCTGGTCTTGACGATGATCCTCGATGGCCTGGCAGTTGTCGTCGTCATGGTTCCCACGATTGTGTACGTGGGTAGCGCCTTTCATATCGATCCGCTGCAGTTGGGTATCATCATGGTCATGATCACGCAAATCGGCGGCCTGACCCCGCCCGTTGCCATTTTGCTGTTCATCACCACCAGTATCGCCAAGATCCCATTCGCACAGGGTGTTCAAGCTGTCTGGCCATTCCTCGCCGTCGTTGTCCTGGTCATGATATCGATCATGCTGTTCCCAGAAATCGTGACGTGGCTCCCCAACAAGGTCATCGGCGGGGGTTAAGGCGCCCCGCCAACACCGGGCTGACTCAGCCTCGAGTCAGCCCCATCATGCTGAACATACCTTTAGCCAACGGGCTATCAGGTATGCCGCATTCGAGCACAAGATCAAAATGATTCAAGCCAGGGACACGCAGGTATTCCCCTGGGTATCCCAATGCATGCCATTGCGCCAGATAGTCCATACTCTGACGCTTGAACTCGTCCGTCTCGTTATCCCCATAGGAAACAATGATAGGGCAACCGGATGCAGGCTCATACCGAGCCGGACTATTGCGCGCTGCGTCGGCAGCAGATAGATGCATCCACGCATTAATGTGCGTATGTGGAATCGGCGTCAGATCGTACAGCCCGGACAGCAATAGTGCGCCTTTAGTCAGATTGTCTGGCACACCCACGTCAGCCTGCCAGCCACTGGCCAGCATCATCCCGCACAGATGCCCGCCAGCCGAACTGCCGCCGATATAGATGCGCTCAGGATCACCGCCAAATTTTTCGATATTGCGATACAACCAGCCCATGGCACGCCGGCATTGATCCACGATCCGGTCCAAGCTTGCACCAGGGGCCAATGAATAATTCAGCGCCACATAGACCGCCCCTGCTCTCGTATAGGCGGGGGCCATGCTGCTGGACTCGTTCTTGGACAAGGCTCGCCAGTAACCGCCGTGTATGTACACAAAGACCGGTGCCGGACCCACAATCGAGCCGGCAGCCGGCGGAAATATGTCCATGGTCTCGTCCGGATGCTCTCCGAACGCGACGTCCAAGGTACAAGACAACGTCGCTCGCGCCGCCCGGCTCTGATCGGCGTACTGCTGCATGAGAGACTGGAACAACGCCAGCGGCACCGTATTGCGGGCGTTGTACTGCACGTCCAGTTCAGCCTGATCAAAATCGCGATAAAGCTTGCTGCTCATCGACGCTCCATCCCGGAGGGAATACGGAGCCGCAGAGATATGCTGTGCATCAGTTGCATCCCCATCCTACGCGGTCCAGACCACCTGCGTTGCCAACGCGCACTCGCGCATCACGGTTAATGCGCGTTGCGTCGTATCCACCCCCATCACAAACGGATTCGGACCACCCGATTTCATCTGTGCCAACTTGACGTCAGCCAAATCAAAACCCGCATGGTTCGAGATGAAAACGTCGACGTTCTGCTTGCCGGCCAGCTCATGCACACGAGCCGTCGCATCGAGATAGGCCTGCAAACGCTCCATGCGGTTGGGCTGCTTGCCAAAATTGAACGACGTCCCGCCCCACAATAAAGCACGATGCGTCTTGCCCTTGTCTTTGACATCGAACGCCAACGAAATCGTGCCCATTGTATGTCCCGGCGTCAGCACCACATCCACAGTGGTGTCACCCAGCGTCAGCTTCGCACCATCGTCCACTGCGACATCACGTTTTGGAGGCTTGCCCCAGCTGGGTATATCGAATTCCAGCTTGGTTTCCATCATGTCCCAATCGGCCTTGCTGGCAACAATCTTGGATTGATATTTCTGCGCGAAATAATCCGCGCCGCCATAATGGTCGCCGTGGCCGTGCGTGATCACGACCATTTTGATTTGCGCGGGATCCAATCCCAGCTTGCGCATGCCTGCATCGATCACATGTTCAGCGTCATCAGCGTTGTTCATGGCGTCAATCAGGATAATGCCCTCTGACGTCGGAATGGCCCAGGCACTGACCCATTTCCCGCCCACGAAATAGAGATTGTCGAACGCCTTGCCTGGCGGCGGCGCAGGCAGCGCCATCAGCTCCGCTATCGAGGGAGACTTCTTTCCAGGGATGGGTTGTGCGACTTCCGCGAGCCTCAGATACTGTTTCAGATCGTCGCCGGCCGCGGCGCGTGCTGCGGCCAGATGGCGTTGCACCTCTGCTGACTCAGCCTGTGCGGGAGTGATCTTCAATGCATAGGCTGCGCAACAAACGCACCCTGCAGCGAGAAAGTAGCGCCGGCTGGGCGATACCTCCTGACTATCGTTATTGCCGTTCATCCATCTTCTGAAAAGCTGCATCCTCGCCTCCGTTGTGGGTATTACACAATTCTATCGATCTACAACTCCGTTGCCACCGTTCTATGCATCCAGAACGTGAATTTGAATTTATCTGCAGGATATGTACTGACAGTGATCAAGAATTTTTGCTTGGCCTGATCCAGATACTGGCGCGTAATTTCCAATCCTGGAGTATGCGCCTCTGCTTGCAAATGCGGCGCCATTTCCTCTGAAATCGAAGTCGCTCCGATCTGCTGCTTTAGATCCTGGACCGCACGGCCGGAGTGCTTTTCGATCAGGTTGCAAATCAAACCTGTCCCGTCTTGGATCAAGTGCACGATGTCGTGGCCTTCTTTGGGATCCAGATACGCATCGGTCCAGCAAATCGGCACCTTGGGCTCGTTCTTTTCTGAACGCAGCATCTGCACTTTGAGCCAATGCTGACCCGGTTTGCATTCCAAAGCGGCCGCTAGATGTTCATCGGCGACAATGTCGGCAATACCCAGGATATGCCGCTCCGTATAGCTGGCGTAGTTCACCAGATCCTCGATGCTATGCAGGGATTTGGTATAGCTATTGCTGGTCTCTGTGGATTGCACCACCGTGCCCGCGCGCCGTTTGCGAGAGATCAGGCCCAACCCTTCGACAATATTCAACGCCGACCGCACGGTCGTGCGGCTGACCTGGAACTGCTCACCCAACTCGACTTCACTGGGCAGGCGGTCGCCCACCACGTATTTACCGTCGGTAATCTGCTTTACCAGCAGGTTTGCAAGCTCGGTGTAGCGGACTTCCATAGTGTTCTGAGAATAGGTGCGGCGTGTTGCAACAGGGTCGGCCATAGGCCGGCGCACAGGACCGATCCAGGGGCAGCCCATTGTACAGATCCAGTCCTATGCCCCTCCCCCTGGCGGCGAGGCCTTCCGGCATGCATTGACCATTCCAAAAAATTTTGCCTACAATTAGTACGTACTATTAATTAGTACCTACTAATAATCCTAAATCGAGGAGACATCGTGTTCAAGAAAATCCTGTCGGTCGCGCTGAGCGCCTGTGCCCTGCATGCCAGTCCTGCCCTGGCGGCCTACCCGGACAAGCCCGTCACCATCGTCGTTCCGTTCCCCGGCGGGCAGACTGGCGACATCATCGCCAGGACGATCGGCGAGCAATTGGCCAAGAAACTGGGTCAACCCTTTATCGTCGAGAACCGCCCAGGCGCCGGGGGAACGTTAGGTACCGGCTATGCCGCCCGCGCCAACCCGGACGGCTACACCCTGCTCTTGACCAGTACCGGCCCATTTGCGATTGCGCCGTCGCTGTATTCCAAGCTGGCCTATCAGCCCCTGCAGGATTTCGAGGCGGTGGCCGACATCGCTGCCACGCCGCAAATCCTGGCCACCTATGAAGCCTCGGACATCAAGTCGATCAAAGACCTGATCGCCCGGGCCAAGAAAGAAGACCTGTCGTTCGCCTCTGCAGGCAATGGCTCTACCCAACACCTGACGATGGAAGTCTTCAACAAGGAGACTGGCCTCAAGATGACGCACATCCCATTCAAGGGCAGTGCAGAGGCGCAAACCCAGGTCATCAGCGGCCTGATCCCGGTGACGTCGGACTCGCTGCCCGCCATCCTGCCCCAAATCAAGGCAAACAAACTAAGGGCTCTGGCTGTCGTGGATACAGAGCGTAGCGCCTTTTTGCCTGACGTTCCGACCTTGAATGAACAGGGATATCAGACAGTCAGCACCCTGGCTTTTTTTGGGTTGATGGCGCCAAAAGGCACGCCCCAGCCGATCGTGGATCAGTTGAACACCACGGTCAATCAGATTCTGCAGACGCCCGAGGTTCAAGCCAGATTCCAGGCCTTGGCACTCACACCAGCCAAGCTGAAAACGGCGCCTGAATTTGCGGCGTATCTGACCTCCGAAGTCGAGAAATACAAAAAAATCGTGGACGACGCGGACGCCAAAATTGACTGACGCCGGCTCGACCATACCGGCCCGACATCACGCGCGGCTGCCGCCGCGCTCTTGATTCCCAATGGAGTCTGCATTGAAAATCACGCGTATCATCGAAGCTCCCATCGCGCTACGCAGCAATATTTCCAACGCGTACGTGAACTTCTCGCAACATACTGTCTCTTTGCTCGCCGTCGTCACAGACCAGATCCTCAACGGCAAGCCGCTAGTCGGACTGTCGTTCAACTCTATCGGCCGCTACGCGCAAAGCGACATCATCAATAAACGCATGGCCCCTCGGTTGCTGCAGGTCTCTCCGGATGCTCTGCTGACTGAATGCGGGTCGCGAATCAGCCCTGAAAAAGTGCTGGCCTGCGCTTTGAAAAACGAAAAACCCGGCGGACACGGTGATCGGGCCATGGCCGCCAGCGCCCTGGAAATGGCCATCTGGGATCTGAACGCCAAACTACATGACGAACCTGTCAGCGTCACCATCGCCCGTCATTTCGACAGGCCTGGGCGGGACGAGCAGGTAGCGGTCTACGCGGCAGGCGGCTACTACTATGACGGCGAAGCCAGTACAAAACTCATCGATGAGCTGAAGCATTATCAACAAATGGGCTTCACTCGCTACAAAATAAAAATCGGCGGTGCAGATCTGGCATCCGATCTGAAGCGTATTGATGCCGCACTCACCGTGGCAGGTACAGCGTCCAATCTGGCCGTCGACGCCAATGGACGATTCGACCTGCAAACAGCGCTCGAATATGGGCGAGCCCTCGAACCCTATGGACTGATGTGGTTCGAAGAGGCGGGGGACCCCTTGGATCTGGAGCTCAATGCGGCGCTGTCCGAGGCGTATGGCGGCGCGCTGGCGACAGGCGAAAACCTGTTCTCCCATCAAGACGTCAAGAATCTGGCGTTGTTTGGCGGGTGCCGGCCCGGCAAAGATGTTTTCCAGATGGATCCAGGCTTGAGCTACGGCATGACCGAATACAACCGCATGCTTGACGTGTTGGAAAGCCGTGGATTCAACCGGCGCCAGTGCTACCCGCACAGTGGCCAATTGATGGGCCTGCATGCCGTATCCGGATTTGGCTTGGGCGGCTCGGAAGCCTATCCGGGCATTTTCCAACCCCTCGGCGGCTTTTGCGACGACAGCCGTTTTGCCGACGGATTCGTTCGTGTTCCAGATCATCCAGGATTTGGATTTGAGTACAAAAACGCGCTGCTGCAAGCGTTCCAGCAGCTGCTGGCCTGATAATTCATAGAGACTGCTCATGCGACAACTAGACACTGACCTGATCACGCAATGCATAGCCGACTTGTGCGTTGACGCGACACACAACCTGCCTGACGATGTTGTACAAGGCTTTCACCGCGCAGCACAGAACGAAATCTCGCCTCTAGGGAAATCGGTGCTGCTCAAGCTCATCGAAAACGACAAAATTGCGCGCGATAACCAGGTCCCCTATTGCCATGATACGGGCTTGACGATTGTGTACGTGGAAATTGGCCAGGAGGTCTACCTGACGGGCGCCCCTTATCAAGAGGCAGTACATGAGGGCGTTCGCCAGGGCTATGCCAAGGGCTACATGCGCAAATCAGTCGTGGGCGATCCCTTGCTGCGCGTGAACACCAATGACAATACGCCCGCCGTGATACACACGGAAATCGTGCCGGGCTCCCAAGTCCGCATCACCGTCCTGCCCAAAGGCGGCGGCAGCGAAAACTGGAGCACGATGAAATTCCTATTGCCAGGCGAAGGCGCCGCGGGAGTAAAACGCTTTGTTCTGGATGCCATCAACGCTGCCGGAGGCAGCGCCTGTCCGCCGCTGACCGTGGGGGTCGGCCTGGGAGGCAGCTTCGACAAAGTCACCGAGATCGCGAAAAAAGCCATTCTGCGCGACATCGGCGAGCATCATCCTGACGCCCACGTCGCTCAACTGGAACGCGAACTCCTGGAAGACATCAATAAAACCGGCATAGGACCACAAGGCTACGGAGGATCCAGCACCGCTTTATGGGTGGCTGTAGAAACCTACGCCTGCCACATCACCGCGCTGCCCGTCGCAGTCAATATTCAATGCCATGCATCGCGCCGCAAAACCGCCGTCATCTAGGGGAAAAGCATGACCACATATCGATTGACCACGCCGTTGACGGATGATGCCATCAAGCAATTGACCATCGGCGATGAAGTGTTGCTCAGCGGCGTCATCTACATGGCACGCGATGCGGCACACAAACGCCTGATCGATCTGCTGCGCGAGAATAAGCCCTTGCCCGTGGATCTGCGCGGACAAACGGTGTTCTATGGCGGCCCAGGCCCGACAAAGCCGGGCCATGTCATTGGTGTGGTAGCACCTACGTCTGCTTACCGTATGGATCCCTATGCCACGGTGCTCTTCGATTACGGCGTCAAAGCGGCGATCGGAAAAGGCAATCGGGGTACCGACATACGGCAATCCTGTCAGGATAATTGCGCCGTAGGTTTCTCCGCTATCGGGGGAATATCGGCCACGCTGTTTGCGTGCATCAAAAGCGCAACCATCGTCGCCTATGAAGACCTGAAAACAGAAGCCATCCAACGGCTGGAAGTCGAAAACTTTCCACTCTTGGTCACGAATGACGCGCACGGCCGGGACCTTTACGAAGAAGAAGTCCAAAAGTACCGTTCTCAACTGAGCACAACTTAATAGACATCCTGTGGTGCACGCTCGGGGGGTAGGCCAGGGAAACGGGAAACGGGAAACGTCACAGTTCGGCCTATACTTTCTCGCATCAAGCCACAAGGAACCCAAAATGAGTGCTGTACCCTCTACCCTGCGTGTTGGCATCGCCGGTTTTGGATCGATAGGCAAATCGATCGCGAAAAAGATCGATGCCGGCATACCCGGACTGCAACTGACCGCCCTCGGTGTTCGTGATGTCGACAAAGCGCGCAGCGCATACACCTTTGCCACACCGCCTGTTTACACCGACATAGATCATCTGGTGGAGCATTGCGACGTGGTGATCGAGTGCGCGCCGGCTGCGCTGTTGCCTCGCATCGCCGAGCCGGTACTCAAGGCAGGGAAAAAGCTGCTGGTACTGAGTTCCGGGGCGCTGCTGTTGAACGAGCAGCTTATCGAGGTCGCGCGCAAACACGGCGGGCAGATTATCGTAGCCACCGGGGCGCTGCTCGGCCTGGACGCCGTGACCGCTGCAGCGGAAGGCAAGATCAACGAGGTACGAATGGTCAGCCGCAAACCTCCGATAGGGTTTGCCGGGGCGCCGTACGTCGTTCAGAACAATATCGATCTGGACGCGATCAAGGAGCCCACGCGCATTTACACCGGCACGGCACGCGAAGCCGCGACGGGTTTTCCCGCCAACCTGAACGTCGCTGTGTCCCTATCGCTCGCTGGCGTAGGGCCGGATCGCACGATCCTCGAGATCTGGGCCGATCCGACGATATCCCGCAATATCCACCGTATCGAAGTGGACTCGGATGACGCCAAGCTGAGCATGGAAATCCAGAACGTGCCCAGCGAAAATCCAAAAACCGGCCGGATTACGGCATTGTCTGCCATAGCCGCGCTGCGCAAGCTCGTGGCGCCATTACGTATCGGCACCTGACGTACCCGCGCACTCGCACGGCGACGCTGTGCGAGTACAGGAAATCATCATGCGATGTCACCATCATTGCGTGATGACTTCCGGGGCCCGCGCCACACCTTCTGCAGCCAAAGGATAGAAGCAGGCAACCACTCTATCCTTGCGTGTTTCACAGGTCAGCAGCGGAATATGCCGATGACAGTTATCCTGCGCACGCGAGCATCGAGGATGAAACGTGCACCCTGAGGGCAGATTGGTCGGCGCGGGAATTTCCCCTACGATCCGGGACAACGCAATGCGTGCACCGGGGTCCGGTACCGGCGACGAGTCCCGCAAGATACGGCTATAGGGATGCAGCGGCGCATCCAACACCTGCTGTGTCGGCCCCTGTTCGATGATCCGGCCCAAATACATCACGCAAACCGTATCGCAAAAATGCCGTATTACGCCCAGATCATGGGACACAAACACGAAAGACAATCCACGCTCGCGCTTTAACCGATCCAGCAATTGCAGAATCTGCGCCTGCACCGAAACATCCAGCGCCGATACCGGCTCATCCGCCACAATCAGTTCCGGGTCCAGCACCAGCGCCCGCGCGATACCGATACGTTGACGCTGGCCTCCCGAAAACTCGTGCGGATAGCGGTCCAATGCGCTCAAGGGCAAACCCACTTCCTGAATCGTGCTTTGAACCTTTTCCTCGATCTCGCGTGCAGAGCCAAAACCGTGCACGACCAAGGGCTCGGACAAGGTCTGACGCACGGTACGTCGCGGATTCAACGAGGCGTAGGGATCCTGGAACACGATTTGAATACGTTGACGCAGGGCCCGCATCTGCGATGCGCTGGCCTGCCTCAGATCTTGCCCATCGAATACGATGCTGCCCTCGTCGGGCTCGACCAGACGCAGCAGCGTGCGGGCCACCGTCGATTTTCCGCAGCCGGACTCTCCGACCAGGCCCAGCGACTGTCCCCGCGCCACGCTGAACGACACATCGTTCACCGCACGCACGATGGTTTTTTTCCCGCCGAGAAAGCCGCCGCCGCTCTCAAAACGCTTGACCAGGTTACGGACTTGCAGAATGTCAGTCATATGGGCCTCTTGTTCGATTCGACGCGCACGACGCAACGGACCTGATGATCCTGGCTGATAGGCTCCAGCGTGGGCGCTTGCGCCTCACAACGCGCCTCCCTCAACGGACAACGAGAGGCATAGGCACAACCGCGCGGCATGGCAGTGATCGCCGGTACGCTGCCTGGGATGGGCTCCAGTACAGCAGTATCCAGGTCCACGCGAGGCATCGCCCGCAACAAGGCCTCGGTATACGGATGCGTCGGACGCGCAAACAAGGTATTCACATCCGCAGTCTCCACTACCTCGCCGGCATACATCACGGCGACGCGATCCGCGATCTGTGCCACCACGCCCAGATTGTGCGTGATAAAGACAACGGCCATGCCGTGCGCCTCTTTCAACTCTGACAACAGACTCAAAATCTGAGCCTGTATGGTGACGTCCAGCGCCGTGGTTGGCTCATCAGCCAACAACACCTTGGGCTTACAGGCCAGCGCCATGGCAATCATCACACGTTGACGCATGCCACCGGAGAACTGATGGGGATAGTCGTCAAACCGGCTCGCTGCGGCAGGTATTTTGACCTCTTCCAGGGCTTCCAGCGCGAGCGCTCTCGCCTCGCGCCATGACAAATGGCGGTGTTGGCGAATCGCTTCGGCAATCTGGTCACCCACCGTCATCGTCGGGTTCAGCGAGGTCATCGGCTCTTGGAAGATCATGGCGATCGCATCGCCACGCAACGCCGCCATCTGCTTTTCCGGCATCGACGTCAGATCACGGCCCTCTAGCAGTATCTGGCCGCCACCATGACGTGCCCCTGCCTGTGGCAGCAGGCGCAGCACGGATAACGCGGTCACGCTTTTTCCGCTACCCGACTCCCCCACCACAGCCAGCGTTTCGTTTTTCCGTACCGCCAGAGACACATCCCGCACAGCGGCATGCCAGGCGCCACCCACGCGAAACTCGGTGCGCAGGTTGCGCAGCTCCAGGACAGCATCTTGTGTGCTCATGACCGCTCCGATCGCAGTTTGGGGTCAATGGCGTCGCGCAAGGCATCGCCCAACAGGTTCAGTGCCAGCACAGTCACCAGAATCGCAATACTGGGGAATACGGTCAGCCACCAGGCGTCCAGGATGTTTTCAAAACCCTCGCGAATCATGCTGCCCCAGGTCGCTGCAGGTGGCGGCACACCCAGACCGATAAAGCTCAGCGACGCTTCCGTGCGTATAGCAGAAGCCATCCACAATGATCCTAACACCACCACATCCGAAATCATGTTGGGCAGAATATGCACACCCATCAAGCGGAATGGGCCATAGCCCAATGCGCGGCCGGCCTCCACAAAATCACGCTGCTTTAAAGCAATCGTGGGCGCGCGAGCTACCCGCACAAAAGGCGCAATCTCGGTGATCGCAATCGCGATGATCAGGTTTTCCAGACTCGCGCCCAGCATGGCCGCCACCATCAGGCCCAACAGCAAGGTCGGAAAAGACAGCAGGACATCCACCAACCCCATGATGAATTGGTCGACCACACCACCGACATAGCCTGCCAGAATCCCCAGCGCTGACCCGATACACATGGCGATCAGAATCGCCACGAACCCTACCAATAATGAAACCCTAGCTCCATAAATCAAGCGCGATAACACATCACGGCCATAGCTATCGGTCCCCAGCCAGAACTCGGCGGACGGCGGCTCCAGGCGATAAGCGATGTTTTGCGACAGCGGATCGTGCGGCGCCAGCCATGGCGCAAACACGGCGGCCAGCACGATCAATAACAACAGCCCTATTCCCAGCCAAGAGAGCCGGTTCTTGCACAGGGCTTGCCACAAGGCATTCGGCCTCGCGGCCACAGGTGCGGCGATAGCGCTCATTTGTATTTCACCCTCGGGTCCACTAACCCATACACCAGGTCAGTCAATAGATTCACCACAATCACGCACGATGCAAACACCACCATCAGCCCCTGCAGCAGCGTGTAATCACGCGCGTTCAACGCCCCCAGGATAAGTTTCCCCAGGCCAGGGCGGTTGAACACAATCTCCGTCAATACGGAGTTGCCGATCAATGTGCCGAAATACAACCCCACCACCGTCACGATGGGAATCAATGCATTACGCAGACCGTGTCGCAAAATCAATCGCATGGGCCTGACGCCTTTCGCCTTGGCCGTGCGTACGTAGTCTTCCCCCAGCACTCCCAGCATGGATGAGCGTGTCACGCGCATTACATACGCCGTCATGATCAAACCGAGGTTGAATGCGGGTAATACCAAGTTGTGCAGTTGTGTTTTCCAGTCCCCGGCTACCGAGCTGCCAATGACAGGGAACCAACGCAACTGGATCGCAAACACCAACAACATCAGAATGGCGGATACAAAGGCCGGAAAGGACAGACCCGTCAACGACAGCAGCCGCCCCAGATAGTCCGGCCAGGCATTGCGCCGCAGCGCCGCCCAGATACCGAGTGGCAATCCAAACACCACTCCTATCAGAATCGACGCAAGCGTGAGCTGGATCGTCCACGGCAACACCAGGGAGACCTCCTGCAAGACCGTCCTGCCGCTGGCCATCGACACGCCAAAATTGCCCGACAACATGTCTTTCAGGAAATTCAAATACTGAATATGCGTCGGCAAATCCAGGCCCAAACGCGTACGCAGCGCTTGCAGCGCCTCGGCACTGGCCTGATCGCCCAGCATCACAGCGGCGGGATCGCCAGGCACGAGACGTACCAGAATGAACACCGCCGTCAACATCGCCAGCAGCGTGGGGATAGCCAGCAACAATCGCTTGGCTGCATAGCGCATCATGAGCTTTTCTCCTTGGCGAAGGCCGGCATCAAACGGCGTGCATCCAGGGCCTGGATGGGACGAGACGTCTTCCCAGTCAGTATCAGATCGGCCAGCGTCGCGCCGACGACGGGCACCAGCTCGAACCCGTGGCCAGAGAATCCGAAAGCATGGAACACCCCGGGAGCATTGGGCGAGGGTCCCACTACGGGCAGCATGTCATCCGTCTTGGCCTCCAACCCTGCCCACACTCGCACGATCCGGATATCCCTCACTGAGGGAAAGAGATCGGTGGCCGAACGTGCTCCCTTGGCGAGCACCTGCATACGCGCCGTGGACGTTTCGCGGTCCAGGTCGGGAATGCCTTGCAAGCCGCCGCCTATGACTAATGTCCCTTGATCGGATTGCTTGAACGATAACGAACGCCCCATGATAGCCACCACCGGCTTGATGAATGGGCGCAATCGTTCGCTGACCATCATCATCGATGACTTGGTAGCCAGCGGAATATCGTCACCCGCCATCGCTGCAACCCGTCCCGACCATGCTCCGGCGGCGTTCACAATCGCACCAGCGCTCCATTCGCGGCCGCCATCGGCCGACACGAGCCAACCCTGGCCAGTTTTTTTAAGCGCGTTTACACCACAGTGCTCGACCAAGGTCACGCCTGCATCGACCGCGCTGCGTCGAAATGCCCGCAATGCGCGATGGGGATCTGCCGCGCCATCACGCCGCGTGTAGGATGCCCCGAGGCAATGATGCGACAGCTCCGGCAATAAACGGCGCAATTCCGCTGGGCCTATCATTTCCTCGTGCGTATAGCCATCTGCACGCAAACCATTTACGCGCGCTTCCAGCTTGCTCAATGCACCGGCATTTTCGGCCACGCAGATTTGTCCATTGGGATGGAATCCGCAGTCGTCCCCCACCAGGGACTCCAGCGCATGCCACATGTCCAGAGCCTCCAGTGACAGATCCAACTCGCCTCGATCCCGGTTCAGCGTGCGCACACCAGCCGCCGTGGCGCCAGAGGCATGGCGGCCTACCCAGTGTTTTTCCACCACCAATACGCGCGCGCTACGCCGTGCCAGATGCAGCGCTGCAGACAACCCGTGCAGGCCGCCCCCAATCACAATAACGTCATAGGCCTGAGTCATTCTTTTTCACCATCCAGATCCAAGCTGGCGAGTTCACCCAGTGTCAGAGGTTTCAGTGGCGGACGAATACGATAGAAACCCACCTGCGCCACTGGCCGCTGCTGCTCGGTGGCCAGGATATGCGCGATGGTGTAGCCGCATTGCCGCCCCTGACATGGCCCCATCCCGGCTCGCGTGAATGACTTGATCTGATTAGGTCCCGGTTGCCCCAGTGCTGCTGCGCGACGGATATCGCCTGCAGTCAATTCCTCGCAACGGCAAACAATCGTATCGTCGCTCGGTGCAAAGATGCTTGCTCGCGGCGGATACATAGCGTCCAACATAGGACGCAAGCGTTGCTGGCCTGCCAATTGTTTTCGCAACGGTAGCGCCTGCTCGGCAGCCTGCTGTGCAGTCAACTTTCCCGTCTGCAACGCTATCCCGATTGCCGCAAGTTCGCCGCGGGTGCAGGCGGCGTTGGCCCCCGCAATACCGGCGCCATCGCCTGCGAGATATACGCCGCGCAGCGAAGTTTGCCCCCACTCATCGACATCGGGCACCAGGCATGCCTGCTGATCACTCCAATGATGCGCACAGTCGAGCGCGCGCGTCATATGGATGGACGGCACCACACCCTCATGGACCAAGACGACCTTCGCAGGGACTCGTTGCGTAGCTCCGCCATTCACGGTGTACTCGAGCGTTTCCAGCTTGCCGTCACCCAGTGCACGAAACGACTGCACGTTTCGGATCCGTTTGACACCCGCCTGTTTCAACTCACGCAGCCAGCTTAAACCCTTGCGGATTTCACCAAAGCGTTGCAACACGTCGCCCAGATAAGGCATGGCACGCCGCCAACCACCGGCAGGCGAAGTATCCAGCCACCCTGCAACACGGCCGCCTGCGCGCACCAACTGCGCCATGTACAACAATGGCAAGGGGCCGCTGCCAACCACCCAGATGGGATCGGCAGGAACTTGCTGCGAGGTTTTCAACAGGATCTGCGCAGCCCCCACTGTCAGCACGCCGGGTAAGGTCCAGCCCGGAAATGGCGCGGGCCGTTCCTGTGCTCCTGTGGCCAGCAACACCTGATCGGCACGTATGACTTCGGCCTGCCCGCCCCGGCTCTTGTAGACATGCCAGCCCGGCTCGATCTGCCAGACCTGCGTCTGAGCCTCATAGCCTGCACCAGAGGCACGAAATGCGGCAGCCAGATGCTGCCCAGCCCGGTACTCGTCACCCAGCAACTTTCCTGTCGAGGTCGCAGCCACCGTTTCTACCGCGCGCCAGATCTGTCCTCCCGGTGCAGGCTGCTCATCCACCACCAGCACCGACAGTCCCGCCGCCCGCAAACGTATCGCCGCGCTCATGCCGGCAGGCCCCGCCCCCACAATCAACACATTCACTTCGCGCGTCATGGCAGGACACTCCGTTTTCCGAATTGACGTTGGACGCGCATGCCTTCACGCACTGTCACGAGACAGGTCTGTGTAGACGCCACACCATCCACAATGGCCAGGCAATCGAAGCACACCCCCATCATGCAGTACGGCGCGCGCGGGCTTTCGTTGACCGGCGTCGTACGCGATGCTGCCGTTTGCTGGCGCAGCAATACGGCCGCTACCGTTTCGCCGGGCTCGGCACGGACCGGCACCCCATCTATCGTCAAAGTCAGCGCCTGTGCGCCAGGTTCATGCAGCTTGCGAAACATCGAAGCGCTCATGGTGAAAAATTTCCAAAGAATCCGGCAGCTCGCGTTCGGCCAACGCACGGGCAAAGGGCCCCGCGTGGAACGACGCCAGCGTGACGCCAGAGTGACAAAGCGCGGTCCACGCGCCGGGATACTGGGTGGACTCGGCATAGACCGGTACACCATCGGGAGTCATCACACGCAGGCACGACCAATGACGCACCCATCTCGCATCAGCCAGATCCGGCAACACGCGCAGTGCCTTGCGGCTCATGCGCACGGCAGCATCGGTGGTCGTGCTCAGGTCATAGCCGACCTCTTCCTGGGTCACGCCTATCATTACCGTGCCTTCGCCGGTTTGCCGCAGTCCACTGGCTGGCACGGGCAACAGCGGTGCGACACGCTCGGTCACGAGCAACTGACCACGCTGCGGGCGCAGCGGCACATCCAGCGCCACCATCGGCCCCAACGCCACGGACCCTAAACCAGCAGCCAATACGACATTCGAGGCGCCATACACGGCGGGGTGATCCTCTGTACCCGCATGCACCCGAAACCCACCGCCTTGCTGGGCTTGAATATCCAGAACAGGATGCTGACTGCGCAATGCCCCGCCGCGCGACAGGAATGCTGCCTGTAACGCAGCCAGCAGACGCAGTGGATTCACATGCCCGTCCATCTGGCCAAAACTCGCGCCGGAGACCTCGGCTCCCCACCGCACAGCAGGGAACATGCGCTCGAGTCCGCCACGATCCAGCATGTCGATACAGGACTCTGTCTCGGCGGCTTGTGCCTGCCATTGCCCCATGCGCAGCGCACGCTCATCCCATTGAGCCTGCCCTAGACAAAAATGCAAGCCGCCTCGCCGCTCGTAGTCCAGCTTTATGCCCGTTTCTCGCTCCAGTTCGTCAGCGAACGCGGGCCATAACTGCGCAGCCAAGCGGGATAAACGCTGGTAGTGCGGATTACCGTAGCCTTTTCCCTGCACCCAGACCAGACCGAAATTCGCCTTGGCGGCGCGCAAATCGGTGTCTGCACCGTCCAGCATCAGCACAAGCTTCCCCTGCCCGGCCAGACCTGCGGCAATCGCGGCACCCACCATCCCTGCGCCAGCAACGATGTAGTCGTAGTCCTTAGCCATGGCAGTTCAGACCTCTATTGACAGTACGACGCGCATCTGCGCGACGATAGAACACTGACTTGCCATACATCCCTCGCTGGTGCCATCGCCTATGCTGCGCGGGGCGGTTTGCGCTATAAATCACCCTATAACCAAAACAGGAACGACCACTCGCCAATCGATTAAAAGTTATAGGACCGAGGTCATGCAGCAACCCTTGAATCTGAGACAAGTAGAGGCCTTCAAAGCCATCATCGAACACGGCACTGTCAGTCAGGCAGCGCTGGTGTTGAACGTATCCCAACCCGCCGTCAGCAAATTGCTGGCGCATCTGGAAGCAGATACCGGACTGACCTTGTTCGACCGCGTACGCGGCAAGCTCGCCCCGACGCCGCAAGGCATGCAGCTCTATCACGAGGTCGATCGAGTCTTTGCCGGTCTGCGTCAGGTCGAGCAAGCCGTTGACTCTATCCGTCGCAACGAAGCCCGCAATCTGGTGGTGGGCGTGATGCCGGCGTTGTCTGGATCTTTCATACGCCGTGTCATCGAAAATTTTCTGAAGATTCATCCCGATGTACATGTGTCCGTCCAAAACCGGGCCTCGCTGTTTTTGGCAAACTGGCTGGCCACCCGTCAGATCGATGTAGCGTTGGTCGGCAGCCGCGTGGACAATCCGTATATCGAGCGAGAGACGTTGTTCCAACATCCCCTGGTCTGTGCCATGCATGTCAATCACGCATTGACACGCAAACGCGTGATCCGCCCGCGGGACTTGAGCGGCGAACCTTTTGTGGCCTTTGCGTCGGACAGCCAGACACATGAGCTGGTAGAGGCCGCATTCGAACGCAGCAACGCCACCTTGAATGTGGTGTTGGATGCGAACACGGCACCCACCGCATGCGAATTGGTCGCCGCTGGCTTGGGTGTGTCCTTGATTCATCCGTTATTTGCCGATGGATTGCAAAATCGCCTGGTATTGCGACGCTTTGATCCCGAAATGCAGTTCCATTTCCAGCTCTGTCGCGCACATGCATCGCGCAACGCGAGCTTGACAGATACATTCATCCAGGAAGCCCGGAACGTCGCGTCGCAAGTATCCCGCGAGGTGCTAAAGGGTTAACAAAAGGGCCGGCCAAGGCCCCTCGCCACTCAAGGGGCCGACAACGTGGCCGCCTCTGTGATGGAGGGCTGCAGATTCAGCGCTCCCTTCAGGTCATAGCCGTAGTTCACACCGTCGCCCCGCGCCCATACTTGCTTCAACCCAAAAAGCGGCACGGAGCAGACATCGTCGTGAATCTTGGCTTGCGCGTCTTTCCAGAGGGCGAGCTGCTTTTGTGGATCCGGCTCGATGCGTGCGGCGCGTATGTCCGCATCCCCTACCGCGCAATGTCCAAAATTCGACATCGCAGCAGGAGCCCCGATAGCGGCTGCCGAATCGTAGAATTCGCTCAGGTACACGTCCGCATTAGGGAACCGCGCCGCACCGTAAAACACTAGCGCACTCTGGTCCTTTCGACTCTTGGCCTGATAGGTCGCATGGTCTACGACCTCCATTTCCAGCTTGATCCCCGCCTTGGCCAACTGCGCCTGGATAATCTCCATGATGGGCTGTTGCGCCGAAATATTCGAGACGATCGATTTGATCGCAATACCGTTCGGAAAGCCGGCTTCGGTCAATAGCGCCTTGGCGCGGTCTAGATCATGGGCATACGCGCCCGCGCTGCAGTCTTGGCCCAGATACCCGTTCGGCACAACCGAACAGCCCTTTTCAGCGACGTCCTTGCCTGCATAACGCACAATCTCATCGACATTGATAGCCGCGGCAATCGCCTGACGTACCTTCAGATTATCCAGAGGCTTGATACTGCGATTGATGAACAACGTACGGAATTCGGCCGGCTCGAAAATATCGACCTTCATCCCACGCTTGACGGATCGCTCCACCCAACGCTGTTCCCGCTTGCCCTGCATCACGTCGATTTCGTTCGACGTAAAGGCCAGCTCGCGAGCACTATCCGAAGGAATCATTCGATACGTGATGCCCGCCAGTTTTGGTTTGCCACGGAAATAGGCATCATTGGCGACGAGCTTCACATATTGCTGTGTCACATGCTCGCCAAAGGCGAATGGACCCGTACCTATCGGCGCCTGCCCAAACTTGTCGCCGAGTTTTTCTGCCGCGGCCTTGCTGACGATGTTGCCACCATGATAATCAGACACGCGCCCCAGGAAGGCCGCGTCTGGGTACTTCAATGTGAATTTCACGGTGTAGTCGTCGACGGCTTCGACCTTGTCCAGGATGGCGAAATTCGCCGCGAAACTGGAACGTTTGGGGTCTGCCGCTCTCCCAATCGAGTACACCACGTCAGCGGCCTTCAGCTCTCCGTACCCGCCATGAAACTGCACACCTTTACGCAGATGAAAGGTCCAGACCTTGCTGTCCGGCGAGGACTCCCATTTTTCTGCCAAGTCCGGTTCGAGGGCCTTTGGATCGGCGCTGCCCGGCGGAAAACGAACCAGGCCATCGAACATCTCCGACGCTACGCCCTTATCCGCAGTCGATGTGGCACGATGGGGATCCAGTGTCGCGTTGTCGGCAGCGCCCGAGCTGATACGCAGCGTCGGACGATCTTGAGCGTAAGCCGTAGATTGCAATCCCGCGCCCAAAGCAAGAAGAGCAGCGGCCAGAACAGTAAGTGCAGGACGTTTCATGGTTTCCCTTGGGGCCACGTGACGCACGCGGCGATGGTGGTTGACACATCAGCCGCGAATGGAGCGGCACGGTCGCCACCTTAGGCGCGTGCCACTCACCCCGTCAAAGTCCTTCAACTACACCGCCTATTCTTAAAGGTTATAAGGTGGGCCTGGTGCATACTCGCCCGCCAGGAAGCGATGAACGGGGCTTATGGTTATTACTGATGCCCCGAAATTTTCGAACCTAGGGAAAACACTAGGCGAATGAGACCGCCTACAGGCTCCTCTTTACATCTTGATGTTCGCTTTCTTGGCGACGTCGGCCCATTTCGCTACTTCGGCCTTCTGAAACTTACCGAGCTCCTCTGGACCGGCACCGGACACATCCAACCCGAGTCCTTGGAGCTGTTTCAGCACTTCAGGCTGTTTCAGCGTCTGGCTCATCGCGGCATACAGTTTTTGAATCACATCATCCGGCGTGCCAGCGGGCGCGAAAACGGCCTGCCAGGACAGGACCTCGAAACCGGGCAGACCCAGCTTGTCCAGCGGGGCAACGTCCGGCAGGACGGGCGACGGCGTCGTCGACGTTACACCCAACGCGCGCAACCTACCCGCCTGGATTAGCGGCACCGAAGACGTGATGTTGTCAAAGACCAGGTCGATCTCGCCGCTCACCAGTGCCTGCAAAGACGGGGCGCTGCCCTTGTACGGGACGTGCAGCATGTTCACGCCGGTGACATCCATGAACAACTCCCCGGTCAAATGCTGCGAGCTGCCCACACCAGACGAACCAAAATTCAATTGACTGTCGGGTTTTTTCCCCGCATCGATCAGATCCTGGACCGTCTTGTACGGGCTGTCGGCTCGCACTACCAATACATTGGGCAAGCTCCCTGTCAGGATGACGGGCTTGAACGACGTGACGGGGTCATAACCGATATCGGGATAAATGCTGACATTGATCGCGTGGGAGCTGATCGTACCGCCGACAATGTTGTAGCCGTCAGGCTTGGCGCGCGCGACCTTGGCAGACCCGAGGCTGCCGCCGGTACCACCCATGTTTTCCACAACAAGGGGTTGACCGAGGATTTTCGCTGCCGAAACACTATAAATGCGGCCGATAATGTCGGTCGCGCCGCCTGGCGCAAATGGCACGGTATAAGTGATGGGCCGATCAGGCCACTCTGCCGCCAGTGCAGTAAAGGGCAATCCGACAGCGCCGGCAGCAACGGCAGCAGCGCTGGCTTTCAGCAGCGAACGACGGTGGTGGTCAATGACACGAGACATGGTTATACGCTCCTCAATATTGGATTTTCTAATTCAATGATCCAAGGCCAGTCCAGTCAGCCTGAACCTTGGCGATGATCTGTGGGGATCAGCCTGCCTGCCGGCGATATCCGGCCCCTAGAGAGGCGCCCTGCGCAATAACGTGTGGTCGATCTCATAGGGATGATTGATCCCCAGCAAGGCCATATCACGATCGACTTCAGTGCGCAGAATGTGGATCGCATGCGCCACGCCCGCTTCGCCCGCCACGGTTGCAGCATAGTTGAACGAGCGCCCATTGAAAACACAGCGGGCCCCTAGCGCCAGCGCTTTCAGAACGTCTGTGCCGCGCCGAATACCGCTATCCATCATCACGACGAGGCCCTCGGCCGTCTCGGCGATCTCTGGCAACACGTCCAGCGGCGAGAGCGCGCTGTCCAACTGACGTCCGCCATGATTGGATACGATGATGCCGTCTGCCCCTGCCGAACGCGCGAGCAGGGCATCCTCTTTGCGCATGATCCCCTTGATGACCAGGGGACCTTTCCAGAGCTTGCGGGCAACTTTGACATGTTCCCAGCACAGATGGTCGCGCGCGACGAAATCGCGCTTCACCGATGCTGACAGAATCGGCGCACCGCGCTCGGCACGCCAGTTTTCAAAATGAGGCATGCCATGGCGGGCAAGGGTTCTCAAAAAAGTCCCCGCCAGCCAACGTGGATGGCTGATGCCGTCCCATGCCAAACGCGCACTGGGCCGCAGCGGCGTAGAGAAGCCATTTTTCACATAGCGTTCGGGATTCACTTGAACCGGCAAGTCCACCGTCAGGACCAAGGTGCCAAAACCCGCCGCCTCAATACGCGCCAGCAGCTCGGCGATACGCTTTTCATCTCCCGGCAGATAGGCCTGAAACCAGGTCCCGGGGGCCGCCTCGGCGACGTCTTCCATCCGGATGAGCGAGGCGCCACTCATGACCGCCGGGACGCGATGCTCACGAGCCGTCTTGGCCAGGACGATGTCCCCGCGATAGCTCCACATTGCCGCCAATCCCACGGGGCTGATCCCAAATGGGCTCGCGTATTGCTGGTCGAACAACGTGATGCTTTGCGTCCGCTTTTCCACGCCCTCCAGCACACGCGGAGAAAACGCCCAGCGGTTAAACGCCTGGCGGTTGCGGCCCATCGAGACTTCATCGTCGGCGCCATTGGCTATGTAGCTGTAGAGCTGTCGAGGAAGCTTGTTGCGAGCAAGCGGCTGAAAATCATCCAGGCAGAGCACCTGTTTTAGCACCGCGGGTAACGGCTTGGCAGCGACGGGCTTCGTATTGGCCGCCTCGCTCGTGTCTTGAGGAATCGAGGTTGTGTAGTTCGTAGGAGCGGTCATGTCTCGTTTTTCTGGGAACAATCCCCTTTATGTGCCGCGATCAGGAACATCTTTCGGACCAGCGGCATCGACGATGCTATACGCGCGCGTATGGAACCGCTATGCGGATTCGGCACATCAGGTATGCACGAAACGCAGCGCATAACGCCCCTAAAGCGGGATAACCTGCCGCCATCCATTGCCGCAAGCCCCGGCATCACGCCGATCCGCCCAAGGTGACTGACTTTCTCTACTGACAATCGCCATGAACACTCCAGTACAACAGGCCGGGCGCACCGCTGGCCGCGCCCTCGTTTCCTCGCTCGTCGCTCACGGTGTAGAGCGCGTATTCTGCGTCCCCGGTGAAAGCTACCTGGAAGTCCTGGACGCCCTGAAAGACGTCGAAGGTCAGATCGATCTGATCGTCACCAAACACGAGGGCGCGGCGGCCAACATGGCCGAGGCCGATGGCAAGCTGACGGGCAAACCCGGCATCTGCATGGTGACACGCGGCCCCGGCGCCACGCATGCCAGCATTGGTCTGCATATCGCCCAGCAGGACTCCACACCGATGATCCTGTTCGTGGGCCAGATTGCCCGCAGCCATCGTGGCCGCGAAGCCTTTCAAGAAGTGGACTACCAACAGTTTTTCGGCAGCATCGCCAAGCTCGTCATCGAAATCGACGACCCGCACCGCGTTCCCGAGTTGCTGGCCAAGGCATTCAACGTTGCCGCGTCCGGCCGTCCGGGTCCGGTGGTCGTGTCGTTGCCCGAAGATATGCTGACCGAGCTCACGGCAGCGCCTGATTGCCAGCCGATTCAACTCCAAACGGCCGAGGTGGGCGCGTCTACACGCGAACAAATCGCCTCCGCCTTGCAGACTGCCCAGCGCCCGCTCGTCATCATCGGAGGCAGCAACTGGCCGGCACAAGCCTGCGAGGATCTCCGTACCTTTGCCGAGGCGTGGAACCTGCCTGTAGCCTGCTCGTTCCGCCGCCAAGACCTGCTGGACAACGAGAATAAGCAATACGTTGGCCACATGAGCCTGGGCATGAGCCCGGCGCTAAAAGCCCTGGTGCAAGAATCGGATTTGATCATAGCCGTCGGCACTCGCCTGGGTGATGTGCCCACCGATGGCTATACGCTGCTGGACCTGCCCACGCCGAAACAGAAACTGATTCACTTCCACCCGTCGCCCGATGAGATCGGGCGCGTTTTCCGGCCAGACCTGGCGATTCAGGCTACCTCGGACGCCGCCCTGCGTGCGCTGGTGCAACTGCAAGCCCCGAACCAAGCTCCGTGGAGTCAGCGCACAGCCCAGGCACGTGAAGCCTTTGTCGCATTCACGTCGCGTCGTGAACCAAAACCATCGCTCAATGGCGTAGATCTCACCGAAGTCATGCTGCATCTGAACGAGGTGCTGCCTGAGGACGCCATTTTGACGAATGGAGCAGGCAACTTCTCTGTCTGGCTGCACCGTTATTACCGCTATCGCACGGCCCGAACTGAGTTGGCCTCGACCTGCGGTGCAATGGGATATGGACTGCCTGCTGCAGTCGCGGCCGGGTTGCGCTTCAAGGGTCAACGTCCGGTTGTCTGCGTCGCAGGCGACGGATGCTTCATGATGTACCCGCAGGAAATCGCAACCGCCGTCGAGTTCGGTGCCCCATTGATCGTGTTGCTCGTCAATAACGGCATGTATGGCACCATCCGCATGCACCAGGAACGCGAATATCCGGGACGTGTGTCAGGCACCCGTATTCACGGCTCGGATTACGTGAGCTTGGCGACCTCGCTAGGTGCCTACGCAGAGCGTGTGCAGGACGCGGCCGATTTTCCCCAGGCATTCGAGCGCGCGCAAAAAGCCGGCGGCGTTGCCGTCCTCGAACTGGTCACCGATCCGTTGCAGATCACGCCTGACAAGCGGATCCAGGCGTAGCTTGAACGTTCGGCCATTGACCGGAGCGGACCAGATCCGCGACGGTCTGTTTGATGATTTGTACGACAGTCCAGTAGCTATCGACCTGAGCACGCCCGCGCGGTGTTGCCAACGCGACCGTACGGGTAGCTCTGGGATGGTCGATACGAATGGCCTTCAACGTTCCCGCGGCCAACTCTGCCGTGACCGCTGCCAGGGGCAGAATGGTGTAGCCATGGTTTTGCTGCACCAACCGACGCATCAGATGCGTGGAACCATCACATTCGATAGCGATATTCGGCGGTTCGCCAATATCCTGAGCCAATGCCTCCAGCCACGCTTTCAGCCCATGCGCAGTACTGGGCAGGACCATGGGCAGTTTGAGCAATTCCGCGCCGCTGAACTTGGTGCGCGGGCTGGTCATGGACGATGAACAAATGCAGTACAGATCTTCCCGGAGCAGTTCCTCATAGTCAATGAGCTTGGACTGCGTGGGCTGATACAACAAGGCTACGTCGACCTCGCCGTCCTGCAGCATACTGATGATGTGAGACCCCAGCCCCTCGACAAAGCGGATCGTCGAACGCGGAAACTCGGCTTTCAATGCATGGCCAATCGCCCCAAACGTCGTATTCGCGATCGTCGGCTGTGACGCGATAGTGATCTTGCCCGGCCCGGATGAGGCCAACTCCGCTGCCGTCCTGCGGGCGCGGGAAACCGCGCCGACGACCTCTTCTGCCGCCCGAAACATCGCCTGGCCCTTCTCTGTCAGGATCATCCCTCGCCCCGAACGGTGAAAGAGCCTCATGCCCACGCTGTGCTCCAGACGCGTGATGTGCCGGGTCAGCGTGGATTGCTCGATGCCTAGATCGGAGGCGGCGCGAGACACGCTGCCAGCCTGTGCAACGACATAGAAATACTCAAGCGCGACGAGATCCATCGAAATAACTTAAAAAGCAGAGGGTTATGGGCAATGCCATGTTAATTGACATCCTCCCCAGCCCAAAGTCGAGGCTCCCATACCTCTACCCCTCATTGGCGCTTGAGTTCCTTGGAAACATCCCAAAGATTGGGAAGGCTTGTATTGTGGTAACCGGAAATGAACGGTTTACGCTCGCCCTCTGGCGTGTAGACGGAACGCCTCACTGCGCCGATATTCGCACCATAGACATGAATGCTGATCGACACCTGATCGTCGTAAGCGTTAGAGACCCGATGCACATCACCCACAGAAGGGGAAACGGCCTCTACCTGCCCAGGTTCCAATCTGACAGCTTTCCCCGATTTGTCGACACCCGTTGAAGGGTTCAACACATACGGTTGCGAGTACTCTGCGCCCCTTAACATACCAATCAAGCCCCATACCGTATGGTCATGGATGGGCGTGACCTGCCCAGGCCCCCAGACAAAACTCACGACCGAGAATCGCTGCGCAGAATCCGCGTGCAGCAAATACTGACGATAGTAAACGGGATCGGGCTGTGCATACTCGTCTGGCAACCAATCGTCTCTTGATACGAGCTCGCCCAACAATGCGCCGCCCTCGCGCAGAATCGTCGGCTCGTCACTGTGGCGCGATAGCAGATCCGCGAAGCTGACCACGAACGTGCGTAAAGCGGCGATGTTGGGCGTAGAGGGTAAATGGATCATAGTCATCAGATTACCGCATCACCAAGCCGCCATCCACCAACAGAACCTGCCCCGTCATGAATCCGCTCCAATCCGAGGCCAGGAACAGCACCGGTCCCGCAATATCTTCCGGCCTGGCGATACGCCGCAGCGGCGTTGCCGCGATCAGCGAATCGCGGAATGATTCCTGGGTGCCGCCACTGGAGTCCGTCGGATAAACCAAACCCGGCGCGACACAGTTCACCCGGATGCCAAACGGACCCAATTCAACGGCTAGATTACGGCTGAATGCCTCCAATGAGGCCTTCGCGGTAGTGTAGTCGTGATACGGAATCACAGGGTTCTCGACCAAGTTCGTCGAGATATTGACAATGCAACCCTGGGCCCGTTGTTTGAAATGCGGTAACGCAGCGCGGCAAACATTAAACGCCGCCCCCACAGAGCCTTCAAATTGCGATTGATAATCCTGCCATGTCAGATCGTCGAATACCGTACGGCGTCGCGGATCGAACGCATAGTGACGCAGCGCATTGTTGACCACCACATCGAGTCGGCCTGCCTCCTGCACAATGGCATCGACCATGGCCTGTACCGCTACGGCGGAACCAACGTCTGCCTGTACCGCCCAGGCATCGCCGCCCAACGCTTGGCATTGGGCAACCACGGCCTCAGCCGCCGCGGCGTTAC
Organism: Bordetella tumbae; assembly: GCF_054780995.1. Classification (NCBI taxonomy): domain Bacteria; kingdom Pseudomonadati; phylum Pseudomonadota; class Betaproteobacteria; order Burkholderiales; family Alcaligenaceae; genus Bordetella; species Bordetella tumbae. The sequence goes on from NZ_BAAGVG010000024.1 coordinate 75,068, forward strand.
TCAGGTAATTGACGACCACGGTTGCGCCCTCTCGGGCGAAACCACGCGCGATTTCGGCACCGATGCCTCGGCTGGCGCCTGTCACCAACACGACCTTGCCTGTAAATTTCTGGCTGGCGCTCATATCAAGACTCCGGCAACAAGCTGCTATCAACGACATTCGCCACATCAATCGAATGTTGGATCAAACCCAGATCGCGATAAGCGTCGGCCGCCTTTTGCAGCAGCGTCAGGTCAAAGGCACCCAGCGCGCGTTTGACCCCATCCGGGCCGGCAGGCGCCATCGCCGAATCGTTACGTAACCGTATGACTTCCAGGTTGATATCCCGATCCGTACCATCGATCGCCCGTTTGCTCGCCAAGTCGGCGGCTTCTTCTGGCTGCGCGATCATCCAGGCAGCGCTGTCACGGTAGGCCTTCAGGAACGAGCGCAGCAATGCTTGTTTCTGCTGATAGGTTTCTTCACGCACGACAAATAAATCGCTGGACACGTTGATGTGATCACGGACTTGCATCACGTCAACGTCGCCCAAACCGCGCCGCCTGCCGACAAGTAGGCCCGTGTCCGTAGCAGCAGTGGCATCGACCTGGCCCAGCAGTAGCGGCGCAAAGTTCAACACCCCCGTCACCACGATTTCCACATCGGATTCGGTCAAGCCCGCCTGGTGCAGCATCACCAACAGATTTTGCCGCGTACCGCTGGACAGGCTGTAGACGCCGATACGTTTGCCTTTCAGATCCTCTGGACGCGTGATGTTAGCGGACTTGAGCGAGACCACGTTAAAGACATTCTGTGGGTAGATGTCGTAGATAGCCCGTAATTTTTCTCCCTTGTCCAACGCCATGAAAAAGGACCCGGGATCGGTAAATGCCACATCGGCCTGTCCGCTCAGCATATTGCGAATGGCATCACCACCGCCTGTACCCGGCAGATAGACCAGTTCAATACCCTGGGCCTTGAAGAATCCCTTGTCCGGCTCCACCAACAGATTGGTGATTTCTGAGATGGGTTTGCTCCAACCTGCCAACGTGACTTTGCCGGACGCGGCTTCGTCAGCCCGCACAATCGGAGCAAAAATCGATGCGGCAGTCAGACTCGCTGCAGCAGCCAAGAAGACGCGACGAGAGGGTGAACAAAGCATGAAAAAGTCCTGAGAGATTTCAAAAATGATCGCCGTACGGACGCAACAAACGCCGCTCAAACATCAGCATGGCCTGATAGCACAGCAATCCGATCGCAGCAATGGCGGTCAACGCGGCGAACATCAGAGGGGTATCCATCATGCCTTGCGCCGCGATAATGACTGCACCTAGCCCACGGCTGGCGCCGATGAACTCACCGACGACGGCACCGACCAAGGCCAGCACTAACGCAACCCGCCATCCCGCCAGAATCCCCGGCAACCCCGCCGGCAGTTTCAGTCGCAACAATGTCTTCGTACGCGACGCCCCCAACATGCGGAACAACTGCAAGCGATTCGGATCGACCTGCCGCAAACTGGTCAGCGTGTTTTCCATCAGGGGGAAAAAGCAGATCAGCGCTGTCATCACCACTGTGGGCGCGATGCCAAAACCGAACCACAACACAAACAGCGGTGCCAGCGCCAGCTTGGGCACCACCTGGCTGACGATGACATAAGGTTTGAAGACGCGATCGAGCAGCGCTGATTCCGCTAACGCGATGCCCATTGCCAGCCCCGCTGCACCTCCTAGAGCCAACCCCAATAGCATTTCCGCCAGCGTCGCGCCGATGTGCGGCCATAAGTATCCCGTGGAGAGCGTCGTCCATAACGTACGCACCACCGCCGAAGGCGCCGGCAACACGAGTGCGGAAATGTCCGCTTGCCGCACGACGAGCTCCCATGCGCCCAACAGCACAATCAACAACACCATAGGCAGCACACGGCGGCTCAGCACCTGTCTCATTTCGCCACCCCCGTCATCGTGTCGAATATCTGCGCGCAATACGTATTAAACGCTGCACCATGACGCATGGACTGAGTACGAGGCGCAGGCAATTCCACCGGAATATCGGCCAGCAATCGCCCCTCATGCATGACCCCAATGCGATCAGCCAAATACACTGCCTCGCCAATGTCATGTGTGACGAACAGCACCGTCGTCTTGCGCGACTGGCACATCCGCGTCAGGTCATCCTGCAGCTCGCCGCGCGTGATAGCGTCTAACGCTGCAAAGGGCTCATCCAACAACAGCAGCGCTGGCTCAAGAATCAATGCCCGCGCCAAAGCCGTCCGGCTTTGCTGCCCGCCGGACAATTGCCGAGGATAGTGTTGCGCATGCCCCGACAATCCCAACATGGCCAACAGCTCGTGCGCTCGCGCGACGTCATCGGCGAGCGGCCGGCGTTGCAACGACACAGGTAGGAGCACATTGTCGATAACCCGCTGCCACTCCAATAGTGTCGGCGCCTGGAACATATAACCTAATTGCGGCCCGGGCTCGACGCGCTTGCCGTCCCCTTGCTGTATACGTCCCGACTGCGGTACCAACAGACCGGCAGCGAGCTTGAGCAACGTCGTCTTGCCGCAACCGCTGCGGCCGACCAGGCAATGAAAACCGCCGGTCTTCAATTGCCAGTCGACGCGATCCACAATCGGCCGCCCGCCTGCATAGGTGTACACCACCTGCCGCATATCAAGAAACGGCCTGTCCACATCCACGCTCATGTTTCATACGGGGCGAAGGGCTCGGCCGCCGCCTCAGCCGATTGCTCGATCTCGGCCACACGAACCAGGTCAAGCAGATTAAAACGGCCATCATGATGCCAGCCCGCTTCGGGCATACTCATCGAACCCATGGCACTGATGCGGGTCACGCCCACTGCTCCGAGCTGCTCGGCGAGGCAATAGAGTTCCTCTGGTGTAGCGGCGATGCCTGCGGTCTGCAACAACGCACTGCGCTCCTGCACCGCAGGCCCCACATCCTCCAAAACGTCGATCGCCGCAACAACGATAGTGCGCTGTAACGCGGACGGCGACAGCGGCTGAGCATCGTCCGTATAGGCGACACTCCATTGCGCCTCATGATCGCCAATCAACCCGTCCACGCCGCGTTGGGCTGCGGCACTCCACTCAATGGACTGCCGCCATTTCGCCAGCGATACCGACTCCGCCAAATCCAACGCACGCCTCGGATAGCGGCGCTGCAGGTTCGCCAATTCGCCCGCGAGATAGCCCGCAAACTCGCGAGGAGCAACCTGTCCGCCACGTTGTACATAAAACACTTGCGGCGAATAACACCCCTGCTGGTCGTAACGCATCACGTCCCAAGCCGCACGTCGCGCGACGGCGGGCGCCTTTAACGTGTCAAGCGCAGCAGCACTGATCACGCCGAAACCCAGCTTATGCCCATGCGGCAGAAATCGTGTCGTAACAGGCAGACGGCGCTGAATCGCCTGCAGTGAATCATTGCCGCCGTAGGCTACCACCGTGTCGGCCTGCGCATAGAGCGCGTCTGCCTCCTCGTCACCGGCCCCACGCCACCACACTACGGCAAAGCAATCCGCTAAGGGCGGATGCACTTCGGCCAGCAGCCGTGCAAACCATCCCGCAAATAAGGGCTCAGCGCTGGGAAGTTTGCCGATATTGCCCGCCTTGACCAGCAAGCCGCACACAAAGCTCCACAACGCCAAGGCAGGTACGTTCCCCGCCCAGCTATGCACCAACAACTCAGGCCCATAGGCCCGCACTGCACCACCCTTGGCTGCAGGCTGAAAAGCATCCAGGACTTTGGGATTGGCGAAGTCTTCCACGACAAAACGATGCAACTGCGGCGCCCGAAAGGTCTTGAAAAAACCCGTCAGTCCCAGGCGCACCATCTCTGCGTCATAGCCACTGACCAGCGGCAACAAGGCATCGGCTTGGCGGCGATATGGATCGTTGGGATCCAGCAAACGGGCAACTGCACGATCAATGATCGAAATAATCTCTGATACCGGCAACGTTTTGAGATGCTGCGCACTGGCTCGCCTGACGCGCTCGGCCAGCGTTCTCATCTGCTGCGGCGACAACACCGGCACCGATACCTCGACGCGTTGGTCGCCTTGAGCAAATGGCAATATCTGCCATTGCACCTCATGGGCTGACAGCCCCGGTAAATAGCCAGCCTCGACCCGCAGCGTGTTCATGATGCCGCCGACCGGATGAACTCTTCCACCGCTAATGAGCAGCCTTTGGCTTGCGCCCCCTCGGCACGTCCCAACAATAGGAAACCATTCTCGGCCGGTTCACCTACGTCCTCAGTCAGAATCGTGGTGACCGAATTAAAGTTGCCCAGATCGCAGTGCGCCAAGATGCCACGCTCGCCATCGGGTACCGTATTGCCCGTTGCGGGATCGACCAAACGCGAGCGAATCCAATGCGGTCCGGATTTCACAGAAGGCACCACCGCATTGCCGTCGTCATAAAACTGCGTGCTCAACTCCGTCATGCCGTACATATTGATGCACAGTTCACGAGGTACGCCTAACAGCTCGGTCAGCGCCGCGTAAAAAGCTTCCAACGGGAGTTCACGGGATTGGCCCTTGTACCCTCCCGTATCGAGGATACGGCTACCTGGTGGCAGATGAAAGGATCGGCCCGACTGACGCAACGCGTCAATCACGTGCACAAAGCTATAGCTCGCCCCCAGCAGCGCATACGGCTCACCGAGGCACTCGGCCTGCTCGAGCCGCAGCCACAGCCCCTCCAGATCGATCCCCTCCGGCGACATGAAATATCGGCTGTCTGCACTGCCGAACGTGGATTTCGCCAAGGCCAGATAATGCGCCAACGACGAGTTAGGCATGGCGATCTCGTCCGGAAATAAAATCCCCATCGGCATACGTTCGACACCTCGCATAAAACGCAAGGAAAAATTGCGCGTCATCGATAGGTCGTAAACATCCAGCCGAGGATGAAAATGCCGCCCGCGCATATCGGCGCGAGTCGTCCCACTGGTCATGAAAACGCGCTCGGTGGGCGACTGCGGCTCGCAACGCAGTTCCATTGCTTTGAAAGCGTCAATAGGCACAGCCGGAATATCGCGCCAGGATTTCACATTGCGTATGGTCGCGCCACGCCGCTGGCAAAAACTGCGAAACGGCGCGTTGGCGTGGTACTGGTAGGCAAACAGACGCAAGGCGAGCCTGTCAAATTGCTCGTCAGTGCAGCCGTCCTGGGCAATGAATTCGAGAATATCCGCATCAGGCGGTTCGGCGTAGTTCATGGGCTTTGGTGAATCCTATACATGGAAGCTCCGAAGCCCGCCTGCACAAGCCGACCAATCATGCGGCCCTGTCAAGGTCAATGCTCTTCTTACGCCGGTATAAACCGGGTCAAGTTCGCGGGTCTGAATCTCAGCACTGGCGTGCACCCCGGAGCAAGGAGTATGTTAACCCGCAATGACCGCCCTGCAGAACCGCTACAGCCGAAAGCACAGCAACGCCCCCACGATCAAGGCCGCCCCTGCCGCGAAAAGCGAGCTGGAAAAACTCTGGCTAGACGCATACAAGCGTTCAGCCAACGCGGGCCCCAGTATCTGGCCTACGCCATAGACCAGCGTCATCGCCGCGAGCAGGTTCCTGCCCGTCGCGCGGGCGACACGTTGTGCAGCAGGCATGGCTATGGTTACAGTTCCCATAAAGGTGCCACCCACCAGCAGCGCGCTCAGCAGATAGCTGGCGGCAGATTGCGACACAGCCGGCAAAGCGACGCCCATAGCCTGCAGCACCAGATTGGCAAGCAATGCGTCTCTCGTACCGATGCGCTGGTGCAGTTTGTGCCAAAGGAAACAGGAAGGCGCCGCGCCCAGGCCGAATACGGCCCACACATGCGCAGCGTCCAGAGTGGGCAACGCCGTTTTGACCAGTAAAGGCAGATACGTCGCCGTCACGATGTACCCCAACCCTGCCAAACCGTACATGCAGATCAGAGGCCATGCCGCAACAGTCGCAGCATCGTCAGTCCCTGGAGCGGTATCGGAGGTTGAAATAGGAGCGGCCGAACGTATTCCTGGCACGGCCACCAAACCAAGCGCCAATGTCACAACCCCCAGCAATAGCCACATGCCCTGGCTCTGGAGTCCCGCATGCGCTCCCAATACCAATATTTCCGAGGACAAGGCGATGCCAACGCCTACCCCCGCATACAACAGCGGCGCGCCCTTGCCATGGCCCCTGTGCTCTAACAGCCACAATGACGCGGCGACCATGGAAAGCGCGCTGAATATGCCTGCAATTCCTCTTGTCACAACGATGGCGCTGGTGGAATCGAGAAAGGCTAATAACGCCAGGCACATCGCAGTACCGGCGGCGGACCAGATACACAGACGATGCGCATTGTGGGCCCGCATCCGCACGGCAAGCACCGCACCAAGCAGATATCCCGCGTAGTTGGCCGAAGCCGCCCAACTGCCGCCTTGCATGCTGACCACGCCCTCCTCCACCATGTGTGGATAGATGGCAGTAAATGCGAAACGTCCAAATCCCATCCCGACGGCCAGAATCAACGCAGCTTCGATCGCAGAACGCAGTTGGGAATGGCGAGAAGGTGTCACCGCGAGTTCCATGTCCGGCTCTCTTTTATTCTCAAATCAAGAACAGGTTTTTATTTTATTCCTTATTTAAGAATAAATCATCCGGATTGTTCTCCATGAGAGAACCATCACTTTATTCCCGATTGAACGTCGCCAACTCTCGTAGCAAACTCGCCTCGAGTTGCCGTGCGGCGCGTCCCAATCCGCGATTCAACGGCCACACGATATCGAGCGACAAAGCCACGCCACTGCATGCTGGCCGCCATGCGTTCAGCGCTATCGATTGCCGTCAACGCAAACCATCAACCGTATAATTCATTGAAGTCTGCGGTGACCTTGTTTCCGGTAACACCGCTCTTCGTATCCCGGTTTCTTTATTTCTGCGCAATATGGACAAAACCCCTGCAGTCGACCTGACCGAACACAGGCAACCCACAGCGTCCGATGCGCCACTCTACAAAAAAGTCGTTTCTATTCTGCGCAATGAAATCGTACGAGGGGAGTTTCCGGTAGGCAGCCTGCTACCTACGGAAATCGAGCTTTGCGCGCGCTTTAACATCAGCCGGCACACCGTGCGCGAAGCATTGCGCGAATTGCGTGCACAGGGTTTGGTGACATCGAGACGCGGTTCTGGCACCACGGTCATACCACCGAGCGAAGCCCCCCATACCTACGTCCACCAGAGCGGATCGTTTGACGAGCTTTCTCAGTATGTTGGACACCGCTGGGATATTCTGAGCAGCGAAATGGTAACGCTGGACGACGCGTTGGCTGAGCGCATAGACAGCGATTGTGACACCCGATGGGTACGCATTCATGCACTGCGTTATCAACAAGACGATACCGCGCCGCCCTGCTGGACCGAAGTCTATCTGCATTCGGACTATGCCCAGGCCGCACGCTTGATAGGCAAGCAGCAGCGTGCCATGTATGAATTAATCCAGGATCTCTACGGCATTCACATCAATGAGGCCACGCAAACCATACGCGGCATCGAGGCCCCTGATCACGTAGCTAAGGCCCTGAAGCTGAAGAAACGCTCAGTCGTGATCGAGGTAGAACGCATCTATCGCCTGGCCGATGGCAAGGTCATCGAGGTTTCCTACAATCTTTACCCGGTTACGCAGTTTCAATTTTCCATAAAGCTGCGACGCGCGCCTGCCTCCCTGTGAATGCCGTGGACGGCACGGCGCACCCGTGCCGTAGCTAGCGCAATAACGGCGCGCGCAGCAGATGAAAGTCCGTACGCTGTTGATAGGCAACGCCAGCCTGCAATAACATGGGCTCATTCCACCACGCCGCCTCGAGTTGCAAGCCAATAGGCATACCCGCGGCGGTCAATCCGCATGGAACTGATAAACCCGGAATGGATGCTAGCGCACCAGCATAGGTGTTGCGTGTCGAGGCTTTGGTCGCCTCGAGCAATGAGGCGCCATCGTCGATTACCGGCGCCGTCCAAGGCGCGGTGGGCGACAGCAGTATATCCACGTCGGCAAACAACGCCGCCAATGTGCGACGCCACACCAGTCGAAAGCTAGCTGCCTCTGCATACTGCACACCGGTAACACGCAAACCATTACTCATGCGCTCCACAACAGAAGCCGTGATGGTCTCGGGCTGCTTCGTCAAACGCTCATGGAACACGCTGCACACATCCGAGAAAACCATATTGGTATGGTGCACATGTGCCTGCGAAGCCAACGGCACATCCACATCAACCAACGTTGCTCCGCAGGCTTCTAACTGCTTGGCGGCGGCCATCACTGCCTCTCCGACGCCCGGTTCCAGGCCATCAAAGTAGTGCTGTCGCGGAATACCGATGCGCCTCCCCGCAATGCCTGCATTCAGATGTGGCAAAAAATTCCCTACGGGATGATCTACCGTCGTCGGATCGAGTGGATCGTAACCGGCAATCACCGCGAAGATCCGTGCAACATCACTCACACGCCGGGCAATTGGCCCGACAGTATCGTTATGCTCACTGACAGGGACCACCCCGCGAATCGGCACACGGCCGTGCGTCGGCCGCAACCCCGATACACCGTTATAGCAAGCGGGCAGTCGCACAGACCCTCCGGTATCCGTCCCAAGCGATCCTGTGCAAAACTCAGCCGCGACACCAGCGGCAGAGCCTCCGCTGGACCCGCCGGGAATGCGATCCACATTCCACGGGTTGCGACATTGCCCGCCCGTTGCACTGAACGATCTGGATCCGAAAGCGAGTTCAGCCATATTCGCTTTGCCCACAATAACGGCACCAGCCCGCCGCAATCGCTCAACAACAGGGGCATCGGCCGTCGGCACATTATCGGCCAAGAACGCCGCTCCCGCTGTCGTGTTTACACCAGCAGTATCGATGTTATCTTTTACGGAGATCGTCATCCCATGCAGCAACCCCAGACTTTCTCCGGCTGCTTGCGCGCGATCGGCTCGATCCGCATCGGCTCTTGCCGAATCCGGCATCATGCGCGTCATAATGCAGAGCGAGGGATTGAGCTGCTCTGCCCGGGCCAACTGTACTTCGGTACTTTCGCGATAGGTGCTCATCAAGGTTCCTTAAGTCAGTTTCTATAGATCGAAAGACATTCAAAGCGTCGCGCGTGTGCGCTGACGCGTCCACAACAGCAGCGCAATCGCGGTTGCGCACAAGAAAAAAAGCACAGCGATCGCCATGCGGCAGCCGCTGGTAAACGCATGGACCTCGCTCTGAGAGACCATGGACAGCCGTCCTGCATAGGCGGCCTTTTGACTGGCGCGCGACAGCGGCGCGGTGGCGATGCTCAACGCCAGTGCCGTGCCAACCACATATCCGGTGTTCTGCAATGCAGAGCGCATACCATTGGCAATCCCTCGCCGAGCCGGCCGCACGCTTTGTATGATGCCGCTATTGTTTGGCGTCAAGAACAAACCGTTTCCTATCCCCACACATAGCAAGGCGGGAGCAATCCATGCATAGGGTTCTGTCCAGCCAATCACGAGAAACAACATCAACAGTCCCGTGGCGGTAAATCCCAGCCCCCACAAACATAGAGAGAAGTTCGAATGTCTCCCTATCAATCGCCCGGCAACAGGCGACGCCAACATCATTCCTATGGGTGTCGGTGCGACGGCCAACCCGGCAGACATTGCGTCAAAACCGTGCACAGCCTGCAAAAACAAAGACACCAACAGAATGGTGGAAACATGCGCCATGGAGATCAGCATGACGCAGACGTAGGCCACGCTGCGGGTCGACTCTGCGAGCAGGCTCAGATCCACTAACGGATCCTCGTTACGGCGCTGGCTGATGACAAAGGCAACCATCCCCAAGACTCCCACCGCCGCCGCCGCCAACACATGCGGATCGGACCAGCCGTTGGGCCCTCCCATCGATATCGCGTATACCAGGCCTGCCATTCCTATCATGGACAGCGCCGCCCCCACGGAGTCAAAGCGCTCGCTGCTTGAAAAGGAGACATGACGCAGCGTTCGCCATGCCCACGCGAGGGCCACGAGGCCCAACGGAAGATTGAGCAGGAAAATGGCCCGCCACCCCAGAGAGTTGACAATCAAACCGCCGATGACAGGCCCCATACTCTGCGCCGCGGCCGATATGGTGGCGTTGATGCCCAGCCCCAGTGCCAGGCGCCGCACCGGAAATGCGTCAGCCAAGAGCGCGGTGGTATTCGTGATGACGGCGGCCGCGCCCACAGCCTGTACACACCGGAACACCAGCAGCATTTCGGCGCTTTGCGCCCACCCACAACCTGCGCTCCCCAGTACTAACGTCCCCAAACCCGCCATGTAGAGGCGTTTACGCCCAAACAAATCAGCAAGACGGCCGAAGACCAGGATCAACACGGTGGTCAGCAGCATATAGCTGAGCAGAATCCAACTTGCCTGCGTCGCCGACGCGTTCAAGTCATCGGCGACCCGGGGCAAAGCAACATTCAAGGTGCTCGCATTGATAAAGCACAGCATCACTCCCAGTGTAGTGACCGACAGAACCCGCCATCCGTAGCGTTCCGAGGCAATGGGGTCCGTCTCAGACAGAATGCTCACGACAACAACACCTCAACGGTTGGCCACCACTGCGCCAGGGCGGCGCATATGATGATCGGTGGCCTCCTGGTAACGTGCTCCAAGAGCCAGCACACGAGCATCATGCCAACGTGGCCCAATCAGTTGCATCGCCGCCGGCAGACCATTTGACGCAAAGCCTACCGGCACGGAGAGTGCCGGCGTCCCCGCCAAGGACCACGCATAGGTAAAGCGGGAAATGCCTCGTGTAGTTTCGATCATGCGCACGGAATTGCTGGCCAGTGGCGCAGTGACTGGACACGTCGGCGTCAAAATGACGTCGACTTCCTGAAAGGTTTGGTCGATACGGCGCAACCAACGCTCTTTGAACCGCATATGGTGCGCATACTGCTGGCTGGTAACCGCCTCGCCTTGACGCAGTCGTTCCAGCACGTCCGGACCGAAGCGTTCCGGCGCGTCGCGTAAGCGCGCCTCATGCACTGCCGCGGCATCGGCATGCACCATGGGCATCAAGGCGGCCTGTGCTTGCGGCGCCTCGGGCAGTTCAATGGTTCGAATCGAGGCGCCTAGGTCGCGCAGCACGTCGACCGCGCTTCGCACCAAACGCAGAACATCCGGATCAATATCGGCAAAACACCAGGACTCAGGCACACCGATCCGCAGGCCAGAAACACCACGGAGATAGAGATTGGTCCAACTTTCAACGGCATGCGGCAAGCAGCAGTCATCCCCGGCATCATGGCCAGCAATGATCTCGTGAACACGCGCCACATCCGCTACCGTCCGCGCCAGCGGGCCAATCGTGTCATAGGCTGCACTGACCGGATAACAACCTGTGTTGGGAACCGCCCCGTGCGTCGGCCGCAGTCCCGCGACACCGTTGAGCGCGGCAGGAATACGGATAGAGCCGCCCGTATCGGTCCCTAGCGATACCTCGCACATACCCGCCGCGACGGATGATCCCGATCCACCACTGGAACCGCCTGGAATCGCCTCTGGATGCCAAGGATTGCGAGCCAGTCCATGATGCGGATTCTGCGTCGTGCCGCCAAAGGCAAACTCGTGCAGATTCGCTTTGCCCACCATCACGCAACCCGCCTCACGCAGGCGTGTCGTCACAGGCGCATCAACGGTGGGTACATGGTCCGCATAGAATGCAGAACCCATCGTAGTAAGCAAACCTGCCGTGTCGATGTTGTCTTTGAGGCTGACCACAAGCCCGACGGAGGGGCCGTGCCCACGCGCCGCTGCTGCTTCGGCTTTTTGGGCCTCATCCACGGCGACGGGATTTATCGAGATGATCGCCTTGAGTGCGCCGTTCTGCTGCTCAATAGCAGCCAGACAATCTTCAGTACGAGAAACAAGCGTCGTCATGTCTGCATCCAATCAGGCAATGGAAATGGGAGAAAGATCCTGGAACCAGGACTGCGCCTGGACGAACCCCTGGACATTCGGCGCGAGCGCGCGCGGGTTCAAGTCATGCGCGGCAAACAGGAAAAGCGCCCGGTCCACAACTTGCCCATGGATACTGGCAAGCAACGCATCCTGCTTGGTGAGATCGGTCTCTTGTTGAGCCGCAGTAAATTGCTTGTCGAGTTCGGGGTCGCTGAATCGGCTCCAATTCACACCGGCGGGCGCGGCCATGTTGGTCTGCAGAATACGGGCGAAAGCACGGAACGGATCGAAAGGCCCTTGCGAAATATTCAGTGCCGTGCAGCCACGGCTCGTCGGAGAGCCCGCGCCCGCCTTCCAGGCCTCGATCAAGGCTTGCCATTCGAAGACCTCGAACTGCACCTCGATTCCCACCTCGCGTAGATTCTGCTGGATGAACTCGTTCATGGGCAATGGCTGCATCTGGCCTGAGCCACTGCTGGAAATGGCGACCTTGGTACGCAACGGTTTGTCGGGCCCGTATCCCGCTTCGGCCAGCAGCTTGCGCGCCTGCTCGGGGTTGTATTCCAATTTGAATGTGGGCTGTCCATACCAAGGATGGCGGGGAGGAACGATCCCTGCCCCCTCCAGCATCAGGCCACCCAGCAATGCTTTCAAGCCGGCCCGGTCAATCGCCAGATTGGCGGCCTTGCGCACGCGCTCGTCACGCCACGGAGAATCAGGGGTCTGCGACAGGAACCACATCCAATTGTGTGGATAGATATTGGTCACGACCTGAAAGCCATTGGCTTTCAACATGCCGACCATATCAGGCGAGGGAGCTTCAATGAAGTCGACTTGACCAGACTGTAAAGCCGCCACGCGGGTATTTGCGTCAGGGATGGGCAGCAATACCAGACGCTGACAGTGCGGGACGCGCGCCTTGTCCCAATAGACGTCGTTGCGCGTCATCGAGCAGCGTTCGGCGGGCTCGAAAGTCTCCAGTTTCCAAGGACCCGTTCCTACCGCCTTGGACATATAGGCGTTCCAATCTTTGCCAGCGGCCTCCCAGGCGCCTTTGTGCACGATACCGAGCCAGGTCAATGAGTAAGGCAGCGCGCCATCAACGACCGCTGTCTCAATCCAGAACGAATACTTTCCATCAGCCCCCCACGCAGCAATATTGGGAATCTGCGGCAGCATCTGGCTGAAGGCACGCTGATCGAACCATGGTGCATCACGCTTGAACGTGCGATCAAAACTGAACACCACATCATCGGCTGTCAGCTCATGACCGTCGTGAAATTTGACGCCTTGGCGGATTTCGAACAGCCACCGCTTGCGATTTTCCGGATCATTGCGCCACGAGGAGGCCAAGCAAGGACGCAGCACGGCAGGTCTGTCGGCACTGGACAAATCCCATGACACCAGTTGGTCATACAGCGTCAGCCCCATGAAACGCAGGCCCTCGCCGCCTTGATCAGGAGCTCCGTTGGAGTTAGGCACGGCCCCCACTGTCATCCCGACACGCAATGTGCCAGATGGAGTCTGTGCGCGGGCCAGTTCGCCGCGCAGAAACGTGACAGCGAACGCGGTGGCGGCCATGCCACCCATGACTTGACGTCGGCGTAGATTGATCGACATGCGGAAGATTCCTGGCTAAAGACAAGGCAGAAGAGGATCGGGCGGCGACTCGATTTACCCGAGTTAATGTGCAGTCATCATAAAATGTGTCCGTACTTATTTACAATAAAAATATTATTTTTTTGTGCGTTGCACATACATGGTGCCGATCGCACGAACATAGGGATTTTCCGCACCAATACAGGGAAAATAACCATATCAAGGGTTTACTCTGACAAAATAAACTCAACACTTGCTGCGCTGCGACGTAATATATGTACGTACTTATTTTTTAAAAATAGGGAAATCATGACGTATGCCACGCCAGTCACCGCGAAACCTAAAACCGACGGTGCTTTGGAAGCCCTGCCCGATGTCGGCGGACCCGCGCAACCCTTGTTGTCGGTCCGCGGACTAGTCAAACACTTTCCTCTGCATGGGATACGTGGTGCACAAAGGCAGGTCGTACGAGCCGTGGACGACATCAGTTTTGATGTGCTCAAGAACGAGACCCTAGGCATCGTAGGCGAGTCGGGTTGCGGCAAATCCACGACGTCACGGCTGATCATGTCGCTCATGAACCCGACTGCAGGTGAACTCGTTTTCGATGGACAAACGATTGGCCCGGGCGGCGGGCTGTCACTCAAGGAATATCGCCGCCAAGTCCAGATGGTTTTCCAAGATAGCTACGCCTCGTTGAATCCCAGGCTAACCATCGAAGACTCCATTGCTTTCGCGCCGCAAGTGCACGGCATGCGCCGTCGCCCCGCAATTGAACGCGCACACGAACTCCTGCACGCGGTTGGCCTGGAGCCAGCACTGTACGCACGTCGATTCCCCCATGAGCTATCAGGAGGACAACGGCAACGCGTGAACATCGCACGCGCGCTCGCGCTGCGGCCACGGCTGATCATTCTGGACGAACCTGTATCCGCCTTGGACAAATCCGTAGAGGCCCAGGTATTGAACCTGCTGGTCGGCTTGAAGGCCCAATTTGGGTTGACCTATATGTTCATCAGTCATGATTTGAACGTCGTACAGTACCTCGCCGACCGGGTTCTGGTGATGTATCTGGGCAAACTGGCGGAAATCGGGCCGGTGGACTCCATCTATAACCATCCCGCCCATCCTTATACGTCGGCGCTGCTGTCAAGCCGTCCGTCCATGGACCCCGACCGCCGCCGCACTGCGCCGCCACTGACGGGCGATCCTCCCAATCCTATCAACCCGCCTTCCGGCTGCCGTTTTCGCACGCGTTGCGTCAACGCCCAACCCATGTGCGCCGAACACGTGCCGCCGCTCGTCAATGTCGGCACGCCATTGCATCAGGTTGCGTGCCTGCGAGTGGATCCGGCCAACAATGACGGCATGTCCAGCCGTTTACTGAGTGCGAAAGCAGCATGAACGAACCGCTAGTACAGGCACGCGACCTACAAATCGCTTTTCACACGCCAGACGGCGTCACCAATGCAGTCAATGGCATCAGCTTTGATCTGAACGCCGGCGACACACTGTGCATCCTGGGCGAGTCCGGTTCGGGAAAATCCGTCACGCTGCGCGCGCTGATGCGGCTGAACCCCGCCCGCAGCACTCGCATGAGCGGCACCTTGCTCCTGAATGGACACGACATCATTGCCGCCGACGAAGCGCGCATGAATAACCTGCGCGGCGGATCGGTAGCCATGATTTTTCAAGAACCCATGAGTGCGTTTGATCCCGTATTCACGGTCGGCGATCAGATCGCGGAAAGCGTAGTACGGCATCAGGCGGTCTCCTGGCGCACGGCACGCGCACGCGCCCTGGAGTTGCTGGAACTGGTGCAAATACCATCCGCGGCTCGCCGCCTCGATGCCTATCCTCACGAGCTGTCTGGAGGTCTGCGCCAGCGAGCCATGATCGCCATGGCACTGGCCTGCCGGCCCAAACTGCTCCTGGCGGATGAACCCACTACGGCATTGGATGCCACCGTGCAAATCCAAATCTTGCTATTGCTGCGCAAACTGCAGGAGGAACTGGGGATGGCAATCATCTTCGTCACGCACGATCTGGGCGTCGCCAGCGAGATATCGCGCCGTATTGCCGTGATGTATGCGGGCCGTATTGTCGAGCAGGGCGACGTCAAGCAAGTCATGAGCACCCCTCTACATCCCTATACGCAAGGCTTAATGGGAGCCACGGTACACCCTGGATTACGAGGCCAGCGTCTGACCGTCATCCCCGGCGCCCCACCTCCGCTACACGCACTGCCGCCAGGCTGCTCTTTTGCGCCCCGCTGCAGTCAGGCCGTGGACACTTGCCACATCGCTGTCCCGGATATGCAAGTACCCGCGCCCGGTCACATGGCACGCTGCGTACACGTCAGCACACACTGAGGCCACTCATGCTGCTATACATCATCCGACGCGTTGCTTACGCCATTCCCATTGCCGTCACCGTGGGATTGGTGTGCTTCATGCTTGCTCACATTGCTCCTGGCGATCCCGTCAATGCCATTGTCTCGCCAGACGCGCCGCAAGAGGTCGTCGATCAGATTCGCGAAGAATACGGACTGGATCGCCCGTTACCCGTGCAATTCGGTTTGTGGCTGTCGCGAGTCGTCCAAGGCGATCTCGGCACATCGCTGGCCAATGGGCGCCCTGTATCCGTCGATCTATTCAAGGCTTTCATCAATACGTTGCGCCTGTCACTGGTGGCGGCATTGATAGGATTTGCGCTAGGCACCCTATTGGGTACGATATGCGCGGTCTGGCGCGGCACCTGGCTGGACAAAGCCTTGTCCGCCGTGGCTGCTACCGGCGTATCCGTGCCGCACTATTGGCTGGGAATGCTGTTAGTGGTGATCTTCAGCGTGAAGCTGATGTGGCTGCCGTCGATGGGAGCGGGCGGAGCAGGCTCACAAAACTGGGTATGGGACTGGGCACATTTGAAATTCATGGTTCTGCCCGCACTGACATTGGCGATCATACCCATGGGTATTGTCACCCGCACAGTACGAGGTGTCGTGGTCGACGTATTGTCGCAAGACTTCACCACGACACTGCGCGGCAAAGGTCTGCGCCGTGGACGCATTGCCATACACGTTCTCAAAAATGCCGCGCCCGCAGTCGCCGCCATCATGGCGTTGCAGCTGGGTTATTTGATGGGCGGCTCGATTCTGGTCGAAACCGTATTCTCGTGGCCAGGGACAGGATTTCTGCTTAACCGCGCCATCTTCCAACGCGACATTCCCGTCCTGCAGGGAACCATACTGATCCTGGCGCTGGTATTCGTAGCCCTCAATCTCGCCGTAGACATCATTCAGACCACACTCGACCCGAGGATTCGACGCGCATGAGCACACTCGAGATTTCCCCCTCGCCCCCCATCGCGTCCGCCCCGGCACTCGCCGTCGTGCGCGGGCAGAGCTATTGGCGGGGCGTGGCCAAACGCCTGCGGCGCGATCCTATATCGATGCTATGCGGCGGCGTACTGCTTTTGATCTTGCTGGCAATCATATTCGCCCCCTTGATCGCGCCGCACGATCCTTTTCAGGGCAGTATGGCTCAGCGGTTGAAACCCATCGGAACACCTGGCCATCTGCTTGGCACGGATGAATTGGGCCGTGACATGCTGACCCGCCTGCTCTATGGCGGACAACTATCCTGGTTTCTGGGCATTACGCCTGTGCTACTAGCCTGCATGATCGGCTCCGCGCTCGGAATTCTGGCCGGCTACGCAGGCGGCTGGGTCAACATGGCCATCATGCGCACCACCGATGTGTTCTATGCCTTTCCGTCGGTCCTTCTGGCAGTGGCAATCAGTGGCGCGCTGGGCCCTGGCCTGTTCAATGCCATGCTGTCGTTGACGCTCGTGTTCATCCCGCAAATCATACGAGTGGCGGAAACCACCACGACCGCCGTGCGAAACAATGACTATATCGAGGCCGCGCGCGCCAGCGGAGCCAGCGCGTTCACCATCATGCGCGTACATGTGCTGCCGAACGTCACGGGTCCCATCTTCACCTATGCCACAAGCCTGATCAGCGTCGCCATGATTCTGGCGTCGGGCCTGTCCTTTCTGGGACTAGGGACTCGTCCGCCCGAAGCGGAATGGGGCTTGATGTTAAATACGCTACGATCGGCGATTTACACTCAACCTGTCATCACCCTGCTGCCTGGGCTGTGTATTTGTGTCACCAGCCTCTGTTTCAACATACTCAGCGATGGCTTGCGGACGGCGATGGAGGTCCGCCGCTGAAGACCGCTCGCTCACGCACTCGCCCGCCTCGCCATCTCGAACCCAATATCGTGAACGCGAGCTGAAGCCGACTCCCCCGCCGCCCGTTCCAGAATAAGCTGTGCGGCGAGCTGGCCCATTCTTCTGCCATCGATACGCACGGTCGTGAGCGCTGGACTCGTATAAGGCGAAGTCACTTGGTCCCCGAACCCCACCACCGCCAAGCGGTCGGGCACAACAATATTTCGCTCCTTGGCTTCAATCAGCGCCCCCAGCGCTAGCGCATCCGTGCTGCACCAAAGCCCATCTATATCGCCCCCTTTTGCCAGCAAGTCGACAAATGCGCGGCGCCCATCGCCAAAATGCGCAGGTGCCGCGATCTCAACCACGGGCAGATCAGCCTCGACACGAATAGCCCCTCGTGCGATCAAGCGATTCACGAATCCTGCTCGGCGCCGACGCGCTCTAGGGTCATTACCCGAAATCAACGCGGGTGCCTTGCTGCCCCGATCGATCAGCAAATCGGCGACGGCCGCACCGACAGTCTCATGCGAAAACCCGATCAGCATGTCGACCGGCGTATCCGTCAGATCCCACGTCTCGACCACCGGAATCCCCGACGAGGCGAGCCGTTGTCTAGCCAATTCAGATTGCACGACACGCGTCAACACAATGCCGTCAGGACCGCGGCTGATCAGGTTCTCCAACAGTTCAATTTCATCGGCATCATCAAAGCCGCTCTCGCCCAGCATCAACTGATAGCCCTTGGCGGCCAGCGCTTGCGTCAACGCATGTATCGTTTCCTGGAACACGGGCGACGCAATGGTGGGCACAAGAGCAGCGACCAACTTGCTGCGTCCAGAGGCCAAGCTGCCTGCCAGCCGATTCGGCACATATCGCACCTGAGCAATAGCAGCGCGCACATGCTCCAGTGTTGCAGGCGGCACCGATTCAGGACTGTTGAGGACGCGCGAGACGGTCTGAGCGGACACGCCCGCAACTCGAGCGACATCGGCCAACGTGGCACGCCCGGCGCCACGTCGAGTGCGTCGAGGTGGCGCCAGGATATCCGGATCGGAGAATGTCGGAGGCTGACTCATGGCGGGAAGATAGCACGGTTGCAGAATGAGTCACGGCGAATCACCGAGGGATAACCCTAACATCATTCCGACAAATGTTAGCGCTAATATTAGCGCTAACATTCAAACTCACCAAGCCAGCAATACAGGAACCCACGATGTCTCAAACGTTCAGCGGCCTATTTGTCGTCGCGCAAACCCCATTCACCGATGATGGCTCCCTGGATCTCGAGAGCGTCGACACGCTATGCGATTTCTATATCAAGCATGGTGCCGCGGGACTCACCGTACTCGGTGTCGCGGGCGAGGCGGCCAAGCTGTCGATGGAAGAATCGCTCGCGACCGTACGCCGCTACGTGACACGCGCGCAGGGCAAACCCGTGATCGCGGGCGTCAGCAATCCCAGCGTTGCACAATTGGCGACGCTGACTAAAGACGTTGTGGAGGCAGGTGCCTATGGCGTGATGATCGCACCAGCAACGGGGCTGAAGACCGAAGAAGATATTTTCAGCTATTTCAACGCCGTGTTCTCGCGCATCGGCGATGTACCGACGGTGCTGCAGGACTTTCCTTTTTCCACGGGGGTCTGGCTATCTGTGCCGACCATTGCCCGCCTCGTTGAACGCCATCCACAAATCCAGGCGATCAAGGAAGAAGACATCCCGAGCGCAGCCAAGATCACCCGCATGCGTGCCGCCCTGCCCCGCCATGTACCGATCCTGACCGGCAACAACGGCGTATTCCTGCTGCAAGAACTAGCGCACGGTATTGAAGGGCCGATGGCCGGGTTCTCTTATCCAGAAATGCTGTCTGGCGTGCACAAGCTGTATAGCGCGGGAAAGGTCCAAGAAGCGCATGACCTCTTTGACACCTACCTGCCCCTGTTGAACTTTGAAAACCAATCGCAATGGGGCGTAGCCGTGCGCAAAGAAGTGCTCAAGCGCCGCGGCGCGATACGCTCTGCCACGATGCGTGCACCGGGTCCGGTGTTAACGGCGGCTGATCTGAAAGACATAGATCTGCTGGTCAGCCGTGTTGAAAAGGCCGTGGCTGCAAGGAAATAAGGTGGTACTGCCTCGGCATCAATCTGCCGAGGCAACACCACCCCTTGCAAGCACTGCGGTCTATCGCCTCAATCCAGGCCCAGCATCCCACGCATTTGCGAAAGATCCTCTGCCAACGTATTGACGCGGCCGGCGAGGACCTTTCGATCGCGGTCGGTCAGCTTCTCATACGACTGAAAACCACCTTCGGCTGTCTTGTACTTGGCCAGCGTATCAAATACGGTCTTGAAGTTGCCGTCGGTCTTCTCGACAAAGGCTTTGTCTTCGCGCTCTACCAAGGGGCGCAGCAATTCAAAGATGTGATACGACCCTTCGAAGTTGGCCTGAAAGTCCCACAGATCAGTGTGGCTATAGCGGTCTTCTTCGCCCGAGATCTTGGTGGCGGCGACCTCTTCCATCAGCACGGCAGCACCGCCCACGACTTTCTCCGGCGGGAAGGTCAACTGCGACAAGCGCTTTTGCAGCTCCAGGACATCAGCCATCAACTTGTCCGCTACGTCGCGAACCTTGTCGGTGTTCTTTTCTTCCCACAGTGCATATTCGATGCGGTGAAAACCGATGAAGCCTGGGTCCTTCTCGGCTCTCTCATGGTCATCGGCACGTGAGTCGATCGACGCATCCAAATCGCTGAACAGCTCTGCCACCGGCTCGATACGCTCGTAGCTCATCCGCGTAGGCG
This sequence comes from Bordetella tumbae, assembly GCF_054780995.1. Lineage (NCBI taxonomy): Bacteria > Pseudomonadati > Pseudomonadota > Betaproteobacteria > Burkholderiales > Alcaligenaceae > Bordetella > Bordetella tumbae. Next base: position 95,653 of record NZ_BAAGVG010000024.1, read on the forward strand.
CAAATAGCGCACGGGCCTCGTCGATCTTGCCGGCTTTGACGGCATCGGTGAACTTGCGAACGTCCTCGACAAATTTGTCGATGTTTTCGTTCACGTAAAGCTTGTACTCGGCTACCGGCCCGACCAATTCCAGCGGCGCCACGGCAGCATGGGCTTGCATCGTCATCGCGCCGGCAAAAATCGCTGCGGCGAGCAGACGGTTGCGGGAAAACGGCATGAGATCTCCTTGTGTGATGTAAACAATGGCCAACGACGAACTAGGCAGCGCTCAGAAGCGTGCGTCCGAGCCAATCCTGTTTGTCGCGCATCCCTGGAAGCGTGTAGAAAAACCCACCGCCAATCGGCTTGATGTATTCCTCTAACGGCTCTCCATCCAGTCGTTTCTGAACAGTGATAAAGCCTTTTTCCAGGTTGGACTGATAACAGATGAAAAGCAGCCCCATCTCGAGCTGGCCCGACTTGGTCACGCCATTCGAGTAATTGAAGGGACGGCGCAGAATCAAATTTTTCTCAGACCCTTTAGTGCGGGGATTGGCTAAGCGGATATGTGAATCCAGCGGCGTTTTCTTGCCTTCTGGATCCTTGGTGAAATCGGGGACGTCGTGCTCGGTCTTGCCGCCATCCAGTGGCGCACCGCTGTCGCGCTGACGGCCGAAGATGGCTTCTTGTTCCTGTAGCGGTGTGCGGTCCCAACGCTCGACGAAGTTCCGAATAATCCGTACCGCCTGATAACTGCCACCATGCGCCCAGGCCGGTTCGCCCTCGTCATCCGGCCCCACCCACACGATCTGGCTCATCGCCGCATTGTCATTGGCATTGGGATTGGCCGACCCATCACGGAAACCCAGGAAATTCCTGGCGCTTTCCGCCGGAACGCCGGGTTTTTCCGGCACGGGCGGCACGGTGCCTTCTTGCTTCCAGAGCAGGATCAACAAATCCGGGAACTGCTTGATGATGTCTCGCAGTGCATGAATATTGGTATCGGGCGTATTCGAGCAAAACTGAATCGATAGATCGCCATGACACAACGCAGCATCCAGTGCATCGTTCGAATGCGCGCTCATGCGTTGCAGATGCCGCGGCTTGCGATCCTGCAAACCAAAGCGGTCATCAAACAACGATTCGCCGACAGACACGGTAACCGTCAAGCCGTCCGGCTGTACATGTGGCCCCATGATCCCGGAGTCCGCGGGCGGCAAGCGAGGATCCAGCTTGGGCACGTCGCCACCTTGCGTCAAAAACGCAATGCGTTCAGAAAGTCCACGCAGCAGACGTTCCAGTTCCTTGCGGTCGGTAGCGATGACATCAAATGATGCCAACATCCCCGCTGATGGCCGTGGCGTCACGATGCCGGCTTGGTGTTCTCCCCAGCAACTGACATGCTCATCTGTACGCAAGCTGTGCGGCGCATCAGTGACCTGGCTGTCGGCAGGCGGCGTTTGCGCATGGACGGGCAATGCGCCAAGGCCTGCCAGGGACGCTGCGCCCTTTAGCCAATGACGGCGCGATAGCGAACCCGACGGCCCGCGGGAATCTGAATGACTGCCTGACATGATGAAAACCTGTACAAATAAAGTTAGTCCAGTCCGAGCTTGGCGTTGATCTGCTCCAGCGTCGCGGCAGCGTGCCTCAGCGCCTGGGTCAATGCCTCTCTGGTACTGTCGTCCTGCTTTTGCTGATAAGCGCTCAGCTGCGACTCGACTGCGGCAAACGCGCTATCGACTTGCTCTTGCAACGCTGCGTCCGCCTTGGTCACCAGCGGGGCCAGCAACTGTGCGATCCCCTTGGCGCCGGCGATACTGCCCTGCAGATAATTGACGGCAACCGCTGCCGGCAACGATTGCGCATCGTTGGCAAATCGGTCAGCCGAACGCTGCATCAAACGCGACGCACCGATGGCCAGACGCGGCGGCTCGATGTTCAGCGCGCGCACACGTTCACGCAACGTGTCTGCATCTGCAATCAAGCCATCCACGACGGGTTGCGCTTGATCAAGTTTGTTTGCGCGATACAACTCACGCTCCAAACGGAACAGCCCCACAAAAGCGCTGTCGTCCTCACGCTTTTCCAGATATTCCGGACGTACGTTCAGGCGCGCGTCCAGATCGGAGAACAGATCCGACATAGGCTCTAGCCGTGCATAGGCCTGATGAGCCTGCAGGTACGCTTGGCGAGCCTGGTCCAGATTGCCTGCCTTGACGGCTGCGTCCAGTGCTTTCAGCGCCTTTTGCAAGGCGGCGGCCTGGGTCAACAGCGTCACACGGTACTCAGCCAGCGGGCCTATATAGGCGACCAAGGACGGCTTCGCAGCTTCGGCATCAGAAGCGGCCGACGGCGTCACCGTCAGCGTGCCGCGCGGATTGCTCAGCAGACCGCAGGTGATCTCGAATTTGCCCGGCTGCAACTTCACCTTCATGGTTTGCGAGAAACCAGGCGCGATGTTCTCGCGCTCCTCGACCACCATGACGCCGTCCAGGATTTCCCACTCCAGGATCCGCTTGGAAGCATTCGTAATCACGAACGTGGTCCGTCCGGCCGGCACCGTAATATCGTTCGGCTCGCAAACATCATCACGGATGGTGACCTTGACGGCGTTGGCATCAGCCTGCGTCGCGGGGCGTTTCGCCGTCGAGGCCCACCAGAACGTGGCCAGGCCGGCTACGGCCAGCACAGCAGACGCCAGAACGGCGACCCATATCAGAGGAGAGCGCTTTTTTTGTGGTGAGGATGACATCGTAAATAAGGTGCTAGCCCAGAATCAGGAAGAAGTTTTCGGCTGAGAAAAGACTTGGGGCCTAGGCCGCAGAAAGAAATAGAGACTCACCGCCAGGAAAACGAGATACACGACGACCTCGCCCGTCACCGGTGCCGACTGATAGCCGAACATGCCCGACAGTACTGCGCCCACGGGACTATCCATCGGCAGAACATGATCGATGTCAAACACGACATGCTGGAAATGATTCCACACGCCTGCCTCGTGGAACTTGCGCAGCACGCCGGCCAATAGCCCCGCGGAGACCAGCAAAATGAACACGCCTGTAATGCGGAAAAACCGGCGCAAGTTCAAACGCAGGCCACCACTGTAGATGCCATAACCGATCACGACTGCGCAGAGCAATCCCAGCACCGCCCCCAATGGCGCATGCCAACCAGCGCTCTGCTGAAAGATCGCAAGCAGAAAGAACACAGACTCCAGCCCCTCGCGAGCCACAGCAAGAAACACCACGCCGATCAGCGCCCATTCGCGACGTTTGCCACCAGCCAGCGCCGAACGCACAGACTCCTGTAGATCACCCTGCACCGAGGGGCCTGCTTTGCGCATCCAGAACACCATGGACGTCAGCATCACGACGGCGATCAAACCGACCACGCCTTCGAAGAACTCCTGCTCTTTCTGAGGGAACTCGGCCATCGCGATTTGCAGTCCTGCGCCAACAAAAAAAGAAAGGGCAACTGCCAACAGCACGCCGATCACGACGCCGGGCATCATCGAAGAAGAACCGCTGCGTTTAAGGTAGCTGGCAACAATGCCAACAATCAGCGCGGCCTCGATCCCTTCCCGAAGCATGATCAGAAATGGCACTAACATTAACAACCGTCCAAGAGCAGAATGAGAATAAGAAGCTATTTATTTTACAAACCAAAGCGCGAAGCATATACGAAGTCCACAGACCTGTTAGGGCTGCTTTTTTGATTCAGGACTACGTAAGTAAAAAGCCCTTCTAATGAAGGGTTAAGAGAGTAAATTTCGCCGTATTTTTTCGAGTTTTACGATGGCGTTTTTTAGGCCGGCTGCAGACTCGATATCTGCACTCGTCCAGAGTGATAGAGACCCTCAACTGCGCGAAAATTCGGCAGCCGGCGACTCAAAGCAAACTGCATAAATCTTTTTAGATTACGGTTTGGTAATGGGGCATGAAATGTCGCCTTCCGGACACGCCAGATAGCCTTTCAGTTGTTTTGTACGATCTTGCGTCAATGTAGTTAGGCAAGCCGACAAAGCCATTGAATAAGCAGAGCCTCCACCGGCATCAGCAGTGACGAAATCGCACTCGGCATCGCGAAACTTGATCCACTCTCGTTGAGCAGTGATCAGCTTCTTGTGCTGGTCATCATCGCCCTTCAGGCGCGTAGCCGCCTGCTTATAGGCAGCGTTCAGGTCAGCGTCGGCCTTTTTGTAAGCTTTTCCTACACATTCGTTGATATCCGCTTGTGTGGCCGCATCAGCGCAGGGATCGGATTGCGCGGACGCGATGCTATGAAGGGCCATCAGAGGAACGGCTAAGAGCATTAACTGTCGACGCATGACGGGACGGCTCCGTTGCTGGTTGGGATTTACTGATTCTATTACTGACTAGTGATACTGCCAGCTTTTTCGCCGAGAAAGCGACTGAAACAGCTTATACACACCGTAGCCCGGCCTGCGCGACTGATACAGGCCTGAGATGCTAACTTCATCCTACACGAGTGACTTACCGTCCAACTCGATACGACATGCTGGCTGCATCGCAGGGACAGCCAACATAGGAGAACAAGATATGACTATGACTAAACGACTGATTCAGGCCATGCTCGCCAGTGTGCTGGCGCTAGGCATCAGCACAACTGCACTGGCCGACAAACAAACCCGTAACACGATCATCGGTGCGGGTCTGGGCGGCGTAGCGGGCGCATTGCTATCTGAGGGCGACCCTCTATACACGCTGGGCGGCGCAGCTGCGGGTGGTGTACTGGGACATGTGATCACAGACGATGACCGTGGCGGCCGTCGCCATCACTGGGACCGGGATCGCGGCCACCGTGATTCCTATAGACGCGCGAACTATCGAGATCATGACAGGCATCGTGGCAACAAGCACTGGAAACGTCATCGCGACTGAATACATTGCGATGGAGTCAACACAGGCTCGTTGATTTAAACGAACGGCAAGCAGCCCCCAGCAGATTGGACATCCCTCCAATCGCTGGGGGTTCGTTTATATTCGGCAGTATCAGTCGATGCACGTCCAAATATTGCTTCGCCGTCCGTCCAAGGAGATCGCTCGTGAACAAGAATCAGGCGCTGCGTGCTGCGTTGGAAAGTGGCAAGCTTTTCACTGCGATGGCTGCGCACAACCCGCTAGCCGCGAAATTGGCGGAAGAAGCCGGCTTTGACGGAATCTGGGGCAGCGGCTTTGAGTTATCAGCCAGCTATGCCGTACCCGATGCCAGCATCCTGTCGATGAGCACACATTTGGACATGATGCGTGCCATCGCTTCTATTGTGTCGGTGCCACTGATCGCAGATATCGACACAGGGTTTGGCAACGCCGTGAATGTGCACTATGTGGTGCCCCAGTACGAAGCTGCTGGTGCATCGGCCATTGTGATCGAAGACAAGACTTTTCCCAAGGACACCAGCTTGCGCGCCGATGGCCGCCAGGAACTCGTGCGCATCGAAGAGTTTCAAGGCAAGGTCGCTGCAGCCACAGATGCACGCCGTGATAAAGACTTTGTAGTGATCGCCCGCGTAGAGGCACTCATTGCAGGCCAAGGACAGGATGAGGCTATCCGGCGCGGCATCGCCTACGAGGAGGCCGGCGCCGACGCGATCCTGATTCATTCCAAGCAAAAAACACCCGACGAGATTCTGGCGTTCGTGCGCGCCTGGCCGGGCCACGTACCGCTGGTATTGGTACCGACTGCCTATCCGCAGCTCACCGAGTCCGATATTGCCGCACTGGGTAAAGTCGGTGTGGTTATCTACGGCAATCATGCTATCCGGGCAGCGGTAGGCGCAATGCGGCAGGTGTTCGCACAGATCCGGCGAGATGGCGGAATTAAAACGGTGGATAGCCAGCTACCGAGCGTCAAGGAAATCATTGAACTGCAAGGCGACAATGCGATGCGATCGATAGAAACCGGATACCTGCGCTGATATTCCCGGGCCTGACCGTGATCGGGTCATTGCACAAGTAGGCAGGCACCTTGCTGCGCTTAGCGACAGCTAGCCTGGCTCACGAAAAAATGACGTGACATCAGGGAGTTATGGAACTGTAAGCAACACAGCGTTACCAAGGTGGGGAGAACGAGGTCCGCACATCACCGCGCCAGCAAGCGGCTCCGACATTCACGCCGACACGCAAAACATCATGATCACCCACACGTACCACAACCAGTTCCTCTCGCCTGACAGTTTCCGCGCCCTCGCCGACGCGGGTCACCACATGGAAATTTATGACATCGATGGAGACCCCGCGCTGCGAGCCGCACAGCTCACCCTGAACGACAGAATTCTTTATGCATTGAGCTACGTCCCTGTTCTGAAGCACTGGGAGCCCGTAGCGAATTTCACCCGGGAACTCGAGATAAAAAATGCTCAGGTTCTCGGCGTACTCATTCAATCGCTATCGGCACGCTACGGCCAGACGAATGCGGAAAATGCGATTCGCAATCTGGACCTGACGGGCGCTACCGCATTGCAAAGCCGCACGATCGAACGCCTTATTGAAATCGCGGAGAAAGGACCGAGCCTTTGCGGGTTCGATAATCTGGGAAATACTTGCTATGCCAATACGGGTTTGAAGTTCCTGATCCATTCTATTGGCGAAAATCGACTCGTCGCACACCTGGAACAAATCCGGCAAAATGCCTCTGACCCAAACAAGCAGGATTGTGCGAAAAAATTCATCGATTTGATCAAGGCCGCCTACGATAGCGAAAAACCCTTGCGTCGAGAACTGCACGATTTCTTCAAGAGCTTGCAGGCGCAGGAAAATTTTCGTGACGGGCCGAATGGCTCAGGGTTCACCGTCGTCGGCGATCAGAATGATGCACAAGAGTTTCTGATGAAACTTTCCGATTGCTTTGACCTCGGAAATCTCAATACCAACGTCTTGCAGATACAGACGACTTTGGTCAATGGCCAAGAAAAACGCGATCCCAAAATCGCCGATGCCGCGTATTGCCAGGATGCCAACCTGTCGAGCCGCGAGCAAGTGGACTTCAGTTTGCAGCAAATCGTGGACACACTCACTACGAGGCAGGATGATGTCAGCGTCAGGTGGAATGACAACGACAGCGAAAACACGACGGTTACCCGCGTTCAGCAATGGACTACGCCAAGCATCCAGGAAGTGGACCGATTCAACCTGCATATCAATGCAATGGACTATAGCGACGGCCTGGCACGTCTCATCCTGAATGCGGATGTCACGAAACCGGTACGCATCCCCGTCATCGACCAAAAAACGGGTGTCGAATGGATGCTCACGTTGGAGCCCAGGGACATCATCATTCACGCAGGAGGCGCTGTCGGCGAATCTGACACCGCAGGCCACTACTATATGTATAGTCGATGCGAGCAGGGCTCGTGGACACTGCATGATGATGAAACCGTGGAACGGGGACAAGACATCAATCGAAGCGAACAAGCAAAAATGATCAGTTTCGCCGTTACTGGCAGAGAGCGTGTTCGCCCCCCATTCCAAGTCTCCAACACCTTCAATTTCGGCATGCCAGAGAAATTCGTACGGCGAGCTTGAATTCCCAAGTAGGAAAAAACGGCGAGTCGTCGCTGCTTGTATCGAGAGATCGTCTCGCCGTTACGACTAACGGCAAGGAATCATTTAAACCGGCGCATCAAACGATGCGCCGGTTTAATGGGCAGTCAGGACCTAAAGCCGTAGAGCAGGCATGGATTATCAACCAGGACTCGACGCAGGGCGGTTTCCGTTTCACACCACTGCCACAGCACGTCAACGAGACTTGCATCATTGACGCTATTCAATGGTTGAGTGGTGTGCGGCCAATCGCTACCCCAGACCAGTCGTTCTGGAGCGGATTTGACCAGCGCGCGCCCCAGCGGCAGGGTGTCCGCGTAATCCGGTTCTCCCACAGCCGATCGCATATAAGCACCTGATAGCTTGACCCAGGTATTTCCCTCGTCCAGCAAGCGGCGCAGGGTCGTATGAGCCTCCCCATGATCGGCCTCAGCGGGCGAAATTCTCGCCATATGGTCGATCACTAATGGCACAGGCAGGCTGGACAAGACCGGCGCCAACGCAATGAGTTGCTCGGGATGCACAAAGATCTGTATGTGCCATCCGAGTCTCGCGATTTTGCGTGCCAGTGTGGTCAGCATATCAACTGTTGTTTCCCCCCAAGACTGTGGGGTCACAAAGTTGACTCTTAGACCACAAACACCGCTCGCGGCCAGCTGATCGAGCGCCTCGGGTGACACGCTGGCATCGACCACCGCAACGCCACGGGCGCTGTCACCTAGCTGCGACAGCGCATCGACAGTGCAGGCATTATCGGTACCGTATGTCGACGGCGTGACGACAACCGTGCGCGACGTGCCCAGCCTCTGCTGCAATTTTCGATACGCGCTCACCTCGGCCACGGGAGGGGTACGCGTCCAATGCGGCGACGGTGAAAACCGTGGATCGAAAATGTGCATGTGGCTGTCACACGCCCCCGCCGGCAACACATGCGCTGGCAGATTCACGCCGAGGGAGTGAGGAACCGCTATGTCAGGACGAGACATGTTCATTGAATACGGATATGGATGTCATTGCTTTGTGAGATTGGATTTGCTCACAACACCTGCCCATTTGGCAAACTCCTTGTCGAGGAACTGCTTGAAATCCGCTGGACCGGCGGCGACGATATCCGCGCCCAGAGAGTCGAATTTCTCTTTGACGCTGGGCTCCTTCAACACCTCGCGAATGGTTGCCTGCAGCTTGTCGACGATGTCCGCGGGCGTGCCTTTCGGTACAAACATGCCGTTCCACTCGTAGACCTGATAGTCCGTCAATCCCGACTCGGCAACGGTCGGAACGTCCGGCAACAGCGCACTGCGCTTGGGAGAGGTGATGGCCAGGACTTTGACCTGCCCACTCTGGTACAGCGGCAGCGAAGAAGAAATGTTCGTGAACATCATATCCACCTGCCCACCGACCGTGGCCATGATGGCGGGGCCGCCGCTCTTATAAGGCACGTGCAACATGTTCAAATCGCGGCCCTGCCGGAACAACTCGCCTGCCATGAACTGCACCGTTCCCGTGCCGCCTGAAGCGAAGGTCAATTGCCCAGGTTTTGCTTTTGCGGTTTCCACCACATCGCTCAAGCTGTTCAATGCCGACGACTTGGGCACTACCAGGATATTGGGCGTGACCGACACCATAGCCAGCGGCATCAGATCGGCTGCGGGGTCGAAATTCATGTTGTGCAACGCCGGATTGATCGACAACGGCGTTGCATCGTAGAGCACGGTATAGCCGTCCGCCTTTGCCCGGGCGACGTAGGCCTCGCCTATCATCCCGCTCGCACCGGATTTATTCTCGACAATCACGCTCTGATTCAGCTTTTTGCCCAGATTCAACGCGATGACGCGAGCCAATGCGTCAGCTGTTCCGCCCGGCGCATACGGCACCACAAGGGTAATAGGCTGGTCGGGATAAGCAGCTGCGGCAAACGTGGGGGTGGCCAAGACGGCCAAGGCGAAGGCGCCAATGGATTTTTTCAATTATGTCTCCCAGGATCATTATGTGCTCTGCCGACTGACGTCTGGCAGGCCCGCGTATTGTGGGATGACGTTTCATTTAATACAACACTGTCGCGAGATGCGCAACACGTTCTGCCTGATGAAAAGAAAGCGTCTTACTCAGGCTGATGGCACACCACGCAGAGCTTGTTGCCGTCGGGATCTCGGAAATAGGCGCCGAAATAGTTGGGGTGATACTGAGGTCTCAAACCTGGCTCCCCCTCGCTCGTACCGCCCTCGGCCAGTGCGATTGCATAGGCTTGGCGAACCTGTTCACGGGAAGAAGCAAGAAAGGCCGACATCTGGCCATTGCCTACGTCGTGCGGCTGGCCATTGAATGGTTTGCTGATCACGAAATACGGACGCCCTCCTGCGGCGGGACACCAGCCAACCCAAGGCACGTCCGCATCGTAAAACCGTCGCTTTATATCCAATACGGAAAACAAGCGATCATAGAAACGCAAGGCCCGCTCGAAATCGGTAACGCCGACGAATACATGTGAAAACATGGTCAGTTCCTCCCTGGCTCTGTACCTCTATAGAACGATACTCAACAACCAACCGCCCAACGCACTACCCAGGACGACGAGCCATGGGGGCAGTTTCCAGAACATTAAGGCAACCAGTGCCACCAATACCAGTGCAAAGTCCTGCGGCGCGAGAATTGCGCTCGTCCATACGGGTTGATAAAGCGCAGCCAACAGCAAACCCACTACGCCCGCGTTGATTCCGGACAAAGCGGCTTGCATACGCGCGTTGCGGCGCAAGCTTTCCCAGAATGGCAATGCACCTGCCACCAGCAAAAACGCGGGCGCAAAGATAGCGAGCAGGCAAATCCAAGCTCCCAGCCAACCCGAAGGCGCCGCATTCATCGACGCGCCGAGAAACGCGGCAAAGGTAAACAATGGGCCCGGAACCGCTTGCGCGGCACCATAGCCCGCCAGAAAAGACTCATTGCTGACCCATCCAGTAGGCACCACCTCGGCTTGCAATAACGGCAGAACGACATGCCCACCGCCAAAAACGAGAGCCCCCGCACGATAAAACGCGTCAACCATTGCCAATGCCTGATTCGGGAATACCGTTACCAGCATTGGCAGCACAATCAACAAGGCAAAGAATATGGTCAGCCACAGCACACCAGTCCGGCGTTTGATCGGGATGGGAAACCGATCGTCCGATGACGCCTGTTGCGGCTTGAACCACAACAGACCGACGACGGCTGCCATGACAATGACCGCTACTTGGCTCCAAATCGATGGAACCAGCAACACAAAACAACTGGCAGCAGCCATGAGGGTGGCGCGTGGCGCGTCAGGGCATAAATTACGAGCCATGCCCCATACGGCCTGCGCCACGACGGCCACGGCAACGACCTTCAGACCGTGCAGCACCCCAGATGGCACCACGTCTCCGTAGCTGGATATACCCAGGGCAAACAGAATCAAGACGATCGCCGATGGCAGCGTAAAACCGGCCCAGGCAGCCAGAGCTCCCGTATATCCCGCGCGAGACAATCCGATCGCCAGTCCTACCTGGCTACTGGCAGGCCCCGGCAAAAACTGGCATAGGGCAACCAAGTCCGCATAGCTGCGCTCGGTCAACCATTGCCGGCGTGTCACGAATTCGTCACGAAAGTAGCCCAAATGTGCAATAGGCCCGCCGAATGAGGTCAAGCCTAATCGCAGAAAAATCAGAAAGACAGTCCAAGGACTGTGGTCGTTCGTGGGGGTTTCGGTCATGATTGGCGCAGCATGGTGTGGACTGGCCAACGTTAATCGAAAATGGACCAGTGCGCGCCATTACATCGCGCATCGTAAGATCAACGCAACACCGCGCGGCCATCCCCCGCTCCCGCCATATCGAACAGCCCTATACGAACAATGCTCAATGCAATATCCGCTCAAGAAACGCGCGGGTTCGCTCGTGTTGAGGGTGATCAAAAAACGAACCCGGATCGGCTGACTCCAGAATGCGTCCGCCGTCCATGAACACAACACGATCGGCAACGCTGCGGGCGAAACCCATTTCGTGGGTGACGCACAGCATGGTCATGCCGTCCTCGGCCAGGGAAGTCATCGTGTCCAGTACCTCCTTGACCATCTCAGGATCGAGTGCAGAGGTCGGCTCGTCGAACAGCATGATGCGTGGCTGCATGCACAACGAGCGGGCGATGGCGACGCGTTGCTGTTGCCCGCCAGACAATTGCGCAGGAAATTTACTGGCTTGATCGGGGATACGTACTCGCGCGAGATACTGCATCGCCAGATCCGTAGCCTGGTCTCTCGGCATACGCTTGACGTGCATAGGTGCAAGAATGCAGTTTTCCAATACCGTGAGATGCGGAAATAGATTGAAGTGTTGAAACACCATGCCCGCATCGGCACGTACTTCGTCAATGGCCCGCAGATCGTCAGCCAGCTCCACTCCATTGACGATGATACTGCCCTCTTGATGGCGCTCCAGCCGATTGATGCAACGGATCATGGTGGATTTTCCTGAACCTGACGGTCCGCATATCACCAGACGTTCTCCGGACGCGACCTGCAGATCGATGTCACGCAAGACCTGGAAGTCGCCATACCACTTGCTCATCCCGGCGATGTTCACGGCCAAAGGCACGGACGCGCCGCTATTCTGCCTATTCAACGAAGTTCCCCTTTTTTGAAGCGCCGCTCCAGCCACATTGAATAACGGGAAAGACCGAAGCAAATGCAAAAATAGATAGCAGCGATAAAGAAATAGGTCTCTACATACGGAGTCGGCCAGGCGGGGTCAGTCAGCGCCGCACGTCCGGAACTCAGCAGATCAAATAGCCCCACAATCAACACCAGGCTGGTGTTCTTGATCATCACAATGGCGGTATTGGTCAGGGGCGCGATCACCTTTCGCATGGCCTGCGGCAACACCACCAATCGTGTCATCTGCCACCATGACAGGCCGAGCGCTCGCGAGGCCTCCAGCTGCCCGGCCGGCAACGATTGCAACCCGCCACGAATCACCTCGGCCAAGTAGGCGGCCGAGAAGATTGTCAGGGCAATTCCCGCCCGCAGGAGGCTGTCTATCGTCATTCCTGCCGGCAACATGATGGGCAACACAATCGAGGCCATGAACAGCAGGCTGATCAGCGGCAAGCCACGGATCAATTCAATCACGCACGTCGCGATGAAACGCGCCATTGGCAACGAGCCCCGCCGCGCCAGCGCCAGCAGAATTCCCAGGGGCATGCCTATTCCCAACGCACAGACTGCCAACAGCAACGTGACAGGCAGGCCGCCCCAGGAGGCAGTCGGCACACGCTCCAATCCGAACCAGCCACCCTGCATCAGCGCGAGTGAACCGGCCATGCCAACCAGCCAAAGCACCACCGTGCGCAGCCGCCACTGCCGAGGATTCAGCGACATGACGACCATGAACAGGATGAAGACACACACGAGCGCAGGCCGCCATTGCTGAGCCGGCGGGTAGATTCCAAACAGAATCTGATTCAGTTTCTCGCCCAGGAAAGCCCAGCATGCTCCGGTGGCTTCGCGGCACATGGCACCGGATTCCCCTGGCCATACCGCGTTGATAAGCGACCAGTCTGCGAATCGGCTCAGCGCGTATAAACCCAATCCCAATGCGACTACAGTCGCGACGCTGCTGATCGCCGTACCGAACAAGCGATGCATGGTGCCATCCCGACGATCAATCGGGGCTGATCGTGCGGAGACATCCGGGGATATCGAGATCGTAGTCATTTTCGCTCAGTCCGCAGGATGCGACGGTTGTAGAGATTCATAAACAGCGAAACGCTCAAGCTGATGCATAGATATACGCCCATCAGGATCGCCAGCCCCTCGATCGCCTGCCCGGTCTGGTTGATTGTGGTGGTAATCACGAACGACAGATCCGGATAACCCACTGCCAAAGCCAAGGTGGTGTTCTTTACGATGGACAGATATTGGCTCGTCATGGGAGGCACAATCACGCGCAAGGACTGAGGCACAACGACACGCCGTAACGTCGTCCACGGCCGCAGTCCGAGGGATTGAGCAGCTTCCCATTGCCCTTGTGCAACGGCTTCGATACCACCGCGAATGATCTCGCCGGAAAAAGCGGCCGAATACAAAGTCAGGCCGAGCAATAGCGCGGTGAACTCCGGAGTCAGTGCGGTACCACCGACGAAGTTGAGCCCACGCAACTGCGGCGAATGGCTGATGAGCGTCACTTCACCCCACTGCCACGCCAGCACGCAGGCGAGCAGTACCACGGCAAAATAGATGCGGCCTAATGGCAGTGCCGGACGGCGCCGACGCAGCGGGCGCAGCCCCAGCCAGACCAGCGCGGCCGCAAGTATTACCCAGACCAGGGCAAGCCAATCGCCCTCGACCTGCACGCTGGGAAAGAACAGGCCACGAATCGACAGGAATACGCCCGGCAGCGGATTAAGCGCCTGTCGCGGAGAAGGCAGATTGATCGTGACCAGGCTGTACCAGAACAACAACTGCACTACCAGCGGCGTGTTGCGTGTGATTTCCAGATAGAAGGTCGCGATACCATTCACCAGCGGATGCCGGCTGCGACGCGCCAATGCGAGCAGAAACCCCAACACGGTCGATGCCACGATCACGAGCACTGAGATGTACAAGGTGTTCATGAGACCGACCGCGAACGCTCTCGCATAGCTGTCCGTCGGTCGATAAGCCAATAGACTTTCCGAGATAGGGAATCGTGCCGCGTCGGAGAGATAGCCAAAGCCGGTCGCGATTCCGCGTTGGGTCAGGTTGTAGTGGGCATTCCACACCAACCAGGCCAGCGTCCCGAAAAAGAGGCAGGCGATGAGCACCTGCATCATGACGGAACGTGCCCGCGAGTTGTACCAAAGTCGCTTGAACATGCGTCGTCTCGCTCGGCGTGATGCTCAATTGAAAACGTAGGGATACATCAGCCCGCCATCGCGATAGAGCCGGTTCAGGCCACGATCGAGCTTCATGGGGCTGTTCTTTCCGACGTTGCGCTCGAACATCTCGCCATAGTTGCCCAATTGCTTGACGATGTTGTACGCCCAGCGTTCGTCCAGGCCCAGCGCCTTGCCATTGCCTGGCTCCACGCCCAGGAAACGTGCGATGCGCGGATCATCGGATTTCAACATGGTGTCCACGTTGGCCTGAGTAATACCCATGTCTTCTGCCGCGATGGGTGCCTGGACGACGAACTTGACGATATCGAACCAACGGTCGTCACCATGCCGCACCGACGGTGTCAGGGCTTCGCTGTTGCCGCTGGCGGGAAAAATGATGTAGTCATCGGGATTCTGGGCCTGAGTGGCTCGCACGGCAGCCAGAGCCGACGCATCGGTGATCAGACCGTCGCAACGTCCGGTAAAAAACGCCTGGCGTGATGCGGCGACGTTGTCGAACAGCACTGTCTTCAGGCCCAAGTTGAATTTACGTGACAGGTCTGCGACCGTGACCTCGTTGGTCGAGCCTGTCTGGACGCAGATCGTGGCGCCCTGCATGTCTTTGGTTTGCGTAATGCCCAGGTCCTTGCGAACCATGAAGGCATCATATTCGTAGTAGTTGGGATAGGTGAAATTGATCCCGTTGGCATCGCGCCGCAGCGTCCACGAGGTGGTGCGCGGCAGCACATCTATCTGGCCAGTCTGCAGTGCAGTCAGACGCTGCTGGCCGGTCAGCGGTACGAACCTGACCTTGCTGCCGTCGCCCAGGACCGCAATCGCGATGGCACGGCAGGTTTCGGCGTCCAGGCCTTTCCAATTGCCATCCTTGTCGGGTGCCGAAAATCCTGTGGTGCCGTGACCCGAACCGCAGATAACATAGCCGCGTGCGCGGATCTGGTCCACCGTCGGGCTGTTGCTCGTGGCCGGGGTAACCGGCGAAGCCGGCTCGGCGGGAGCAGCCTGCTGCGAGTGAGACACGTTGGGCAATACAGCAGCTGCGAACAGGACAAACGCGCCCTGAAGCGTACGAATGCGATGCATAGCAATTCCCCTTGCAATGTATAAGTAGACGGGCCATGAAACTCGTAACGGCTATTGGCCCTAAAAGCGGGATTCAGCGCGCCTGGCTCTCATAGGCAGCCAGCGCATTGCGCAAGTCGTCTTTCAACACCTGCACGTCTTCCAGGCCTACGGACAGGCGTACCACTGGCTGGTCTGTTGCAGGATGAACCCGGTTGGCTTGTAACGACGCCGGATAATAAGCAGCCAAACTGTGCACTCCCCCCCAGCTGGCGCCAATGGAGAAATGTTGCAGCGTATCGAAGAAACCACTGAAGGCTGATTCTGGCCCCCGTTTCAGAATCATTGAAAACAGGCAGCCATTAGTACGAAAATCGCGCTTCCAGAGGGTGTGCCCCGCATCGCTTTCCAGCGGCGGATACAGCAAACGCTCCACTTGCGGCTGTGCCTGTAACCACTGTGCGATGTCCAAAGTCGCAGCACTCTGCGCCTGTACCCGCAAAGCCAGCGTTTCCAATCCCCTGAGCACCAGGAAACAATCGTCTGGACTGACCTGCTGACCCAGGATGCTCTGCGTTTCACGCAGCACCGCATAGTGCTCGGCGTCGTTCATGCTGATGCTTCCCATCAATACATCGGAATGACCGCTGAAGAACTTGGTAGCGGCCTCCACACTGAAATCGACACCATGGGCAAGCGGCTGGAATCCCAGTGGACTAGCCCACGTGTTGTCCATCATCGTCAACACCTTATGGCGGCGCGCCACCTCTGAGATGGCGGGAATGTCGGCCATCTCCATCGTGACAGTCCCGGGAGCTTCCATGCAGATCATCCGGGTTGTGGGGCGAATCAGTGCCTCGATCTCCGCCCCCATCGCGGGTGGATAGATCTCGACGTCCACCCCCATATATGCCAGCCACTTTTCGGCGAAGGTCTTGAGCGCGCCATAGCAGGCGGCCGAGACCAGTAAATGATCACCACCGCGCACAAATCCCATCACCACGGTCATCAGGGCAGAAGCGCCGGAGGGCGTGATCACACAGTGCCGGGCGCCTTCGAGCGCCGCGATGCGCTGTTCCAGCAACCGCGCGGTAGGTGTTCCCGTGATCCCGTAGCTGTAGCCGTCGGGTTGGCGTTGCTTGCGATTGACAAAATCGGCCAATGAGTCGAATACCACCGTGGAGGCGCGTTGGACGGCCGGGGACAAACTGGCGAAGTCGGTATTAGAAGGGCTGATAGAGTTCATTTGGTCTATGCGCTGAGCTTAAGAGGTGTTTCGATGAGGCGCAGTTTGATTTGCCGAGGCAATTCGTTCAACAATTGAAGTAACTTAGTCAATAAGCAGGACTTATACATGGACATGCGTGAAATCCAGGTCTTCCGCGCCGTCATGCAAGCTGGCACGACCAGCAAAGCCGCCAATTTGCTCGGGATATCTCAGCCGGCCATCAGCCAATCGATTCGAAAGCTCGAGGAATCCTCCGGGCTGCGCCTATTCGAACGGGTGCGTGGGCGGCTGGTCGCCACGCCCGAGGCGGGCGCGCTGATGGAGGAAGTCGACCGATGCTTCGCGGGCTTTGAGCTGATCGAACACCGGATCCGCAGCCTCAAGTCCTTTGGCGTAGGCCGCCTGGCCATTGGTTCGCTGCCCGCGCTAGGCACGGGATTCATGCCGCGCGCGATTGCCGCTTTCGGCTTGGTCGATCGCGGACTGCAAATGTCGTTTCAGATCATGAGCTCGCGAGAGGTGCTGCGCCAGGTAGCAGCAGGCCAACTCGATTTTGGCTTGATGGCCGATGAGCTGTCCGTTGCGGGCCTGGAGCATTCGGTATTCCTGCGTACGCCAGGAGTGATCGCCATGCACAGCCGCCATCCGCTGGCAAACAAGAAAGTCATCGACGCTCGCGATCTGGTCGAACACCCATTCATAGCACTCAATCCGGAGGATGCCAGCCGGCGACGACTCGAGGCTGCGCTTCAAACCGTTGATCTCAATCTTCGTCCGATGCTGGAGACACCGTATTCGAACTCAGTCTGCGAATTCGCTCTCAATGGCGTCGGTATAGGCATGGTGCATCCCATCATGGCGCTGGACTACCTCTCTCGCGGCCTGACGATCAAACGGCTGTCATTGGAAGTCAGCTTCACGTGTTTGTTGGTGTTTCGCTCCGGTACACCTCTGTCAGGCAATGCCAAAGCGATGTTGAAAGTCATGCGCATCCAGTTGGAGAACGATCTCAAAAAGATGCAGGCTGCCTTGGGTTAAGCCGGTCAGCCTGGCGACTATGTTCCTCGTTGCGCTGAAAGGCTATGCTTCACATCAAACAATGTATCTTTGGCCTGAACCGCACTTTTGATTTAACGACATCATGCTCCGAGAACTACAGACCTTCATGGCGGTGGTGCGGTATGGCACCTTTGCCAATGCGGCCGCTCACATCGGCCTCACACAGTCCGCAGTCAGTGCTCAAATCCAGCGGTTGGAAGAGGAACTGGGTTATCCCCTTTTTGACCGGACGGGCAGGTCTGCCAATCTCAATAGCAATGGACGTGAGGCTCTCGCTGTTGCAGAAGAACTGATGTCGGTTTACTCAAAATTTGGACGCAATACGGATGTCCCGAAAACGGGATTGATCCGTATCGGGTCGATCGCGTCTGCGCAGGAAACGTTCCTGGCCGAGGCCCTGGCGGAATTCTGGAAAATCAATCCGGGATACCGGATTCGCATGGTGCCAGGCATATCACTCAATCTGCTGGGTCAGGTTGACTCCGGTGAGATCGACATTGCAGTGATGCTCAAGCCGCCCTTTGCGTTGCCGTCGGACTTGCAATGGCGCGAACTCTACGCCGAGCCGTTCGCCTTGCTCGCACCTCAAAAGATGCAAGATCGCAGCTGGCAAGATCTATTGGAAACCGAACCATTTATTCGGTACGACCGAGGTTCGTTTGGAGGACGGCTGGTTGATCAATTTTTGCGGCACGCGCGTTTCACCGTCAGAGAAACCATCGAGCTCGACGAGTTGCAGGCCATCGCTCAACTCGTACGCCTGGGAGTGGGAGTCGCGCTGCTGCCGATGAGCGACGCGCTCCGGATACCGAAAGGGGTCGCCGCCATCGATTTAGGCGATGCCACTTTTTTTAGAGAAATCGGCTTGGTCGAACGCCCTTCCGATCGGAGGCAACCTGTCGCGACGTTGCTGGCGCAACGTATTGCGGAGGCTGCCGCTCGATTTCAGGGCTCGAGCAAGAAAATCAGAACTCTTCCAAAAACCGCATCCGGAACCGACGCCCCTTGATATTGCTGTTGGAAAGCCGCGAAAACGCTTGTTTGGCGATCTGGCGGTCCAACGCCACATAGGAGTTGAACTCGGTGATGTTGATTTTTCCGACCTGCTCGAATGTCAGGCCACCATCACCAGTCAGTGCGCCCAGCAAATCGCCGGGGCGCAGTTTGTCTTTTTTTCCGCCCTGTATGCACAGGGTGATCATGGGCGCGCGC
Organism: Bordetella tumbae; assembly: GCF_054780995.1. Lineage (NCBI taxonomy): Bacteria > Pseudomonadati > Pseudomonadota > Betaproteobacteria > Burkholderiales > Alcaligenaceae > Bordetella > Bordetella tumbae. The sequence goes on from NZ_BAAGVG010000024.1 coordinate 114,643, forward strand.
AAGGGGCGATCGGCTTTCGCGCGCAGCGATTTGATATCGGCCCACTTCAACGGGGAACCCTGATATTCCTCAATCAGATTGGCCCAGCGCATTTCGTTGGGGGAACACAGGCTTAACGCCAGTCCCTTCTGGTCGCCACGGCCGCTGCGGCCGATGCGATGTACGTGGACCTCGGTATCCTTGGTCACATCCACATTGATCACGGCGCCCAGATTCTGGATATCCAGGCCACGGGCGGCAACGTCGGTCGCGACCAGCACGGCGCAACTCTGGTTTGCGAACTGGATCAGGATTTCGTCACGCTCTCGTTGTTCAAGATCGCCGTTGAGCGCCTGTGCGCTGATACCCTCAGCCTGCAGGCGTTCGACCAGATCATGGCTGCGGATCTTGGTATTGCAGAACGCCAGCGTCGACACCGGACGGAAATGCGCCAGCAGCGTCACGACGGCGTCCAATCTGTCGCCCTCATCGATCTCGTAGAAAATCTGCTCGATGCGGCTGGCATCATGCTGGGCCTCGACCTTGACCTCTGCCGGATTGCGCAGGAAACGTGCGCTGAGCTTGCGAATATTATCGGGATAAGTCGCCGAAAACAGCAAGGTCTGGCGCTTGGTCGGGCAATGCGAGGCAATGGCGACGATATCGTCGTAGAACCCCATGTCCACCATGCGATCGGCTTCGTCGAGCACCAGCGTAGTCAGACCGGACAGATCCAGGCTGCCGCGCTGCAAGTGGTCCTGGATTCGGCCGGGTGTGCCCACCACCAGATGTGCCCCGCGGGCCAGCGACTCGGCCTGAGGCCGCGCAGCGGCACCGCCGCACAGGGTCAAGATTTTGACATTGGGGATTTGGCGAGCCAATCGGCGCAGCTCCTGCGCCACTTGGTCGGCCAGCTCCCGGGTGGGGCAAAGCACCAGCGATTGCGGGGTCAGCCGATTCACATCCAGCTTTTGTAACACGCCCAGGCCGAACGCCGCGGTCTTGCCACTGCCGGTTTTTGCTTGCGCAATCAGGTCGCGGCCCTCGAGGATGAGCGGCAGACTCTGCCCCTGGATGGGCGTCATCTGTTCGAAACCCAGGCCTTGCAGGTTGTCCAGCAAGGCGGGCAAGAGGGGCAGAGAGGAAAAAGGAGCGTTGGTCACAATAAGGGGCGAAAAAGCTGAATTGACCGACAGTGTATGCGCTCATGGTCTTTTCTGTATTGGGCGGATCATCGCTCCAACGCCGAGGCAACGTAGTTCAGCAGCACATTCACTGCTGCGGCACGTGGGCCTTCTGGACGATGCGTTGCCACAACGCGATTTCCTTTTTCTGGAATTCATGCATTTGCATCGGGCCACCGGTCATGGGCGTAGCCCCCAGGCGCTCGTAAAACTCCCGTGTTTCCTGCATCTTTGAGATCGTCGTGAATAGCTCGGCCAGTTTTGCGGTTTCCGCGGCAGGCGTCTTGACGTTGACCACGGCTCCGACCCAGGTGTAGGCCTCAAAACCCGGCAAACCCGCCTCTGCCGCCGTTGGTACATCGGGCGACGTGCCGACCCGCTGGTCGGCAGCTACGGCCAACGCTTTTACCTTGCCGCTCTTGGCCAATTCTTGGACTGCGGTCACCTCAGCAAAGGTATAGCCTACCGTATCAGACGCGACGGCAGTGATCGCCTCGCCTGCCCCTTTGAACGGCACATGTACCGTCTTTATGCCGGCTGTGTCGTTGAACAGCTCGCCCATCAATTGATAGCCTGCCGAACCGGCACCGAAATTCACCTTGCCTGCGTTCTGGCGTGCGTAACGGATCAGCTCCTGGAGCGTACTATAGGGAGCCTTGGGGCTAGCTGCCAGCATCGCTGGCGAGCGCATCATCATTGTCAGCGGCGAGAAGTCCTTGACGGGATCGTAGGGCAACGCCTTAAAGAGCGCAGCATTGACAGCCAACGTAGAATTGCTGCCAATGAATACCGTGTAACCATCGGGTGGCATGGAAAGCACGCTCTTGACCGCGATAAAGCCGTTGGCGCCGGGCTTATTTTCGACCACCACAGGCTGGCCGGTGAGTTCCTGCAGTTGACGCGCGAAATATCGGGCTGACGTATCGGTGCCGCTACCTGGTCCGAATGGCACAATAAATTTAATGGGCCGGTTCGGGAAAGCCTGCGCAAGAGCTTGAGGCGTCTGCCCGGCCAGGCCAACCAACGCCAAACCCAGCATGGCCGATAGAAAACATCTGCGTTGATGCACGGCGTGTCTCCTTGAGTAATGGCCTCGACGGCGCGAAAGCGCCTTCTGCCTTTTTTGGCGTTGCTATTGCCTGGGAGACTCTATGCCGGGCGATTATCGGTGTCTAATATTTAAAAATTCAGCCTTGATACTCTTTTTATATCGCCTCTAGAAACACGCCTATTATGCAAGCCGTTGATCCGAACCGCATCAAGATCTGGCAAGCGCTTTCCACGCTGTTCCTGGATACTGAGGCCGACGATACGACCTTTTCCTATATTGCACGTGTCGTTCTCGAAACAGGGTATTCGCAGCGGGAAGTACATCACATTCTGTGGGGAGAAGTCTTTCCTGTTCTGAAGGCCAATCTCAGGAGTCTTGCCGGGGAATGGGCGGGATGGCCGGACGAGTGGCTCGTGGAGCATTTACGCCCGTGTACGGAAACAGTGAGAATGCCGAAAGGCTTTATTGCCAGGGAGATCGACAGATGCTGGAAACAGGTGGAAAATCGCCTTCCTCCTGATTGGAAACACGAGTGACAGAGAGATATTGATGCGTAAACAGATTCTGGCAGTTTTCCTCGGGCTGAGTGCTGCTGCGGCTTGTCATGCTGACACGACCCGCACATGGGCAATGTCAGGCTCTGACCTGGCGCGCGCATTGGAAGGCAAGATGCCCACGCAATTTCACGAGGGTGAGACGCAACGCCAATTTTCGAGCGCGTATGGGCAAGCCTATATCCTCGGCGTGGCTGACGACACGCGCGGCAAGCGTTGGTGTTCCAGCACGGGCATCCTGCCACACGAGATGGCGGATCGCGTCCATACCTATCTGTCGGGACTGTCGGCCGAACAGCTGCGTGGCAATGCGGCCTCGCTGGTGGGCGAGGCCTTGCAGAAAGAACTGCCCTGCTCAAAGCCCTGAGATCGTCACGGCAAAGACCGCTAGCGGCCTCGAGTCATCGATTCCAGAACACCGTCACGCCGTATCCAGCCATGGAACAATGCAGCAGCCAGATGCAGCAGTACCGTGGCAAACAGCAAAAATGCGAGATACCGATGAGCACCACGCAACCACGCAAATAACGAAGCATCGGTCGGCGCAATAGGCGGCAGTTGCCAACTGCCCACGATCACCGGATAACCTCCAGCAGACACCATCGCCCATCCTATCAGCGGCATCGCAAACATCAGCGCATACAACAGAATATGCGACCCCAACGCTGCCGCGCGTTGCCAGCCCGGGATATCCGCAGGCAAGGCCGGGACGCCGTAAATAAGGCGCCTGCCCAGGCGCAGGCACACCAACGCCAATAACGCCAGCCCCAATGGTTTGTGAATCTGCATCAGCCATTGATGCCGCTCCGAAACCGAGGCCACCATGCCCACGCCGATGAATAACATCGCCACCATGCCGATAGCCATCAACCAATGCAACAGGCGTGCAAACAGGCTGAATTTAGCGGGCGCTCGATGAATGGGATAAGCGGAAAAGTTCATTGCGCACGCTCCGGTTGACTGGAATGAGATGGGGCCAACGCGCTTTGAGGTGGCCCCTCACTGGTGCGGCGCTCGTAAGACGAGGCATAGGCCGCAGAACGCGCCGGCAGCAGCGGATCATCGGAAATCGCGATGCCGCGTGGCAATATGGTCGGGTCATAGTTCACGTCACGGCACGGGCCGTCGTCTTGCGGCGCGCTGCGGGTTATCACCACAGTGCCCGCGTCGACAGTGGGCCGATCTGCCGGCCACTGTTTCGTCGCATCGTTGGTGGGATCACCTGAGGCGGCCAGCGTCACTACCAAGCGCCAGCGCAACGGTCCCTGTGCCAAGCGCTGCTGCAAGTCACCCTGCAAGTAATTGGCGTCATGCTGCGGCTGAGCGGCAGGCGCGGCCTCTGCACCTAAAGGCTCCAGATGCCAGCGCACGGCTTGCCGCTTGCCCTGCGCATCGACAAAGTAAAAGGCATTCAGGCCGTAATAGCTTTCCGTCGCATAGCTGGCCGAAGGCTTGGCCGTCTTCACCCACGCGAGAAAGGCCCCTGCCTCGGGATGCGCTGCGAAAAACGCCCCCATCCGCTTTGGATCGGGCTTGTGCGTATTCGGGTCGGGACGAGCAGCAAGCTGCTGGTCATAGAACGCTTGCGGGGTCGCCAGCGGGAATACCGGCATACTGTTCATCCCGGTGCGCCACTGCTCGCCATTGGGCGAGGTGAATTGCAGGGCAAAGCTGCGAATAGGGACACTGGAGTCCGGAGCATAGGGATTGCCGCCGGGTAGCGCCAATCGCCCTATCACTGGCGTATTACCGCGCTCGAACAGGGCTGCCGCGGACAAGGCATGCGCCGCCCCATTGCTTTCAAAATGGCCTATGACACATACGCCTTTTGCGTGATTTCGTCGAAAGCCTGCGTGAACGCCACTATTGGTTTCCAGGGCATCCACCACCCGGTCGGGAGTCAGACGATCGGGGTCCAGCCAGCCGCCCACATAGGCAAACGCCGCCCCAGAACACACCACAATAGCGCCGATCGCGGCCAGGCGCAGGCAGGTTTGCCGGGCATTGAGCGGCCGGGCTTCGCGTTCAGGTCCTTGGTGCATGAGGTTCCTTGCCCATGGGGCGTTGAATACCCCTGTAAGACGGGAGGCCAAAAAATTTATTCCGCGACGGAATAAACTCACCTGAGCGGCGTCTTACGACATTAGCCTGTCAGTCTTTGACGCCACGGGCGCAGCGCCCGGACAGGAACAGCCTGGCTGTTCCTTTCTCTCTGCGCCCTCCTCCCCGGTTTGGATACCGGGGTTTATTGAGGCATTTGATGAATCAGCCGGTACGCATGCCGATACACGAAGCGGTACCCTCCGATGATGACGCGATAGAGGCGGACGAATTGTCTGATGCCGTCGTGCGCCAGCTATTGCCTCGGCTGCGACGGTTTGCGCTGCATCTGACTCGTGATGCCATGTCGTCTGACGACCTGGTGCAGTCCACCCTGGAAAGAGCCCTGACGCGCTGGCCCAGCCGACGTCCGCAGGGCAATGTGCGCGCTTGGCTATTCACCATTCTGTACCGCCAGTTCCTGGACTCCCAGCGCCGCGCGCGCCGTTATGCGCGGCTGCTCGACTGGTTTACAGGATCCGACGTCACGGCGCCGTCGGCAGAGCGAGAGGTAATGGCACGCGCCTCGCTGGACGACTTCGAACGACTTCCCGAGGCGCAGCGTACCTTGTTGTGGCTGGTCTGCGTGGAAGGGCTGAGCTACAAGGTTGTGGCCGACATGTTCGATGTCCCGCTGGGTACCATCATGTCGCGCCTGTCCCGTGCACGCAGTGCGTTGCGCGATTTGCATGAAGGCCGGGCAGGCGAGCCCCGCCTGAGGATCCTAAAATGAACGAACGCTCTATGGACGATCTGGCGCGTAATGCGTTTGTGGATGGGCAACTTGATCCCGCACAGCGGCAAGCCATGCAAGCCTACCTGCGGGAGCACCCCGAACAAGCGCAAGAACTCGACGCCTGGCAGCGCGATACACAGCGGCTGCGCGCGATGGCTAGTCACGATAGCCTGCCGCCGAATCCAGCCCTGGACCCCACGGCAGTACGCGCACGGCTGCGCAACCGTGCACGGGGTCGCCTGGCGATGGCGGCCAGTCTGGTCATGGCGCTAGCTATCGGTGGCGTCACCGGATGGAGCATGCGCGACACCACAGTCGTCGCCAACCGAATCCTGCCCATGCAGGATGCCATGCAAGCCTATCGCCTGTTTGCCTCAGCGGACGCTCCACAGCCCGATGTGCGTGCCGATACGGCGGATCTGCAAGGCTGGCTGGACGAGTATTTTGCTAACGCCGAGCGTCTGCCTAATCTGAGTGCCAGCGGCTTTCAGCCCGTTGCGGCTCGCCTGCTGGCGACTGATCAAGGGCCCGCCGCGATCGTGATTTACGACAATGCTGGACAGCGCGCGACCTTCTACATCCGCCCGCCAGGGCCCGGCAAACAGTTTCTGCCGCAAGGCAGCCGGCGCGATGGGAATCTGCTGGCTCGCTATTGGTCTGGACAGGGATATAACTATGCATTGGTGACATCAGGCGATGGCGCAGCAGATGGAGTCCTGCCGCCATCGGGCGCCGTTCGTAGTTAGGCAACGAAACCACGGATGACGGCCAACACCTCACCGGCCCAGACGGCGTGATTTTGCGCGCGTCGACGTGGCCAATGGTGCGAGATGCGAGGCAATAAAGTCTATAAACATCTTTGCCCTGATCGGCAGATTGCGGCCGAATCCATGCACCACCTGCAGAGGTACAGGCATGAGCGGCACATGTGGCAACACATGGCTTAATTTTCCGGAATCGAGATCATCCTGCACTGTCGTCCTCAGGATTTGCGCGATGCCTTGTCCATTGACTGCCGCGATTTGCATCGCTTGGCCGCTATCGGCGTCGAACACTCCTTCAATCGGAACGCGCGTGCCGTCGGCCAACATGATCGGCAACACGTGACCATCTAATCGATAACGCACATGACGATGCGCGCCGAGATCGGCGACTGTCTGCAGTTCACCATGCCGGGCGAGATATTGCGGTGATGCGACCAGCACCAGCGGCAAATCGATCAACTTGCGGGCGTACAACCCGCTATCCATTACCGTCCCGGCTCTCAGCGCCAGATCAAAACCCTCTCGGATCAGATCGACATATCGATCGCTCAGGCTGACATCGAGCGCCAAGGCGGGATGATCAGGCATGAGCTGCGAGGTGATCGGCTCCAGCAGCAAGCGCCCGAGATCGACCGGCATACTCACCCGCAATGTCCCGATCGCGGTATTTGGCGCTTTCAGTGACTCGTCGGCGTCTTCGAGGCCGCGCACCAGCGATGCGACGCGCTCGTAATAGGCTTGTCCCTCGCCGGTCAAAATGAAAGCGCGAGTTGAGCGCTGAAACAGCCTGACGCCCAAGCGCCGTTCCAGTCGGGCGATGCTTTTCGAGACGGCCGACGGTGTCGTACCGAGCAACCGGGCAGCGCCAGTAAATGAGCCAGCCTCAACGGACCGCACAAAGGCGGACAAGCCGTGGAAATGTTCGACCGTCATTAATGACTATCAGGCATAAATCAAAGCACCATTGTAGGACTATTGCGTCATTTTGTTCCAAATTACATTGGCGTCACACATCACAACAGGCACCGCCTGAAAGGAAAATTTGACGTGAACAAACTGACAGATAAAGTCGCCATCATCACTGGCGGAAACAGCGGCATCGGCTTGGCCACCGCAAGGCTTTTCATCGAGGAAGGTGCATACGTCGTGATCGTCGGGCGCCGTCGTGACGCGGTCGATGGCGCTGTCGCGGAACTCGGGCCCAGGGCGCTGGGCGTCACGGGCGATCTGGCCGACCTGACGACGCATGACCGCGTCGCAGCGTTAGTAGCCGAACGCTTTGGCGGCGCTGACATCTATATGGCCAACGCGGGCGTCAACACGATTACGCCTTCAAACGCGGTCGGAATCCAAGAGTACGACGCTCAGTTCGATACCAACACTCGAGCCGTATTCTTCGGCGTGCAAAAGATCGCGCCGCTGATGCGTAACGGTGGCGCGATCTTGCTGACCAGTTCGATAGCGAGCGGCAAGGTCCTGGAAGGACATGCCGTCTATGCAGGGACAAAGGCCGCGATTGAGGCCTTTGCACGCAGTTGGACGCTGGAATTCAAGGACCGCGGCATCAGGGTGAACGTCATTAGTCCGGGACCAGTCGATACGCCGATTCTCGCGAAGCTGGGCGTCGCTGCTGCCGATCGGCCGGCGTTTGAGGCGGGGGTTGCGCAGGCGATTCCCCTGGGGCGTTTGGGTCAACCAGAGGAGTTGGCGCGGGCTGCGTTGTTTTTAGCGAGTAATGACGGGAGCTTCATTACAGGAGTTGTGTTGAATGTTGATGGAGGGATTGCGTTGACTTAAGCGTCAAGTGAAGCGGGCGCAATATCGCCCCCCTCACCTATCGTGACAGACGCCACGCCTTCAGTCCCCCGCCTGCGTCAGCATGGAGCGAGGCAGATTGATCAGAAAGTCCGCCAATCCTTTGGAACTCTGCGACAGGCTGATGTGGTGTGACATTTTCTCCTGAGCAAGCATCGCGTCGCCCGCCAGAATCGCCTGTAATAACTCCTCGTGCTGATCGTACGACTCACGCAAACGACCCACCGCGGTGAAGGCATGCTTCAAATAGGCGCCAGTACGCGCGCGCAACCGTAGCAGCTCTTGGCGCAAATACGGATTGCGACAGCCTTTGTAAAGCACCTCATGAAAGTCGTGATTAGCCTGACGCCAGCCGTCTGCGTCTTCCGCTTCAATCACCGCTGCCGCGTCAGCATGGACGCGCGCCAACTCGGCACGTTCTTGCTGCGTCATCCGCTGACAAGCCATGCGGGCCGCCACAGCCTCCATTTCCCCCAGCAGCTCCCACACGGCAAGTAGCTCTTGTACGTCCATTTTTGCGACGGTCATCCCGTTACGCGGCAAGCTGTTCAGCATGCCTTGGACTTTCAACTGCAATAGCGCCTCGCGCACCGGTGTGCGCGACACATTGAACTGCGCCGCCAGTTCATTTTCATCGATAGCGTCGCCAGGCAAAAGAACACCGTTTCGGATGTCGTCCTCGATGGCCAGGCGGATTTGTTCGCTGATTTTCACGTTTATGAATACATACAAACACTGATATAGAAAAATTATAAGGTGATTTATAAATATATTTAAGAGATCGGAAAATACATGAAGAGATCACTCGCCTGCCCCATCGCTGATGTGAACCTGGCTCAGACCGCTCCCCAGGAGGACGTCATCGCTGTTGCATTGCAACATACACTCTCTCTCCAGCACATCGTTGCAAGCGAGGCGGAGTGCGCACATATCGCAAAATCTTTGCGGCGCATTGCTCCGCCCGACAGTGAAGTGCTGCCGAGGAAATCGGCGTGACCCAGACCGCTCTCCGAACACCTGCAGGACTGCCCGCCAGCATTGACGCCTTGCGTGCCCTGTTGCGCGACGGCGAATTGACCGTACCCGAGGCGCTGGCCGTCCAACAGCAAGCGTTGCGCAAAGACCGCTGGCATTGTGTCGCGCACATACCGGAATTGCCCGAAGTACAGCTGGATGCGTCATTGCCCCTCGCCGGCGTGGGCGTGGCGCACAAAGATATCTTTGTCCTGCCGAACCGGCTCCCCAGCTGCGGTGTGGATGGCCCACCGTCAGGATGGTCGGCAACACGACACGCAACCGTAGTGCAGCGCCTGACGAAGGCAGGAGCCCCCCCGTTGGCGATGTTGGGCATGGCACCATTCGCCGGCGGAGCAACCGCCGAAAATAGCGCGTATCCGCCTATGCACAATCCGATCGACCCCGGTGCCGCCGTGGGCGGCTCGTCCAGTGGATCAGGCGTCGCCGTAGCGGCCGGATTGTGTTACGCCTCGCTAGGCACCGATACGGCGGGATCCGTACGCATGCCTGCCGCGACATGCGGCATAGTAGGCCTGAAAACTACCCATGGCCTGGTTCCTGCCCAAGGCGTAGCACCGCTGGCGCCGTCACTGGATACAGTAGGGCTGCTGGCGCGCAGCAGCTCGGATGTGATGACAACCCTAAGCTGCGCGTTGACCGCCGCTCAAGCGCGCAAACTGCATGCCACGTATGACGCGGCGCAACGCGACGGCTTACGCATCGCGGTGAGCTGGACACATGCGAATCCAATCGGTGAGCTTTCGCCCGGCGTCGCGCAAGCGCTGGACTCGTTGGCCTGCGCGCTAAACGTCCCGGCAGAGCGTTCGATAAAAGACTTGCGCGAATTGCAGCGTTTGGCAGAAATATCTCTGTATGCCGAGGCAGCCAGCGTCCATGCACCGGCACTGCGTGCTCGCACACATCTGCCCACCCTGGTTCGCAACCTGGCGCTGACCGGCTCAGCCATCCCGGTCACTTGGTATCTGAATGCCCGCCGCGAGCAGTCAAGCCGATGCCGGGAATTCTTGAGCACTGCGTTATCCGATGCCGACATCCTGCTCACCCCTGCCCTGCCGCGCGGCGTGCCAGACAGCGGACTTGTCACGACGACATCTGCCGACTTTCAACCACGCGAACTCGTGGCGATGTTCAGTTGGATGTCGTTTGTGAATTACCTGGGTTTACCCGCCATCGTTCTGCCCATTGCTTGCGATATAGGCGGACGGCCGATTTCGGTCCAGGCGATCGCCCGTCCGGGCAAGGAGGGGCTGCTGATCGCATGGGCACAGCAGGTAGAACAACGTTGGCCAGACGCCTTTTCATCTCTGTCCACTTCAAATAAAGAAAGAAACCAGACATGCCTCAAATAACTGCATCAAAAGCCTTGCAGCGTTTCCGTGTGCTGGACTTATCGCGTGTGCGCGCAGGCCCGACTTGTGTACGTATGCTGGCCGACTTCGGGGCCGATGTGATCCGAGTCGAACCGCCGGCGGGCATAGACCCCAATGAGGCCATGTTCGCAGCTGACCGGTGGAGCGGCGACTTTCAAAATTTAAACCGCAACAAACGATCGTTGACCTTGAATCTCAAGACTGCCGAAGGCCGCGAGGTGCTCAAGCGTCTGGTCGCTGGTGCCGACGTGCTGGTGGAGAACTGGCGTCCCGATGTCAAAGCACGCCTAGGTGTGGATTATGAGTCATTGCGATCGATCAATCCTCGCATCATTCTGGCCAGCATCTCCGGATTCGGCCAAGATGGTCCGTATGCCAAGCGGCCAGGGTTCGATCAGATCATCCAAGGCATGGGCGGTCTGATGTCGGTTACCGGTCTTCCCGGACAAGGCCCAGTGCGCGCGGGTTTGGCCGTGGCTGACTCCAGCGCCGGTCTATACGCGGCGCTCGGCATATTGACGGCATTGCTCGAACGCGAAGAGTCTGGGGAAGGCCAATGGCTACATACGTCCCTACTCCATGCGCAGATTGCGATGATGGATTTCCAAGGGGCGCGGTATCTCAATGACGGGGACATCCCTCGTCAAGAAGGCAACGATCATCCGACCAGCAGTCCGATGGGCCTGTTTCACGCGAAAGACGGTCAATTCAACTTGGGAGCATCGGGCGAGGGCAACTGGAGGCGTTTTTGCGAGGCCATCGGACACACCGAATGGATGGACGATCCCGAGTTCGAAAATGAAAAGCTGCGCGTGAAACATCGTCAGCGCTTGAATCAAATGATCCAAACCGTCTTCATGACGGCGACGGTGGCAGACTGGGTCCAACGGCTGAACGCCGCGGGCGTCCCCGCGGGGCCCGTGTATTCGGTCCCACAAATGTTCGAAGACGAACAGGTCCGGCATCTAGGAGTGGCCAAGACCGTAGCCGCCTGGCAAGGAGGGCAGCGCACCATGATTACACAGCCCGTCACACTCGCACGTACGCCAGCCGACATCGCCCGCACGGCGCCTGGTTGGGGTGAGCACACTGATGAGGTACTGCGCGAGATTGGCTATGACGAGCGGGACATTGAAGCACTGCGCGGCGCAGGCGCTGTCTGAGTGGGAGGTGACCAAGATGAGCGTGCATACTCAACCAGGGCATTTGAAAGTCGATGAGACAAACGGCATCGTCACGATCCATATCTGCAACCCGGCACGCTTTAATGCAATGTCGCTCTCGATGTGGGAACAGATGGCCGTCATAGTCGCGCAAGCGGAACGATCAACGACTACCAGAGCTCTGGTGTTGGCCGGCGAAGGTGACCGTGCATTCATGTCGGGTGCGGATATTTCCGAGTTCGGCAGATTACGCAATGACCCCGAGCAGATAGCGCGTTATGGCCTGGCCGTGAACAATGCCCAGAACGCGCTCAGTGAAACGCGGCATCCGACCATTGCCGTGATTCGCGGCATCTGCATGGGCGGCGGTATGGGCCTGTCGTTGGCGTGTGATCTACGGTATTGCACGGATGATTCACGTTTTCGTATGCCGGCAGCAAAATTGGGATTGGGCTATGCCCGCCCAGGGGTCCAACGGATGCGCGAAGTTCTAGGCAGCGCCCGCACCACAGAGCTCTTTATGACCGCACGCACCTTCGACGGTATCGAAGCCGCCCGTATTGGAATGGTGCATGAAGTATTTGCCCGCGCGAGTTTCGATCAAAGCGTCGCCGAGCGTATTGCCGCAGTGTCTGGCAACGCGCCGTTGACGATAACAGCAGCCAAGCTGGCATTACGTCATCTGGCGGGAGGCGAGAATGCGCCGTCCAGCAGCGAGGTCGACGCCGCCACCGACGCCTGTTTTTTGAGTCAGGATTACCAAGAAGGGCAACAAGCCTTTCGCGACAAGCGCCCGCCAGCGTTCAACGGGCGATAGCGTTCAATATCGAGTCATCATCCGAAGCTTCGTTGGTACACCTTGCGGTCCTTAATAAATGATCAGGGGAAGTGAAAATGAGAAAGTGCAATGTGTTGATGTTGGTCGCCGCTCTCGGCATGTACTGCGGTCTGGCCCAGGCAGTGGGCCCTCAGCCTCCCGCAGGCAAAGAAAAACAAGTACTGACTGTGGGCTTCGTCAAGGTGGGGCATCTTTCTCCCATTATTGACGTCCCTGAGGCAGTAAAAGCGTGCAACGTCGAAATCAAACCCATCGAGTTCGTGCGCTATGCCGACGCGCGTACCGCATTGTTGTCGGGATCGGTCGACATCTCGGGCATAGGCCCTGCGGATCTCGCCATTGCGCTGGCGCAAGGCAGCGACAAGCTGATCGGCCTGACAGGCGTCGCGGCCTCGCCTAAATATCTCGTCACGCGTAAAGGGGTAAAGATCGACGAGTGGAAGGATATCGCGGGCAAGCGTATCGGTATTGCACCGGGTTCCGCGGTATGGTTCCAATGGGCGGCCACACTGGCCGAAAAAGGTGTTCCATACAACAGTTTCACGGCGGTGAATATACAAGGCGGCGGTACGGCATTCGTGCAAGCGCTCAAGCGTGGAGACATTGATGCCGTCGCGCTATGGGAACCCTTCGAATCCCAGTTGGTGGCCGACGGCACCGCGACATTCTCCAAGAATCTCGAATACAGCCAATCAAAAGCCGTGGGTGCGGAACTCGGCCTGCTCGCCGCGACTCGCGATGCGGTGACCAATAAGCGTGAAGCCGTAAAGTGCTTTCTGTGGGCCTACAAGTCAGCGGAAGAAAAACTGGCCAAGGACCCTGAGCTCTTCGCACAGACCTACTCGAAATATACCGGCCTGCCCGTCGAGGTCACTCGTGAATCCGTCAAGCTCATCAACCTGGGTGGAGTGTTGGACCTCGAACAATTGCAACGTCAAGCCAAGACCTTCAATGAACTAGGCGTCATCCCCAAAGATGTCAGCGGCGAGATAGGCAAAGTCTGGGACCCCAGCCTCTTGAAAGAAGTCATGTAATCACTACGTCCTGCTCGTTTCCAGAAGGGAACGAGCAGGACAGAGGAGTCGCGCGTGAGCGAATCAAGTGTAAAAATTCCCGTCCCGACCGTAGCTGGGCGAGCCGATCGGCGCCATAACGCCGCGGTAAAGCGAACAGCCTTGGCGCTATTGGTACCCGTACTCGTCTTGATTGGTTGGCAGGTGATTGGCCAATCTGACCAGTTCGCCGGTGCGGTCCCCACACCTGGACGTGTCGCCTCGGCGTGGTATGACTGGATCTTCGCCGAGGCGGGAATGGGACTGAATCCCTATCTGGGTACCTGGTTCAGCAATGTTCAGTACTCCACCATGCGCGTAATTCAGGGCTTCGCACTGGCGATGCTGCTGGGTATACCGCTAGGGCTGGCGATCGGCTGGAGCCGTATTGCATCGCTGACGCTGGATCCGATGGTACAGGGCCTGCGACCCATACCGATCACAGCATGGCTGCCCTTTTCGATTGCCGTATTCGGCATTCGCGATATGGGCTCAATCTTTCTCATTTTCCTGGGCGGTTTCTATGCCATCGTCGTAAACACCACCCAAGGCGCACGCGACATTGATCGAAATCTGGTGCGTGCAGCCTCGATGATGGGAGCCTCGTCGAGCCAGTTGCTGCGCCGAGTCGTTCTGCCTGCGGCCATGCCCTCGATCTTCACGGGTCTGCGTATCGGGCTGGGCATTTCCTGGACCGCCGTCATCGTCTCGGAAATGGTGGCCGTGAAATCGGGGCTGGGCTACGTATTGTGGGACGCGTATTACGTCGGCCGCATGGACATCGTGCTGGCGGATATGGCATCCATTGGGTTGATGGGCTTCATCAGCGATCGCTTGATCGTCGCGGTGGAGCGCAAGGTCCTGGTATGGCGCATGCTGCAAAATCATTGAGAAACCCATGTCTGATATTTTTGTAAATGAACTCAGCAAGACCTACGGCGGAGCCTCCCCAGTCCAGGCGCTCGATAACATCGATTTGACGGTCGAGGCAGGTGAGTTTGTGGCGCTACTAGGCCCATCTGGCTGTGGAAAATCCACGCTATTGAACCTCATTGCCGGTTTCGAGACACCGTCGTCCGGCACCTTGAAAGTCGGCGGCGAACCCGTCGCATCCCCAGGTCCTGCTCGCGGTGTTGTCTTTCAGGAAGCGGCGCTATTCCCTTGGTTGAATGTATGGGAGAACGTCGTATTTGGCCCAAAGATCGCAGGAAGGCCCAAAAAGGAATATGTCGAACGGGCCGAAGACATGCTGAACATTACGGGGCTGTCCGCATTTAAAAAACACCTGCCTGTGCAATTATCGGGAGGCATGCGCCAACGCGTAGGCATAGCCCGTGTCCTGACACTGGGCTCGAAGGTCCTGTTGATGGACGAACCGTTCGGCGCACTCGACGCGCAGACCCGCCTGACCATGCAGGAACTGCTGCTGTCGGTTTGGCAAAAGCTGCGAACAACCGTGGTCTTTGTGACCCACGACATCGATGAAGCCATCCTGCTGGCCGATACGATTTATGTCATGTCCGCACGTCCAGGACGCATCGCCACTCGAATCACCGTTCCCATCGAACGTCCGCGCAGCCTGGATCTCATCACGAGCAAGGTTTTCAACGGCCTCAAGCGCGACATCATGCAACAGATGCGTCACTGACCTGGACCACCCTCATGGCAAATCCTCGAGTTCCCTATGCGTTTTCAAATGATCGTCCCCCGTTGACACCTCCGGACGCAGGCAAGATTCTCGTGCACCTGGTGGTCAATGTCGAGAACTGGAGCCTCGACCACCCCATGCCGCGAACCATTATCACACCGCCGCATGGCAAAGAAACGGTACCGGATGTGCCCAACTTCAGTTGGGCCGACTATGGCATGCGCGCCGGCTTGCCGCGCATGTTGGAGGCCATCACGTCCCGCGGCCTGCCTGCGTCGACGAGCTGCAATGCCAGTGTGATCGACGCCTATCCCCGCGCGGCACAAGCCATGCTGCAGGCTGGCTGGGAATTCATCGGTCACGGCATGCACCAGAAAGCCATCAACCATGGCGGCTCTGAACTCGAGACGATCCAGGCATGTCTGGAGAAAATCAAATCGTTCACCGGTCAACGCACGCGCGGCTGGCTCAGCCCCGGGTTGCGCGAAACATACGATACGGCCGATATTCTGGCCGCCAACGGGGTTGATTATGTTTGCGACTGGGTCATCGACGACCTACCCAATTGGATGAAGGTCAAAGAAGGCCGCCTCGTTCAGATGCCCTACAACCTGGAGCTGAACGACTCGGTCATTTACGCTGTTGAAAAGCACTCATCGCCAGAGTTCTTGCTGCGCCTGCAGCGCACGCTCGCACTGTTCGAACGCGAGATTGAAAAACAACCCAGAGTGTTGGCGCTCGGCCTTCACCCCCATTTGATGGGAGTACCGCACCGCTTCGGTTATTTCGAAGAAATGCTGGATCTACTAGTGCAGCATCCACAGGTGGTCTTCATGAATGGCAGCGCCATAGCCGATTGGTTCATGGGCCAAGAGATATAACCCATGCCTGCATCCCATCGCCGCGATATACGCCTCGCGATTCATGTCCATGCAGGCGCAGCGCGGCAAACAACATGACGCTCGCCGACCGGTTGGCCCAACACTGCGCTCGCCCGATTCGCGCAGGCGATCGCAAACGTGCCAGTTTGCACCTGGTGGCGTGGACCGGTGCCGCAGCATTGGCCGCGTCAGCACCATCTGCCCAGCCATTCTGGCAGGGCTTGAAGGCCTTATCATTGCCTGACGATCCGTGGCACACGCTATTGTTCGAGGCCAGCCTGGGCAGTCTTTTCGAAATGGATGACACGCATCGTCAGGCGCTGGTGCATCCCGCCCCGGTCATCGTCCCTGTCGCGCTCGCCGTTGCCCGCCAGAACGGTGCCAGTGGCCAGGCGATTCTCGACGCAATGGTGCGCGGTTACGAAGCGATGATTCGCATGGGCATGAGTGTCGGACCCACACACTACCGTTACTGGCACAACACGTCCACATGCGGTACGGTGGGCGCCGCTGTTACCGCTGCTCATCTGCTATGCCTGAGTGCCGAGCAAACGGCACACGCTATCCGTCTTGCGCTGGTGCAGACATCCGGACTATGGCAAACGCGGCTCGATCCCTGCGATGCGAAACCATGGCACCTGTCACGCACTGCACAAACGGGGGTGCAAGCTGCCTATTTGGCTCAAGCAGGCCTTCGCGGTCCCGCCTTTGCCTTGGAGGGAAAAAAGGGATTCTTCGCCGCGACCTGCCCTGACGCGCGGCCAGAAATGTTGGCCGCAGTGCTGGATGCCGACTGGCAGATCCACGCGACCAGCTTCAAACCCTGGGCAGCCTGCCGCCATGCCCATCCGGCCATCCATGCCGCAGTCGGCTTGCGTGATACGTGGTCGTCCCAGGCCGACGCTCTACCTTGGGCCGAAGTGCAACACATAGAAATCCGGACCTATGACGATGCCATTGCATTTTGCGATCGCCCCGATCCAAGCGATGCCGCTCAGGCACGGTTCAGTTTGCAGCACGGCGTGGCCGTCGCGCTCTGTCATGGAGCCCCCTCACCGGCAGCGTTCGACGCACCTGCCATCGCAGACCCGCAGATTTTCACGTTGCGCAAGACGGTCCGTTTAGTCGCCGATGCCGAATACTGTCAACGCTACCCGCTTCACTTCGGTGCCAGGGTGACGGTGTACTGGCACAACGGCAAATGCCTGAGTCATGCGGTGCACGACACATTGGGCGATCCAGAATGCCCATTAAGTGAGACGGTGTTATTGGGCATTGCCGATAACGCATTGGCGAGCGCGGGCTGGCAGGAATCCGAGCGCCATGCACGGCTCGCACACACCTGCGCACTGACTCAAGACACAACAGGAACAGGGGTGGCCGCGCTATCCCCCTTACGGCCCAGGGATACATCGCCGAGCTCATAATCGGCGTGAACGCCCCTGCTCGCACCTCCTCTGAAAGCCTCCCCTTACGGGGGTTGTGTTGAATCTGGATTGAGGGCGAGATTGCCTTGACCTGAATAAAATACTTGCCAGAGCGAAGCATTCCGCGTAATTGCACTGGAATGCTTCGTCGCAACACTCCGGCATGATTCTTGCTGCCTACCTGGGCTATTCAGGGCGAGGGAAAAAAATGGATTTCTCGGCAAAACTTCCGACGGAAGATCTATATCGGTTATTGATCGACGCGGTCCGGGACTACGCGATCTATCTCCTGGACATCAACGGACAGATTATCAGCTGGAACACGGGCGCCGAGCGCTTCAAAGGTTACTCAGCGGACGAGATTATCGGCCAGCATTTTTCGGTTTTCTATACCGAAGAGGACCGAGCTGCCGGTATTCCGCAGCTAGCCTTGGCCACCGCGAGAACAGACGGCCGATTCGAAGCCGAGGGGTGGAGAGTCCGTAAGAATGGAACCAGATTTTGGTGCAGCGTCGTAATTGACCCCGTCTACGACGACCAAAAAAAACTTATCGGATTTGCAAAAATTACCAGGGATATTACGGAGCAAAAATCCCATAGCGAGGAACTGCAGGCCGCTCGCGACTCCATGCACCATGCGCAACGGATGGAAGCCATAGGCCGCTTAACTGGCGGTGTGGCACACGATTTCAACAACTTCCTGACTGCGATCAGATTCTCGGCAGAATTCCTGAAAAGGTCGAAGGACCTTCCAGAGCCGATGAAGCACTATGTCGATGTCATTTGGGATACGACCGAACGCGCCGCGCAATTGACCCGGCAGTTGCTGGCCTATGCAAAGAAACAACCGCTCCAGCCGCATGTATTCGACGTACGAGAGAATCTATCAGCGCTGAGGCAACTCTTTGAGGCCTCGGTCGGATCGTCAATCGCGTTGACCTATGAACTGGGCCCAGGGAATTGCACGATATTCGCCGATCCCGGTCAACTTGAATCGACGTTACTCAATCTTGTAATCAACGCACGAGATGCCATGCCGGCAGGAGGCACACTGACCATAGCTGTCCGCCATATTGAGAATATTCCTTCCTCTACTGCCGTTTCCAATAAGCCAGAAGGTCATGTTGCTCTGTCAGTGCGCGATACGGGAACAGGCATCGAGCCGGATATTCTGACACATGTCTTTGAGCCGTTTTTCTCGACAAAAAGTGCTCACGAAAACTCCGGACTCGGGCTTAGCCAAGTACAAGGTTTTGTGCGGCAATCGGGCGGCGACGTACGAGTGCAGAGCGTTCCCGGACAAGGAACGGAACTCACGTTATATCTACCTGCCGCGGAGCCTCTGCTGCGCATCGCCGGCACATCCATCGACAAAGACCTGAGTCATGCCATTGGCGCTCAAAATGACATCCTGTTGGTTGAGGACAATGTCATGGTCGGCGAGGTCGTTTTTGCCATGCTCAAGGACCTCGGCCAGCATCCGGTTTGGCAGAAAGACGCTCCGTCTGCGTTACGTGCTCTAGAAAAAAATGACGGGCAGTTCGACATCGCCATCTTGGACGTCGTATTACCGGGCATGAACGGCGTCGACCTAGCGAGACAAATTCGCACGCAGTGGCCCAGCATATACATCGCACTAGCGAGCGGATACAGCGACGTCATAACGGGACCAGAGGCCGTTGAATTCCCATTGATGCAGAAGCCGTATTCCTTGGACATGCTGAGGCAGGTGTTGCGCAAAGGCGCCACAAGACCCCATGCGGCTCCCTAAGGGGCGGCCGCCCTTGCGCCGGCTGGCCCATCGAGCCAGCACGGACGCTCTACCGGCAACTGTCAGTTAGTATAAGGACCCAATCCATTTCGACCAGCCCCGGCTCACGTCATGCTAAACACCGCCTTGCAGTATTTCTTGGGAGTCGTAGATACAGGATCATTGACCGGGGCCGCGCAAAAACTGCATGTTGCGCCATCAGCCGTCAGCCGGATGATCCGCAAACTGGAAGAAGAGCACCAGACGCTGTTGTTCGATCGTCATGCGCGCGGCATGGTGCTGACCGAGGCAGGACAACTGCTCAAAGCCTATGCGCGCCGCGCCGCTCTGGAATCCGAGCGTGCCCGCGCAGACATCCGTGAATTAAGCCAAGTCGGCCAGAAACTCATCCGAATTTCCGCCAATCAGGCGTTTGGCCGCGAATTGTTGCCCCGTGTCATCGGCAAGGCTCTGGCCATGGAACCTACCCTGCGCTTTGAACTGACTACCCTGCAGTCGTTGGAAATCAATCGCCGCGTGCGCGAGGGCGAAGACGACATCGGTGTCAGCTACAACCTGTCTCCGCCGCAAGGGGTGGATGTTCAATATGCCAGGAAAATGCCCGTATTTGCGATCATGTCGCCTGCTCATCCGCTCGCGAAACACAAAGTGCTGTCGCTACGCGAATTAAAAGATCACCCTGTGGCACTCATGGGGGCAGGCAGCACGATACGCTTCATGGTCGATCTATGCTGCATGCATGAGAATATCAAGCTCAACGTGGCCCTCACCTGTAATAACCAAGAGGGCATTCACACCAGCTGCACGGACTGGGGCGCCATTGGCTTTTCCAGCGACCTGACGGTCAGGGGGCTGACCGAACGCGGCGAGCTTATCGCCGTCCCGCTATCGAACAGCAGTTTGCACCAGCGCAACTGTCACATTCAGACCATGGCTGACCGTCACCTGCCCAGCAGCGTGGTGCGCTTTGTGGACATGTTGCGCGAGCATATCGAGGCGGCCTATGACCATCCGGCGTGGATGATGGCCGCCATCGAGACCGATACACCGCGCTAGTCGGTAACTTCTGATGCCCACTCCGGCTCGTGCCAGACAACGTCATTGTCCAACGGCCATACCGGCCGCGGCAGGCGTTTGAAGTCGACCTGTTTCAGATTGGGTGTGGTCAGCCCGGGACTATCAACGTCGTGAATACGCTCGTCAGGGAAGAACTCGTCAAACCCCGCTCGGTAGTGACCGCGGCTTTTGACAATGACGTGGCCAGCGCGAGCAATATCGACGCCATGCATCTCCAGGATCGCCGGTTCGGCCAACTGACGGCGCAGACTGCCCACCACCACCAACATCCCTGATTCAACCAACTCCAATAGACAAGTCGACCCTAACGAGAACTTGCGTCCCCGCATAATGCCGCGCCGCCCCATACCCTCGCCATCGGTCAGTTTCAGCACTCGAGCACGCGAGGTATAGCGCCGCGAATACAGGCTTTCCTCGCGATTAAATACGGCATCGAACTCCGTGCCGACACCGAGTTTCTCTGCGTCGGCCACCAACGCCGGATCCACGAACACACCGAGCACGACGTTCGGGATACGCGCCTCGTCGAAAGCCGTCAACAACCATGACGTATTGCCTCGACCGCCGCCTCCGGGGTTATCCGCAACATCGGCAAATAGCAGAGGTTTGCTGGCCTCTCGCGCCAACTCGACTGCGCGCTCGACAGAGATGGTGTTAGCCACGTAGCGCGCCCGATCCGCCCACCCCGCGCGGGCCACTTGCAACGCCGTACGACGCGCGGCTTGCAGATCACCGCGTGACGTCACTGTGATGGTGACACCGCATTTAGGCAGATCGGAAAACACAAAACCTGCGCAAACGGAAACGTGGGCGATGGGGCCTTCGCCGCGTTTCTGCGTCAAACGCGTGCCCATTGCTACCATATCCGCATAAGGCCCGCTAGACGTCAATAACGTGACCGACGGTGGTGTCAATGGTAAACGTATGAATGCCGTCTCCATGCGCGTTCCACCCAGCATCTCATGAATCAGGTCGGCCGCATCAGCTGCACGCTCTCGCTGATCGACGTGCGGATTGGTACGGTATGCCACCAATGCGTCCAGCGCGTCTACGGTTTCCTGAGACACATTGCAATGCAAATCATGCGTGGCGATGATGGGCACGTCTGGCCCCACGATGTGGCGCAACCGCTGCGCCAGAACGCCTTCGGTATCGTCTTCGCCCTCTGCCGACGAAGCACCGTGGTTCGCCACGTACACCGCGTCCACAGGCATGGCAGCCAACAGGCGGCGTTCCACCTCTGCCACAAAAGTTGCCCATACCTCGGTGCTGGCCGGGCCGCCCGGAGGCGCCCCGACCACGATCAATGGCGCTGGCGTCCAGGACCCTAGCTCGTCCATACGGGCATAGAACCCCGTCACCTCGCTAGGCAAGCGGCTCACGCCACGGGCCAGTTCGGTAATCGTCTCGCCCTCTTCCCAGCATTGGGCTCGGAAATCTTCCTCTACCGACAGGGGAGAAAAGGCGTTGGCCTCCAGGTGAAAGCCCAGAACAGCGACTTTCGGTGTTTTGCTACTCATGTGGATCTCCCTTTTGCCTCAGCCCTTGTGCACGGTGTAGAACAAAGACATTTGCGGCTGGAAGTCCTTCCATTCCTTGCGCAAGGCGCTGACGGGATAGCTCGCGCCCAGCGGAATGTACGGCACATCCTCAAATACCTGCAGCTGGATTTCGCGGCATATTTTCTTTTGTGTTTCCAGGTCCGGCGCGTTGAACCAATCCAGACGCAGCTTTTCGATGCGTTCGCTGGTCGGCCATCCGAACCAGGCTTGCTTACCATTGCCGCGCAGTGCCAGGTGACCTGCAGGGTCCAGGTTGTTCGGACCGGTATTGCCCGTGAAAGCGACGCTCCAGCCGCCTGCGGTGGGCGCATCCTGATTGTTGCGGCGCTGTACGGCAGTGCCCCAATCCATCGTCTGCAAATCGACATTGAAACCCAGGCGCTTGAACAAATCGGCCGTGACGAGCGCAGCGGCGTGCCACGTAGGAAAATCCACCGGGTCCAACAACACGACTTTTTCCCCGTTATATCCAGCAGCCTTGATCGCCTCGCGAGCCGCCTCGATGTCACGCTTGCCGGTGATCTTCTCCATGCCGGCATCGCTGTCCATCGGCGAACCAGGCACGAACACGCCGCACTTATCGCTCCAGTATTCAGGGAAATCCGCGCCATTCATGGCGGTCATATATTCCGTCTGATTCACCGCGCTGAGTACGGCACGGCGAATAGCAGGATTATTGAACGGTGCATGCAGATGATTGAAACGCATCACACCGATGGTTGGCAGGCTGCGCTTGACCAAATGAACGCTGGGATCTGCGGTCAAAATAGGCAGGAAATCGTTGTCCACCATCTCTACGCCGTCGACCTCACCCGCCTGCAATGCCGCGATAGCGGTAGCACGGTCAGGGATGATGTGCCAACGCACCTCATCTACGTGCGCGACCTTCGGCCCGGCAGTGAACTCGGGTTTACGGTCATCCGGACGCGGCACATAGCCGGCGAACTTCTCATACACCACCCGTGAACCGGACATCCATTTGTCGGCGACAAATTTGAACGGACCGCTGCCCACCATTTCCTTGACAGCCTCGGTCTCTGGCAATTGGGCCAGGCGCTCCGGCATGATGCATGCCATGTTGCCCGACTGGCGCCCAAGTGCGTTCAGAATCAATGGAAAAGGTTTCTTCAGCTTGAACTGAAGCGTCTTGTCGTCCAAGGCCGTCAACGATTCCGTCGACTGCATCAGGGATTTCCCCATCAGGTCTTTCTTGGCCCAACGCAAGATACTCGCTACCGCATCCTGCGCACGTACCGGCGAGCCATCGTGAAACACCAAACCGTCACGCAGCGTGAGTTTCCATATCAGGCCGTCGTTTTCACTGACGTGATTGGCTACCATTTGCGGGCTGGGCTGATAGTCATTATCCAGGCCGTACAAGGTGTCGAATACCAATTGTCCATGCACCTGCGTCACGGCAGCAGTCGTGAACACCGGATCCAACAACGTCAGGTCGGCTTGCGGCACCCAGCGAAACGCCAGTTTGGCAGATTGTGCGAAAGACATACCCGGCAACGCCCAGGCGGCAGCCGATGCAGATGAGGCCAGCAGAAAACTTCTACGATCCATTTTGATCTCCGGGATAAAAAGGAAAAACGTTCAGTACGCACCGCCAATCCGGTGCCGCGCAACAAAGTGGCCGTCGCCGACCTGAACCAGCGGTTGCACATCGGGCTCATCACCCACGGCTCGTACAGGACTGGGCAACTCGCTCAGTTCCAACACGCCACCACGACGAGCGCTCGGATCCGCGATGGGTACCGCCTGCATCAGCTTGCGGGTATAAGCATGTTGAGGATTCTCGAAAATCGCCTGGCGCGGGCCGATCTCGACGATCTGCCCCAGATACATCACCGCGACGCGATGACTGATCCGTTCCACTACGGCCATATCGTGGGAAATGAACAATAGGCTCACGCCCAGGTCGCGCTGCAGATCAATCAGCAAGTTCACGATTTGTGCCTGTATGGACACGTCCAGGGCAGACACGGACTCGTCGGCAATCAATACTTTGGGATCAACCGACAGCGCGCGCGCAATGCAGATGCGCTGCCGTTGGCCGCCTGAAAACTCGTGCGGCCAGCGTCTCAGCATCGATGCATCCAACCCCACGCGTTCAAATAGCTCCGCCGCTCGGCGATCTGCCTGAGCGCCACCGTAGAGACCATGGATCAGCATCGGCTCTTTGACGCAATCGCCCACCCGCATGCGGGGATTCAACGAGGCAAACGGGTCCTGGAACACGAACTGCATATTGCGACGGAGCAAACGCAGCCCTGCAGCGTCGTCCTGGTTGATCGGCCGCCCCTCAAAGGTGATCGTGCCGCGTGTGGTTTTGGCCAAACGCAGCAATGACCGGCCAGTCGAAGTCTTTCCGCACCCGGACTCCCCTACCAATGCCAGCGTCTCGCCCCCGTGCAAGTCGAAATTGACCTGTTCCACGGCATGGACGCGTTTCTTGACGCGAGCGAACACGCCGCCGCGCACGTCGAACCGGGTCACCAGATCCCGCACGCCCAGCACGACGTCCGGCTTGGCCGCCACAGCGGGCGGCGGCTCCGCTTGGCCGGTTTCCGACAGCAGAGGAAACCGCGCCGGCAAGGTCGTGCCGCGCATCGCACCTAGTCGTGGCACCGCCGCCATCAACGCTTTCGTATACGGATGGCTGGGCGCTTTGAACAGTCCATGGACATCGTTGTTTTCGACCACATCACCTTTACGCATCACCATCACGCGGTCGGCTACCTCGGCCACCACGCCCATGTCGTGCGTAATGAAGATGACGCCCATGTCCATCTCGCGCTGCAGCTCGCGGATGAGCTGCAGGATTTGCGCCTGGATGGTGACATCCAGTGCGGTGGTCGGTTCGTCAGCGATCAACAGTGTCGGTTTGCATGACAAGGCCATGGCAATCATCACGCGCTGCCGCATGCCACCGGACAGTTCATGCGGATAGCGCCCCATGATGGCACTGGCACCAGGGATGCGAACCTGATCCAGGATACGAATGGCCGCAGCGCGCGCCGTCGCGGCATCGCCGGGCTGATG
This sequence comes from Bordetella tumbae, assembly GCF_054780995.1. NCBI lineage: Bacteria > Pseudomonadati > Pseudomonadota > Betaproteobacteria > Burkholderiales > Alcaligenaceae > Bordetella > Bordetella tumbae. The sequence goes on from NZ_BAAGVG010000024.1 coordinate 139,701, forward strand.
CAAACGAATGGCCTCGACGATCTGTGCTCCCACCGTGAATACCGGGTTCAACGACGTCATGGGCTCCTGGAAAATCATGCCCAGATCGTTGCCTCGCATGGCCCGCATACTGTCTTCGGACGCTGCGACCAGGTCCACGGCCTCGCCAGTGGCACGATGCAGGGTCATGCGCCCGCTTTCGATACGGCCGCCGCCAAATTCCACTAGCCGCATCACCGCTAACGAGGTTACCGATTTACCCGAACCGGATTCACCTACGATAGCGAGCGTTTCGCCACGATCCACGTGCAGGTTCAGCGAATTGACCGCGCGGAAGGTCTTTTCACCCTGGCCAAAAGCGATCGACAAATTCTCGACCTCGAGCACGCGCCGGGTCTTTGAGGTATGTGCATCCATCTTCAAATCCTCTTGGCCATGCGCGGATCCACCGCGTCACGCAGTCCGTCGCCCAGCATGTTGATAGCCAGGATCGTGATCGACAGAAACAGCGCAGGGAAAGCGATCAAGTGCGGCTTGATCTGCCACAGTGCACGGCCCTCGGCCATGATGTTGCCCCACGACGGCACCGAGGGCGGTACACCGGCGCCGATAAAGGACAGGCTGGCTTCAGCCAGGATGGCTACGCCGCAGATATAGGTAGCCTGCACCATCAATGCTGCCAAGGTGTTGGGAAAAATATGGCGCAACACGATACGCAACGGGCTGGCACCAGCGGCCACTGCTGCCTCTACATAAGGTTGCTCACGCAACGACAGCACCAATCCACGCACCAGACGCACTACGCGCGGCACCTCGGCGATCGTGATGGCGATGATCACATTCTGCAACGACGCGCGCGTCAGTGCGATCAATGCAATCGCCAGCAGGATCGTAGGAATGGACATGAAGCCATCCATAATGCGCATCACCACCGCATCGACCCACCGGACGAAACCCGCAGCCAAGCCGATCGCGACCCCGATCACGGTAGACAACGCCGCCACCGAGAATCCGACGATCAACGAGATGCGCGCGCCATAGATCACGCGAGAGTACACATCGCGGCCAAGCAGATCAGTGCCGAACCAGAACTGCGCACTAGGTGCACGCGTACGATGAATAGGAGACAGCGCCGTCGGGTCCACTGTTCCTAAAAAAGGCGCAAAAATCGCGGTCAGGAACAGCAACAACAGCAGCAGACCACCGATGGCTGTCGTCGGATGCCGCTTGAAAAAACCGATAAAAGTAATCATCAGTATTTGATCCTCGGATCGAAGGCGCGATACAACAGATCGACCAACAGGTTGACCAACACGTACATAAAGCTGAAGAGCAAAATGACGCCCTGAATGATCGGGTAGTCGCGCCGCAGAATGGCATCGACCACCAGCCGGCCCAGCCCGGGAATGGAAAACACAGTCTCGGTCACCACCGTGCCGCTGATCAGCAACGCGACGCCACTGCCGATCACGGTAATGATGGGCACGGCGGCGTTCTTTAACGCATGGCGAAACAGCAGGCCGCGATTGTTTACGCCCTTTGCACGCGCGGTGCGCACGTAATCCTGGCTCAACGTTTCCAACAGCGTGGCGCGTGTGATCCGCGTAATCAGCGCGACGTACACGCTACCCAGCGCCAGAGCCGGTAATACCAAGGTATGTACGGAGGCCCAGAATCCCGTCGACAGAGGAACGTACCCCTGCACCGGGAACCATCGTAGTTGCAGACCAAAGAACCAGGCCAGCAAGTAACCCACGGCAAACGAAGGCACAGAGAAACTGAATACCGCCAGGACCATGATGGTGCGATCCTGCAGGCGGTTATGCTTCCATGCCGCCAATGCACCGATTGGAATGGCGATGATGACCGAGACGATCAAGGTCATCAGCATTAGCGAGAAAGTCGGGGCGAGCCGCTGGCTGATCATGTGGGCCACCGGTTGACCGGTGAATAACGACATGCCGAGATCGCCGTGCAACACGTTCCAGCTCCAGACACCGAAGCGTTGCAGGAACGGTTGATCCAGCCCCAACGTGGCCCGGATGCGCAGAATGTCATCGGGCGTTGCGTCTTCCCCCGCCAGCAAGGCAGCGGGGTCCCCCGGCGCCAGGTCAAGCAAGCCGAACACGAATAGCGCGACGAACAGCATGACGGGTAAGGTCATGAACAGCCGCCGCAATGTGTACGAAAGCATTGTTTCCCTTTATCTAGTCAAGCCGCGGCTCACGACCGCCGACGGCTACCCCGGATTGCCCTGCAAAACTACGCAGAACGACTTGCGCCGGATTCTAGATAGAGGGGAGCATTCAATCCATATCAATATTTCTAAAACAACGTTGCTTTTATTGGAAGGCTTGAGCAAAGCCTTAGCGTTGTTGGTTCTGCGGAAAGAAAGACGCCGCAGCGCCTAGGGAATTCCCTAGGCGCTGCGACCGCAAACCGCCCCCCCTCCGCAGTTGACTCATCACCTCGATCTAGGCGAAAATATTCCTAACGCAACCCGCCACACTTGTTGTCTTCGGACAATGTGCCTCTCCTGAGGCTAGTGCAAAAGGCGGGTTTTTCACGTCTATATCCTGTGCAACACATGATTTCTAGCCATACACGGCCACCAGATGTTGTTCAAAACAATCAAAGAGCGTTCAGCAAACCGCACCTAGATCCCAAAGAACTGTTAGCCAAACTACGTGCGCGGGGCATGGTAGTCGACGCCGGGACAGCCCTTCCCTATTTGACCCAGGTCGGCGGCTATCGCATGAAAGGATATTGGTATCAGTGGATCGATCCGCAATCGAGGAGGTTTCAACAAGGAACCTCCTTCGATAAGGTCATCGAGCGCTACGAGTTCGACAGAGAGTTGCGGCGCATCACCGGTGACGCGCTGGAGCGAATCGAGCTAATGGTGCGCGCCTCGATCTCGAACACCATGAGCAAGCACGAGGGCCCGCATTGGTTCATGAAGGACTCCCTCTTCAAAACATCTCCCTCATCTGTCGAAAGATCCGCGAAGGTTAAACAAAGACCACGCAAACGGACACTATACGAACTCGTGATTGAAGAAGTCAGCCGAATGCGGCACAAACCTTTTATTGCGCATTACTTGAAACAGTACAACGAACCTGCATTTCCACCGAGTTGGGCGATCAGTGAGTGCCTTTCGTTTGGCGCATGGTCTACTGTTTACCCGACGCTGAGCAATGTCGAATACCGCAAAGAAATCAGCCGGCAATTCAAGGTCGAAGATACTGAAGTATTTGCCTCATGGTTACATGCTTTTTCGGTGATGCGAAATACGGTTTTTCACCATGGCCGTCTACTCGGAGCACAAACCAGTGTGACACCGCGGGACTATCACAAACGACACCTTCAGTTCAAAGGCACGCAGGCACGAGCCTTCTTCGCAACAGCAACCGTTATCAATTACGTGTGCAACAGCATACGACGCGGCCCCCGATGGAAATCAGATCTAGAGGCATTGTTTTCAAGATATCCCACAATTCCTTATGACAGTGCTCTCGGATTTCCAGAGGGCTGGCCCAATGTGCTTGGCTGGCGAACTCTTTGACCTGGCTTAATCGTTCGGCCGATCGCTGGCCGCTTCCGTCCAACCTGCCATCACTTTATCCAGCGTAACCGGGAACTCACGCACGCGAACGCCCGTTGCGTTGTAGACAGCATTGGCCACCGCCGCACCCGCACCGCACACCCCCAATTCGCCCAGACCCTTGACGCCCAGCGCATTGGCGTGTTCGTCGGGCTCCTCGAGAAACACGACATCCATCTGCGCGATGTCGCCATTGACCGGCACCAGGTATTCGGCCAAATCGTGATTAACGAAATGCCCATGACGCGTATCCAACAGAGTCTGTTCCATCAATGCTGCCCCGATGCCCCACGTCATCCCTCCAAGGATCTGCGAGCGCGCCGTCTTGGCATTGAGAATACGCCCGGCACTGATCACCGACAGCATGCGGCGCATGCGGATCTCGCCAGTATCAATATCGACTTCGAGTTCGACAAAATGCGCACCGTACGAATGTTGCGAGTACGCTTTGTACGACTCACCCATAGGACCCACGCTGCCGTCGGCTTGCAGGCCACGGGGCGCTACGCGCGCCATCAGCGTGGCAAGCGATTCTGAATGAGCACCCGCGATGATCCTCCCGCCAGCAAAACGCAGCGTGGCCGCATCGGCCTCGCGGTATGGTGATCCTGCAGCCTCGGCAATCTGGCGCTTGATGGCTTGGCAGGCCGCTAACACCGCATTGCTCGTGCTGGCGGCGCCCCACGAACCGCCCGAACCGGCAGTGCGAGGATGGCGACTGTCGCCCAGTTGCACTCGTACCGCCGACATGGGAACCCCGAGGTTCTCAGCGGCGACCTGAGTGATGATCGTGTAGGTACCAGTTCCGATATCGGTCATGTCCATACTGACAGTAACCCGGCCCATCGCATCGATAGCGACGCGGGCGGTGGAGGCCCCGATGTAGTTGGGGCGGATGGCAGCCGCCATACCCATGCCGATCATTTTTCGCCCCTCGCGCACGCTGGCCGGCTTGGGATTACGATGCTTCCAGCCGAAACGCTCGGCACCGGTGCGCATGCATTCCACCAGATTGCGGGCAGAAAACGGCACACCGCGCTCGGGGTCTTGAGCGGGTTCGTTACGCACACGCAGCTCGATCGGGTCCAACGCCAAGTGCTCGGCCAGCTCGTCCATGCCGCACTCATAGGCCAGCATGCCAGGCGCCTCCCCCGGCGAGCGCATCCATTCGCCGCGATTCAGATCCACAGGCACCAGACGATGACGGGTCAGACGATTGGGGGCAGCATACAAGTGACGGGCGAAAACCGCGGTCTGTTCGCAAAACTCCTCAAAGCGAGAGGTAGCGGAATACACGTCATAGCCCATCGCCGTCAACCTGCCGTCCGGCTGCGCGCCCAGGCGCAGCTGATGCACCATGGCCGCACGATAGCCAGCGTTGGCATACATCTGTTGACGTGTCAGAGCAATTTTGACGGGACGCTGCAATACCCTCGCGGCCAGCGCCGCCAGAATGGCGTCGGCATGAGGAATCAGCTTGGCGCCAAAGCCTCCGCCTACGTAAGGGCTGATGATACGGATACGCTCAGGTGCAATGCGCAGCGTGTTGGCCAGCGTGGCACGAAAGTTATTCAGGGTCTGCGCTGACGCGTATACAGTGAGGTCATCGCCCCGCCATACCGCGATGGTAGCCTGCGGCTCCATGGGATTATGGCTTTGATACGGTGTCGCGTACGTCAGATCCAAGGCGACCGCTGCCTGCTTGAACGCGCCCTCAAAGTCTCCCACCGCGCTGTCGGGGGCCATCCCCGCATTGACACGTGGCGGCGTATAGGCCTGCCCCAAGCGTGACGTCAGTTCGACATCGGCCTTTTCCTCGTCGTAGCGCACACGTATCAGACGGGAGGCCGCCCGGGCGGCCTCGAAAGTTTCGGCCACGACGAGCGCAACCGGTTCGTCGTAATAGCGTACGCGGTCGTTGGCCAGGGCGGGCCGGGCACGTGTGAAGACATCCGGCACCTTGGGAGGCACGGCAGGGCCGAATTCCGGCTGTGCGGGCGCGTTGCGATGGGTCATGACATACAAGACACCCGGCGCGCGGCGTGCGGCGCTGTCATCAATGTCCGTGATGCGCCCCTTGGCGATGGACGCCCCCAGGATGTAGCCATGGGCAGCCTGCCCGGCTTCGGTGTGTTCGTATGCATAGGTAGCCCGGCCTGTGACTTTCAACCGACCATCAATGCGGTCGACGGGCTGGCCGATGAGGCTCTGAGTTTGCATGGATGTGGTCATGGTCAGGTTCGCGAGTTTTGGGCGGCTGTCGCCAACGCCTGTTGCAGGGTCCGCTTGGCCAACGGAATCTTGAAATCGTTACCGCCGTGGCCCTGCGCTGCAGCCAGGGCGGCCTCGGCGGCAGCCGCATAGGCTCCTGCCGCGGCCTGCTGTCCTGTCAGGCTCTGCTCTGCGGCCACGGCACGCCACGGTTTGGGCGCAATTCCTCCTAATGCGATGCGGGCTGTGCGCACTTGGCCACCTGAGGCATCTAGCACCACCGCTACCGAGACCAGCGCGAACGCATACGACGCACGATCGCGCACTTTGCGATAGAGCTGGTGGCCGCGCGGCGCAGGCGGCAGCGTGACCGCCACAATCATCTCGCCGTGCGCCAGCTGGGTTTCAATATGCGGCGTCGTGCCGGGCAACCGGTATAGCTCGGTGATGGGCAGGCTGCGCGCTTGGCCATCTGGCATGATGGTTTGCACTGTGGCATCCAATGCCGTCAGCGCCACGGCCATATCCGACGGATGCACCGAGATGCATTCAGCGCTGGCGCCTATCACCGCGTTCATACGATTATGGCCCTGCATGGCTGAGCACCCCGCGCCCGGTTCGCGCTTGTTGCAGGGCGTATTGGGATCGTAGAAATAGGGGCAACGCGTGCGCTGCAGCAGATTGCCGCCGGTCGTGGCCTTGTTGCGAATCTGGCCCGAAGCCCCTGCCAGCAGCGCCTGCGACAGCACAGGGTACCGGCTACGCACGCGGCTGTCGGCGGCCAAGTCGCTATTGAGTACCTGGGCGCCGATACGCAGGCCACCCTCGGCAGTGTCTTCTATGATGGCCATGGGCAGCCGGCTGATATCGACGAGGTGATCAGGCTTTTCGATTTCCAACTTCATCAGGTCCAGCAGGTTCGTACCGCCGCCAATAAAACGCGCCTGTGGCTTTGCCGCGACCGCTTCCGAGGCCTGAACCGGGCTGGCAGCTCGCTCATAGGTAAAGGGCATCATGAGATCAGGCCTCCTTGGCCGCATCATGGATGGCGGCAACGATGTTGGGATACGCAGCACAGCGGCATATATTGCCGCTCATGCGCTCGCGGATCTCGGCATCGGTCAGTGCCGTCATGGGCGTGGCTACATCCTGGCTGGCATGGCTGGGCCAACCGGCGCGTACCTCTTGCAACATGCCCACTGCCGAACAGATCTGACCGGGCGTGCAATAGCCGCATTGGAAGCCGTCACGTGCGATAAAAGCAGCCTGCATGGGATGCAGTTTTTCATCATTGGCAAGGCCCTCGATGGTGGTAATGTCATCGTCCTCATGCATCACCGCCAAGGTCAGGCACGAATTAATGCGGCGGCCATTGATCAGTACGGTGCAGGCGCCGCACTGGCCGTGATCACACCCTTTCTTGGAGCCAGTCAGCCCGATCTCGTGGCGCAACGCATCCAGGACCGTGGTGCGCGGGTCCAGCGACAGCGCATACACCTCAGCATTAACTCGCAAGCTAACGGGACGAGTCGGCAATGGCGTGGCAGTGCCTGGCACCGTCTGGGCAGCGCGCGCCTCGCGCACCGCAGTCGGCGCCGCGCTTGCGAACAACAGGCCAGTAGCGGCGCCAGCCTGCAGAAGCGCGCGTCGAGAAGGACGCGTCGGCGCATTGTTATCCATGAGTTTCTCCTGAAAGAAGGGGCAGGCGCTCAGTATGGATAAGATCGCCCTGCCGCTCTTTCAGGAATCAGGACGCGATATCAGAATCCTGGAAGCCCGCGCGTTGGCGGTAGGCATGGGGCGTAATGCCGATCACGCGCCGGAAAGTCGAAGTGAGATGGCTTTGACTGGAAAAACCCAATCCGAAAGCAATCTCACTGATAGGAATAGTGGCGGTACGCAGCAATATTTCGGCCCGCCGCACTCTGCGCTCGATCACATACGCATAGGGCGCCATGCCGGTCTCGGCTTTGAAGCGCCGCGCAAAAGTATCGATGGGCATGCCAGCTAATCGGGCCAGTTCGGTGAGCGAGATCCCGACTTCGATGTGAGACTCGATATAGTCATCCAGCCGTTTGATTACGCCGCGGCCCAGGCGAGGCACTGTGGCCGCAGCGTCGGCAGACTGCCTGCCAACGCCGCTGCCACCTATTCGCAGCGATATCAGCGCCAGCAAATGTTCCAGGTACACAGCCTCGGGCAGTTGGCCGGCAGCCATTTCGGCACCGAGCGACGCCATCAGCGCCCGGATGACGGAGTCTCCGGTATTGACGCGCAACGGCGCGGTGGACAATTGCGAACAGCCTGGCAGATCCAGATGCGGATCGACCCACAACGCGGTGTAGACCAGATCGGCATCGCGGAAATAGCCATTACGCTCCACCCCGGCAGGCACGAAACTGATCACTCCCGAGCGGTCGCGGCCATCATAGATCGGTTTCGCGCCGTCACGAATGTGGGTGCGCGCAGTGCCGCCGCGCTCGGTCAAGATGATGACGTGCTGTGGCGCCGTCCAGCGAAACTCCGCCTCCCGGCAAGTCCAGCGGCGACGGTCGATGGTGATCTGCCCATCGTACAGCGAATGCGTCTGCAACGCCTGTCCGTCAGGCTGGTGCGCGTGGATGTGTCCATTGCCCACCAACGGCTGCAGCAATCGTGCCGTCGCTCGATGCGTCGTGTCCATTCCATCATCCTCCCCGTCGATGCGGGCTATGGGCTGCTGAACCACCTCATCCTCTCAAAGTACATAAAAAAGCCGGTCAATTTGCGGTCGTTCAGCTGACAGTTAGGACAGCTTCATGAAGGTGTCACCCCGGTTCCCTAGCATGCCCCTCTCACGCAAGCGCCAGAGACTACGGATGTAACGACGGCATGTCACTAGCTCTGCGTCCTCAATGCCCGCATATCCCAAACCGGAATCGACGAACATGCCTGACTCACTGAAAAATATCCACCGCCGTCAATTACTGAAATTCATTGCTGGCACCCCAGCATTTCTCCCCCTGGGCGCTGCCGCCACCGCGATGCTCGCGGCCTGTGGCAGCGGCAGTGACGATGACGACGACGATGAGTCGACCCCTACCCCCACCCCGCAGATCAAATCCGCGAGGTTCGTCGGCATGCCGGCCCCCACCGCAAGCAGCCCTGCCGAATTGGCCTCCACCTCGGTGAAATCGGAACTGGTGCTGGAGCTGACTGATGGTAGCACCGTCAATTACAAGCTGGCCTACCAGCCGTTCTTCATGACCGGCGACATGGTGCCGGACGGCAATGGCGGCGAGATTCTCGCGGGCGGCTACTATGACATCAACAACCAGCCATTGATGGACACCTCAGTGCCTGGAGATATCAGCCAGTTCTACTCGGACTGTCCGGACGGCACCTCGTTCCTGACAGTCGACGGCGCAAAAGTCGACGGCGTCAAGGGCAATACCGTATTTGCGGTCGTGCAGTTCGAGTACAAGAGCAAAGCAAAAGACGGCTCCAGTACCTACGGTGCGCTACCGTCGCCGATTGCGGTGTTGACGCTGGATCAGGATCCGGAAACCGGCAAGCTGACACTGGTCAAGTATCACAACGTCGACACGTCGAAAGTCCATGGACTGTGGATCACCTGTGGTGCGAGCCTGTCGCCCTGGGGCACGCACCTGTCCAGCGAGGAATACGAACCGGACGCCTTCGACATGAATCAAGGTGGCCAATCGCTGTCCACGCTCAAGGCCTACAGCAAATTCACCTACGGCAACGAGAACAGTGCCAACCCCTACAACTATTGCCATTTGCCCGAGATCGTCGTGAACCCCGACGGTACCGGTACGGCCAAGAAACATTATTGCCTCGGCCGCATCTCGCACGAACTGGTCCAGGTCATGCCCGATCAGCGCACCGTACTGATGGGCGACGACTACACCAACGGCGGCTTGTTCATGTTTGTCGCCGACAAGGAAGCCGATCTGTCTGCCGGCACCTTGTACGTCGCCAAGTACACCTCGGTATTGAGCGACCAGTCTGTCGACCAGGCCACCGCCGGCAAGATCCAATGGATCAAACTCGGCCATGCCACGAGCGACGAAATCTCGGCACTGGTAAACACCGACAATATCCAGCCCACAGACATTATGGATGTGGTCAATGCGGCCACCGCGCCGGACGGCACCTACACATCAGTAACGCTCAACAAAACGCAGCGTTGGGTCAAGCTGGCCAACGATAGCGACAGGACGCATAAAGCCGCTGCATTCCTGGAAACCCACCGTTATGCCGCGCTCCGAGGCGGCAGCATGGCCTTCACCAAAATGGAAGGCACGACGGTGAACGCCAAGGACAAAATCGCCTACTCGGCCATCGCTAACCTCACCGACTCAATGATCGTAGGCCTGTCCGGCTACGTGGCCGAGCACAATGTGCATTTCCCGAAGAAAGTCAATGCGGGCTGCGTGCTGCAGCATTTCCTGGGTGGCGGCATGGTGGACTCGGATGGCAATGCCATCAACAGCGAATGGGCTCCGCAAAGCACCGCCGTGCTCATCGCTGGAGAAGACTTGCCCTCCGGCACGGCCGACGGCCTGGGCAACACCAGCAACCCCGACCTGATCGCCAGCGCCGACAATCTCAAGTTCTCGGAGCAGCTGCGCACCTTGTTCATCGGCGAAGACAGTGGCAACCACTTGAACAATTTCCTGTGGGCATACAACGTCGATACCAAATCGCTGGACCGTCTATTGTCATGCCCGGCCGGCGCCGAATCGACCGGCCTGCATGCAGTAGACGAGATCAACGGCTGGACCTACATCGCCAGCAATTTCCAACACGCGGGCGACGAGTGGGCACGCTATATGAACAAGGCCGACGAGGCGGGATCATCGATCACCACCGGTGGGTTGCCGGCCGCGCTCATGACCCAGATCGATGAGGCCATCGACGAGAACTTCAAGGACAAGAACGGCGCCTATGTGGGGTATCTGACCGCAGATGTGAGCGCGATCAAACTGAAGTAAGTCGCGCGAGGTGGCACAGCAGGCGATGGCACATCATGCCAACGCCGCCTACGTCAGGCGCATTCTGCCCGGATACCCGTGCTCGCCACCTCGCTCCTAGCGGCACACCGCCGTACTTATTTCTTGGTGGTATCTTCTGCCACGGACGCGTTTGACTCTACGGCACGATAGGACGCCTGCAACAACGTCTTGGCGGCGTTTTCCGCCGCGTCAGCGTCTCCGGCAGCTACGGCCTGCGCGACTCTCATCCAATCATTTGCTGATTCCAGGCGCCGTTGCTGAGTGCGAAAACTGATCGACTTCTCGCGAATGGCATAACGCCATAGCGCCTGATCACTTAACCCCTCGTAAATGGCACGCAACCGCTTGCTAGGGCTCGCTCCGATCAGCATGTGCTGCGTATCGATCGATAATGCTGCGTAATCTGCAGGCGCCGTACTGGGAGCTTCGGCCAACCGTCGTAACTCTGCAGCGCGCTCCAATAACTGCGGCCCAAAGTCAGTTGACGCTTTTTCCACGGCCAGCCGCGCAGCCAGTCCAAGCAATTGAGCCCGAATATTGAAAATTTCCTCGATTTCTTCGGCGTCGATCGCAATGACGCGCACGCCATACCGAGGAATACGTTCGACCAGCCCCCGCCGCTCAAGTAACGACATCGCTTCGCGCACTGTACTGCGACTGACAGCGAAGAGCTCGGCATAGGTCTCCTCTTTCAGGCGCTCACCAGGAGCCACCGCGCCGTCTTGAATAGCCGCCAGCAGCGATTCGGCTACCTGCTCTGGTAACGATTTTGCCAAGCGGCCGATCTGTGTCGATTTCTTGCTGAAGTAGGCGTGCGCGCCAGGCATGGCTCTCTAGGATATGAGGGACGTTGTAGGCGAGTATACCTGCCGCCCCCGGGACTAACGGCATAAAAGACGGGTTAATTCCACTAAAAATATTTTGTCGACAAAAGACAATCGACGAATCTATACTGTTCTCAGACGGTGATTTGCCGCCGATAAAAGGAGACCTTTTTTCATGACTTCTCTCGTTATTACGCCGTTGGGCTATGCCGCTGGGGCACGAGTAACAGGACTGGATCTACGCAATCCGCTGACCCAGGAGCAAGTAGCTGCCGTACAGGCCGCATGGCACAAGCACCTGATCCTGGTATTCCCCGGCCAGGACTTGACTGCGCCGCAGCTCATCACGTTCACGGGGCAAATGGGCGAAGTCGAACGCAATGACAACGTGCCCTATTACCGGGATCCCGACTACCCGGAAGTGCTACTGGTATCGAACAAACCTCGCAACGGCAAGCCTTCAGAAACCCGAAATACGGGCCGTAATTGGCACGCCGACCTCACCTATACCGATCGGCCGGCCAAGGGCTCGGTTCTGATGTGCAAGGAGAAACCTGTCATAGGCGGCGACACCATGTTCGCCAATATGTACATGGCATACGACACGCTCAGCCCGGTGCTGCGCGACTTCATTGAGACGCTGGATGCGGTGCACGACATCACATTGATCAAGGGTTTCGAGCGTCGCGATCCCGCCCAGATAGCAGAAATGAAGCGCGCCAATCCCCCTATCGCCCATCCCGTGGTTCGCACGCATCCGGAAACGGGTCGCAAACTGCTATTCGTGAGCGAGCGCATCCGGAATTTCGTCGGAATGACGGAAGAAGAAAGCCAACCGCTACTGCAATTCCTGAATAGCCATGCTACGTCGCCCGAGTTCGTATACCGGCATCAATGGGCGCTCAACGATATCGTGATGTGGGACAACCGCTGCACCCTGCACATTGCGCTGAAGGACTTCGACCAGAATCAAGCTCGGCACATGATGCGCTGCTCAATGCGTGGCGAAAAATCGGGCTACGTCATTGCTCCCGAAAAAGAAGACGGCGCATCGCTTAAAAGCGCACTCGCGTCAGTGTCCTGATACGACACGCGCTTAAACACTACTACAACAATCTCCATTACCTTCGGAGGAGACCTGAGATGCCCGGACCATTTTTTCGCCGAGCCCGCGTACTCGCTGTGCTGACCTGTTTGAACCTGCTGTCCATTCCTGCATATGCCGCCCCGCCCATCCGGCTCGAGGTTGGATTCCCACCCGGCGGCACCACCGACGTCATGGCCAGGCTCGTTGCGAATGCACTTTCCGCACAGATCAATCGCGACATCATTGTCGAAAACCGCGCAGGGGCGAGTGGCAATATTGCCGCCGCGTCAGTAGCCAAGGCGGCACCGGATGGAAATACCCTGCTTTTCGCTCCTAGCAGTCATGCGGTGAACGCCTCGATCTACTCCGACCTTCCATTCGATACGCTGCGAGACTTCAAAACGGTCGGTATGGTGGCAACGACGCCCTATGTCCTGGTGGTTAACCCCAAGCTGAAAAGCGGTTCGGTCGGTGAGCTAGTCGCTTATCTAAAGCAGCACCCCGGTGAAGTCGCATTCGCGTCAGCCAGTGCTGGAACAGGCCAACACTTGGCCGGAGAAGTTTTCAAGAAAGCCGCACAGGTCGATATCCTGCATGTGCCTTATAAAGGCAGCGCCGCCGCCTTGCCTGATCTCGTGGCGGGCCGCACGGGACTGATGTTCGACAACATCGCAGTCATGTTGCCACATATCAAAAGCGGCAAGGTCAATGCCCTTGCGGTAACGACAGCACAGCGGTCTTCACTCCTGCCTGATAGTCCAACAGTAGCCGAAAGCGGTTATCCAGGCTTCGATATCGTAGGCTGGTTCGTCCTGTTGGCTCCCGCCGGCACGCCGGCCGATGTCGTAGATCAATTAAACCAAGGGCTCAACACCATTCTCGTAAGCAAGCAACTGACCGACAAGCTGGCGAAACTCGGTGCAGAAGTAAAAACCAGCACGCCACAAGAAGCAGACCGCTTTGTGCAGGATGAGGTCCACCGCTGGGCCAAGGTCGTGAAAGAAGTCGGCATCAAGCCCAATTGATAATCAAGCGGATCGTGCCGTTTTCGCCTGGCGCCAGCAACGATGTGGAATGGCGCTTATGTCGGATACCTGACGGCGGATGTGAGTGCGATCAAGTTGAAGTAAAGCGTTGAAGTGACGTGGGAAAAATCGGCCAATCCTGTGCGATTGGCCGATTCGATAAGAGCATTGCGTAACCAAGATCAGTCGCGCAAGAACTCGAGTAAATCCTGGTTCAAACGGTCCTTGTGCGTATCTGTCAGGCCGTGAGGAGCACCGTGATAAACGATCAACTTGGCGTCCTTGATCTGCGCAGCGGACGCCTTGCCCGCGGCATCAATCGGGACGATTTGGTCGTCGTCGCCATGGATCACCAAGGTGGGAACGTCAAACTTCTGCAGATCTGCCCGGAAGTCAGTCGCCGAGAATGCAGCGATAGAGTCATACGTGTTCTTGTGGCCGGCCTGCATACCCTGCACCCAGAAGGCTTGGATCAATCCTTGGCTGGACTTGGCACCAGGACGATTGAAACCGAAGAACGGGCCTGAAGCGATGTCCAGATATAGCTGCGAGCGGTTCTCCAGCGATGCCTTGCGCAGGCCGTCGAAAACCTCGATAGGCAGGCCGCCGGGATTATCGGCGGTCTTGAGCATCAGTGGGGGCACCGCGCTGACGAGTACGGCCTTCTTGACGCGGCTGGTTCCGTGGCGGCCGATATAGCGGGCCACTTCACCGCCTCCCGTGGAAAAGCCCACTAACGTGACGTCTTTCAGGTCCAGGGCTTGAATCACAGCGGCCAGATCGTCGGCATAGTGATCCATATCGTTACCCTCCCAGGGTTGACTGGAGCGACCATGACCCCGGCGATCATGCGCCACCACACGATAACCTTGAGACGCCAGGAAAATCATTTGCGATTCCCAGCTGTCCGAACTCAGTGGCCAACCGTGGCTGAAGGCCACTACGGGGCCGTCTTTAGGGCCCCAGTCCTTGAAGTAAATCTGTACGCCATCGCGCGTCGTGATGTAGTTGCCGCTCTTAGTGACGTTGGTCACGCGGACCGCGTCTTCCGTCGGAGCAGCTTGAACCGGCGCACCGGCCTGTACAGCAGCAGCCAGCAATGTCGTCGCAACAGTTTTGGATAGGGTGTTCATGATCAACCTCGTCGTAGTCATTCGTTAGGGGCCGGAGTGGCTTAACGACATTCTGCTCGACCAAAAACGACGATTGGTGATATAAAATCCGAAAAAATTAACTTAAAGTACAAAATGACAGATAGACTCGCGGAACTGTTGCAGCGCTTCGCCATTAACGCGCAGGTGTTTCACGCCGGGACCCTATGCGGCCACAACCTATTGGAAGCACAAGATGGCTTGGGTCAATTGCACCTGATACGGCGCGGCCCGGCCGAGGTGATTCACGACGATACCTCGCTGACCGTCGAAACACCCAGCCTCCTGCTGTATCCACGTCCGATGGCGCATCGATTTATCACGGACGCTGTGGAGGGCGCGGACATGGTGTGCGCCAACTTGCGCTTCGAAGGGGGTTTGCACAACCCAATCAGTGCGGCCCTTCCGCCTTTCATCTGTCTGCCACTGGATTCAATTGCCGGCGCGACCGACGTGCTGCGAATACTGTTCGACGAAGCATTCGAGCAACGCTGCGGCAGGCATGCCGTGGTAAATCGGCTCTTCGAGGTAGTGATCATCCAAATCCTGCGGCAACTGATGGAGAGCAATCAGATGCAAAGCGGCATGCTGGCTGGACTGGCGCATGCCCGCCTGCGCATCCCAATGGTGGCCATGCATGAGCATCCGTCCAGGGAATGGTCGCTAGAGGATCTAGCCAGCACCGCCGGCATGTCACGCAGTGCGTTCGCTACGGCGTTTCGTGAGGTGGTGGGCATCACGGCGGGTCAGTATCTACAGAGCTGGCGCATCGGCCTGGCTCAACGCGCATTACGCCAAGGCCAACCGCTCAAACTCATCGCCGCCGACGTCGGCTATGGCAGCGAGGTCGCCTTATCACGCGCCTTTAAAGCACACACGGGGCAATCACCCGGGCAATGGCGTAAGTCGGTTGGGTAGACATTCGCAATACCTACCCCTCCCCACCACAGGAAAACCCCTAGAAAACATCACGTCTTCATAGAGAAAACGTGGGCCCGAACACGCCTGTGCGTCACCCAACGCCGCATTCCCGTGCTCGACAGGCTCGCGACATATGCCTATACTTTTTCAATAATAGACATTATGTCTAAAAATGGAGACAACGATGAAACCCCTTCCCCGCCTGGCCGGCGCGCTGATGACCAGTGCGCTCTGTCTGCTCTCGGCGCCGTCGCGCGCCGAAGCTCCCCTGCCCGATCTGATCAAGGTGATCGTGCCGTTCTCACCCGGCGCCAGCAACGATATGTTCGGCCGCGCGCTAGGCGCCAAGCTATCAAAGGAACTAGGCACAAACGTCATCGTCGAGAACAAGCCGGGCGCGGGCGGTGTGATTGGCTCGTCCGAAGTGGCACGGGCAAAACCGGATGGCAGCACGCTGTTGTTCAGTTCGGTGTCATTCGTGACGAACGCAGCCACGCAGGAAAAGCTGCCGTATGACGCGATAAAGTCGTTCACGCCTATTGCCGTGGTGGCGCGCGGCGCCATGGTGCTCGTGGTGAGCAAGTCCACGTCGTATACCAGCGTGGCACAGTTGATCGATGATGCCAAATCTCAGCAAGGCAAGCTGAACTATGGCTCGGCCGGCATCGGATCCATCGGGCAAATGAGCTCGGAATTGCTGAGCCAACAAACAGGCACAGATATGGTCCATGTGCCCTATAAAGGCATCTCGAACGCCGTGACGGACATGATAGGCGGCCGGCTGGAATCCATGATCACCACGCCCGCATCAGTCAGCGGTCCCTTGCAGGCCAAGGACATACGCGTACTGGCGACCACGTCGACCACGCGTTCGAAATTCTTTCCCGACGTACCCACTATCGCGGAAACCGTGCCAGGCTATTCCGTCGATGTATGGTGGGGCGTCTATGCGCCCGCGGGTACCCCGGCCGATTACGTGAATCGCCTGAATGCCGCCATACGCAAGGTCAGTGCCGAGCCTGATATGCGTGAGTTGTTCGCTCGCGAAGCCACTGAACCCTCAGATATGAACAGCGCTGACGCGGCAAAATATGTGCAGACAGAATTGTCGAAGTGGCAAACGCTGGCATCTGAACGGCACATCGTTGCGAGCAAATAGTGGGATGGGTGTACGCCACCATGGTGCCGAGACCGGACAGCCTACGCTGACCGGCCGGGACTGCCCTCTATTTATTACGTCGGCAGTTTTACGCCTTCCAGCTTGGCATAGGGCGGCGCGTACAACGCAGTGTCGCCTCCCAAATCACGCGTCAGTTTCGCGCCGGCTTCCATCACGATAGGCAGATAGTTCTCGAACACGGATTTGTTGAAGCGATACAGTGGCATGCCCAACGACAGGGCGCAGATCAACCGTTGCCCCGGCCCAAAGATGGGACATGAAATCGCCGCGCTTTCCGTTTCGCGTTCCGCCAACGAAATCGCATACCCGGCTTTACGAATGCCGTCATAGACAGCGCCCTTTTTACCGTCGAACGCTAATAGCACTTTGCCCGCGGCGCCTTTATCCAGATCGACGCGATCGCCTTCGCGTACGTGCATACGCACCGATCGCGGTTGCACCATGCGATGCAAGCAGATGCGTTCATCGCCTTCGCGGATATAGATGGCTGCGGTTTCCTTGGTTTGGCGTATCAGGTCGCGCAATACCGGCGCGGCGTAATCCCACAATCGGAAGGACTCCTGATACAGCATGCCCAAATAGAACGGGGTAGGCCCCAACATGTAGCGGCCGTCCTCCAGGCGTTTGATAAAGCCGAATTGCTCCAGCGATTCGCACAGCCGCAGGATGGTGCTGTGATACATGCCCGTTGCATTCATCAAATCAGTCAGGGTCATGCCTTCGACGCTTTCCTGAAAGGCCATCAGGATGGAAAGGGCTCGATTGACTGACGCCACGCCCGAGTCGGCGGCTTTCGGCATAAAGGACTCCTGGATTTCTAAGGTTCGCTGATCGGCAAAAACGCCTCAAATTATATATTTTCAAAAATAGACATCATGTCTATTTTGTTGATAAACTCAAAATCATGGACAAGAAAACACCTGCTGCCAATAGTCTGAAACGCACGTCGTACTCGGCGAATTCTCACGGTCCACTGCGTGGTCTGCGCGTCATCGACCTGTCACGGTTAGTGGCGGGCAATATGCTGACATTGCAACTGGCCGATTTCGGCGCCGATGTCATCAAGGTGGAACCCCGCAATGGCGACACGCTGCGCGCATTCAAGACTCGTGATGTCGAAACGTTCTGGAAGGTCTATTGCCGCAACAAGCGCAGTGTGTGCCTGGATTTCCGCCACGAACGCGCCATCGGCCTGCTGCGAAAAATGATCGACCACGCCGACGTACTGGTCGAAAGCTTTCGTCCCGGCGTGTTGGAGCAAATGGGTTTGGCGCCGGATACGCTGCGCCAAACTAATCCGAAACTGGTGGTTGTGCGTATTTCTGGCTGGGGCCAATCGGGTCCATACAAACGCCGCCCTGGCTTTGGCACGCTGGTCGAGGGGTATTCCGGTTTTGCGGCCATGAACGGATTCCAGGATCGCGAGCCCGTGCTGCCGCCCATGTTTCTAGGTGACATGACTGCCGGACTATATGGCGCCAGCGCCACCATGACCGCATTATGGGAAGTCCGTATCAACGGCGGGCAGGGACAGGACATCGACCTGTCTTTGTTCGAACCCATGATTTCCATACTGGGTCCGCAGGCTGCAAGCTACCGCATTACCGGCAAGGTCAAGGCTCGCACCGGCAGCCGGTCCAGCACCACGGCACCACGCAACACCTACAAGACAGCAGACGGCCAATGGGTGTGCGTATCCACGTCGACGCAGACCATGGCAGCCCGCCTGTTCTGCGCCATCGGGCGTGCCGACATGAATGCGGATCCGCGCTACAGCACGAACGTGGCGCGATTGGAACACGTGCAGGACGTAGATGCTGTCGTGTCCGAGTTCGTGGCCCAACGCTCACTGGCGGAGAACCTGCAAATTTTCGAAGCCGCAGAAGTCACCGTAGGGCCAATCTACGACGCGTCCCACCTGCTGCACGACGACTATGTGATCGCACGCGAAAGCCTGATCGACGTAGAAGACCCCGACATGGACTACATGCCCATGCATAACGTCGTGCCACGGCTGTCTACCACCCCGGGCGCATTACGCAGACCCGCACCTCGCAAGGGTCAGCACACCGCAGAATGTTTAACAGAGTTGTTGGGCGGCACCGATTTGCAGCCTCTGTTCGACCAGGGCGTGATCTTTGGGGAAACATCAACCGCCAATAAAACCGAAGCCTCCGTACCATCCGCGTCCGCCCTACCCCAGACAGCCTGACCGCATCTACCCGCACCGCATACTGACATCGAAGGAGACCCCAATCATGAGCAAAATCGGAACACAGATCGACACGCTGGGTGCCTGGAACGGCCCCGATATCGACTGGATGAAAGAAGGCCTGCATATCCTGAGCGATAACGAACAACGCGAGATCGACCTGGCGCTAAAGCATCTGCTGACGCAGGGCAATCTGGATTTTCCGAACATCACGCCGGAGACGTTTCCGTTGGACAAGGTGGGCGACCTGATGCGCGCGTTGCCCGAGCGTCTTCGTCATGGCCGCGGGTTCCTGATGCTGCGAGGGTTGAATCGCCAGGCCTATTCGGATGACGACATGACGCGCATCTATTTTGGCCTGGGATCGTATCTGGGCAAACCGATGACGCAATCCTATCTGGGTGACATACTGGGCCACGTCATGGACGTCAGCGACTATGAACCCAAGTCGCGCGGCTATCGCAAAGGCGGCGGCCAACTCATGCACACCGATTCTTGCGACATTATCGGCCTGATGTGCCTGAAGTCCGCGATATCGGGCGGTGAAAGCCGTATCAGCAGCGCCCTGGCGGTGCACAACACCATGGCCCGCGAATATCCGCAACTGTTGGAGATCCTGGCGCGCGGCTTGTACCTGAAACGCACCGACGAAGACGGCCGCCGCGCCACCCGCACGTACAGCCCAGACCGCGTGCCGTTCTTTTACGAAGAAAACGGCGAGGTCACCTGCTATCTGCCCACGGGATATGCCCGCCTGGCCGAAAAGAGCGGGCAATGCAACTATACGCCCGAGGAATCCGAGGCCCTATACCGCGTGCGCAAAGTATCGGCGTCGCCCGAGCTATATCTGGACATGGGATTCAAAGAAGGAGATATCCAGTTCCTGAACAATCGCATGATGGTTCACGGCCGCACCGACTACCAGGACGCCAAAGAACTGGCCGATCGCCGCCATCTGCTGCGACTGTGGTTCGAGGTCCCCTCGTGGCCTGCCATGCCGGAAAAACAGATTTTCCACACGGCCGAAGACCGCCGGTTATGGAGTCAGTATCGCAAACCGTTGATTGAACTGCCGTCGGTGCATTACCAGCAATTATTAGACGGTCAGTTAGGTCAGATGGTCGAGTAAGTGACAGGCGCCGGCCCGCTATTAGCTTGGGGACATCCCCCTCCTGCTTCGCCATCGCGGCGTCCACCAGCCCAGGGTTGATAGCCCTGGCTCCAGGCGACATCTGGCGGATTTTTCTCAAGTACGGGTAAGCGATGATAAATATTAGTTCAGACTTAAACTAAGATTCGCAGACATCTCATCGCCCAGGCCACATCGGCATATCCGGGAGGACGCTATGCATCGTAGACATCTGCTCACTAAGCTCGTCGCTATTGCAATATTGGCCTGTCAACCTTTGCTGGTACACGCTCAGAAGACGGAAAGCCAAGAGCCACTGGCCATACATCTAAAGATGTCGCACTTTCTAGGTCCAAAAAGCTTCTTTCAAGTTGATTTGGTCGAACCTTGGGCGCGCGAACTCGAGCGGCAGACTGGTGGCAAGGTGGCGGTCGAAGTGCTCAATTCAAGTTCGCCATTAGGAAATGTGCGAAATCAGGCGAGCCAGGTCAAAGCAGGCACAGTCGATATCGCGCTTGGGCTGCGCGGCGCAGAAGGTGAACGTTTTATGCGAAGCTCGATTATCGAGCTGCCATTTGTGGTTTCTGATGCAAAGCGCGGCTCTGAGGCGTTATGGGCGCTTTATAAGAATAACGTGATCGCAGATGAATACAAAGAGTTCAAGGTGTTGGCGTTGTTCGTGCAAAATCCCGGACTGGTACACACAAAACAGACGCGAGTCGTCGAACTAGGCGATTTAAAGGGTTTGCGTTTGCGGGTGCCAAACGCCACCGTTGCGACCACGCTCGAGTATGTCGGTGCACAGCCGAAACTACTGCAGCCCGACGAGATCATACCTGCATTGAGAGCGAACCAGCTCGACGGCATTATCACCAATTGGGGCACGCCCATTCCCGGCTTCAATGATGAGATGAAGCAACACACCGCTGTGCCATTTTATGCATCGGCGTTCTTTATCGTGATGAACAAAGCCAGGTTCGATTCTTTGCCTGCCGATGTTCGCACAGCCATAGATCGCTTATCTGGCGATACACTCGTCGCGCAGTTAGGCCTGCTGTGGGATAAATGGGATAAGCCCTACTACGAGGGCGCGCACGGACCTGGACAGGAGATAGTGCGGCCGGACACTGCGACGTTGCAGCGTTGGAAGTCGGGCCTTCAGCCCGTGTCCGACGCCTATGTCAAAAAGCTCCAGCAGCAGGGGTTTACGGATGCCCCTGCGGTGTACGAGGACTTGATTGCAAAATCCTCCTTGCAATAAGCCAAATAGCGCGCGATCGCGGGCTCAGTTAGTCAATCGAGAGTAATTTTCTCTCGTTTGACGACTTCAGCCAGTTGCTTGGTCTCGTTCGCAATACGTTTGGCAAAATCGTTCGGACCAACCATGGCAATGGTTCCCTGTGCGCTCAACGCCTTGTTCGCTGCCGGCACCGACATAGCCTGCTTGGCGTGCTCGTACAGTTTTTCAATAATTTCCGGTGGGGTTTTTGCGGGTGCTAGCAATCCCAACCAGAACGTCACAGCGATATTCGGGAATCCCGCTTCGGCGATGGTAGGGACATCAGGCAGCTGGGCAAGCCGTTGCTGTGACGTCACTGCCAGTGCCTTGAGCTTTCCGGCTTTGACCTGCGGAATACTCGTCAGCGTGTCAAACAGCGTGTTGACCTCCCCAGACATCGCAGCTGTGCTGGCCTGTGACCCGGCCTTGTAGGGCACATGCGTAGCCTTGAACCCCACTTCGTTGCTCAACATCGCATACGCCAAATGCGCCAGATTCCCCATACCGCCCGAGCCGTAAGTGAGCTCAGACGGATGGCTCTTGGCAAAGGCCGTCAAATCTTTGAGTGAGTTGATCGAGTGCTTCTTTGCCCAATCGGCATTGACGTTCACGATGAATGGAGCGTCCAGCACCAACGCGATCGGTGCAAAGTCCGTCGACTTATAGGGCGAATTCTTGTAGACCAATGGATTCACGGTAATACTGCTACTGTTGGTGGCCAGCAAGGTGTACCCATCCGGCGCTGAACGCGCGACCTCGGCGGCTCCGATTGAACCATTGGCGCCACCTTTGTTCTCTACAATTACTGGCTGTCCCAATGTTTTCGAAAGGTCGTCCGCCAACAAGCGAGCCATCGCATCGGTAATGGATCCCGCCGGAAACGGTACGACGATTCGAATAGGTTTGGCAGGCCACTTGGGGTCTTGCGCGAACACCGCGCTCGGCCCCAGCCCGAGCCCGGCACCGCCTGCGATACCGGCGCATGCTATGAGAAAGTCTCTACGCGATTTGAATATAGTCATTTTTTTGTCTCCGAATAGTTTGACAACTTCCAAGCCGAAAATACCGGGCTTGTTATCTAAGCTGCTTTCTTCGTTGCGGCGGTTCCTGTTATGCCGCCCGCCTCAAGTGCCTGCTGCTGCGCTTGAGTCAGTCCGAGCACTCGCGAGAAAACCTCTCGGCTGTGCTCCCCCAGCGTGGGTGCCGCACGAATGACTTCCGTGGGCGCTGCTGTTTCTCTGAACCACGGTGTGGTGGTCAGGTATTGCCCCAGATATGCGCGCGGAATCTCTTTGAAGAACCCCCGCTGATTCAGATGTGGATCCTCCAGGATCTCCCACACGGGCTTTACGACGCCGGCACTGATACCGGCGGTCTGCAACACGTACATAGCCTCTTCTGCCGACCGTTGCGTGGTCCACTTGCTGATCTGGCTATCGATCTCTTGTCGCCGGGCGTGGCGGCCTAGGGCATGACTCAACGATGGATCCTGTGCCAATTGCGGTGCCTGTATCAAGTCGGTCAGCGTGCGCCATTGCGTATCGTTGATCACGCTCACAACCACCCAATCGTCGTCGCCTGCGCATTGATATATGCCATGCGGGGCGAAAACAGGATGCGCGTTCCCGTTACGAGCGGTAGTATGGCCGCATACCGACTGCTCGATGAGGAACGGTGCGACCATCGAGAGCATGCATTCGACCTGCGACAGATTGACGTGCCGCCCTTTCCCCGTGCGCGCCTGTACCAGCAGCGATACCAACGCAGCGGCGCCTCCATTCCATCCCCCGACAGGGTCTCCATAAGCATAGGATGTCAGTGACGGCGGGTTCTGAGGAAATCCGGTGTGATGGGGCAAGCCACTAGCCTGCTCAAGCGTGCCGCCATAAGCCCTGGTGGTGCTCCATTCGTTGCCGCCGCCGAATGCCGGCATGGAAATCATCACCAGCCGATCGTTTACCCGAGACAAGGCTGCGTAGTCCAAGCCCAATTTTGGAAGCACTTCGGTTGAATAGTTCTCGATGACAATGTCGGCGCTTTTTACCAGATCGAGTAAAACCGAGCGCCCCTCCTGCCGGGTCAAATCAAGCGTAATGCCGAGCTTGTTGCGGTTCATCAACGCGAAGTTCGAATTTTTTTCGTACAACCGATCGCGATAAAACTCCTCGGTATAGTGGGTGCCTCTCCACCAATCTGGATATTGCGTTGCCTCGACCTTGATGACTTCGGCGCCAAAGTCGGCAAGCGTGCGCGCTGCCAGCGGACCTGCCCAACCCATCGTCAGGTCAATCACACGAATCTGCCGCAGCGGTGCCACAGCCACCGGTGCGCGTGCGCGGCGTGATCTGGGGCGCAACGCCTGCTCAGTGCGATAAAAGGCGTTATCTGCCCCCATTGCCGGAGCAGCCCCGCCAGGCAAAGGCCCCGCATCGCCAAGCGGCAGCGGAACGACCACGCCCTCGAATCGGCTCGATCCGAATTGAACCGGAACAAACGCGCCGCGTTCCCGATGGACTCTCTGTTCAAGCAATTCCTTCATGGTCGGCACCAGCACGGCGGGGAATTTTTCGCGTGCCAATTGCTCAAACCATTCCTGCGCAGTCTTGGTCAGCAGCGCTGGAATCAAAAATGCGTCGATCTCGTCGGCATGTTGAATACGCGTCGGGCCATTGACGAAACGAGCGTCATTGGCGTGTTCCGGATGGCCGATCGCCGAGCATAGCGCCGTCCATTGAGGAGCCGTATGCGCGAAAATCCCGATCCAGCCCTGCTTGGTCTGGTAGATGCCCCCCGGGTGGGTCGTGCAGAATCGGTTCACACCCAGACGGGCTTTGGGGTGACGCCCGTCTTGCACCATGCCTGCTTCCATTTCCACCACCGAGAACGTCAGCTCGTGAATACTGAGCACATACCGGCGAGTCCCGTCGGACGCTCCGATCAGTGCTGACATCACACTCGAAAACGCGGCCAGGCCGGCGACAATGCCGGTTTGAATGTCATGCGGCAAATGCGGCGGACCTTCCACCGCCCCGCTGGTGTAGACGGCGCCGCTCAAGGCACGGCATACAGCCGTCGTTCCCACGAAATTGCGATAGGGCCCGCTTTCCCCAAACCAGGTCAAACACACCTCAATGGGAGCGTTTGACTCGTCGGCAGCCTCACCAGTGCCGCAAACCGGCCGGCTCAGTACGTCAACGCCTGCGCTCAACGCTCTGGCATCAAGAATCACGTCACACGTTCTCGCCAGACGTGATAGCCATGCGTGCTCTTCGAAGCTGCTATTGTTCAAGGTAACGCTGCGTTTATTTGCGTTGAGCCAGGCGTTCAGCGCGCTTTGCTGCGCCGAGCCAGGAGAACTCAACAACGGCGGAACAAGTCGAAGTTCTTCCGCAGCGGGGTCCTCCAATTTGATTACTTCAGCGCCAAAGTCGGCGAAGAGTTTGCCCGCATAAGCCAGTGCCGCTCCGGTACCTACTTCGAGGACGCGCAGTCCAGCGAGGGCAAGCTGGTCCGTAGAGTCGTGCTTCATCACGGTCGGTTCCTCAGTAATTTTTATGCTCACCATGTATCGACAAAGGAGCGACGTGCCCGGCCCGCACGCAGCGCTGCGGACGCGATCCCCTGACGAATCCAGGTGCGAGTTTCGGCCGGATCGATGACTGCGTCGATTTCGGTCGTAGAAGCGACGTTGATGGCATGGCCACGCTCGTATGCGCGCGCTACCAATTGGTCGTAAAGTGCTTGGCGCTCGGGCCCTGGCGGAACATTCTCGAGTTCCTTTTTAAAACCCAACCTGATCGAGCCCTCCAGCCCCATAGGGCCGAACTCTCCTGTCGGCCACGACACCGCACAACTTGCAGAGCGAAAACTCCCCCCCGCCATTGCCATGGCGCCCAGACCATAGCCTTTACGCAGCGCAATCGCCAGCAGCGCGACGCGCAATTTGGCAGCCACCACAAACATCCGGGACACATGGCGAACCTGCGCCTTTGCCTCCTCGTCAGGGCCGACCATGAATCCCGGGGTATCGATCAGGGAAATGATCGGCAACCCGTGAACGTCACACAGCGTCATAAAGCGCGCTGCCTTGTCCGCCGCATCAGCGTCGATGGCGCCGCCCAAATGGTGCGGGTTATTGGCGATGATGCCGACCGATTGGCCCTCGACCCGAGCCAAAGCCGTGTGCAGCCCATGCCCGAATCCAGAGCGCAACATCAGTACGCTGCCCACATCCGCGATGCCTTCGATGACCTTGCGGCTATCGTAGACACGCAGGCGATTCTCCGGGACCATATGCCGCAGTTCGAGCGGATTGGGCGCCGACCAGGTTGTCGTGCGTCCCTGAAACATCGAGAGGTAGCGCTTTGCCACCGCGACGGCCTCGGCTTCGTTTTCCACCAGAATGTCGATCACGCCGTTGGCAAACTGCACAGGCGCAGGGCCGACTTCCTCGGGCTTGAAAATACCCAGCCCCCCGCCCTCAATCATGGCCGGCCCCGCCATGCCGATGTTTGAACACTTGTCCGCAATGATGACGTCACATACGCCTAGAAAAGCAGCATTGCCGGCAAAGCATCGACCCGACACGATGCCCAGTAGAGGAACCTCGCCGCTCAATTCCGCCAGAGACGCAAAGGTGGGTTGATACAGCCCGGACACGAATGGAAAGTCCACGTCTCCCGGACGGCCGCCGCCGCCCTCCGCGAACAACACCAATGGCATCTCATCGCGATGCGCGCGTTCGACCAGCCTGTCTGTTTTGATGTGATTACGTTTGCCTTGCGTGCCTGCCAGGACCGTTGCGTCGTAGGCCAGCACGGCGCTCAGCGAGGCGTCATAGCCGAATTCAGCGCCATTGATGTTGCCAACACCCGTAACAATGCCGTCGGCAGGCGTATTGGCGATCAAGTCTTCCTTTGTGCGCCGCGTGGCCTGTGCGGCAATGACCAAAGCGCCATATTCGACAAAGGAGCCGTCGTCGCACAGATCGGCGATATTTGCACGGGCGGTGCGCTGTCCTCTCGACTGCCGCTTTGCCACCGCATCAGGGCGTGCCTCATCATACAGAATCGCATGACGATCAAATACGGCCTGCAAATCCGGGCGGACGGCGTTCAAGTCAACGGTTTTTACGTCGACGTCCAGGTCGACGCCGCCCGGGCCCTGCTCGATCACCACCAGAATTTCGTTTTCGGCCGCTTGATTTCCCTGAATGGCGCGGACGTCCACGACTCGGCCATTGCCCTCGGCAACAACGGAATACTCCATTTTCATCGCTTCGATGACCGCAATGGGTTGGCCTTTCTGTACCACGTCGTCCACGGCAACCGACAGCTCGACAATACGACCGCTCAACGGCGCGCGACAAGCGACCAAATGGTCATCGATCCGCTCATCAATGGCAATTGCTTTCAAAACAGACGACACAGCAGGCGTATGCGCGTCCTCGCCGATGAGCCGATCCTTTGCCTGCTGTTCCAGTTCTAACTGAGTAGCAGCAGTCAGCAGTTCCGGCAAAATCGCCTCTACATGCCGCGTATGGTTCTGCTGCAGCAGGAAATCATCACGCTCGACTAGCGCCCTGAGCAGCTCAATATTCGTCGCCACCCCAACGACGCGGAACTCCCCCAAGCTGCGGCGCAGGCGTCTGACGACGCTGGAGAAATCCTCGTTGGCACTCGATACGACCAACTTGGCCAAAAGCGTGTCAAAGGCCGACGCTGGCGAGTAGCCACTATAGGCGTGCGTATCGACTCGCACGTCCGGACCGGTAGGCGGATCAAACCGCTCAAGCCGCCCGTGTGCAGGGCGAGCCATGCCGGTAGCATCGGTCGTTTCTGTCGTGATCCGCGCCTGAATGGCATACCCTCGCGGCTGCGGAGGGCACGCAGGATCCAAACCCAAGGCCTGCAGGCTTTTCCCCTGCGCGATACCGATTTGCACTGCCACCAGATCTACACCTGTGACCTGCTCTGTGATGGTGTGCTCGACTTGCAGTCTAGGATTGGCTTCGATGAAAACGAAACTTGTCTGTACGCCACGGTCGTCTTCCTCGACGAGGAATTCAAATGTGCCCAGGCCGCGATAGTTCGCTTTCGATGCGAGCTTTTTTGCGGCAGCGAGAATGCCAGTGCGCAACGCGGCGTCGAGAACCGGACTGGGCGCTATTTCGACGACCTTCTGAAAACGCCGCTGCAGCGTGCAATCGCGCTCACCCAGCGCAACGACATTGGCGCCATCGCCGATGATTTGCACTTCGATGTGGCGAGCACGATTGACCAGGCGTTCCGCATAGAGCGCATCCACTCCAAATGCGGACGTCGCCTCGGATCGACAGCGGGCATAGCGTTCTGGAATTTCGGATTTATCCTGTACGACACGCATGCCGCGGCCGCCACCCCCGCCAACCGCCTTGATGACGATGCCGACGCCGCCCTGTTGGTCGAAGAACTGCATGATCTCTTCGAGCGTCGCCCCACCGTGCGTCGCCGGCATCACCGGAACTTCGCATTCTCGGGCGAGTTTCAGGGCGCGCCCCTTGTCGCCGAACAAAGCCAACTGTTCGACCTCTGGGCCAATGAAGGTGATCCCCGCATCGGCACAGGCTTGTGCGAAATCCGATCTCTCGCTCAGAAATCCATAGCCTGGATGAATGGCATCGCAGTCCTCACTTTTTGCTGCGGCGATGATGGCGTCGATATCGATATAGGCCGCAGGGCCAGACCCGTTCAGCGCAACCGCCGTATCCGCCAAAATTCGATGCCGTGAGTTCGAGTCATCTCGGGAATACACAGCCACGCTTTGCATGCCTAGGTCACGTATGGCGCGAAAAACCCGAACGGCAATTTCGCCACGGTTGGCAACCAAAATTCTTTTCATGGTTCTTGATCTCTTGTCTCATGGTTCTATCGCCGGCAAGGCACTCCAACCCGACCCATGGTATTTGCCGCGCAACTACGAGACAATTCACATCTTTCTCTGGCGGCTATAGCGGTTTGGCATAGATCAATCAGTGGAGTGAGCCGACGATGGACTTAAGACAACTACGAACCATTCTGGCCATTGCGGAGACGGGCAGTCTCACCAGAGCGTCGGAATTGCTGCACATCGTTCAACCCGCGCTATCTCGGCAGCTGAAACAGTTGGAAGACGAGTTGGGCGCGCCTTTGTTCCACCGAAACCACCTGGGGATGGTTCTGACCGTCCCGGGCCGCCGCTTTGTCGATCAGGTACGTGTGTCTCTCAAAGGGCTGAATCAGGCCAAGGCGGACATTGGCGCTGCGGCCAAGAACCTGATGGGATCAGTGGCCATCGGGATGTTGCCCGGTCTGGCCGCCGTATTGGCGGGACCATTGGTCACTTCGCTGCGTCGCCAGTATCCGGACCTGAAAGTACGAATCGCTGCGGGATTCTCTGATTTTTTGCAGGATGGCCTCGAGGACGGCAAGCTGGACATCTGCCTCATGGGCGACTACCTGCAATCGGAGATGCTGCAGACCTCGCCGGTATATCGTGAGCCCATCTACGTGGTAGGCCTGCCGGGTTGCGGGCTTTCGCAATCGAGCCCGGTCAACCTCGCAGAGGTCGTAAAACTGCCTATGGTGGTTCCTGAGGCAAAGAGTCTGCGCAACGCCATCGACCGTGCGTGCACCATCATTGGCGTCAACCTGAATCCAGTCGCTGAATCGGACAGTACTGCCGTCATCCTGGACTTGGTTGAACGGGGTGTGGGCTACACCATCCTGCCGGTCATGCCCATCACCCCGATGCTGGACGCCCAGCGACTCGTAGGCGCACCAATAGTCAGTCCGTCGCTAGGCAGAACGATCATATCTTGTAGCCCCATGCTCACGCGTAACCCACATACGGTAAAGGCGCTGCATAGTGAATTGATCGCCTTGCTGCGGCCATATGTGCGGAAATTTAAAAACGCGGGTGTCACGTGGCTCGTGGAGAATGAGGGGGATCGGGAATCCCATCAGCCCGGGTTGACATGAAGGTCTTGCCGTCGGGATTGAACCCGAGTTCGCTGTAACGAAATCACCCGCCCACCATCTCAACGATCGTCCGGAAAGTGCAATGGTGCTCCGGTACACGCTCGCAACTCGCCATCACTGATATCTACGAGCTTCTCTCTCAGGACAAATCCTTTCGGCGTGATATCAACGATCGCCAGATCCGTGTAGACGCGATGCACCACACCGGGGCCTGTCAATGGCAGTGTGCAGTTCTCGACCAGCTTTGGCGTGCCGTCCTTGGCGTTGTGTTCCATCAGGATGAACACTTTTCGCGCGCCAACGGACAGATCCATTGCACCGCCAACGGCGGGCGGCTCGCCTTTGCGGCCCAGGGACCAGTTTGCCAGGTCACCCGTCTGCGACACCTGCATGCCACCCATGATGCACAAGTCCAAATGGCCGCCACGCATCATGGCAAACGAGTCCACATGGCCAAAAAAGGCGCCTCCGGTGAGCAGCGTTACGGGGTGCTTGCCGGCGTTGATGAGCTCGTGGTTCTCTTCGTCGGGCGCGGCTGCCGGTCCCATGCCAAGCATGCCGTTCTCGCTCTGCAGCAAGATCTCGTCGGCAGGATCGAGGTGGTTGGCCACCAGTTCCGGCAGACCGATGCCGATATTGACGTAACTACCGGCAGGGATATCCTTTGCAAGCCGCGCGGCCATCTGAATGCGGGTGAGTTTTTGCATCGCGTTTTCAACTTGAGAATTGGGGATTGCTGACGACCACCACTCGCTGCACGAATATGCCGGGAGTCACAATGGCCTCGGGATCGAGCTCGCCCAGCGCGACCTTGTGTTTGACTTGTACGATGGTTGTTTTTGCGGCTTGGCACATCACCGGGCCGAAATTGCGCGCCGTCTTGTTGTAGATGAGATTGCCCCACCTGTCGCCTTTCTCGGCTAGCACCAATGCGTAGTCCGCATGCAATGGGCGTTCAAACACATAGCCATGACCGTCGATCTCTCGGACCTCTTTGCCCGCTGCCAGTTCGGTGCCGTAGCCCGTACGCGTATAAAAACCGCCGAGCCCAGCCCCCGCCGCATGCAGGCGTTCGGCAATCGTACCCTGCGGAACACATTCCAACTCGATGCGCCCTTCGGCGTAGAACTGGTTGAACACGTAAGAATGGCTGGCCCTCGGAAACGAACAGATCATCTTGCGAACGCGCTCGGCTTTTATCAGCGCCGCCAAACCGACTTCGTGATTGCCTGCATTGTTGCTGACCATCGTCAGGTCGCGTGCGCCCTGCTCTAGCAACGCGTGCAGGAGTTCCGTCGGATGCCCTGCGCCGCCAAACCCGCCGACCAGAACCGTCGCTCCGTCGGGGATATCGGCCACCGCCTCATGTACGTTGTCCTTGAACTTGTCGATCATCTCAGTCCCGCATTAGTAAAGTTTTGTCGCGCTCGCCTGCATCAGGCGCTGACACTGGCACCGCCGTCCACCAGAATCGCC
Organism: Bordetella tumbae; assembly: GCF_054780995.1. Lineage (NCBI taxonomy): Bacteria > Pseudomonadati > Pseudomonadota > Betaproteobacteria > Burkholderiales > Alcaligenaceae > Bordetella > Bordetella tumbae. The sequence goes on from NZ_BAAGVG010000024.1 coordinate 170,794, forward strand.
TGGCCTGTGATATGACGAGAGGCCTCACTGGCCAGCAGGACTGCAATGCCTTTCAGGTCTTCTTCGCCGCCGACGCGCTCCAACGGTATGCGGTCCAACAGCGACTGTCCCATGCGCTGAATCTGCACGTCCGCCATGCGCGACGAGAAATAACCCGGGCATATGGCATTGACGTTGATGTTGTAGCGTCCCCACTCGCATGCCAGCGTCCGCGTGAAGTTGACGGCGGCAGCCTTCGACGTGTTGTAGGCGATCGTCGATACGCCCTTTGCGGTACCGCGCATCCCCGCGGCGGAGGCAACGGTAATGATCTTGCCGGCGCGGCGTGGAATCATCGTTCGGCGCCCGACTTCCCTGGAAAGATAAAACACGGCGTTGATGTTCAGGTCCATGACCTTGTGCCACGCTTCATCGGGGTAGTCTTCCGCAGGCGCCCCCCAAGTCGCGCCCGCGTTGTTGACCAGCACATCGATCACGCCAAAGCGATCCAGCACCCGGTCCACGAGGCCAGGTATGGTGTCGAACTGCGAGAGGTTTCCAGGCACAGTGAGCACCTCAATCCCCTGAGACTGCAGGTGCTGCGCAGCAGCCTCCAGCTCGGCTTCTTTGCGAGCGGTGATGGCCACCTTGCAGCCCATCTCGCCCAAGGCCTCTGCTATTTGCAGTCCCAGGCCGCGAGATCCGCCCGTAATGAGAGCGACTTTTCCTTCCAACTGAAACAGCGACTTTACGCTCATCGATTTCTCCTTCCGGGCCGCGCCGATCAAGCCACTTCGAAAAGACCGGCGGCGCCCTGCCCGCCGCCCACGCACATCGTCACGACGACGTACCGCGCGCCACGGCGCTTGCCCTCGATCAAGGCGTGCGCCGTCAAGCGGGATCCTGACACGCCATACGGATGTCCTACGGCAATGGCGCCGCCATTCACATTGAGGCGATCATCGGGTATGCCGAGATGGTCACGGCAGTAGATCACCTGGCAGGCAAAGGCCTCGTTCAGTTCCCATAGATCAATGTCAGATACCTTGAGCCCGGCCCGTTTGAGCAGACGGGGTACGGCAAAGATAGGGCCAATGCCCATCTCGTCGGGTTCGCAGCCGGCAACGGCGAAACCGCGGAATATGCCCAGTGGTTGAATACCTCGGCGTTCCGCCAGCTTTGCATCCATGACCAGGCAGGCCGATGCGCCGTCAGAGAACTGGCTCGCGTTGGCCGCCGTTATCACGCCGCCGGGCAGCGCAGAACGGACGCCCGAGATGCTCTCGAGCGTGGTGTCTGCGCGTATCCCCTCATCCGATGAGATTGTCACCTCACGACGCGAAACTTTACCCGTGGCTTTGTCCTGCACGGCCATGATAGTCGTCATGGGTACGATCTCGGCATCGAACAGGCCGGCGTCACGTGCAGCGGCAGCGCGTTGCTGGCTGCGCACGCCATAAGCGTCCTGCGCGTCTTTGCTGATGTTATATCGGCGGGCGACATTCTCTGCGGTCTGCAGCATGCTCAGATAGAGGGCAGGCTTGTGCTCGAGCAGCCACGGGTCGCGGCGCATGTGCATATTGGCTTCATTCTGCGTGCACGAAATGCTCTCAACCCCGCCGGCAACAATCATCGGCGCGCCTTCGACCATCACACGCTGAGCGGCCAAGGCGATGCTTTGCAGGCCTGTGGAGCAAAACCGATTGATACTCATGCCGGCCGTCGTTACCGGCAGGCCTGCGCGCAAGGCGATGGCACGGGCGATGTTTCCGCCGGTCGTGCCTTCCAGATAGGTGCCGCCCATGATGCAGTCCTCGACGTCGGCGGGGTCAACACCAGCTCGGGCAACGGCATGATGAACCGCGTGAGCGCCCAGCGTCGCGCCATACGTCATGTTGAACGCGCCGCGCCATGATTTAGCCAGGGCGGTGCGAGCCGTAGAAACAATGACAGCCTCGTTCATGATGTCCTCAATGTGATCACGGATTATTTCAATGCGTCGCCGGAATCGGCCAGCTGAACCAGCATCGAGGCTGGCTGCCAGAAATCCGGGTTGCGCGACTGCGCGGCAAACCGGCGCATCGCGCGTACCACGTTGTACAGGCCGACCCGCTGGGCAAAGTGCATGGGGCCACCGCGATGCAGCGGGAAGCCATACCCATTGAGGTATACGATGTCCAGGTCAGAGGCCCGTTGCGCGATGCCTTCCTCCAGGATTCGTGCGCCCTCGTTGACCAGCGCGAACACGCAGCGCTCGACGATCTCACGCGAGGTAAAACTGCGCGGCACGATGGATTTCTCCTGGCGGTAGGCATCGAGAATCTCGGCGACCACGGGGTCCGAGTGGGCAGTGCGGCTACCGGATTCGTATCGATACCAACCCGCGCCGGTCTTCTGACCAAATCGTCCTGCTTCGCAGAGGCGATCCGCGACGCAGGAGAAATCCCGGTCCGGTTGCTCGGCTTGCCGGCGCTTTCGGATGGCCCAACCAATGTCCAAGCCCGCCAGATCGCCCATGCGGTAAGGCCCCATGGCAAAACCGAAGTCCTCGAGCGCGCTGTCGATCTCCTTGGGCGACGCCCCCAGCAACAGCAATTCCTCGCCTGCATCACGATAGCCATTGAGCATGCGGTTGCCGATAAAGCCGTCGCACACCCCAGAAACGACCGGCTGCTTACCGATCACCTTTGCCAGATTGAGAGAGGTCGCGAGAACTTCGTCGGAGGTCTGATCCGCGCGGACGATTTCAAGCAGTCGCATGACATTGGCCGGGCTGAAGAAATGCAGGCCCACCACATCTGCGGGACGCTTTACGAATGTCGCGATCGCATTGACGTCAAGGGTAGAGGTGTTAGTCGCCAGGATCGCGCCAGGTTTTAGCACCTCGTCCAACACGCGGAATACTTTTTCCTTGATTGCCATGTCTTCGAACGCGGCCTCGATGACCAGGTCGGTATCACTCAGATCACCATAGCTGAGGGTCGTTTGTAGCAAGGCAACTCGCTGGTCCATCTGCGTTTGGCTGATTCTGCCCTTGCGCTTGGTCGCTTCGTAGTTCTTACGGATGGCGGCGACACCTCGGGCAAGCGCCTCGTCGTTCATATCAAGCAAGGTCACCGGTATGCCGGCGTTCAGGAAATTCATGCTGATGCCGCTACCCATGGTGCCAGCGCCAATGACGCCGACTCGCCGGATCTCGCGCTTCGGAGTGTGCGGCGAGATGCCCTGCACCTTGGTCGCGGCACGCTCGGCAGCGAAGACATGCCGTAGTGCTGCGGATTCAGGTGTATTCATCAGTTGGATGAAAAGCGACCGCTCTTTCTTGATCCCATCATCGAATGGAAGCAGGCAGCCGGCAACGGCCTCGACGCATTGCGAGGGTGCGGGCAGCCGAGGATGAGCGGCTGCCGTATTCCGTCGAACGACTTGCAGGAACGCTTGTGCGTCCGGCTCCGTGATAGTGATGTCGCGCGTGCGCCGGATCGGATCGCCGGCGCGAACGCGTTCGCGGGCAAACGCCATGGCGGCATCCGCTACAGCGCCCTCGACCACCAGATCAAACAAACGGGTGTCGGCCAAATCAGCGGCTTTTTCCTTTTTGCCGTTGACGATCATATCCAGACCTCGTTCCAGCCCCACCAGGCGTGGCAGCCGTTGCGTGCCTCCCGCGCCGGGCAATAGGCCCAGCTTTACTTCCGGCAAACCAACCAAAGTCCGTCCGGCAGCAACACGGTAATGTGCCGCCAGGGCTAACTCGAGACCGCCACCAAGACATATGCCATCGATGGCGGCAACGACGGGCTTTGAATATGCATCGAGCGCGTCAATGACATCGCGCAACGTGGGATGCCAGTTCGCCTTTGGCGTTCCGAACTCGGTAATGTCCGCACCGCCCGAGAACACCTGCTCGGAGCCCGTTATCACCACAGCCCGTACCGCTGCGTCTGCCTCGGCCTGGTCCAACGCCTCCAGGATCTGTCGGCGTTGCATGTGCCCCATGCTGTTGACGGGTGGATTCTGCATCGTGATCAGAGCGATGCCGTCGACCACGGTATAGGTGAGCTGCGTCATATGGATGAAGAACCTTTCACGTTCGGTGTAATGGAAAAAGCAATACAGGCATTGCCTACGGCGGCAGCCTAGGCAGGAGCGCCTGTCTGTTCCTTGATCTGTGATGCCAGATCCAGCAATCGGGGACGAACCTCGTTAAGCAGATACTCGCGAGACATGCGAAACGCAGGCCCGCCGAAGTTCAGCGCCATCAGAGGCTGGCTGCCGCCCAGCCGTAGGCCGACGGCGATGCTGTGCACGTCCGGGTTCCAGTCGCCAAAGCAGCAGGTGCACCCGAGCTTGTCGTAGTCTTCCTGTGCCTGCTCGAGTCCTCGTGCGATAGCTTGTCCGGAGCCGATGTCCAGTTCACTGGCGCGCTCAATGATCTCGCGTTGCTCTGCGGGGCCCGCCTCTACCAGATAAGCGCGTCCGATGGCCGTGACGGCAATGGGCACATGCGAACCCATTTGCAGATTCAAGGTCAAGGCGACCTGACTACGGCAGGCCTCCAGATACAGCATCGAAAATCTGTCGCGGGCACCGAGTGCCACCAGACCACCGCAGGCGGTCGCCAACTGCTGCATGCCAGGCTTGGCAATCTGGCGTACGTCCAGCTTGGCGAGCATACCGGCCCCCAAAGCCAACGTGGCTACGCCGAGGTGATATTTGCCGGTGCTCTCGTCCAGCCGCAGGTAGCCCAGTCGTGCCAGCGTGGCGGTCAGGCGCGACACTGTGGACTTTGGCAGCCCGCAGTGACGCGCGATCTCTTGGTTACCCAACGCACTGTCGCCGCCGTTGAAGCTGGCGAGAACCTCCAAGCCGCGCGCTAGCGCTGTCACGAAATGCCTGTCTTCCGTGTCCGTGCTTTTTGAACGCGGCAGAGTGTCTGTAGAGGTTTGCGCAATAGTCATGTTTTACATCTAGGGCACGAAGCCCGGATCGTTACAGGCCTAGATCGGTGATCAAGGGTTTTTGGGTTTCATACTCGTTCTTGGCGAACGCAGCATAAGCATCATGATCGAGGTAGTACGTTCTGACGCCGAAGTTCTTGGCAGCAGTCTTGACCTCGTTGTCTTCCAATGCCGCTTTGATGGCTTTGTCCAGCTTTTCGACGATAGGAGCAGGCAGATTCGCAGGGCCTCCGATTCCCAGGGGCGATTTCACCACGACGTCGTAGCCTAGTTCCTTCAAGGTTGGTACGCCCGCGAACTCAGGGTTGCGCGCTTCGTCCGCCGTCGCCAGCACGCGTACGTTGCCCGATTTGACCTGAGCGAGAATGCTGTTCGTCACTACGGCGGCCCGAACATGCCCGCCCACCAACGCTGCGGTCGCGTCCGCGTCGCCTTTGTAAGGGATGTGAGTGAACTCTACGCCCTCGCGTTTGCCCAGCATAGCGAGCACAACTTGATTGCCCGTGTACCGCCCCGGTGTACCGTAATCGATCTCGCCCGGATGCTGTTTCGCATAGTCAACCAGGTCCTTGGCCGTCTTGAACGGTGAATCAGCCTTCACGGCCAGCGCGAAGTCATAGGTCAGAATCGTCGCAATGTAGGTCACGTCACGGATGGGATTCCAGGACACTGGTTGTAAATGCGGTTGGCGAAAGATGCCTACCGGCGTCATGGTCAGGGTGTAGCCGTCGGGTTTGGCTGTCTGCATCGCCGCCACCCCCATGGACCCGCCCACGCCTGGCTTGTTTTCGATGACTACGGGCTGCTTCAACTGTTTCGACAAGCTGGTCGCCAGCGCTCGCGCCATGACGTCAGTGGTGCCACCGGCGCCATACGGAACAATGATGGTGATCGGCTTTTCAGGATAGTTGTCCTGGGCAGCGGCAGCTGAGGGGACCTGGCTGACGGCCAGCACGGATATCGCCAAGGCAGCACTGAATTTCATAGTTGTCTCCATAGGTGGGCATGTCGAAACTGCCGAAGCCGCGGCAAACGTGCACCTAATTCGTCAGCCACAACCAAACGCAGCGTGTAGAACCCGATACCGGATTTTTCCCGTTTTTTATGTGATTTGATGCTAGCATGGCTTAATTGGTTCTGCAATGCAGTTTTATATTCTGCATAGCGGAACATAAATCGCCTTGTTTGACGATTCGGAAGCCTGATGACAAATCTTCTTATCTGCCGCGACCATCTCGATTTTGTGCTGTACGACATGCTGGACAGTGTGTCGTTGACCCAGCGGGAACGCTATGCCGATCATTCTCGCGAGACCTTCGACGCCGCGATCAACGCGGCACAGCGCCTGGCCAGTCAACATTTCGCTCCTCACAATAGACTCTCGGACGAGAACGAGCCAGAGTTCGATGGCCAGGCAGTCAAAACCTTGCCCGCGGTCGGCGAAGCGGTACGCGCCTTTGCCAAAGGCGGATTCCTGGCCGCGACGCACGATTACGAACTGGGTGGCATGCAGCTGCCGATCACCATTTCTCAGTCCTGCCTGGCATTGTTCCGTGCGGCGAATGTGGGAACCTCAGCGTACTGTTTTCTCACCGCTGCCAATGCCAACCTGATACGCGCGTTCGGCACGCTCGAACAAAAAAAGCGATTCCTACCGTCCTTGCTCGAGGGGCGTTGGCTGGGAACGATGGCGTTGACCGAGTCCGATGCCGGGTCCTCGGTGCCTGATCTGCGCTCTACCGCCACCCCGCTATCTGACGGCCGCTATTCGATCAAGGGTCAGAAGATTTTCATCTCCGCAGGCGACCACGATATCAGCGAGAACATCGTGCACCTCGTTCTGGCGCGCATTGCCGGCGCACCGCCGGGCGCTCGAGGCCTGTCGCTGTTCATCGTGCCGAAGTTCCGCGTTGATGATGAGGGACGAGTTGGTGAATCGAACGATGTCGCGCTCGCGGGCTTGATCCATAAGATGGGCTACCGGGGCACCACATCAACGATGCTCTCATTCGGAGAAAACGATGGTTGCATCGGAGAGTTGATCGGAGAACCCGGCCAAGGCCTGCGCTGTATGTTCACGATGATGAACGAGGCGAGAATCGGCGTCGGCATGGGCGCCACCATGTTGGCCTACACGGGCTATCGCCATGCGCTGGCCTATGCGAAAGAGAGACGCCAGGGGCGGCTGCCCGGTGCTAACGACCCACATAGTCCACAGGTACCTATCGTCGAACATGCGGATGTGCGACGGATGCTGCTGACTCAGAAAGCCTATGCAGAAGGCGCGTTGTCCTTATGTCTCGTCGCAGCGAGGTTGGCCGACGATGAGGCGAATCATCCCGACGCGGATGAACGCGCGGAGGCCGCCTTGTTGTTGCCGCTGCTGATTCCCGTGGTCAAGTCTTGGCCTGCGCGTTTCGGATTGGCAACCAACGACCTTGCGATCCAGGTGCACGGCGGATACGGCTACACGCGCGAGTACCCTGTGGAACAGTTCTATCGAGACAATCGCCTGAATGCGCTACATGAAGGCACGCACGGTATTCAAGCGATGGACTTGCTGAATCGAAAGGTCGGCATGCACAACGGGCAGGCGCTGGAGCGTTTGCACCAGCGTGTGATGCGTACGATAGAGGCTGCAAAAGCCAGCGGCAACCCGAAGTTCGCCGAGCACGCGGTTGCATTAAACCTGTCGTGGCAGCAACTGCGTGAAACAACACGGGTATTGTTGGACGCAATTGCGCAAAGCCCCCGCGAAGGATGCGCCAATGCGGCCTACTACCTGGACCTGTTCGGTCATAACGTCGTCGCGTGGATTTGGCTGTGGCAGGCTCAAGTCGCGCATGCGCAGATAACGGCGCGCCCTGACCTTGCGGATTTTTACCTGGGTAAGATTGCGGCGTGCGATTGGTTCTTTCACACTGAACTTGCATTGACGTTGCCGGTGCATCAATTGCTGCAGGCCACGAATAGTTCGGCGCTAGGCGTGGAGATTGATTGGTTGTAGACGGACGATACCTCCTTTTGGGTCGTCCCCCCCCTGAAACGTTGCGCCGTGCGCTGATGAACGCCCGAGAGTGCTATTTTCCGAAACTTTGTATATGCTACTCCTGACGTCCTACTGCATTAGGTCCCTGTATTGACCGATCAAAGGAGGTAAATGCAATGAACAAGACATTCATAGCCATCGCGCTGATGGGCGCGTTGGCGGGCTGCCAATCGGGTGGCGGCATGCACACCAGCTCGGAATTCGACTGTATTGCCGGCACCGTGGGGGGAGCTGTTGCGGGTGGCCTGCTAGGCAGCATGGTCGGCGGCGGCACGGGCAAGACAGTTGCTACCGTCGCAGGCGCAGGTGCCGGCGGCTATGCCGGTAATCGCTTAGGCTGCAAATGAGGACCACCATGAAAAAGACACTGCACCGCCTCGCCCCCATTGCCGCGCTGTCGTTTTGCCTGGCCGGTTTTACGGCCCACGCCCAGACCCAGATGCAGCCGCGCCCGACCGAAGCCGAACTCTTTGAGCGGATGGACACCAACCGCGACGGCAACGTTACCCAAGCCGAGTATCGCACCTTCATGGAGCAAGCCTTCACCAAGCTCGACACCACAGGTGACGGCAAGCTCTCCCGGCCCGAAACCACTACCGTACTCACGGACTCCGAGTTCACCATGCTGGATAAGAACAAGCGTGGCTACGTCACGCGTGATGAATTCATGAGCCAGGTCATGGACGACTTCAGCAAGCAGGATCGTGACGGTAACGGCATGCTGACCCGTTGATATGTTCCGCTGGCGGTGTGAAATTACAGAGTAGTCTTTACACCGCCGCCAAGGCCTTTGCCCACTTGGATAGCCACCACCCGTAGGGTTCTGGCCAGCGCGAGAAGTTCGGGTCTTCTCCGAGCTCTTGCGCACAATGCTGCACCCAGGACGGGTTGAACAGCAATTGCCGGCCAATCGCCACCAGATCCGCCTTGCCGTCGCGCAGCACTTGTTCTGCCTCGGCGCCGGTACGGATCATGCCAACCGCCATGGTAGGAACGTTGGCCTTGCGGCGCACAGTTTCTGCAAAGGGAACCTGATAGAGCGGCCCGCGAGCGAGGTTGGAGTTGGTTGCGCCCCTGAGCAGATTCCCGCCAGACGAGCAATCGATCAAATCAACACCGGCCTCCTTCAGGCGTTCGGCCAGCACCACACTGTCTTCCAGTGTCCAGCCGCCATCAACCCAGTCGGTGGCGGAGATACGCGCAAAGATCGGCGTTTTATCGGATAGCGCCGCCCGCAGGTCACTCGCGATTTCCAGAGGGAGACGCATCCGGTTCTCGAGAGAGCCGCCATAAGCATCCGTACGTTTGTTTGCCAGCGGCGTGAGAAAACTCTGCAGCAGATAGCCATGCGCCAAATGCAGCTCAATAATGTCGAACCCCGCCCGCTCAGCCAATAAAACAGTCTGTACAAATTCTTGGCGCAGCAGCTGAATTCGATCCAGCGTCATTGCTTCAGGTACCGGCCACCCGGGTGCGAACGGCAGATCCGAGGGGCCTTCCGGCTGCCACAGCTCCTCTCCTCGCGAGATATCGTCTGCAGTCAGGGGGCCATTACCCTGCCACGCTCGCTGCGCACTGGCTTTGCGTCCACCATGATTGATTTGAATCGCCGCCTTGCTGCCAAAGCTGTGAATCACATCGGTGAGCCGGCGAAATGCCGGCAGATGGTCTTCGCTCCAAAGCCCCAGGCAGCCATTGGTAATTCTGCCTCGACGGCAAACCGCCGTCTGCTCGACAGTGACCAAGCCCACCCCCCCCATGGCGAACTTGCCATAATGGGTCATATGAAAGTCATTCAGTGCGGCTTCTTCAGCGATATACATCGCCATAGGAGACAAGACAATGCGATTCGGAAGCGTCACCCCACGGTAGGTGATCGGGCTGAAAATCAAATAGTCATTGGACATGATCAACACTCGCAAAATATGGGTTCAACGCAGCAAGTTAGCGGGGCAGATTTCTTAAGCTGGGGTGGCAGCGCAGATACGGATCCGCAACGCGCATTTCGCCTTTTAGCGTCAGGCCGGCATGCCAGGCCCAACGCGGGTTGAACAGCATTCCGCGGCCCACGGCAATCAGATCGGCTTTTTCTTCGATCAATACGCGATTCGCCACATCCGGATCGGACAGCATGCCAACTGCTATCACCGGTATTCCGGACTGAGCACGAACCTCGGCGGCAGCGGGGACCTGATAGGCAGGACCAACGGTAATTTTTTGATCAGGGGAAATTCCGCCGCTCGAGATGGCGACGTAATCGCAACCTAATGCCTTCAGGCGCGCGGCGAACACCGCAGACGATGCGATATCCCAACCGCCTTGCACCCAGTCGGTGACGGAAATGCGTACCCCCATGGGTTTCTCTGCCGGCCACGCCTCGCGCAGACGCCGGAAAACCTCCAGGGGATAACGCATTCGCCCTTCGATGTCTCCGCCCCACTGATCGTCGCGGGAATTACTCAAGGGAGATAAAAAGGTATTCAAAAAATAGCCATGCGCCGCATGCAGCTCCACCAGATCAAACCCAGCTTCATCGGCCCTTCTGAGTGCTGCCAGATAGCTCTCGGCAATCCGTTCCAGGTCCGCCTCATCGGGGCAGATCGGTTCATCACGGCCCGGGTAGGGCTTGGCCGACGCTCCCCACAACCTCCATCCACCATCTGATTCAGATAGTGCAGCGCCCCCCTTCCAGGGCTGGGCAACCGAGGCTTTGCGTCCAGCGTGCGCCAGCTGGATTCCCATGTAGCTTGCATTAGGGCGGCGGGCAAAATTCACGATTCTCCGCAGACCGTCAACGTGGGCGTCGTCCCACAAACCCAAGCAACACGGCGATACACGGCCCTCGGGCAAAACGGCAGTGGCTTCCATGATGACCAGCCCGGCGCCTGACAGAGAAAGACTGCCGTAATGAACGAGATGCCAGTCCGTCACATGGCCATCGGCATTGGCCGAGTATTGCGCCATTGGCGATACGACAACTCGATTCGGCAACGTCAGCTCGCGCATACGATAAGGTTGAAACAACAAATCGTTCACTTGTATCTCTCTCCATCCGTTGCTGAATCCGATATCAGCAGAGTGTTATGAAGGAACGCGTCTGCAGGATTGCCGCAATATCAATTCCGTTGGAATCTCAATCCTGACGGACTTGTCCTCGTGAGTCCGGTTTTCTATTTGGTCAATCAGGTTTTCCGCAGCCATTCGGCCCAGGGCCAAGGCGTCATATCGCACAGCGGTGATCTGTGGTGTCACAATTCGCGCGATATCGGTGTCATTGCCGCAAATCAAAGAAAGATCGTCGGGGATCCTTTTGCCGATCAGTTGTAAGGCCTCCAGTACACCCGGCAGCAGGCGGACCCCCATCGATAACAGGGCCGTTGGCGGCTCCTTCATATTCATCAGGCGTTGGGTCTGCGACAGCCCGTACTCGGCCGAAAAAGAATCCAGGCAAAACAGCGTAGGATCAGGCTCAATCCCTGCCGAGCGCAGGGCTTCTTCGAGTGCGCGAACTCGATCGCGAGCGACTTTCGTACCTCGGCCGCCTGTAATCAAAGCAATTCGCCGATGGCCCAGGCCCAGCAAATATTCCACTGCCTGACGGGTCCCATGAAAATGATCGGCGCCGATGGACACCGAATTCATGGGAATTTCCCGCTCCATCATCACATGCGGAATGCCCCAATTCGAGATGGCAGACAGCACCGCACTATTGTTTTCGTCCTGGATCGTCAGGATCATTCCGTCGGCACGGCGTCGCTTGAAAAAATCCATCAACGCCACTTCACGCTCGGGGTTGCCATCGCTGCTGGCGGTGACCAGCAAATACCCCCTGGTACTCAGCACTTCTTCAGCGCCTTTGGTCATACTCGAATAGAGCGAATTTCGAATATCGGAGAATATGAATCCGATCATTCGCAGCGACGGCGACCGTATGTTCTGCGCGGCGATGTTCGGGCTCCAGCCCAACTCGTCTATCGCCGCCTGCACTTTCTTGACATAGGCAGGCCGAACCCCGGGAACGTTGTTGACAACGCGAGAGACCGTACCGATCGATACTCCTGCGCGATCGGCAACCTCTTGCACCGTGATTCTGAGGGGTGATGATGGTGACATCGTTTTTTTTGCGCGCGCCATAAAAATGCTCCAATTCAGCTGGTTTCTTTCAGCATAGCTACGGCGCCGCAAGAGTGAGTCAAGGCCTTAATTCTCATTCGCCGTAGGTAGTGCAGGTTGGGAAATATCCCATACACCATCAATGCCCGCAACAGCAGGGAATCGCTCGCGCAGCTTGGGATCATGCCCGGGAATAATGTGGTCCGGCGTTGCCGCCAGACGCTTGAGCAGCGCCAGGCCATTCATATAATCCAGCACATTCACAATCACGGGATAGGGGTTGGTCAACTCCCCATTCGCATAGAAATGCATCGCGTCTGACGCGAGAATCACTTGCCCGCGAGCGGTAGTGACCTCAACGATCTGAAGGCCCGGCGCATGGCCTCCAACTGGCCGAATGAAAATACCTGGCAAGATTTCCGCGGTCTGATCTGTAAATGAAACACGGCCGGCATACAGCGCGCGCAGCACGGTACAGACCTGATCGACATCGTATGGACGGCGTAGCGTTTCGTGACACATCGCGCAGCCCGTCGCGTGCTGCATCTCGGTCTTGTGCACATGTATCCGTGCATTGGGGAATTTTTCCAGATTGCCCAGATGATCCCAATGCATATGGGTGACGATAACGTCCGTAACCTGCTCGGGTGACACGCCCAGGCTGCGTAACGCGTCAGTCGGACAACGATGAAACGTATGTCCACGGCGATTGCAGGTTTCCTCGTCGCAACCGCTGTCTATCAGCACAACTTTGTCTTTAGATATCGCCACCCAGACATAAAAATCCAATGGCATGGGCACATCGTGAAAATCCACGGCTGCCATGAAATTATGCTGTGCCTTGCGGTTTGCCGGGCTGGACGCATAGTGCACGGTGAGCAGCCGATACTGGGTATCGTCCACCTGGACCTTCTTTGACGAATTCATAGATATTCCTCCTCAAGCGCTGTACTACGCAGCTCATCCACCGTCCCCTGACGCAGGATATGGCCCGTACGCATCACATAACCACTGGTCGCCACCTTGAGTGCCGGCACTGCCATTTGTTCGGTCATCAGCACCGTTACGCCTTCGGCGCGAAATACGCGAATCGCCTTGCTGATCTGTTCGATCCACACAGGCGCCAAACCAAGAAAGGGTTCGTCTAACAGCAGAAGCTTGGGCGCAGCACTCATCGCCCGGGCAATCGCGACCATTTGCTGCTGGCCTCCACTCAGAAAGCCGGCGTAATCATTCGCGCGCTCTCTGAGCATGGGAAACAAATCAGCCAGTTTGTCGTATATGGCGTTCTGCTTGGCCCTACCGAGCCGGGATGCACCCGCGAGCACGTTGTCTCGCACCGTCATGGTCGGAAATACTCGGCGCCCTTCCGGGGAATATCCTATTCCCTGATTGGCGCGCTCATAGGGCGGGATCTTTCCCAGGTCGACACCATCGAGAAGGATGCTGCCCTCGCTGATGGGCGCCATTCCGATGATTGCGTTGATCAAGCTGGATTTGCCCGCGCCATTGGCCCCGACGAGGATGACGGTTTCGCTCTTTGGCACCGTAATGGAAACACCGTTCAAGGCGGAAATACCGCCATAGCGAACGGCGAGATTGCGTGTCTCAAGCATGAGCGTGCTCCTCCTCGGTCGTCGTTCCAAGATAGGCATCGATCACGTCGCGGCGGGCCAAGACCTCGGCAGGCGGACCGTCGGCGATCAGAACGCCTCCGTCCAACACGCACACGCGGGGACAAAGCCGTTTTACGAGATCCATATCGTGTTCGACTAACAGTACGCAGCAGCCCATCTCTCTTCGGGCTGCCTGCACGTACTGATCGATGAAAAAACGCTCTTCTTTTTCTAGCCCGGCGGCGGGCTCGTCGAGCAACAGAATGCGTGGGTCAGTGACCAACGCCATGAGCAGGCCCAGCATCTTCTGCATGCCATAGGGCAAGGAATCGCTAAGGTGATCCAAGCGGCCGAGCAAACCCGCCGTACGCAAAAGCTCGGTCAAATAGGCCTCATCAAGCGAAATCCCTCTTCTGCTGAATAATTTCGCCCGATGCAAATTCTCATATACCGATGCCGTCTTGAAGGTTTTCGTCTGCTGGAAAGAACGAACCAGACCCATCGCACTGCGAGTATGGAACAGCTTGTCGCTGATGTCGCGTCCACGGTATAGAATGCGGCCGCTAGTGGGTGCTATCTGACCGGAAACCACGTTGATCAGTGTGGTTTTGCCCGCCCCGTTAGGGCCGATGACGCCAAGCACCTCGCTTGCGGTCAAGGACAAGCTGACATTGTTGAACACCCGGTTGCCGCCAAATTGCTTGGAGACGTTATCGACCTGCAGTATCGGACCAGAATAGGCAGAAACGTCAGTCATACGTACTCCTTTTCATTTTGGTCCTTGAGCTGTCCGGTGGAGGAACGCTTGCGCGAGAAAACGCGAGTCCCATGCTGCTGAATGAGGCCGATCAGGCCACCCTTGGCGAACACTACGGCGAGCATCAGCACGAGACCAAACAGGCCTTGCGAGATTTCGCCCTGCAAGCTGAATAGATTGGCCGCCCACACCAAAATGCCTGCTCCCAGCAACGGACCCAGTATTGCGCTTTGCCCGCCTACGATGGCATAAGCCACATAATTGACCGACGACATCGCGGAAAACGACGAAGGATGTGCGGTCATCAGCATTTCCACCAGTGCAAATCCAGCCAATCCTGCAATACCCGCGGCAAAACAGAAACCGATGATTTTGTAGCGAGCAACTGCCAGCCCCACGCTTTGGGCCAGGACCTCGTCTTCGCGGATAGAGTCGAATTGGGACTTGAAATAGCGAGTGAGCGCTACAGTCAACAGAACAGACAGCAACGCCAAGCCAGACGCCAGCATCAGCACCGCGTTATTGGACTCGATGGCATAGGTGTCGCCAAGAACCGTAACGGCAGGCAATCCCGCTACCCCGTTCGATCCGCCCGTAAAGCCAGGTGTCTCGAAAAGAATGAGTGGCATGATTTCGGCAAGGACAAAGGTAACGAGCACGAAATACACGCCCTTCATCCGCAGTACCAGCAGACCGAGCGGAATCGCCAGCAGAAACGGCAAGCCGAATGCTGTCACGGTCAAGATTGTTAGATCGGTAATGTCGTGACGAGCGCTCAGAATAGCTGCGGCATATCCCCCGATCGCCATAAAAGCGGGCACCGCGAAAAACATCAGATCCATACGCAACATGATGTAGACACTAAGCGCCCCCATCGCCGCAATCATGAACTGCGTCAGGACAGAAACAGTGGCCGCGTCCGTCATGATCGCAGGCAGAATCAGCGCAAGCGCCATCACTGCCAGCGCGATCAACTCCGAAGGCCCGACAATACGTATCAGATTACTTTTTTGCATGATCTCAGGCTCCGCGTGTCCGCACGCCCATGAGTCCCGTCGGTCTCACAAGCAAGACAATCAGAACAAGCACAAACAACATCAGTGCACCCTTGGACCCGCCCAGATAGACCGCGGCATAGGCCTCGACCAGACCAACCAGAAAGGCAGCGATTGTTGCGCCACCCAAGCTGCCCAGCCCTCCCAATATGACCACCAGGAAAGAGGCGGCCAGCACGGGATCACCTACGTGAGGAGTGAGCGAGAGTATGGGCGTAACCAATGCGCCGGTCATACCCGCCAGGCCTGTAGCCAGAGCGAAAGCCAGTGGAAACATCACTCTGGCACGAATACCCAAAGCCACTGCCACCGGGCGGTCCTCGGACAATGCTCGCAGGCTGCGTCCGAAGTTGGTCCGGTACAAAAGCCCATAAGTCACGCCGATTGCAGCAAAGCACACCGCAAAAACGATGAGATTCGCCAACGGCAGATACACACCGCCAAAATGCAACACCCCATCTACCGGGAACTGAAAGAGCGGCGCATCCGGCCCGAACACCACGACTACTGCGGTGCAGATGACCAGGTACAGCCCCAGCGTCAGAATCAATGTTGCCAAGTGGTTATCGATAACCCGTTCGAGGAGCAGAAGTTCGAAGAGATATCCCAATGCTGCTGTCGCCAATGCGGCGCAGACGACCGCAAGAGGATAAGGCATCCCGAACCACGATACGCCTACGTATGCCACATACCCGCCCAAGAGATAGAACCCTCCGTGGGCAAAATTCACCACACCGAGGATTCCGAAAATCAAAGTGAACCCCAAGGCAAGCAATGCATACTGAGCGCCGAGCGAAAGCCCAATCAGGCCCGCTGAGATAAAACTATCCACGATCTCGCCCCTCGTCTTGGGTCTCAATAATCGACAGGAGCTTTAACCTGGATAACAGGTTGTTCCTTGCCGCCAAGAATCGTTCCGATACCAAACGGCAACGACAACTCTTGATTGATCTTGTAGGTGGCCTGGCCGATCCATTTGCCTTCACCGAGGTTGGGATCGACCACGTCGAGCTTGCGCAGCACCTCTGCTACCTTGTCAGCGTCGCTGTACGTGCCTGCTTTTTCAATGGCTTGCACCAACGCCCGGCCACCGGCGACAAACAGATAGAAAAAATTGTTCTCTGGCGGCTCTGCCTTTAACAGCGTCTTGTAGCTTTCCTGCAGCTTCAACACGTTTTCATCAATGAAGACCGGCTCAAACCAGTAGAAATCGCGCAACACGTCCATACCGCCTGCCACACGGGCAATCTCGACAGTGCCTGGTCCGCCGAGTCGGCCGATCACTCCCTTGTAGCCTGCCTGGCGCAATTGTTTGACGAGAATTCCCGCATCGCCCGGTGGGGTCGATACGGTATCGACTGTATCGGGATTGCTGGCCATGATGCGTGTGACAATGGGTGCAAAGTTGGTCGTGCCGCGTTGGTAGTACTCCAGCTTGGTCGGCACGCCATTTTTTTCATAAATGGCAGCAACCACCTCGGCCACATCGGTGCCTGCCTGGTCATTCGGTGCAATCGTCAATGCACTCTTAATGCCAAAGGTCTGCTTGGCGTGCTTGACGATCGGGTCTCCCCAGGCAGCCGGGCCCGGACCAATGTGGAAGGTGAGCGGCCAACGAGGACCGATGGCGTCACGCGCGTAGCTATCGCTCATCATGAGCATCTTGTTGCGCGTGGCGATCGGCTTCATACCGGTGACCTCCGGCGAACCCATGGGTCCCAGGATGAATTTGACGCCCTGGCTGACAAAATTGTTCGCCGCTGCGGCGGCGCCTTCTGCGGTGTACTTCGCGTCAATGGCAACAACACGCAGCTGACAGGTTTCGTCTCCGACCTTCATCCCGCCTTTGGCATTGACTTCGGCGGCCACATAGTCAGCAGCCCCTTTGATCGCCAATCCCCACTGCGTGGCGGCGCCGGATAGCGGACCCGTTGCGCCTATTTTGATTTCACAATTCGCCGCAGCCACACCGGGCAGAGCAGCTATCGTGCATGCCGCGACCAGGCCTACAAGCTTATGTTTCATTGTCGTCTCCTCAACCTTTTGATTGGCCATAATCAAAGCTATGACCGTTTTGAATAAATGAAGTAGGTTCAAGCGTTGCTGGCTTGTCCGTTCATCTCTACTCTCGCGCAAACATCAGAATGCCTCAGCGAACAAGGCGCGAAAGTCCGCTGTAGTTGTCATGCGTGGATTCCATCGGTTGTAATTGGCTTGGGTGCATAACTCCGCGATTTCGTCGAATTTGTCTTCTGTTGCTCCGACATCGCGCAACCGGGCCGGTATCGCCAGATCCCTGCACAATGTCTCGATAGCCTCTACCGCAGCACGCGCCGCATCCATCTCGGCCAGTCCTCGCACCGGGCGGTCCATGGCAGCGGCCACGCGAGCGAACTTGCCCGGGTTGGCAGAGAGATTGAAGCGCGCAACATATGGCAAACAAACGGCGTTGGATAGGCCGTGAGACAAATGCCAATAAGCACCGACAAAGCGCGCCATGCAGTGCACGTTGCCCAAGCCTGTCTGACCGAATGTGATGCCAGCCAGCGCGGAACCAACCAGCATGTTCAGGCCAGCCTGCAGGTTGTCACGGTTCGCGACAAAGGGCCGGATATTGGCCGCCAGCAGCTCGATTGCTTCGATGTTGATGGCGTCGGTGACCAGATTCGCCTGGCGCGAAATATATGATTCGAACGCATGTACAAATGCGTCCATGCCTGAATGCGCCGCCACGTGTGCCGGTAGTGTCCGCAATGCGAGCGGATCGAGGATGGCAAATCGCGCAGGGTTGAGCGCAGCATGACGGATCGACATTTTCAGGTTCTTCTCCGTATCGGTGATGACACATGATCCCGATACTTCAGAGCCTGTTCCCGCCGTTGTCGGAATAGCGATCAACGGCAGCGGCGGCGTAGTGAATTTCTCGATGCCCTCATAGTCGTGGATGCGTCCGCCGTTGGTGGCGAGAATGCCGACCGCTTTCGCGACGTCCATGGCGCTGCCACCGCCCACTGCAAGCAATGCGGTGGCTTGATGTGCCTGGCATGCCGCGAAGGCGCGCTCTACAGTAATCGCGCTGGGGTCCGGCTCAATCTCCGAATAGCTCGCGATGGCGACACCTAAATCATCCAGCATCGTGCGGATGTTGGTATAGAACTCGCCGGACAATAGCGCGCCGTCGATGACGACGAACAGTCGTTTGCAACCCTGTGCTCGCAGCAGATCGCCAAGCTTGCGATGCGATCCGATACCCATATACAAGCGGGTTGGACAAAAGAACGTGCTGATTTCGGAGACTGCCATGCTGAACCTTTTTGTGTGTTGTCTTGCTGTGAGCGCTTAGTCGTTGCTATCCCAGTCTTTGGCCAGATTGGTCCAACGTACTGTTTCCTCGTGGACGAATTTCTGGAATTCGGCCGGGTCCATGCCGCCAGGGTTTGCGGCCATGCCTTCGAGCGTCTTGCGCATGACAGGGTCTTCCATGCTGGCCTTGACGGCTTGCCATATGCGTTGGACGACGGCAGGCGGCATATCCTTGGGTCCAGCCAGGCTGTACCAAGTAGACATCTGATAACCAGGCACACCGGATTCGTTCAATGTCGGCACATCGGGCAGGAACCGCGTTCTTTCCAGGCTGGTCACCGCTAGGGGCTTGACGCCCCCGCCGTTGATCTGCGCCGCCGCCGAAGCTGCTGAATCGAGGGCAAAGGTGAGACGGCCGCCAATGAGATCCGTCATCATGGGCGCAGCGCCTTTGAACGGTATATGCAGGGCTTGCATACCCGTCTGTTTCTTTAGCAGTTCCGCCGAGAGATGCTGTGTGGTGCCAATGCCGGCCGAGCCGTAGTCGATTTCCTTGGGATGTGCTTTGGCATAGTCCAGCAGTTCGCGGACACGGTTGACTGACGAGCTTTTCGCGACGACCAGGACATTGGGCACATCGGCCACTGTCGTGATTTGCGTCATGTCGCGTTCGAAGTCATACGGCAGATTCTTGTACAGCGCACTGGCTGCTGTGTGGCCGACATTGGCGAGCAACAAGGTATAGCCGTCAGGCTTGGCTCGAGCGACGATGCCCGCTCCCAGGGTGCCGCCTGCGCCAGGCTTGTTTTCGACGATCACGGTTTGGCCCAGTTGCTGTTGCAACTGCATCGCTACCGCACGTGCGACGATATCGGTCGTGCCGCCCGGGGTAAACGGCGCAACCAAGGTGATGGGCTGTTGGGGCCACTCGGCTGCCTGAGCCGCCGTACCCGGCATGAGGAACATTGCACAGGTGGCGAGCGTAGCCGCGGCACGTGAACTGAGTTGACGCATTGTGTCTCCTGTATTGTTGTCAATCAACGGTGATGTTGAGTTTGGTCAGAATGGGAGTCCAGCGCTGTACTTCGCTGGCGAGCAATTCGGCCGCACCTTCCGGCGTCTGGCTGTGTGAGTTGGGCACTTCGATACCGGAGCCGGATAGGCGCTCGCGGGTAGCGGGCGCAGCCACGGAATTGCGTAGCGCCTGATTCAGGCGCTCAACGACAGGCGCCGGTGTACCCTGAGGCACCAGAAGCATGTTCCAGATGTCGTAGTGCAGGTCGGCGAATGCCGACTCGCCAGCAGCCGGCACGTCGGGCAGCGCGGCAATTCGCTGCGGCCTCAGCACGGCGACACCGCGCACCATGTTGGACTTCACATAGCCGACCGAGGTTGTGCTGCTGTCCACCAGGTAGTCCAGATGGCCAGCGATCACATCATTGAGCGCCTGACCGGCACCGCGGTAGTTGACCGCAGTTATTTTCAGGCCCAGCCGCTCGTTCAAGAGGATCCCTCCCAGAAACGAACCTGAACCCACACCGGCTGCGCCGAAGTTCATCTCCTTGGCGTGATCGCGGGCGTAGGCCGCAAACTCGTCCAGACCAGAGACCGGCAAATCTTTTCGCGCCGACAAGACTTGGGGGGCATCGCCGACAGAGCCCAAGGCAATGAAGTCCTTGAGGATGTCGTACGGAAGTTTTTTATACAGAGTCGTGTTGGCCGCCAGCGTACCTACGTTGCCAATGAGCAGCGTATATCCGTCGCCGGCCATGCGTGCTGCGCGGGCATTGCCCACGGTGCCGCCAGCGCCAGGAGTATTCTCGACGATGATGGGCTGCCCCAGGTCCTTGGCCATTCCCTCGGCGATGACGCGTGCCAGCACATCGGTGGGGCCACCCGGCGCAAATGGAACGATTAGGACAATCGGTTTGGAGGGAAAGGCGCCACCACTAGCACCGGCCCGTCCCAAGGGGAAGGCAGCACTAGCCGTTGCGACGGCCGCTCCCAACAGGAGGCGGCGTCGCGCATCGCATGTCTCACTCCGGATGAATTTTTCTTTTTTCATGATTCTTTTGCAGAGCGCCTCATGGATTGAAAACGACCAGCCGTTCTTCGGTCATTTCGCGAATCGCGTGAGCGGGGCCTTCTTTGCCGAAGCCGCTGTCCTTGACTCCGCCAAAAGGCATCACGTCAGAACGGGCGCTTGAGGTTTCATTAATCTGTACAGTCCCGAAACGCAAGGTCGAAGCCGCACGCAAAGCACGATCAATGTCTTGCGTAAACACGCCGGCCGACAAGCCAAACGGCGTCGAGTTGGCGTCGCGTATCGCTTCTTCGAAATCATCGAAAGGCCGCAGGGCCAGCAATGGCGCGAACGCTTCCTGGCACCAGACTCGGCCGCCATCGGGAGCATGCGTCACGACCGCAGGTGTGATGACCGAGCGTTCGCGTTGCCCGCCGCACAGCAGTTTGGCTCCGCCTTGCTCTGCTTCGCGCAGCCAGCTTTCGGCACGGATGGCAGACTGTTCGCTGATCAGCGGCCCGACTTTGGTATCCGGGTCGCGCGGATCGCCGGCTTTGAGCGTGGCAGCGAATGCCGCGAGACGCTGGCCGACCTCTTCGGCGATATCCCGCTGCACGTATAGCCGCTGCACAGAGGTGCAGACTTGTCCGGCCTTGCGTAGTCCCGCGTTGGCGATCTTGGGTATCGCGCGGTCCAGGTCTGCGTCAGAGCAGACGATCGTGCTGGCGATACTACCCAGCTCCATCTGGGTACGTCGCAGGCCTGCCGCCTGTTGAATAATGCGCCCCACTCTCGTACTGCCCGTAAAGGTGTAGAAAGCAATGTCCTGTTCCTCGAGCAGCCACGTGCCGACCGTATCCCCCTCCCCTTGCACGACGGCAAGAAAAGCAGGTGGCATTCCGGCTTCCAAAAGCAGCTGAGCCAGCAACGCACTGGTCAGCGGCGTAAAGGCCGACGGCTTGAGTACGACTGAGTTGCCTGCCGCATACGCGGGCGCGACCTTGTGCAGCACCGTATTGAGCGGCGCGTTAAAAGGCGTAATGGCACAGACGACCCCAATGGGGAATCGCTGCGTGAAACCCATCCGGCGATGTGCGCCCGGGCTGGCACCGAACGGAATGACTTCGCCTACCAGACGCAAAGCCTCATCGGCAGACAGACTCAGCGTGACGATCGCACGATCGATTTCGCCATTGGCATCGACGATAGTGAAGCCGGCCTCGGCCACCATCACGTCGACCAGACGCTGACGGAAGGACTCAACCAGCCCGGCAGCGCGGCGCAATACCTGGGCGCGGTCATGCGGCGGAGGCGGACCGCCATCAACGGCGGCTCGCGTGACGCGGACGGCTTCGGCCACTTGTTCACGCGTCGCCGAGGCGACCTGGGCAATAGGACGGCCGCTGAACTTGTCCTCGACGGTAAAGCTGGGGCCGCCATCCAGCCATCGGCCATTGATCAGTTGCCCGGTCGGTGGCAGTCCATCGATGTGCAAAGGTGCTGCGCTCATTATTTTGCCTTAATGTGAAACGTTATCTGTGATTTTCATCGATAAATAAGGGATGCTTTCACCACACATCGCCATTTAAATGAAATGATTCATTCTCGGATTATAGGTAGTTCAATCGTTCATCCGTATCCAGTTTTCATGAAGAGGTGTTTAAGGCAGGTGAAGTCGCTTTACCGCTCAACATGCCCCCGAGCTCGGGAGCGATGGGATTTTCTGAGCGTCATGGATACAATTCCCCGCCACGAGCTGATCTTCGCCAGCGAAAGACAAATGTGCGTTGATTGCCGAGGCCGAGACGCAAATGCTTGCGTCCCATTCCCTGTCCTTTTGTCCAAAATTTATTTTCGAGAATCTTCATGCAACGAATAATGCTTCGCGCCAAGCTGCACAGAGCCACCGTTACCGAGGCCGATCTAAACTATGAAGGCTCATGCGGCATTGACGCGACATTGCTGAAGACCGCCGGTATGTTGGAGTTCGAGCGCATCGAGATTTACAACGTCACCAATGGCGAGCGCTTTGACACCTATATCATCGAGGCGCCCGCCGGCAGCGGCGCGATCTCTCTGAACGGCGCTGCGGCGCGCAGAGCACAGGTCGGTGACCACTTGATCATTTGCACATACAGCCCAGTAGACGAGCAGCTCGCGACGACACATCTCCCGACGGTCGTGCTGCTGGATGAGGCGAACAAGGTTAAGGAAGTCCGCGCGTTTGAACCGCGCAATGCCCGCTAGAATGCCGAGCGCTGACGTTGACCTGCCCCTGTTCAGAACAGATGAAGTCGGGCAGGCACGGCTTCATCTGCTTTAGGACCGGCTTCTACGGGTGATGAGCGCGGCCGCCACCAGCAAGGAAGTCACTACCGTGAAGATCAAGCTGGCAGCAGACAAACCCCACAGTACTGCCGCCAGGCCGATGCCTAATACCGGAATGGACGCGCCGACGAAACAAGCGAGATAGTATGCGGAGGAAATCGACGCACGATGGCTGGACGGGCTGATTTGGCCGACAACGCGCAGGCTTCCGCCGAACCCCATACCCGATGCCGCGGCCGTGAGCAGCGTACCCAGAATTAGCAACCAGAGCGACGCCTCGCGCTGTGCCAGATAGAATGTGCACAGCGCCGGCACCAGCAATATCAGGCCGATGCGCATACTACGATCGCAAGGAAAGCGACGCTCAGCCAGCAGTGCACCCAGCCCTCCCATGAATAGCACGAACATGATGGCGCCGGTCGCCAGGCCACCGCCGGACGGCAGAATTACCTGCACGATACTGGGCAATAAGGCCAGGTAGTAACCAATGAAGGCGAACACGCAGAAGGCTGTCAGGGCCGGCGTGATGAAGTATCGGCGCAGGCGCCGCGGTACCGCGATGCGCGGCCACAGGTCCGGCCGGCCAGATGCTGTCGGCCGGCCCGCCGGCACGCGATACAGCAATATCAGCACACCAGCGAGTGCGGCAAGATAGCAGACCCATGCCAATTGCATGGGCGCGAACGCGTACTGATACAGCACACCGCCCGCCAGCGGCCCGATAGCAGATCCGGCGAAGTTCGCCCCCGCCGCCCGCACGGTAGCATGCTCGGTGTGGTGCTCAGCGTCTATATCGACCAGCCAGGCTGTGCCCGTGCTGGACGCCAGGCCTACCGCCAGCCCGCTGACCAGTCGGGCTGCGAACAACCAAATCGTGCCAGCCGCGAAAATGAACAGCAAGGTGGACAGGCAGGCAAGCAGCAATGCGGCCATCAGGATGGGTTTTCGGCCCAGGCTGTCGGACAGGCGCCCCAGAAACAGCAGCGCCACCATATTGCCCAGCACATAGATTGCATAGATCTGCGTCAGGGTGAATTCGCTGAATCCGAAAGTTTGCTGGTACGGCAGATAAAAAGGCGTCGCGAGCGTGCTGCCCAAGAATGCGGCCCCGATGATCAGCATGGCGGTGGGGACGCTATGAAGAGGCCGATATTGTTGGTTATTCATATATATCAGCCCATCATAGACACGCTGGAGCATGTGCTCAACGCTCGATAGGTTTCTGCACCTGAACGAATGTTTCGTCCAAGCCACTTCTGGATTTGGCGAAAGTTGCGTGAAATCTCCCACCAAAAATGTAACAACACCCCTTCCCCCCCTTGAACCTCTCGCCATCATCCCTATAATTAGCACTCGCTGCCGGTGAGTGCTAACACTGCTTCCCGGCCTGAAACCCGATTTTTTTCACCTTCTATATTTAGAAACAGGAGTTCCTCATGGCCCTGCGTCCCCTGCACGATCGCGTGATCGTCAAACGCCTGGACAACGAGCGCAAGACTGCCTCGGGCATCGTTATCCCTGATAGCGCCGCTGAAAAGCCGGATCAAGGCGAAGTCGTGGCCGTTGGCCCGGGCAAGAAGACCGAAGACGGCAAAGTGCTGCCGGTCGATCTGAAGGCTGGTGACAAGGTTCTGTTCGGCAAGTACGCCGGCCAGTCGGTGAAAGTCGACGGCGAAGAACTGCTCGTCATCCGCGAGGAAGAAATCCTCGCCGTGATCCAGTAATTACCTGAACAAAATTTCGAAGGAAGCTCACAATGGCTGCCAAGCAAGTCCTGTTCGGCGATGACGCGCGCGTGCGCATCGTTCGTGGCGTGAATGTTCTCGCCAACGCTGTCAAAACCACCCTGGGCCCCAAGGGCCGTAACGTTGTGCTCGAGCGCTCGTTCGGCGCCCCGACCGTCACCAAAGACGGCGTGTCGGTTGCCAAGGAAATCGAACTGAAAGACAAGTTCGAAAACATCGGCGCTCAACTCGTTAAAGACGTTGCTTCGAAGACCTCGGACAACGCCGGCGACGGCACCACCACCGCCACCGTGCTGGCTCAAGCCATCGTTCAAGAAGGCCTGAAGTACGTTGCCGCTGGTTTCAACCCCATCGACCTCAAGCGCGGTATCGACAAGGCTGTGGCTGCTGCCGTGGCTGAATTGGCCAAGCAATCGAAGCCGGTCACCACCAGCAAGGAAATCGCTCAAGTTGGCTCGATCTCGGCCAACAGCGACTCGTCGATCGGCCAGATCATCGCTGACGCGATGGACAAGGTCGGCAAGGAAGGCGTCATCACCGTCGAAGACGGCAAGTCGCTGGAAAACGAGCTGGACGTGGTCGAAGGTATGCAATTCGATCGCGGCTACCTGTCGCCCTACTTCATCAACAACCCCGAGAAGCAAGTTGCCGCTCTGGACGATCCGTACGTTCTGATTTTCGACAAGAAAATCAGCAACATCCGTGATCTGCTGCCCGTGCTGGAACAAGTTGCCAAGTCGAGCCGTCCTCTGCTGATCATCGCCGAAGACGTCGAAGGCGAAGCCCTGGCGACCCTGGTTGTGAACAACATCCGTGGCATCCTGAAGACCACCGCCGTCAAGGCTCCTGGCTTCGGCGATCGTCGCAAAGCCATGTTGGAAGACCTCGCCATCCTGACCGGCGGCGTTGTGATCTCCGAAGAAACCGGCATGTCGCTGGAAAAGGCTACCCTGGAAGACCTGGGTCAAGCCAAGCGCATCGAAGTTGCCAAGGAAAACACGACGGTTATCGACGGCGCTGGCGACAGCAAGTCGATCGAAGCCCGCGTGAAGCAAATCCGCGTGCAAATCGAAGAAGCGACCTCGGACTACGACCGTGAAAAACTGCAAGAACGCGTGGCCAAGCTGGCCGGCGGTGTTGCTGTGATCCGCGTCGGTGCTGCCACCGAAGTCGAAATGAAAGAAAAGAAAGCCCGCGTCGAAGATGCCCTGCACGCTACCCGCGCTGCTGTGGAAGAAGGCGTGGTTGCTGGCGGCGGCGTAGCTCTGCTGCGTGCCAAGCAAGCCATCGCTGGCCTGCAAGGCGATACGCCCGACCAAAACGCTGGTATCAAGCTGATCCTGCGTGCTGTCGAAGAACCCCTGCGTACCATCGTTACCAACGCCGGCGAAGAAGCCAGCGTGGTGGTGGACAAGGTTCTGGGCGGCAAGGGCAACTACGGCTACAACGCTGCAACCGGCGAGTACACCGACCTGGTCGAGCAAGGCGTGTTGGATCCCACCAAGGTGACCCGCACCGCGCTGCAAAACGCCGCTTCGGTTGCCAGCCTGCTGTTGACGGCTGAAGCCGCTGTGGTCGAACTGGCTGAAGACAAGCCCGCTGCTCCCGCAATGCCTGGTGGCATGGGCGGCATGGGTGGCATGGACTTCTAAGTCCACGCCATTGTCGCGAAGTATCCCCGGCACGCCGGGGATATGCCGAATCAACACCCTCGGGGTTTATGCTCCGAGGGTGTTTTTTTCGCCGGAGCGACAGCAAGCCGTAGGTGCAGCGTAGGGGCCTTTTTACGCAATGCGAGGCAACGTTAAATCAAACTTCGTCGCTATGTCGTCCGATGTGACGGACACGGCACCGCCGTGCGCTTGCGCGATGGACTTTACGATGGCCAGCCCCAACCCCGCACCGGCGGAGTTCCGTTGACGTGCAGGATCGGCTCGGAAAAAGCGATCGAACAACTTGGGCAGATACTGCTCGGGAATTTTGCGGCCGGGATTTTCCACCCTGATTCGCGTCGACCGCTCGTCCTGCGCCAAGCTGACGGTGACCGACGAACCACGAGGCGTATAGCGGATCGCATTGGACAGAAGATTGCTCAGCGCACGCAAGATCATCTCCTTATCTGCGCGCACCGGTTGGGCCTCGCCCTCTAATCGAAGCACAATACCCGCATCCTCTGCGAGTGCTTCAAAGTAGTCGAACAATCCTCGGATCAGCTCAGCCAGATCAATATCCGAGCGATGTAAATTCCCGGGATCATTTTCCGTTTGAGCCAGAAACAGCATGTCGCCGATCATGCGGCCCATGCGATCAAACTCTTCGAGATTCGAGTAGAGGATTTCCCGGTATTCGTCAGAGGAGCGAGCCTGGCGCAGCGCTACCTCTGTCTGAGTCACCAGATTCGTGACAGGGGTTCTCAGCTCGTGCGCAATATCCCCAGAAAAATGCGATAGCCTGGAAAAGCTGTCTTCGAGGCGGCCGATCATGTCGTTGAACGATGTGGCCAGCTCAGCCAGTTCCATCGGAACATCGGCGGGATGCAGCCTGACGTCGAGCTGCGAAGAACGAATGGCCCGAATCTCTCGAGTGATCTTGCGGATCGGACGATGCCCCCACTGGACGGCTAACCAAGCAACGACGATCGATATCAGGAGCACGATGCCCGTTGCCCAGCGTTGCATCTGCTTGAACGAATCCAGGAAATGAACGTGGAAATCGATATCCATCGCCACGACGACTCGGGGCGCGGACTCACCAAGGTCGACAGCCTCGGCCCAGAATGCCCCACCGCGATACGATTTACCGCCCTCATCCCACACTGACAAGCTATCAGGATCGAATCGGGATGCCTTGCTGGGCGGGGAGATGGCAGAAAGATCAGGGCCGGGACTGGCATAAACAGTCTGGCCCGCATTGTCGAACACGCCATAGAACACCCCATGGTGCCCGACGGCGATCGCACTCAGCCGCTGCGTTAGCGAAGCGTCGTCACGACTCCCCGTTTGCAGGGTGTTGACGACCGCTTTTGCCACCGCATCCAGTTCCCCCGCGTCCTGCTCCGAGAAATGCATATGCAGCGCACGCAAGACAACCCAGTTGAATGAGAGAAATACCAATGTCGTTGCGATACCCACAAGCAAGGTTACGCGCAATGCAAGTGAAGCGGGCCGACGACTGCCTGCTTGTTTACTGCTCATCGGGAGTATCCAGCATATAGCCCATTCCTCGCACGGTATGAATGAGCTTGGGCTCGAACGCATCGTCTATTTTTGCGCGAAGCCGGCGTATGGCAACGTCGATCACATTGGTATCGCTATCGAAATTCATATCCCATATCTGGGATGTGATGAGAGAGCGCGGCAGCACTTCGCCTTTTCGTCTTGCCAATAACTCAAGCAAGGAAAACTCTTTGTTGGTGAGATTGATCCGCACTCCTTGGCGCGTTGCGCGCCTGCGTGGCAGATCGAGAACCAGATCTGCGACTTCGATACGGTCCGGATGGGCGGAAGCATTTCCGCGCCGCAAGAGCGTGCGTACACGAGCCAGCAGCTCTGAAAAAGCAAAGGGTTTGATCAGATAGTCATCAGCCCCCAGTTCCAGGCCTTTGACACGATCCTCCACGCTGCCGCGTGCCGTGAGAAACAACACCGGCACTCGTTCACCGGCATCTCGCAGCGACTGAACAATACGCCAACCGTCCATGTCGGGAAGCATGACATCCAACACAATCAGGTCATAGGCTTCGTTCATCGCCATATGCTGGCCATCGAGCCCGTTGCGAGCCAAGTCCACCACAAACCCCGCCTCGGTGAGGCCCTGCCTAACGTAGTCTGCGGTCTTGTTTTCGTCTTCGACCACAAGCAATTTCATCGCGCACCTCTTGGTATTCCTGTATGTCCCCCGTAAAGCATCAGCATGCGATTCCGAGTAGACCATTGCCCTGCAATTTACCTACCGCCACCTGCCATCAACATTACTGGAACATTACATAAATGTAATGCGCGGGTCATTTAACGGAAAGTGGCGGATCCGTATTCTGCCTGCTACACGTCAAAACAAGCGATTCCATGCCCGCAGGGATCTGTGCCGACGCTTTTCATTGATCCTCTGAGGAAATCTCTCTATGCCACCTCAATCACCATTTATCTTGCCTCCCTTTGGCCGGAGCCGCCGGCGCTTTGTGCAGGGATTGGCGGCAGGCGGCGTACTAGCCAGCTTGTCGGTTCCGGCAATGCAGGCGATGGCCCAGGGAGCCAAGACGAATTTTGGTGCAGCGCCGATTTTACGTGGCAACGAATTCGACCTGGTGGTGGCCGAATCTCCGGTGAACTTCACGGGCAAGCCCGGTGTGGCGACGACAATCAACGGCTCGCTGCCCGCCCCTACACTGCGCTGGCGCGAGGGGGAGACGGTCACGATCCGCGTGACCAACAAGCTGCGCGAGGCGACCTCCATTCATTGGCACGGGATCATCCTGCCCTACCAGATGGATGGCGTGCCTGGGATCAGTTTTGCGGGCATTCCTCCGGGAGCCACATTCACCTATCGCTTCAAAGTCCAGCAAAGCGGGTCCTACTGGTACCACTCGCACTCGGGCATGCAGGAACTGACCGGCATGTACGGGGCCATCATCATCGATCCCGCCGGCGCCGAGACCATCAAAGCAGATCGGGATCACGTGCTGGTGTTTTCCGACTGGACCGATGAGGACCCAATGCGGGTATTCGGCAAGCTCAAGTCACAGGGCGACTACTACAACTATCACCAGCCTACGGTCCTCGATTTCTTTCGCGATGCGGCGCAGGACGGCGTCGGCGCGGCGTTCGACAAGCGCAAGATGTGGAACGAGATGCGGATGAGCCCGACCGATCTGGCCGATCTGTCCTCGGAAACGTTGACGTACCTGGCCAACGGCGTCACGCCCGCAGGTAACTGGACAGCGCTTTTCCGCCCCGGTGAGCGCGTACGGTTGCGGATGGTCAATGGGGCTGGCAATACTTTTTATGACGTGCGTATTCCCGGTTTGAAGCTGCGAGTCGTGCAGGTCGATGGCGTCGATGTCGAGCCTGTGACTGTGGACGAGTTCCGCTTTGGTCCCGGAGAAACGATCGACGTGATCGTCGAACCTCGTGATGATGCGTACACGATCTTTGCCCAATCGATGGATCGTTCCGGATTCGCGCGGGCAACACTGGCCGTGCGGGAAGGACTGCAGGCGGCCGTACCGGCAATCGATGCGGCTGAGTGGCTGAGCATGGCGGACATGATGGGGTCGATGGATCATGGGTCCATGGGACAAGGATCGATGGACCATGGTTCGATGACCGGCATGGCTGATACGACCGAAATGACTGGGATGACCGGTATGAATCATGGCGCGATGGCGGGGATGAACCATGGCGCCATGGCGATGGATCACAGTCAGCACACCGCTGCAGCGGGAGGCCTGACTGCGCCGTCAACGACGGCACGCCACGCCCGTACCGAATACGGACCGAGCACGGATATGCGCGTGGATATGGCTCGCACCAATCTTGACGATCCCGGCATAGGGCTGCGCAACAACGGACGGCGAGTACTGACGCTCGCTGATTTGCACACCCCCTCTGGCCCGATGGACGCGCGCGGGGCGGGCCGGGAAGTCGAGCTGCATCTGACGGGCAATATGGAGCGTTACACCTGGTCGTTCGACGGATTGGAATTCAGCAAATCCACGCCGATCCACTTCCGCCATAACGAGCGGCTGCGGGTGATCTTGCACAACGACACCATGATGACGCATCCGATGCACCTGCATGGCATGTGGAGCGAATTGGAAAGCCCGGACGGAAAGTTCCTGGCACGCCGCCACACCCTGCCCGTGCAACCGGCGCAGCGGGTGAGTTTCTTGGTGACCGCCGATGCACTTGGCCGTTGGGCGTGGCATTGCCACCTGATGTTCCACATGGATGCGGGCATGTTCCGCGAGGTCGTGGTGTCTTGAGCCAGTGCAGAAAAAAGGAAACGTTGATGTCAAAACTAGCACCTATCAGAGCACTGGCCATGGCTGTTGCTTCCCTGACAAGCATTGCGGTAAATGCGGCTGACCCACACGCAGGCCACGGCACTGAACAGAATGCCACCGCATCCGAGCCATCAATGGATCACGGTGACAT
Organism: Bordetella tumbae; assembly: GCF_054780995.1. Classification (NCBI taxonomy): domain Bacteria; kingdom Pseudomonadati; phylum Pseudomonadota; class Betaproteobacteria; order Burkholderiales; family Alcaligenaceae; genus Bordetella; species Bordetella tumbae. The sequence continues at coordinate 201,875 of NZ_BAAGVG010000024.1, forward strand.
GCAAATGCAGGGTGGCTCGGCTCCACCGGATGCACGCGACCCGAATGCTTACTCCAATGGTTTGAAGCTGGGCGAAGGTGACTACGCGGTGCCAGGAGTTCCGAAACTGATGCTCCACGGAGAACACCGTTTCATGTCGCTGCGCGCCGATACCTTTGAACGCCGCTTTGCCCGCAAGGGCGCCGACAGCACAGCCTATTCTCTGCAAGGCTGGTATGGCACCACATACGACCGGCTGGTGATGAAGGCCGAGGGCGAGTGGGCCGAAGGAAAGCTGCAAGAGTCCCGGACCGAACTGCTATGGGGCCACGCGATTTCTTCGTACTGGGACAGCCAGCTGGGTGTGCGCTTGGACGCCGGCGAAGGCCCTAATCGGGAGTGGCTGGCATTTGGCGTACAAGGGCTGGCTCCCTATTGGTTTGAAGTCGATGCCACGGCCTACGTTGGCAGCGGCGGCCGCACCGCGCTGCGTCTCGAGGCGAGCTATGAAATGCTCCTCACCCAGCGACTGATACTCGAACCCAAGGTCGAGGTCCAGCTCTTTGGTAAAGACGATCCCGCTCGCCAAATCGGCAGCGGCTTGTCCGAGGGCGCGGTTGGACTGCGCTTGCGCTACGAACTGCACCGGCAGTTTGCGCCCTACATAGGCATAGAACAGGCCGCGACTTTTGGAAAGACCGCCGACTACGTGCGCGCCGAGGGTGAACGAACGACACAGACTCGTTTCGTGGCGGGCGTGCGCTTCTGGTTTTAACTTGAACCTCAATGCAACTGGAGTTTCCATGTACATTTCCCGCCTTGCAGCACAGCTCGCGATGGCAGCCGCCGGCACACTATTTGCTACCGCTGCGATTGCGCAACCCGAGCTGTTGTCTTCTACACCGAAAGACAAATCAGAAGGAGCGGCGCCGACCGCTATTGAACTGAAGTTCTCCGAAACTCTGGCGACGCAGTCGTCGGCAGCAAGCTTGACCATGACGAGCATGCCGGGCATGGCGAACCATGGCGAAATGAAGATGAAAATCAGCGTGGCGGGTGCCGGCGACGGCAAGACAATGGTCATCACACCCGCCAGTAAGTTGAGTGCAGGCACGTATCGAGTGGACTGGCGTGCCGTCTCGTCGGACGCGCTCCCTGCTGTCGGGAAAATGACTTTTCAAGTGAAGTAAGTGATCAGCACGGGGGGATTTGTAACATCACGGGAACGCCCCCTACAATGCAGACACTCTGACTGCATTCCGCCGCACGCCATGCCTATCCCTGCCCGTCTGCTGAAATTACTGCGTCCCTCGGAGATCTATGGACTGCTTGTCGAATCAGGCAAGCAGTGGTCCAAACACCGCGCATCGAGCAAGGGCGCCGCACTATCGCTGTATATGGTGTTTTCGCTGGCGCCGATGTTGATTCTGGTGATTGCGGTGGCGGGCGTATTTTTCGGCGAGGAAGCCGTCCGCTCGGAGCTCTTTGCGCAAGTCCACGACATGATAGGGACACGCGGAGCCGAGGTGATCCAGACTGTGCTGGCCAGCGCCCACGAGTCGGGCGGGGGCTGGATCGCGGCGCTGCTGTCCATTGCGATTCTCGTATTCAGCGCGACGACCGCATTTGCGGAACTGCAGGCCAGCCTGGATGAGCTGTGGGACGCGACCAAGAACCGCAAATCGGGTCTGCAAGGCATGGTTCGCAGCCGGATGGTGTCTTTTGGGCTGGTGCTGGTGCTGGCGATGTTTTTGCTGCTGTCGCTGATGATGAACGCGGCGCTGGGCGGGGCCAAGGCGTATTACGGCGATCTGTGGACGAACTCGGTTTTCGCGACGGTGGCCGAATGGATGTCGAATCTGTTTTCCTTTGCAGTGGTGGCAGCGCTGTTTGCTGTGGTGTACAAGCTGCTGCCCAGCATCAATATCCCCTGGCGTGACGTTATCCCTGGTGCGATTGTGACCGCCGGCCTGTTTCTGATCGGTAAGTGGGGGATAGGCCTTTACTTGGGCCGTGGCGGCGCAGTATCTGCGTATGGCGCTGCAGGGTCGATGATTGCGCTGTTGTTGTGGATTTATTATTCCGCGCAGATTTTCTTTTTTGGCGCGGTATTCACACGCCAATTTGCCGAGCGATTCGGCAGCAGGCAGGCCGAGGAAGTCATTGCCGAGGCCCCAGGCGACGACCCCGGGACGGTGTAGTCGATAGTCATGCCGCATCAGCGACTGTGGGTGGCGACAGATGTAACCGATCACTCCATTGCATAAACTCCCGCCATAGCCCGGGCTCGATGGGAATGCCATCATGCAGACGCTGCGCTTGGGCCGACTGCTCGGGGTCGCCGGGCATGCGAGGCTGGCCCGGTTGCGCCGCGAGCTCTTGCGCCATTTGAGCAACCACAGCGCCCAACATAGGGCCGCCGGCAAAACGCGCAGGGTCTATCACGATAAAGAACGCCCCCAATCGGCGAGCCACGTCCAACTGTTCGTACATCGGTGAGATATGCGGACCGAATGGATTGCCGTTCAATGGTCCACACAGCAGTTCGATCATCAACGCGAGGCCGTAGCCCTTGTACCCTTGTTGCGGGCCGCCTAGCGGGCGTAATGCACGAGCTAACTGAGGGTCGGTGGCTTCGTTGCCATCTACATCAAAGGCCATACCCGGCGGGAGTTCATGGCCCTCGCGACGAGCGTTCATCACTCGGTTCCAAGGGATAGCGGTCGAGGCCATGTCCAAGCATACTGGGGCAGCATTGTGGCGAGGTACCGCCACGGAAATGGGATTGGTGCCTAAAAATGGGACATAGCCGCCAAAAGGCGCTGCGATGGAATCAGAGTGCGTAAACGCAAGGCCGATCAGGCCAGCCTCGGCAGCGGCACGGCTGTAGAGACCGACGGCACCGCAATGAGACGAGTCGCTGACGCCTACCGCAGCGATGCCTGTTTCTCGTGCCAGGTCCATGGCCAGTGCATTGGCGCGATGCGCGACGACAATACCCAAGCCTTGGCCGCCATGCACTTGTGCCGTGGCGGGGCCGCTCTGCACGACGCGGATGTCCGGGCGCGGCAGGATGGAGCCATGCGCCAGGCGATTCAGATAATGCGGCAAACGCGCGATACCGTGAGAATCTATACCCCATAGACTGGTCTGGACCAGGCTATCTGCCACACAGGCCGCGTCGGTCTCGGAAACGTCCATGGCCAGCAGACAGTCTCGCCCCCATTCCCGCAGCGTGGCGGTGCCGCAATGACGCAATAAATTCGATGTGTCGTCCGTAGTCATATCCACGCTCATCCCATCAGAAAAAACCGACCGCCCGACAAACCGCGGCGGTCGATAGAAACACGGCGGATCCATCGCCAGACAACGGGAGCCTCTCGTACCTCGGCACGGTGCTCACACTGCCTGTCGCGCCGCAGCGCGCACGCCCTGTTGTCTCAATACCGCCGCATGGCGCGCCACCTCGATAATGAGTTCCTCACATCCGGCAAGATCGCCGAAGACCGGTGCATAGCCGATCAATGCACGCGCGCGTTGAATATCGATGTCGCGCTCCTGTTCCACGGATGCGAGGCGGGCTCGCAATTCCTCTGCCAAGGGATCCTGTATCGGATAGGCTTTTCCCTGCTCGTCATGCCCCCGCAAATAATGCATCCAAGCCGCCAATGCCAAAGCCAATCGTTGATAACCGGCTCCTGCATGCATACGGTCGCGCACTGTCCCCAGCAAGCGCTGCGGCAGTTTTTGGGATCCGTCCATGGCGATCTGCTGTGTGCGATGCGGCAACGCAGCGTTGGCAAAGCGCATCAACAGACGCTTGCGTAACGCAGCGAGATCGACGCCGGGCACAGACCGCAGTGTGGGGGCAATTTCCTCTCTGATCAGGGCATCGAGATAGTCATGCAATGCAGGGTCGGCCATCGCCTGACTGACCGTGTCCAGCCCTGCGGATGCCGCCAGATAGGCCAGCGCGGAATGCGGCCCATTGACCATGCGCAGCTTCAGATGCTCGAATGGCGCAGCGTGTTCGACAAAACGGGCGCCACCGGGTTGGTCCCACGCAGGGCGGCCGTTGACGAAGCGATCCTCGATGATCCATTCGAGAAACGGTTCTCCGACCACAGGCCAGGCATCGTCCATCCCCAACCGTGCCGCGATACGCTGACGGTCGGCATCGGTCGTGCGCGGCACAATGCGATCCACCATGGAATTGGGAAAGGTGCAATGCGCGGCGATCCATTCCGCCAGACCAGGATTGCGCAGCCTCGCAAATTCCAGCACCAAGCCGCGTAGCGTATCGCCGTTAGAAGGCAGGTTATCGCATGAGAGCAAGGTAACCGGCGGCAAACCGACATCGCGACGGCGTGCGAGACCATGCACCAGCATGCCGATGGCGCTGCGTGGCGTCTCGCTGTCAGCCAAGTCGTGAGCGATATCCGGATCGTCGCGACGCAAACGTCCCGTGGCGGGCTCGTGACAATAGCCCTTTTCGGTCACGGTGAGGCTGACGATACGGGTGCCGGGATGCGCAATCTGTGCCAGTACGGCGCCTGGGTCCTCAGTTGCCACCAACACACGCAGAACCGAACCTACGATGGATAACGTCTCGCGCGATGCGCCGCCGGCATCCGTGTCGCGCAGTGACAGCGTATAAAAGCCGTCTTGCGGCAACAAAGCGTCGCGCGTATCGGGACTGCGCAACGATACGCCAATAATTCCCCAGCGCAGATCACCAGTGGCCCCGAGCGCCATGTCGGTGACAGGCGCCTGATGGGCACGGTGAAATGCACCGATGCCCAGGTGAACAATACCTGGCAGCAACTGTGCTCGGTCGTAACCTGGGCGCCCAATATCAGCGGGTAAGTGAGCCAAGCTGCTGGCCCCCAGCCGCTGAGTCTCAGAGCGGGAAGACCTCATCACCAGTTCCACAACGTACCGTCGTGCGCCTGACGATTCACCGGCAGATACGCACGCTGATACGGATACTTCGCTGCAAGCTTTTCATCGATATCCACGCCATGCCCCGGCGCATCGCCCGGATACATCATGCCGTCGGCAAAGGAATAGGCATGGGGAAAGACCGCATCAGTCTCGTCGGTATGACGCATGTATTCCTGGATCCCGAAATTAGGCACCCACAGATCAAAATGCAGCGCAGCGCCCATGCACGCTGGCGACAAGTCTGTCGCGCCATGGCATCCGGTGCGTACCTGATACAGCGATGCCAGATCAGCGATCCGGCGCAGATGCGTGATGCCTCCCGCGTGGACCACGGTGGTGCGGATATAGTCGATCAATTGATTCTGGATGAGGTCTTTGCAGTCCCATACGGTGTTGAATATCTCGCCCACCGCCAATGGCGTCACGGTGTGCTGGCGGATCAACCGGAACGCTTCTTGATTCTCGGCAGGGGTGGCGTCCTCCATCCAGAACAGCCGATAAGGCTCCAGCGACTTGCCCAAGCGCCCTGCCTCGATGGGCGTCAGGCGGTGGTGGACGTCGTGCAGCAGATGCGTGTCCCAGCCCACGGCATCGCGCACGCGTGCAAACAGTTTAGGGGCGTGGTCCAGATATTTCTCGGTAGACCAGTCGTGCTCGGATGGCAGATCTGCATCGGCGGGCTCGTAAAACATACGTCCACGACCTACGCCGTAGACCGCATTCAGGCCAGGCACGCCGCTTTGCGCCCGGATGGCGCGGTAGCCCATGTCGCGATAGCGCAACACCTCGTCAACCGTTTCGTCGATGTCGCGCCCATTGGCGTGGCCGTATACCATGACACCGGTGCGGCTCTTGCCGCCCAGCAGTTGATAGAGCGGCATGCCAGCGGCCTTGGCCTTGATATCCCACAGCGCCGTATCGACTGCCGCGATGGCCGACATGGTGACCGGCCCGCGCCGCCAATAGGCGCCGCGATACAGGAACTGCCAGATGTCCTCGATCTGATGAGCATCGCGGCCGATCAAGCAGGGTATGACATGATCGGTCAGGTAACTGGCCACCGCTAATTCGCGGCCATTCAGCGTCGCATCGCCGATGCCGGTGAGGCCCTCGTCGGTTTCTATTTTCAGGGTAACGAAGTTGCGTCCAGGACTGCACACGATGACACGTGCGTTGCTGATCTTCATCCGAAGCTCCGAGAAACAGGTATCCGCGCGCGTCAAGGCGCGGCAAAATCAAATCGACCGGGATCGCTACATCACAGCGCCCAATTGCCAGGGCACGAACTCATTCTGTCCATAACCGTGGATTTCGCTCTTGCTGCGCCGGCCCGAAGCCGTGTCCAGCATCAACTGAAAAATTCGCTCGCCCATGGCTTGCACATCGCTATCGCCGTCGACGACCTCACCACAGTTGATGTCGATGTCATCCTCCTGACGCCGCCACAATTCGGTATTGGTCGAGAGCTTTAATGAGGGCGACGGTGCACAGCCATAGGCCGAGCCACGGCCTGTCGTGAAGCAGATCAGGTTCGCGCCACCTGCGACTTGCCCAGTCGCAGACACGGGGTCGTAGCCCGGCGTATCCATAAACACCAGCCCCCGTGCCGTGACGGGCTGCGCGTATTCATAGACATCCACCAAATTGGTCGTGCCGCTTTTGGCAATGGCGCCTAGAGATTTTTCCAGGATAGTCGTCAAGCCGCCGGCCTTGTTCCCTGCCGACGGGTTGTTATCCATCTCGGCGTCATTGCGGGAACAGTAATCTTCCCACCAGCGCAGTCGCGCGAGCAGCTTGTCGGCCACGGCGGCAGACACGGCGCGGCGCGTCAGCAGATGTTCGCCGCCATAGATTTCCGGCGTCTCGGACAGGATGGCAGAGCCACCATGGCGCACCAGCAAGTCCACCGCCGCCCCGAGCGCCGGATTTGCACTGATCCCCGAATAGCCGTCTGACCCGCCACATTGCAGGCCTATGGTCAGATGACTGGCCGACACGGGTTGACGTTGCACGCGATTCGTTTCCTCCAGCATCTGTTCGATCAGCTCGATGCCACGTGCTACCGTACGTCGAGTGCCTCCGGTGCCTTGGATGCTGAAGGTATGCAGCCGGCCGCTTTCCCGCAGATGTTCCTGTTCCATCAGGCCTTCGATCTGATTGGTTTCGCAGCCGAGGCCCACTACCATCAACGCACCGAAATTGGCATGACGCGCGTAACCGCCCAAGGTACGACGCAATACCCGCAAGGGTTCTCCGTCGCTGCCAGTGGCACACCCCGCGCCATGCGTCAACGCTACGACGCCATCGACATTGGGATAGGCAGACAAGGCCTCCGGATGGATGTCGCGCCGAAAATGATCGGCGATGGCGCGCGCCACCGTGGCAGAGCAATTCACCGACGTCAGCACGCCGATGTAGTTGCGCGTAGCCACACGTCCGTCGGCGCGGACGATGCCGTCAAACGTGGCGGACTGCGCCACGTAGTCCGTCTCATGAGCATCCTGTCCCACAGCATAGTCGCGCTCGAAATCGGAGAACGCCAGATTATGCGTATGCACATGTTGACCCGGCGCAATGTCTTGCCGCGCAATGCCGATGACCTGGTTATAGCGGCGCACGGGCTGCCCCGCAGCAATCGCGCGCACTGCGACCTTATGCCCGGGCGGAATCAACCCGGCCACGGTGATGCCCTCGGTCGGCAACGTTGTACCGCCTACCAATTGACGGCGCGCAATCACGACATTATCAGCGGCATGAATACGAATAATTGGAATATCGCCGGCCCGCGCGCCGGCTTGTGCTGCGTGACTCACTTACCACCTCCGACCAGATCGGGTAACCACATGCTGACACTGGGAATATAAGTAATGACAATCAGGGCGATGAACAGCGGCACGAGCCATGGCAAGATCGCCATCGTGGTGCGCTCGACGGATAGCTTTGACACCCGCGCCAAGACAAATAGCACCATCCCCAGTGGCGGATGCAGCAGGCCTATCATCAGGTTCAGCGTCATCACCAATCCAAAGTGGATGGGATCGATGCCCAGCTTCAACACCAGGGGCAGCAGAATCGGCACCAGAATGGTGATCGCCGCAATGGTATCGATGAAGCAGCCCACCACCAGGATCAACAGGTTCGCCAACAGCAGGAATACCCATTTGTTATGGGTCACCGCCAGAATGGCGTCGGTCAGGGTCTGCGCGGCCTGGGTCGTGGTCAACAGCCAGGCGAACACCGATGCCGCCGTCACGATGAACAGCACCGATGCCGTGGTCTCAATGGTGTCGAAGGTAGCCTTGGCCAAGGTACGCAGACTCATCGAGCGATAACGCACCAAGCCCAGGAACAAGGCCCAGATCACCGCGGCAACGGCCGCCTCAGTGGGCGTGAACCACCCCATCGTCATGCCGCCAATCAAGATCACCGGCGCCATCAGTGCCATCACTGCAGAAAAATCGAAATACCAGTCGACCGCCAGCAATGCGGCGAAGGCAATCAACGTGGCGGTATTGGCGGAGACGCCAAATTGGGTCATTACCCAAATACTGAACGGGAATGCCAACACCACCAACACCTCGAGGGACGCGCCAGCGAGCCGTTTCCAATCAAAGGCCACGTCGCCGCCCCAATTGTTCTTGCGTGCGAAATACGCGACGGTGAACATCATCAGCAGCGTCAACACGACACCGGGAACAATGCCTGCCAGAAACAACGAGCCAATAGACACGTTGGCCATCATGCCGTAGATCACGAATGGCAAGGACGGCGGCAAGATCGGGCCCAACGTCGCCGAGGCAGCGGTGACGCCTACCGCAAATTCCGTCTCATAGCCATGGTCCTTCATGGCTTTGATCTCGATGGTGCCCAGCCCTGCGGCATCGGCGATCGCGGTGCCCGACATGCCAGCAAACACCACCGAGCCGATGATATTCACCTGCCCCAATCCGCCTCGCATCCACCCTACCAGCGCCACGGCAAAGTTATAAATGCGGCCTGTAATCCCGGCGATATTCATCAAGTTGCCGGCCAGGATAAAAAACGGTACCGCCAGCAACGGAAACGATTCGACGCCAGCGATCATGCGCTGCGCGATCACCACGTCGGGCACGCTGCCAGACCACAGCAGAAACAATAAGGACGCACCGGCCATAGACACGGCTACCGGCACGCCAAAGATCATCAATAACAGAAAGGTTCCGATCAGAATTCCCATACTGGCTCCTTGGGCGTCAGGTCAGTCCAGACTTTGATAAGCGGCGGGGTTATCCAGCGACGAATATCCCTGGCGCCAGTTCTGCACGCTGACTTGTATGGAGCGCACAAACATCATCACGAAGCCAGCCTCGGCCAGCCAGTATGCATAGCTCTTGTCCCACGAGATAGTGGTCATCGGCTCTACGCCAACCAGATCGATATAGTTGTATACGAGCCAGACTGCGTAGCCGAAAAACACCGTCCGCACGATATCGATCACCGTGGACAGCACGCGTGCCACGGCTTTGGGCAGGTACCGGTAAAGAAAGTCCACCTGAATATGACGGCAAGCGCGCACGCACATGGCCGATCCGAGGAAAACGACTCCTATCAGGGCATAGACGGCGAGCTCTTCGGTCCACGCATATGAATCGTTCATTACATAGCGCGTAAAGAATTGCAGAAAAACCAGGCCGCCCATAATCCAGAACAGGATCAAACAGAGCCAGTCTTCGAACGCGTAATGTGAGAGATCGACTTTCTGATTCTGGTCGGCTTCTTCGAAGCTGTGGACAATCGATTCGACGGACGATTCATGATGTGTCGTTGCGACACGTTCGCCGTCGTTGCGGTATTGAGCCATGACGCTCGGGCCGGCTCCTGTATTGACGTGCATGCTTTCCCTCTGTCGGTTATGTACCTGTGGCGTGTACCAACCGGGGCCAATTACGACCCCGTCAGTGGGCGATTACTTGACTGCCTGGATAGCTTCCCAATCGGCTTTCTCGTAGCCGTATTGCTCGAACGGCACTTTCTTGAGCACGGTGTCGCGATAGGCGGCGGTATCGACCTCGGTCACGGTCAACCCTTTTTTGCGGAACACATCGACCAGTTCTTTTTCACGGGCGATGACCTCGAGCGATGCCTTGGCGGCAGCCTCTTGCGCGACCTCGGCAAAGATCTTGCGGTCTTCTTCGGACAGGCTCTTCCACAGTTTTCCGGAAATCACCGTATTCAAGTGATCAACGATATGCCCGGTCAGGATGATGTTCTTTTGCACCTCGAAAAATTTCTTGGCTTCGATGGTGGTCAACGGGTTTTCCTGGGCCTCTACCGTGCCGTTCTGCAATGCCAGATAGACCTCGGCAAAGGCGATGGGCGACGTATTCACCCCGCATGCGCGCGGCATGGCCAAGTAGGCCGGCACATCAGGCACGCGCATTTTCAGGCCCTTCATTTCCTCGCAACTGGAGAAAGGACGATTGGAGGTGGAATGGCGCGTGCCGTAATACGTGGTCGCCACAATGTGGTTGCGGCTCTTTTCCTCGTAGCCTTTGGTCAGCGTCTTGTAGATATCGCTCTTGGTGTAGGCCAGCAGATGCTCGGGACTGCGGAAGGTATAGGGATAATACGTCACGCCGATGCGCGGAAAACTCTTGGCGGCAAAGCTGGAACCGGAGATGATCATATCAACCGTACCCAGTGTCAGGCCCTGGTTGATGTCGTTTTCCTTGCCCAGTTGCGAAGCCGGATACACATCGATGTGATAGCGGCCGTTGGTGCGTTTTTCGATTTCCTTGGCCGCCCATACCGAACTGGTGTGGAACGGCTCGGAGGTTTCATACACGTGTGCCCATTTCAGCGTGGTCTGGGCCCATGCGCTACCCGATGCAGCCAGGGCAGCAGCGGCTAGCAATACCTTGAGAGCGTTACCTTGCATCATTATTGTCTCCTCTCTTGCGATTAAGCAGGCGACAGCGGTGTTTTTTATGATTGCCGTTGCCTTTGGTGGTGGTCAGGGTTCACATACGAGTTGCACCTTGGTACTACGCTGGCGGTCGGCCGCCAATTCAAAAGCTTCCACAGCACGATCGAGCGGTAATTGCGCGCTCATCAACGGCCGCACATCGACCCGTCGAGAACGCAAGAACGAAACCGCCCAATCGAATTCGATACCGGCGCGGAATGCACCGACGTAATCCAGTTCGCGCGCCATGATGTTGTTGGCGGGAAAGGCAATCCCCTCGGCGGGCAGCGTGCCCACTTGCACAATGCGGCCACCACGGCGCGTGGCGCGCAGGCAAGTGTCCAGCGCGGCGGGATTACCGGCAGCCTCGATAGAAACATCGGCGATATCCGCCAAAGCGCCAGGATCGGCTTGATCAGACCGAATAGTCTCGTCGGCGCCCACCTGGCTAGCCATCTGCAGCGGACGATCTGCAACGTCCGTCACGATCACATGCGCTGCGCCAGCGAGTCGAGCCGCAATCACGCTCATACAGCCGATGGTGCCGCCGCCTGTGACCAGCACGGTTTTGCCCAATAAGGCGCCGGCGCGATTCACGCCATGCAGGCCGATGGACAGCGGCTCGGCACAGGCCAACTCACCCAACGAGATGTCTTCGTGCACAGGGGTCAACTGCCGCTCGCCCATGACAAAACGCTCGCGGAACATGCCCTGCACATGCGGATAGATGCTGGCGCTGCCCAGGAAACGCATATTGCGGCACAAGTTGTCGCGTCCGGCACGACAGTAATCACACTGCCCACAGGGATGCGACGGATTGATTGCGACCTTCATGCCGGGCTGTACGCGCGTGACCGCATCGCCCACGCGCAGCACGACGCCCGAGGCCTCATGGCCAGGGATCAAGGGCTCGCGAATGACAAAGGCCCCGACACGTCCATGCAGGTAATAGTGCAGGTCGGATCCGCAAATTCCTGCTGCGCCCAGCCGCAACTCGACCTCATGCGGCGCGAGCGCGCGTTCGTCGTCATGCTCCAGACGCAGGTCGCGCGCGCCGTGGATCTTACAGGCCAGGGTCATGTTTTCACCTTGTCGGATGCGGGCGCCCAATTGGCGGTCAGACGATCGTGCGAGCAAGACAGGTGATGCCGCATGGCATCGCGTGCACGTACGGCATCGCCTGCCGCAATGGCATCGACTACCAGGCCGTGTTCCGAAATCGCAGCCTTCCAGCTCGAGGGGTTTTCAAAATAATCGCCGAGCTTGACCGATAACGGGTTGTGGCGTTCGTCGAACAAATCGCCCACCACGCGCAGCAATACGGAGTTGTTGCTGATCTCGGCAATGCGCAAATGAAATAGGCGGTCGCCCTGGATAGGTATCTGTCCGGCCGCGGCCTCTGCCTGCATGGCTTGCAGCGCCTCGCGTAGTCCGGCGACTTGGGCCGGCTGGGCTAATTCGGCAGCCTGGGCAGCCAGTTCGCCCTCGACCAATTGCCTGGCCCGGATGGTTTCCAACGGACTTTCGGCCACGACGCTATCGGCGGCGTGGCTGCTGTGCACATAGATGCCCGAACCCATGCGGACCTCAACCAGGCCTTCCACCTCGAGCGCAATCAACGCCTCGCGTACAGACGGCCGCGATACGCCGAGTTTGATCGCCAGGTCGCGCTCAGGAGGCAGGCGCGCGCCCACCGGGAATTCACCGCCCTGGATCAACAAGCGGATCTGATCTGCGATCTGACGGTATAGACGACGAGGCTCAATAGGCTGAAAGGGCATGACGACCGGTTAGGAGGTAAAGTGGCCTGACCAATTTGTTCCGCATCTTGCGCCGATATGGATAAGCCTCACAATTAGGGTTTCCGCTAGGCGCGGATTGGCAATCCCCCTGACGCGCGCAACGCGAATCTGTTAAAAACGACGCGCCTCTCATCTACTTGCTGAATTCATGTCTCATACTCCGCACCCTTCGCCCTACAAAAGCACGGGCGGCCTGCGCCGCGTGCTGAACGCGCTGCGCTATTCGATGCAGGGCCTGCATGCCGCGTTCAAATACGAGGCGGCATTCCGTCAGGAACTGGCGTTAGCGATTCTGCTGATTCCAGCGGCATTTTTCCTGGGGCGCAGCACGGACGAGGTCTTTATTCTGATTGCCTCGGTCGTTCTGGTATTGGTGGTGGAACTGCTGAACTCTGCCGTCGAGGCGCTGGCCGATGCCTTGTCAGTCGAGACCCATCCGCTATTAGGGCGCGCCAAAGACCTCGGCAGCGCGGCAGTCATGCTCATGCTGTTGTTCACCATCGCCGTGTGGGTCGGCGTGGCAATCAGCCGATTTGTCATGTAGATGGGGACGAATGTATTTGCAACACTTTTTGCACTGCACAATACGTTTTCAATCAATAGCTTAGAGAACTTCTAGTCTTTTATAAGACCGAAATTTCGGCACGATTTCGAGCGGCACACTTTATACTGGCCGCTATGAATCAAGCACCCGCCAGGCCGGCATCAGGCCAACCTCATCATGTCATTATCGTCGGCGGTGGCGCCGGCGGCCTGGAGCTGGCCGCAAAGCTCGGCCGCAAACATGGCCCAAGACACGTCACCCTCGTCGACAGCCGGCCGATCCACATCTGGAAACCCTCGTTGCACGAGGCCGCCGCGGGAACGCTGGATATTTACCAAGAGGGCCTGTCATATCTGATGTTGGCCAACTTGTGCGGATTCACCTTCGCGCTGGGCGCGGTACAAGGCGTGGACCGCGAACGCCGCACCGTCAATGTGGCAGAGGTGCGGGATGCGCTGGGCGAAATCGTGTTGCCCGAGCGTGAACTACCCTACGACACGCTGGTGCTGGCGCTGGGCAGCGAATCGAACTTTTTCAATACCCCCGGCGCGGCAGAACATGCTGTGACGCTGGACTCGACCGAGAATGCCGAAGCCTTTCGGCTCACCATGCTCAAGGCCATGGTGCAGGTCGATCAGGCCAAGGTCAATGATCCGTCTGCCGAGTTGAATGTGGTGATCGTGGGTGGCGGCGCGACGGGCGTCGAACTGGCCGTCGAGCTGCGCGAGGCCGGCGGTATTGTGGCCGCCTATGGCTTGCCGAATTTCCGTGCGGATAGGGATCTGGTCATCACGCTGGTCGAAGGCGCCCCGCGCATTTTGTCGGCGCTGCCGGAAAAAATTTCCGATGCCGCCCTCAAACGTCTGACAGAGTTGGGCATCCGTGTAGAAACCAACTGCCGCGTGGCCGAGGTCACTCCCGATAGCATCAAGACCGCGGATGGTCGTGAGTTCGCAGCGGGCCTATGTATGTGGGCCGCCGGCATTCAAGGCCTGCCGTTGATGAAAACACTGGATTTACCGCTGAACCGGATCGGCCAGTTGATCCTCAATGGCCGCCTGGAGTCACCCGATCCCAATATTCTGGCGCTGGGCGATTGCTCCGCCGTGCCCATGGGCGAGGATGGCCGCACGGTGCCCGCCCGCGCGCAGGCCGCGCACCAGGAAGCCAGCTATTTGATGGACAAGCTCACTGCCCGTATCCGCAACACCGACGAGCCGACAAAGCCATACGTCTATCATGATCATGGTTCGCTGGTATCGCTGGGCCAGGATGCTGGCGTAGGCAGTTTGATGGGCAAACTGGCAGGACGTGGATTGTTTGTCAGCGGTACACTGGCGCGCCTGATGTACATGAGCCTGCACCTGATGCATCACCATGCGGTGCTGGGCATTTGGCGCACGGGGACGCTGGCGCTGGCACGCTTGTTGCTGCGCCGTACGCATCCGCGCGTCAAATTACACTGACGGCTCCTCTCTTTCTCCGGCATGACAGCTGAGATTTTTCGACGCGACTAATGACCTTTATTCAACAACTCGAACAAGCCTGGGCCACCGGCAACACTCTGCTGCAAGTCGGCCTCGACCCTGATCCTCAGCGCCTTCCGCGCGAACTCGACGGCAAGCCGGATGCGATTTTCCAGTTTTGCCGCGACATCGTCGACGCCACCGCGCCCTACGCGTGCAGCTTCAAGCCGCAGATTGCGTACTTTGCGGCGAATCACGCCGAGGACCAACTCGAGGCGTTGTGTGCCCATATCCGTGACAAACATCCCGGCTTGCCGATCGTATTGGACGCCAAACGCGGCGACATCGGCTCGACGGCCGAAAACTACGCGCGCGAGGCCTATGAGCGTTATGGCGCGCACGCGTTGACGGTGAGCCCGTATATGGGGCTGGACTCGATCGAGCCTTATCTGGCGTGGAAAGATCGCGGTGTGATCGTGTTGTGCCGCACCTCAAATCCTGGCGGGTCCGATCTGCAGTTTTTAAAGCTGGACAATGGCGAACCACTGTATCTGCATGTCGCCGGCCTGGTGGCGGACAAGTGGAATGCCGGCGGCCAATGCGGCTTGGTCGTGGGCGCGACGTTTCCGAATGAATTGGCGTCGGTGCGGCAACGCATCGGTGATGCGGTGCCTTTGTTAGTGCCGGGGATTGGAGCACAAGGCGGTGACATCCCGGCCACTGTCAACGCGGGCAGAAACGCGGCGGGAACCGGAATGATGATCAACTCGTCGCGGGCGATTTTGTACGCGAGCGGCGGCGATGATTGGCGTGATGCCGCAGCCAAGGCAGCGCGTGATCTGCGTGATGCGGTGAACGCGGTGCGTTGATGAATTGTTGCTCAGGGTCGCAGTATCGACATGGCTTGATATGCGACCCTATAGCCGGGACTTGATGTCCAGCCCGAGTCAGGGCCGGCTACGATTGACCGGCTCGCCAATCAATTCCAACAGCCCCCGCAGGGCATAGACCACCGAAGCCTGCCTGACCTGAGCCCGGTCGCCGGGGAATACCTCCGTCAGCGCACGCGATGTGATGCCATCGACACCTCGCATGGCAAAACCAAAGCACACCATGCCCACCGGTTTACCCGGCGTGGCACCGCCTGGCCCGGCGATGCCCGTGGTAGAGGCAGCGATGTGTGCGTTCGGCGTCGCCAGCAACACGCCATTGGCCATCTCCAGCGCGGTGGCTTCGCTGACCGCCCCATAACGATCGAGCGTATCGGGAGACACGCTGATTTCGGTGACTTTGGCGGCATTGCTATAGGTCACGAACCCGCGTTCGAACCATTCGCTGGAGCCCGCCACCGACGTGATCGCACCCGCCAACAAGCCGCCGGTGCAGGATTCCGCCGTGCCCATCAGCCAGCCGCGGCGCTGCAAAGCAGCGCCCAGGCGTTCGGCCAAGCCCAACGCCTGGGCATGAGAGAGCGAGGCAGGCGCCAGACCGGGCACGGGTTTGTGGGGGGTGGTACTCAAGCAAAGGCTCCCAAACGCACGACAATTGCCATGACGAGCAACGCATAGGCGGCCGCGACAATGTCGTCCCACATCACGCCAAAGCCGCCTTTGATCTTCGAATCAAAGTATTTGATCGGAGGCGGCTTGGCAATATCGAATAAACGGAACAAGCCAAAAGCGAGCAGTTGCGCATAAAAGGTGTCGGGCGTGAGCCACAAGACCAACCAGAACGCGACCATCTCGTCCCAGACGATACCGACGTGATCGCCGACTTGCAACTCGCGGCCGACACGATGGCAGGCCCAGCAGCCATAGAGAAATGCCAGGGCCAGGAATATACCCATGGCCAGATCCGAAGCCGCCCCTGCAGCAGCGGCCCAAATCAACCACGCTAACAGTGTGCCCCACGTACCCGATGCGGGACGCAATAAGCCACTGCCCAGACCAAAGGCAATCAGTCTGCCTGGATCGCTCATGACCCAACGCGCCGCGGGATAGGCTACCCGCGTGCGGTCGCGCATGGTCTTGGACGAAGAGTCGGAAGAAGCATCGAACATGATTCAAGACACCGGAAAATGATCAAAGCCGCGCGGCAATGCGGACAGAGGATGGCCGTCTGCGCCCAGCACCACTATACCGAGGGCCTGCGTGATATGGCCCACCCTCGTCACAGCAACGCCCACGCGGGCCGCAGCGCTGAGGACCTGTTCATGCTGGTCCGCAGCGGCCGTAAAACATAATTCGTACACATCGCCGCCACCCAGCACGGCTTGTGTCAAGACGGCCGGCGGCAAGCCATGCAACGCAGGCACCACCGGCATCGCATCGTAATGCAATTGTGCCCCCACGCGGCTTGCGGACAGGATGTGTCCCAAATCCTGTAATAGGCCGTCGGAAATATCGATCGCTGCGTGGGCTACGCCAACCAGGCCCTGCCCCAAGGCAACACGAGGCTCAGGCCATTCGAGCGCCCGGCGCGTCGCGGCTAACAAAGCGGCATCCTCAGGCCATTGACCATCCAGCAAGCGGTACGCGACATCTGCGGCGCCCAGCGCACCGGATACCCAGATTTCATCGCCCGCTTGCGCCGCATCGCGGCGCAAGGCGCGATCGGCGGCAACCGCGCCAAATATCGTCACGCTGATCGCCAGATCTTGCGGGCTGCGGGTCGTGTCGCCCCCGATCAACGGGCAGCCATGTGCATCAGCGAGCGCGTGGAATCCCTGCGCGAACGCCGCCAGCCAGGACTCGTTGGCCTGCGGCAAAGCCAATCCGAGAACACAACCGATAGGACGCGCACCCATTGCTGCCAAATCGGAAAGATTCACGGCCAGCGATTTGTGGCCGAGGGCTTGTGGATCAACATCGGGGAAAAAATGCCGGCCCTGGATCAACAAATCGGTGCTGGTCGCAACCTGCATCCCGGCAGGCACCGGAAACAACGCGCAGTCGTCGCCCACCCCAAGCAGGCCCGCAGGCGCGGGCCGCGTGAAGTAACGCGCAATCAGATCGAATTCAGACGACAAAGAGAAATGCCCCCCACGCTGCCTACGGGTTGCTACCCCCCCCCAAGGGGGTGTTTTGCTTTGGGGCGGCCGCAACCGCCGCCGGGTCAGCCTCCTGCGTTTAGCGGCGCTGAGCGGCTGCGGCCTGGACTTCGGTGGTGCGCACGTCGGCGGCGAGCTTATCGAGCACGCCGTTGACGAACTTGAAGCCATCAGTGCCGCCGAACGACTTGGCCAACTCAACGGCCTCGTTGATGGCGACCTTGTAGGGGACCTCGACGTGATGCACCAGCTCGTAGCTGCCGATCAGCAAAATACCGTGCTCGACCGGCGACAGCTCGTTCAGCGGACGGTCGATATACGGCGTAAAACGCTCGCGCAAGCTGGCCGCCTCGCGAAACACACCGTGCAGCAAGGTCTTGAACCACTGCGCGTCTGCCTCGGAAAAATCGTCAGCATCGCGCAGGTGCGCGTCGATCTCGCCGGCGTCCTGCGTGCCTTCGCCGCCACGCAGCAGCCACGCATACACGCCCTGCAAGGCGAACTCACGGGCGCGACGGCGGGCGCTGCGGGCGTTGGCGCGTGCCTGAGCAGCGCTATCCGCGGCGGTCGGTTTATTCGTTGTCAAAATCTTCTTCCTCGTCTTCGTCCTCGTCGTCCTCTTCGGGCTCCAGCGCCGCGACCAGGTTGGCCATTTCCACGGCGACCAGGGCGCAGTCGCGGCCCTTGCCGGCCGCGCGGGCCTGCGCCTGCTCGTCGGTGTCGACGGTCAGGACGCCATTGGCCACGGGGATGCCCGTTTCCAGGGAAATGCGGGAAATGGCGGTAGCCATTTCGTTGCTGACGACTTCAAAATGGTAGGTTTCGCCGCGAATGACCGCGCCCAGGGCGATCAATGCGTCGAACTCGAATGTCTCGGCCATGTGCGACAGCGCGACGCCCAGCTCGAGCGCACCAGGCACCGTCGCGACCATGACGTCGCGCTCGTCCACGCCCTGTTCAGCCAATTGCTGCAGGCAAGCGTCGAGTTCGGCCTGGCCGATTTCCTCGTTAAAGCGAGCGCGCACGATACCGATGTGCAGCCCTTCGCCATTCAGATCAGGGGTCAGGATGTAAGGATTCATTTGTCAGCCTTGTGAAGTGGCGGGGGTTGAAGGGTCGCAATCGTAACCCGTAACGGTCAGCGAAAAGCCGGCCATACTGGGCATTTTGCGCGGACGCGCCAGCAAACGCATCTGGCCGACGTTCAGATCACGCAGGATCTGAGCGCCAATACCGTAGGTGCGCAACCCATAGCGATCGCCGCCATCGGTGCTGGTTTGCTGGGCGTTACCGGCCCAACCCGCGATTTG
This sequence comes from Bordetella tumbae, assembly GCF_054780995.1. Taxonomy (NCBI): domain Bacteria; kingdom Pseudomonadati; phylum Pseudomonadota; class Betaproteobacteria; order Burkholderiales; family Alcaligenaceae; genus Bordetella; species Bordetella tumbae. The sequence continues at coordinate 220,913 of NZ_BAAGVG010000024.1, forward strand.
TTGGAACAGGTGTTCGGTGGAGGATTGGCAATTCATCAGGACCACGACGCCGGCGGGCGTCTGGGCGATGGCTTGCAACGCGCGGCCCACGCCCCAGCTGTGGGGCGTATTGCCGGTATCCAGGGCATCGAGAATGGACGCGGGCTCGTGCACGCGCACCAGGGTTTCACGCTGCGGATCGATATCGCCGTGCACCAGGGCCAGATGGGCCGAGCCGCTGGCGGTATCCTGGTAGGCCACGGCGCGGAACTCGCCCCAGGCGGTCTGCATGGTGCGCTCGCCGACGCGCTTGACCACGGACTCGTGCTCGCTGCGGTATTGGATCAGATCGGCAATCGTGCCGATTTTCAGATCGTGCTGGCGAGCGAACTGAACCAGATCAGGCAGACGCGCCATCGTGCCATCGGGGTTGAGGATCTCGCAGATGACGGCAGCAGGCGTCAGGCCGGCCATGGCGGTCAGGTCGCAACCGGCCTCAGTATGGCCCGCGCGCACCAGTACGCCGCCGGGCACGGCACGCACCGGGAAAATGTGGCCCGGTTGCACCAGATCGGCGGGTTTGGCATCACGCGCCACAGCAACCTGAATGGTGCGGGCCCGGTCAGCAGCCGAAATCCCGGTTTCCACGCCGACGGCGGCCTCGATGGATTGGGTGAAATTCGTGCCGTATCGCGTGCCGTTGCGGCTGGCCATCAGGGGCAGCTCGAGCTGGCGGCAGCGCTCTTCGGTCAATGTCAGACAGACCAGTCCGCGGCCATAGGTGACCATGAAATTGATCGCCTCGGGCGTTACAAACTCGGCCGCCATGACCAGGTCACCCTCGTTTTCGCGGTCTTCTTCGTCGACCAGGATGACAATGCGGCCGGCGCGCAGCTCGGCGATGATCTCTGCGACAGACGCAATATCAAAGGATTCGGATGCGGTGTCAGGGGAAACGGAGGCAAGCGGGGCGGACATAACGTCAGAGAAACCGGCTGGGAAAAACGTGATTTTACCTGCCCTTGGGACCGCCGGGGGGCCAGCCCCAGTGACAAAGGCCGATCCCCGGATCCCGCCACGTGCCCGACTGCGTCTCCGAACGGTACACTGCCATCAGAAAAACTCATCAGAAACCAGACAAAACAGCCATGCAAGATCTAGCGTCCCTCCCCGCCCCCGTTGCCGCAGCGGTGCAGATCGTACTGACCGACATCGACGATACGCTGACCACCGAAGGCCGCCTGCCGGCCGAGGCCTATCACGCGCTGGAGCGCCTGGATGCCGCCGGGATTCAGGTCATCCCGATCACGGGCCGCCCCGCGGGCTGGTGCGACCATATTGCCCGGATGTGGCCGGTGCGCGCCGTGGTGGGCGAGAACGGGGCGTTTTATTACGCCTACGATCGCGGCGCACGGCGTATGAAAAGCCATTACTGGGCCGATGCACAAACCCGCGCAGTCAACCGCGAGCAGCTCAATGCGATTCGTGACCGGGTACTGCACGAGGTGCCGGGCACGGCGGTTGCCAGTGACCAGGATTACCGGGTGGCGGACTTGGCGATTGATTTTTGCGAAGACGTCCCTGCCCTGCCGGATGAGGCCATCAGCCGGATCGTGAGCATTTTTGAAGCAGCAGGCGCGCAAGCCAAGGTGAGCTCGATCCACGTCAATGGCTGGTTTGGGGACTACGACAAACTCAGCATGACGCGCACCCTGTTCGAACGCGAACTCGATCTGAATATTGATCAAGTACTGTCTGACTGCCTGTTTATCGGAGACTCGCCGAACGACGAGCCCATGTTCCAGTTCTTTCCGATTTCCGTAGGCGTTGCCAACATTCAGGCGCTGTTGCATAGGCTCACGCATCAGCCGGCATACGTGGCGTCACGTCACGGAGGCGGCGGATTCGTGGAAATGGCTGAACGCCTGCTGCAAGCTCGCGGCGAACAGGGGCAGCGAGCATGACGGCAGCGTCCAAGCCTAACGATGGGCGGCGGAGCATTCAATCTGTAGAGGTCGGCTTTCCCTTGCTGGCCGCGTTAGTGAATGCCGGCAAGCCTCTGACGTTACGCGACCTGGCTGCAGCGGCAGGCATGACGTCAGCGAAAGCCCATCCATATTTAGTCAGTTTCACTCGCGTCGGCCTGGTGCAGCAGGATGGGATTACCGGGCAATATGAATTGGGGCCTTTTGCGCTGCAGATGGGGTTGGTCAGTTTGCAGCGCTTGGATCCGGTGCGTGTTGCCCTGCCCGAGATTGCGGAATTGCAATCGAGTATCGGTCACACGCTGGGTATTGCCGTGCTGGGCTCGCACGGTCCCACGATGATCCATATGACCGAGGCCAGTTATCCGGTGCATGTGAACATGCGCAAGGGCACGGTCATGTCCATGCTGCACACGGCAACGGGATTGGTGTTCGCCGCATGGCTGCCGCCCAAAGTCGCCGAGCACTATATCCAGCGTGAAGCAGGCGACACCGCTGTCATCGCAGGCCAGCAACCGCCTCGGAAAGTCAGCTATGCCGATGTAGAGGCACGCTTGGCAGATATCCGCGTACATGGGATGGCGCGCGCGATTGGCAATCCGTTGCCGGGTGTGGATGCGTTGTCGGTACCGGTGTTTGATAACACGGGCAATGTGACGTTGGCGCTGACGAGCTTGGGGCCGTCGGGATTATTCGATGTGGCGTGGGATGGCGCCATTGCAAAGCCGTTGCTGGCTTGTGCAAGCGAGATTTCGCGGAAACTGGGATATCGGAAATAGGCAGCGCATGAGGCGAAACCAGAATGCCGCCGACCAGCCCCCCCTGGCGCTGGACTATCGTCCACCCTATCAATGGAGCGCCATACTGGCGTTTCTGGCTACGCGTGCCATTCCTGGCATAGAGCTCATCGAGTCGAATACCTATGCACGCGCTGTAGCGCTGACGGGACTCGACGGAAAAATGCACTCGGGATGGATACGCGTGAACCATCTGCCGCAAAAACAGGCGCTCAATGTAGAGGCCTCGGTATCGCTGCGGCCCGTTCTGCCGCAAGTGTTAGCGCGTGTTCGCCATCTCTTTGACCTGGATTGCGATCCCGTGGCCGTCGACGAGGGGCTGCGTGTGATGAACGACTTGGCGCCGGGGCTGCAGGTGCTGGGAACGCGATTGCCCGGCTGTTTCGATTCCTTTGAAATGGCGGTGCGGGCGGTGCTGGGGCAGCAAATCACTGTGGGCGCAGCGCGCACGTTGGCGACTCGTGTGGTGAACCAGTACGGCACGCCGGTGCAGACGGGCATTGCAGGCTTGTCCCATGCGTTTCCTGCGCCCGAACGCATGCTGTCCCTGGACGGAGACATCGAGAGCCATCTCGGTCCGCTCGGCATCATCCGCACCCGCGCCAGAACGATTCTCGCGCTCGCGCGGGCGCTGGCCGAGAACGAGATCGACTTTGGCGCTGGCGCACAGCCCGAACAAGAGATCGAGAAACTGTTGGCACTGCCCGGCATCGGGCCGTGGACGGCGCAATACATTGCGATGCGCGCGATGGCGTGGCCCGACGCATTTTTGCCGACTGACTATGGTGTGAAAAAAGCACTGACGCCGCGTACGCCGAAGCAGATCGTCGAGCTCGCAAACGGATGGCGCCCGTGGCGTAGCTACGCCACGGTCAATCTGTGGAATTCTCTGCACTGAAACGGATCAGGCACACTACTTGCTGAGCCATGACGGCAAGTGGGGCGTTTCGCCCTGGGTGTGTTAACCGTTATGGAGAAAAGCATGGCTGATCACGTCGTCAAGGTATTGAACAACCTTATTGAAACTTCCAAGAACGGCGAAAAAGGCTTTACTGCCGCCGCCGAGGACACCAAGAATCCCGAACTGCAAACGCTATTCAGGGACCGTGCGCGCGATTGCGCGGCTGGCGCTGCCGAGCTGCAAACCGTCGTCGTTCAACTGGGCGGCAAGCCCGAAGACAGCGGCACGGTGGCCGGTGCCATGCATCGCGGGTGGACGAACCTGAAAGCCGCCGTCACCGGCCGCAGCGACCTCTCCATCCTCGAGGAATGCGAACGCGGCGAAGATGTTGCAAAGTCTCAGTACAACGATGCGTTGAAAGAAGCGCTGCCAGAAGAAATCCGCGCCCTCGTTGAGCGTCAGTATCAGGGCGTGCTGCGCAACCACGATCAGATCCGTGATCTGCGCAATCGCTACAAAACCTGAAGCCGTTTCATACGCGCCCGGCTGGTGCCGGGCGTCTTTTGTTTCAGCGCGACATCGGCGCGGATGATCGGCACTGTGAATTCCTATAGCGTACAAATGTCAGGCAGCATTGTTGTAGCTGTCCGATGTCGCAACAAGGCAATTCGAAATACCGGTACTGCCAGTACCACTCAGCTATCGCAATTTCGCCATCACGCTAGATCTGATGTAGTTCAGCAATTCTGCCCGCTCTCGGGGATAGGCGGCGAGATTATCCGTGCCCAATCCGAGGTATGCATCTCGTGCAGCCATGACGATTTGATGGTGCCCGGTTGGCAGACGCTGAAGGGCCCAGTCAGCCGCAGCATCCTTGGAGGCAATATCTCCCGTCATAGCCGTGTACCAGATACGCACCAAGGCCAGAACGATATTTCTTTCATCGCCTTCCCAGTCTGCCTCCGTATTCCAGAGAGCCAAAGTGTCCAATAGCGAGCGTTGCACATCGCTGAGAGGAACGTCGTCGAAAAACGCTTGGGCTGGCGGGCCGTACAAGGGCACACTATGCCGCCGCACCTTGGTCAACAAGATGGCCAGATCGTGATCCATCATCGCCGGCTCAATAACACCCGCCTTGATATCGTCATGTAACCACTCACCGAATTGCATTTGCCGTTTCGCCGGGTATCGCCACGGCTTCACATCTGCCTGAGCCAGTACGGTCACCTCTAGCGCTCGAAGTGCCGCATCGGTACACGGGAAAGCCGACACCGATAACAGATCGGTCATCAGGGCAACTCTGGTTGAGTCCTCCAACGCAGCGCTCACCGTAATCAGCAGGTCGATATCGCTGGATGGTTTTAAGCCACCATCCACGGCAGAGCCAAACAAGTGAATCGCCAGAATATTTTCGCCCAGGTGTTTCTCTAAAATTGACAGCGTAGCTGATACTTGGTCTGCGATTAATTCTGGAGATGTAGCACTCATAGTGAGAATCGCGTCCTTTATTTCGAATGACTGGTGGCGGCCTCATGCCGCTCACCAATGAAGCACTCACGAAATACTACCGGATTGTGTCCTTCAGCCCCTTTGGACAAAACGCAAAGGACCATCTTTGACTGACCGCCGTCACCGTTTATTTCAACTAATGCTCCGCCCATTCGGTTTACGCCATATCGCAAATCCGATAGAGTTAGCAACATTATGCGAAAGTTTCGTTGAATTCCAGCCTGCTTGCGGGCCGGCTTAGGAGTTGTCATGTCTTCCGCAAGAAAGCCCCATCTCTCACGACCGGGTAACTGTATTTCGCAAAGCGCAGGAACGCATTTAGCACTTGCGGCGTTCTTAACGCTCAACGCGTGGACCGCAAATGCCGCGGACAGCCAGGAGCTCGCGAAACAGCTCAGCAATCCCGTTGCCGCGCTGATCAGCGTCCCGTTCCAATACAACTACGATCGTGGCATCGGGCCAAACGGTAATGGCCATCGCAACACATTGAATATTCAACCGGTGATTCCGATCACGCTGAATGACGATTGGAACCTGATTTCGCGCACGATCCTGCCGGTGACGTGGCAAAGCGATGTTGCCGGCGATGGCTCGAGCCAAAGCGGACTTGGCGATACCGTTCAAAGCTTCTTTTTTTCTCCAGCCAAACCGACAGCCGCTGGCACCATTTGGGGCCTGGGCCCTGCCCTGCTGCTTCCGACCGCGACCGACAGTCTGTTGGGCGGCAAAAAATGGGGCGCAGGCCCCACAGGCGTGGTACTGCAACAGAGCGGCCCATGGACGTATGGCGGCCTCGCGAATCACATCTGGTCGTACGCGGGTCAATCCTCCCGTCCCGGTGTTTCATCCACCTTTCTCCAACCGTTCCTGGCTTACACCACACCGGACGCGATCACGTACGCGCTGAATACCGAATCCACCTACGACTGGAAGCAGTCCGAATGGTCGGTGCCCATCAATTTCCAAGTATCAAAAGTGACCAAGATCGGCGATCAACCCATCAGTTTTCAAGTGGGCTTGCGCTACTGGGCAGAATCACCTGAAAACGGGCCCAGAGGCTGGGGCGGCCGATTCACCGTCACACTGCTATTTCCCAAGTAAATCCCGTCAGCGCAACCTTAAGAGGCATCACCATGACGACCGATCAGCACTGCCGTCCAGAGAAGGGTTCGAGATTGCAGTCTATCAGGGGCGCATTCGCCGTGATCGGGCTGTGCGCCAGCATGAATGTTGTGCTGGCAGCGCCGTTCCCGGACAAATTGCTCTCCACGCCTGGTACGCCAGACGTCGTGGAAAAAGGCATGGAGGTCGATGGCTATCAGCTCGCGGTTTCAGCGTATACCTGGGGTTACCCATTGGTACGCGTGGAACGCGCAATGCGCGAGTACACCGACGTGCCGTCGCCAAAGCCGGCAACCAGTTATCGCGCGCCGCTCAACCAGATAGGCTGGGCGACGGAGCTCGCATCACCGCAAGCCAAGGATATGCCCACCGCGAACAACGACACCTATTACATGAGCGCGGTGGTGAAACTGGACGAACCGTGGATCCTCACCGTACCGGACACGCACGATCGTTATTACGTGATCGACGTGTTCAACATGTATCAAGAGCTGGAGCACTACATTGGGCGACGCGCCACAGGCACCAAGGCAGGGAAATTCGCGCTGGTGCCTCCTGGATGGAAAGGCAAGCTTCCTGCCGGCGTCAAACGGCTGGACGTCAGCACCGACAAGGTCTGGCTCTGGGGACGCCTTCGCGTCGTACCAGGAGAAGCGCCCGCCAAGCTCCAAGCCTTGCAGCAACAGTTCAAGCTCCAGCCGCTGAACGCAGGGGGAAAACCTGCTCAAACATCTCTGGAGCCACTGCCGTCCATTGACGGCGACGAACTGGGTTTCTTTACTCACCTCGGCCAGATCATCAAAGCCAACCCCATTCGCACGGAAGACAAAGCCCTCTTCGCTCAATTCGAGCGCATAGGCCTGACGCAGGACGGTTTTGATCCGTCCAAGCTGAATCCCGCCGTCCGCAAAGGCATGCTGCGGGGCCTGGAGGATGGTCCCTCCGTAGCGGTGGCTTCGTTGGCCAGCACGAGCTCCAAGCGCAACGGCTGGGACTGGGTCACCGGGCTCGATAGTTTCGGCTACAACTATCCGCTGCGCGCGGTCGTGTCGGGTCCCTACCTCGGCGGTAACGGCGAAAAAGAGGCGATGTATCCCATACGCTATACCGATAGCGACGGAAAGGCGCTGGACGGCAGCAATCGCTATACCCTGAAGTTCGATACGCTGCCGCCTGTGAACGCGTTCTGGTCTCTCACGATGTACAACGCGGATGACAAAATGCTGGTGGCCAACGAGATCCAGCGCTACGAGGTAGGCTCGGACACCGAAGGCCTGACCAAAGCCAAGGATGGCTCACTGACGATTCCCATCCAGCACGAAAAGCCCACGAGCGACAACGCTGCCAACTGGTTGCCTGCACCCGATGGGCCCTTCTACGTGATCTTGCGCATGTATCAGCCCAACGAGGACATCTTGAGCGGCAAGTGGATGATCCCGGATTTGATGCGGGCCAAGTAAAGGGCGGGTTCGTCCGGGCATATATCGCTTGAATTGCAACAGCAATGCATCGTCGGGACTCCCGGCGCGACAGGGGATTTCGCATGTCTATATCACGTAGGGATTTCACGCGTACGAGTTTGGCCGCCCTTGGCGGGCTCTCCGCGGCGGTCGTTGCGCCGAGTGTCCGGGCGGCCGACCCGGCGTCTGCGGCTCGCCTGACCGTAGGCGCAGGTGAAAAGTCCGAACCTCTGGGTGGGCAGCCTCCGGCAGGAGCCGCGCCTTCGATTACCAATTTCGACTATCAACTCAAGTATCAACGCGCGTTCGAAGCCGTGCTGTGGAACATGCCTTCGGTGTCGATCTACAGCTTTCGCCGCGCAGCGTTTGACGGATTGGGATTGACGGACAACGACATCATTGCGTACTCGGCGCCAGCCACGCCAAAGCTCGAAGCGATTACCGCGAATAGCACGACGCCGTACATCACGGCATTCACCGACTTGCGCAAAGGCCCGGTGGTCCTGGTCGTGCCCGCCGCCGGGCCCGAGGGCAGCGTGTACGGGCAGGTCGTCGATGCTTGGCAGTTCACGATTGCCGATGTGGGGCCGTCGGGACTGGACAAGGGGAAAGGCGCGAAGTTTCTATTTACTGCACCAGACTACGATAAGCCGGTTCCAAAAGAGTACATTCACGTCCCGTCGCCAAATTTCCGGATATCGTTGGCATTCAGATCCGTGCCGGCACCGGGAAAATCTGCCGAGGACGCCTATAAATACGCGCGAAAGCTGCGTATGTACTACCTGTCGCAAGCGCAGAACCCGCCTGAACAGCGCTTTGTCAATCCAATCGGGGAACGATATCCCACGCTGCCGTTTTACGACGAGCGGCATTTCGAAGACATGCACGCCGTTCTGAGTGTCGAGCCGGTCAAGGAACACGACAAGGTCATGATGGGAATGGTCGCGTCGCTGGGCATCCGGGCTGGAAAGCCCTTCACGCCCGATGACGCAGCACGCAAAGCGATGCGCCAGGCCGCAATCGACGCGTGGTTTTATATGCAACACCGGTTCGACAATTTTCCTGCCGAGAAACTGTACTGGCCCGATCGGCATTATGCGTCGTTACTCCAGGCCGATAAGAACCAGAAATTCACGTTCGTCTACGACGATCGAATCGATCTGATCGAACGCGCCGCGGAGTATTTCTGGTGCACATACATGCCCAAGGAACTCAGCGAGAATCCCGCCACGCAATATTTGATGGCCGTCGCGGATGCCGATGGAAAACCGCTGCAGGCAGGCAAGCTCTACAAGCTGACAGTGCCTGCTCAGATGCCGGTCAAACAATTCTGGGCGTTGACGATATACGACCGGGCGACGAACGCTTTCATCTACAGTGAATCGAATCGTACGACGCTGTCTTCGTATGATCTTGACCAGCTGAAAAAGAACGCCGATGGCAGCGCCACGCTGTATGTCGGCCCCACTCCACCGGCGGGACTCGAGAACAACTGGATTCCAACCGAAGGTAAACGCCCGCTTCCCGCCATGCGATTTTATGGCCCGACCGAAGCCCTGAATAAAAAGACATTCAAGTTGCCTGACTTCACGCTCGCGTGATTCGTAAAGCCGTATATCTCCTTACGCGAGGACCTTTGGCCGCCACGGTGAAGTACACCTCCATGTGTAAAATGCCCCGGTTTTCCCAATATTCAGGAAATAGGCATGGACAAGACGCTACTCAAAGGCCTGACCGTTCTCGAAGCCGTCACCGACGTGGAGCACCCGTCGCGCACGATCGAGGAACTGGCGGCCCGGGTAGGCTTGACCCGCAGCAACACGCACCGGACGCTGCAGACGCTGATGCACGCCGGCTACATCGAGCGTGACGAAGGCGCCGGCTACCGTGGCGGCATCCGCCTGTTTGAACTGGCTGCGCGGCAACTCGGTAATCTCGACCTGCGCCGAATTGCGGGTCCGGCCATGCGCAAGCTCGCCGCTGACACCGGTGAAACCGTTCACCTCTCGGTGCTCGATGGCATCGAAGTCGTCTATATCGACAAGATCGACAGCCCCCAGCCGATCCGTGCTTATTCGATGATCGGCGGACGGGCGCCGGCGTATGCCGTGGCCACGGGCAAGGCACTGCTCGCCCATCAGCCCGAAGGCTATCTCGAGGCGTACGCGGAGTCGCTCAGCCGTCATACCGGCGCCACGATCACCACGCTGCCGCTACTGAAAGAGGATCTGCGACGTGCGGTGCGCGCCGGCTATGCCTTGAACCGGGGAGAATGGCGAGACGGCGTGGGCGGTGTTGCGGTAGCGATCTTCAATGCCCTGGATGATGTCGTGGGCGCGATAGGCATTTCAGGACCGCTGGACCGGCTGTCGTTAGGCCGAGCCAAGGAACTGGCCGCCGACGTCAAAGCCTGTGCCGCCGGTATTTCAGCGGCCCTCGGACACAAAGCTCCCTGAAGGACAGACCCCTGGCGCCTGTCGGCTGTCCATCGGCACCTCACAACATGACAGCCGCCTGACGCTGTGTTTCCACCCATTTAGCGACCGCCTTGCGATCAACCTTGCCCACTGCATTTTCTGGCAATGCCTCGCACCGGTACACGTTCTGCGGAACATAGATACGCCCGAGCCGTTCCTGGACTGTGGCGCGCAGCGCCGCTTCGTCGATGAGAGGCACACTCGCGTCCGCCACAATCACTGCCACCGGCACTTCTCCGAGATCATCATCAGCCTGGCCTACGACGCAACATGCCGCGATGCCGGGAAGCGATGCCAACAGGTCTTCGATCAATTTTGGCGAGATGTTTTCTCCACCGCGGATGATCACCTCCTTGATGCGGCCAGTGATAGTGAGATAACCCTCGGCATCGAAACGGCCGAGATCGCCGGTATGCAGCCAACCATCGCGCACCGGATCATCGCCATCATGGCCCAGATACCTCAGCATCAGCGCGCCGCCGCCAATGCATATCTCGCCCTCGCCTCCTGGCGGCACGGGCGTACCAGCGGCATCAAGCAGAGCAACCTGCTGACCGGCCAAGACCGTCCCGACGGTTCCGATGCGACGCGCGCCTGGCGGATTCATCGTGGACGTGCAGGTCGCTTCGGATAGACCATAGGAGACAACCAGTTCGCAGCCCGTAAACGCCTCGATCTCACGATGCAAGGCCGGTGTGATCGGCGCCGAACCGCAGCGCATCAGCCGCAGGCGGGCGAATGAGTCTGGCGAGATTTTTTGCTGCAGCATGCGTGCATACATCGTGGGCACGCCGGTGAGAATAGTCGGCCGGAAGCGCGACAGCACATGGGGCAAGGCCTCGGCGCGAAACCGCTCGGCCAGCGCAATCGTCGCACCGCAGGCCAGCGGCGCAAAGACTTGATTGTTGATGGCATTGGTATGGTGCAGCGGCATCAGATGCAGCAATACGTCTGCCGGTGTCAGCGCCGTGTGAGCGATGACACCGTGGGCATTGAGCGCCAGCCCGCGATGCGCCAGCAACACGCCCTTGGGTTTGCCGGTACTGCCAGAAGTGAACAACAACAGCGCAGCCTGGTCCGGTTCGGGATTTTCTGCCCAGAACGCAGTGGCGCCCTGCAAATCCTCAAACGCCAGCACATGCCCTTCCAGTAGGTCGGACGCCGCTGCACAAGCCGCATTCTCATCATCGTGCACGATCCAGCGCAATCCCACGGCCTGCACTCGGCGCGCGGTTTCCTCAGCGGCTATACGCGGCTCCAATGGGCAGGGGCACGCACCAGCGGCAATGCAACCCAGCAACATCAGCACTTGCGCGGGGCCGCGCTCCAATGCCAGCGCAACGTAGTCTCCCGGCTGTACACCAGCACGCCGAAGGCCCCCAGCGAGCGCACGCACATCGTGATCCAGTTGCGGATAAGTCCAACTGCGCAGTTCGGTAACCAACGCAAGCTGGTCTTGGAATGCCGGCGCACGCCACACCGACTGCCAGACCTGCGGCAGGCTCGAGATCGCATTCATCATGGTCTCCTCGCTCGTCTCAGCGCAACTTCACATTGGCATCGCGTTCAAATGTGCCGTCTGGATCGAGCGCTGCCAACGCGGCGCGCTCTGCAGTTGTCGGGAACGGCGTAGGCTCGGCGCCCGTCGCGTCGAAATCAAAAGCCGTGCGCTCGCGCACTTCCTCAAGGCTGGAATCCGGATGCCAGGACTGCAAAGCCAATCTGCCGTCTCGCTTGATAAAGATGGCAATCGGCGTAGCCACGCCGTGAAAGCCTCCCCACGAAGTACGAAAGTCGAGCTTCTGCACAAAGGTACGAGTGGAATGCTCGGTACGCCATGTGCAGGCTCTACGGGCAGTCGGCAGCATGACTGCACCGCCACCACCACCGGGCAGACGTACCTTGGGCTGATGCCAATCGCCAATGCAAGAGTTATTGGCGCACCCTTCGCCATCGATCTGCGCCGCCCCAAGAAAGGTGAGATCCATTTTTCCACGCGTACATAGATCGTAGAAATCTTCGTTAGAAAAAATCGATGCGGTATGTGCCGCGAGCTGCGGATCTGAACTCGAGATCGGAATCGACTCGGGCCGCGGATCCACTCCGCCCGCCACGTTGATGTAAATGAAATCGAAATCGTAGGCGCGCTTGGCCAACAGGCAGGCCAGCATCGGCGGCGTGGAGTTCACACCGCTGAAGGTGATTTCATTAGGCCGGATGAATCGCGCCAGGCCTAGCACCACGTGTTCGAACGGGGAAAATGCTTCAGACATGCAGGGTCTCCTTGAGCTCGGGCGCTTCGGCCATGTGGGCCTCTAACGAACCTTCCTTATTCATGTAGCGCTCGACCGCGGGATAGTCGATGTCGTAATACGGCGTGCAAGAGCCGGGCCATGCACTGCCGGGCAGCACGGTAAATGCCTCCACCATGAAATACGGCAGCAGCGTCGCCTCTGGCTGATCTTCGAACACGGCGGTTTCCACGAGTCTCTCAGCTACCACCAGTACAGTGCGGGCTGCACGCGACATGATGCGATCCCAGTGCGCTGTGCCGTATACACGTGCATTACCGAGCCGGTCGATTTCAGATACCTGCAACACCGCGAAATCCGGTTTCACGGCGGGAATCAGATAGGTGCTGGCGCCACTGCCGTATGGGTCGTCCAGTAATGTCCAATTGTTCAACGCAGGAAGATCGCTGCCGTGCAATCCGCCGCAAGGCATAAACGGCACACCAAAAGCGGCCGCACGCAAACCCGCAGTCAAGCTGGCGCACGCATGCTCTTCGAGTTTGAGCTCATCGCGTTCGATCGCCTTGCGATACCACGGCGCGAGGCCAAAGTTGCCTTCCATCGCGACAATACCCGCGCGCGCCCGCGAGGCAACGCCCGCGCGGCACAGAATATCGATGTCATACCCCGGGGATTGTTTGATGATCTCCAGATCGCGGCGCTGCTGCCGGATCAGCTCGCGCACGAACGCAAATGGACCGCGATGCAGAAAGCTGCCTCCCAGCGCCACCGACGAGCCGTCGGAAATCTTGGCGGCCAGTTCGGTCAACGCCATCTGTTTACCGGATTGGTTAAAGCCTGATGTCATTTGTCTCACTCCAGATAAGCCCCGCTGCTCGCCGGCAGCATAGGCGGCAAACGTCTGCCTATGGATTCAAGTAGGCGTGTATACGGCTCTTTAGCCCCGGCGCAGCGGCCGAGCGCACCAGACTGGCGAGATCAGCGTCGCTCTCGCTGCCACCCAGCACAGCGTGCAGCTGTTGGCGAGCGCTGGCACTCAGCTCACGTGCACTGACATGCGCAGCAGCCGCTACTGCCTCCCACTCGCCCGCCGCGGCGAGCGACGTGGCAAATCCCATTTGCAGCGCGGCCTCGGCATTAAAGGTACGAGTGTGAATCAGCACGTCATGCGCGGTCTGCGCACCTACCACGGCCGCAAAGCGGCGCGTGCCCAGCACCAGGCCGAACTTCAGTCCAGGCATACGAAAACTCGCATCCGGTGTCGCCACGCGCAATCGGCACGCACCGAAGAGATCCACGCCAGCACCGAAATTTCTGCCATGAGCCAGCGCCAGAGTGAGCGCGGGCGATGCCGCTACTTTCTGCAGCAGCTGTTCCAGGCGCACGAACCGCAGCAACAAATCGCCGTCGCTCTGTTCCTCGTAGCCGCCAAAATCGAAACCCGCGCTGAAATTCTTCCCACTGCCCTGAAACACGATGGCCTCGCTGTGCTGAGCATGTGCGTCGTCGACCGCCGCAATGAGCCCCTCCACCAGCTCGGCCGACAACGCGTTCATCTTTTCAGGTCGTTGCAGCGTGATGCGGCACAGGCCATCCTGATATTTCACATCGACGAGTGCGCTCATGGTGATACCTTGTCCGCATTACGCAGCGTACCCAGAATTTCCTCGGTGTGTTCTCCCAGGCTGGGTGGACGCATGCGGATAGGCGCGCTGGCGCCACCGATACGCACCGGCGCGCCGAATGTCTTGGTCTGCACGCCATTGGGCAATTCCAGCGGACGCACCCATTCCATGTGCTCGACCTGAGGATCGGTCAACACCTCTGAGTAGCTGTTGATCGGCGCGCACGGCACGCCACGCGCGCGGAATTTCTGCAACCAATTGGCGCCGTCGTCCTGCACGAACAGAGCCTCGAGGAATTCGCGCAGCTCGTTCTGGTTGCGTGCGCGCAGCGTAGTGCTGGCGTAACGCGGATCCTCGACGAGTTCAGGATGACCGATGATCTCGCACACCGATCGCCACAGCGCATTGTTGCCCGCAGCCATCCCAAAATATCCGTCGCGGCAGCGAAACGCCTGATATGGCGCATTGCGCGGATGCGCGGAGCCGAGTTTCTGCGGGTCTTTACCGCTGCCGAAATATTCCGAGGTCTGCAACGCGGCAATGCCGAGCGTAACGCCCAGCATGGCGACGTCCAGATGCGTGCCCTTTCCTGTATTTTCTGCCACGCGCAGCGCAGCCGAGATAGAGGTCGCCGCATACAGGCCGGCGGTGAAATCCGCCAGCGGCACGCCGCATTTCACGGGCGCACCACCCTGCTCGCCTGTCACGCTCATGATGCCGCTCATGGCCTGGATGGTGAGGTCAAAGCCCCCCTCTTGCGAACGCGGCCCGGTCTGGCCATAGGCAGAGATCGAGCAATAGATGAGACGCGGGTTACGAGCTGCCAGGGCTTCGTACCCCAGACCCAGGCGCTCCATCACGCCCGGACGATTGTTTTCCAGCAGCACATCCGCATCGTCGATCAAGCGGCGTGCGAGCTCGGCATCACCTGCGTCCTTGAGATTCAGGGTGACCGAACGTTTATTGCGATTCAAAGAAGCGAAATTCTCGCTATATCCATCACTGAGAGGCGGCCACGACCTGAGGGTGTCGCCGCCTTCCGGATGTTCAATTTTGATGACATCGGCCCCCATATCCGCGAGCAGCATGCCGCAGAACGGTCCTGCAGCCACGTTGCACACCTCGATGACTCGCACACCGGCCAATGCTTGCTTGTGATCCATGTTGCCTCTTTGTTTTTCAAATCCTGATTTTCATACATCGAATCCCATAAAAAACCTGGGGTAGTCGATCAATACTTGACCAGAATAGCACCACATGCGATTCTTGTTAAGCCAAATTTGGGATTCATATCCTATATTTTGGGAAATACAGAAAGGCACATAACTTTGCGCCATAAGAAACACATCGGAGACAAACCACCATGTACAAGACCCTATTGCTATTTCTCGCCGCCGCCATCAGCGGCCCGCTGATGGCCGTCGCCCACGCCGCTGATTGGCCCGACCGCCCTATTCGAATGATCGTCCCCTATCCACCCGGCGGCGCCACCGATGTCGCAGCCCGCCTTTACGCACAACACATGGGCGATTTCCTCAAACAAACCGTCGTCGTAGAAAACAAAGCCGGTGCGGGTGGTGAGGTAGGCGCCGAGGCCGTCGCGCGCGCCACACCCGATGGCTACACCGTGCTCATGGGCGCGCTGGGCAGCCTCGCGATCAACGCTTCGCTGCTCGACAAACAGAACTACAGCTTCGTAAAGGATTTCAAGGGGGTCTCTGTTGCCATCACCATGCCGATGGCGCTGGCAGTGAACACCACCGTGCCGGCCACCTCCGTACAGGAACTGATCGCCCTGGTTAAATCGCGCCCCGGCAAACTGTCGATGGGCTCGGCCGGTAACGGCAGCTCGCAGCACATGGCCGGTGAATTATTCAAACAAATCACCGGCACTGACATCCTGCACGTTCCCTATCGCGGCAGCGGTCCGGCCGTCACCGACTTGCTCGGCGGGCAGATCGATATGGTGATCGACACGCTGCCTGCGCTAATGCCCCAATTGGCCAGCGGCAAGATCCGTATTCTCGGCGTCACCACCGCCGAGCGCGCCCCCGCCCTGCCCGACGTCAAAACGCTCGCCAAACAAGGCGTCCAGGGCTATGCAGTGGCGACGACCTATGCCTTGCTGGCGCCGACAGGTACGCCGCCCCAAGCCATCGAAAAAATGTCGATGGCCATGCAGAAAGCCGGTGCACTGCCTCAACTGCGCGACGGCGCTGCCAAGCTAGGTGCGAAAGCAACGCCCACGTCGCCGGCTGAGACTGACAAAGTGATATCCAACGAATTGGAGAAATGGGCTGCCGTTGTGAACCGTTCGACTACCCGCACTGCCAAGAAGTGATTGACCAACCAGATCATCATCTGGCAGTAACCAATTCCAGCACGTGAGTAAAGATGACGCCGGCAAAGCCGCTTGGCAAAAGTCTCAGGCGGGCAACGCTACAGCAATGGTAAGGTTCCATATACGCCAAGTGGCGCATCGCCGAGTTCTAATCAATCACCTCTCGAGTTGGATTCATGGAATATCTATCTCAATTGCTCACGCTGTCCGGCATCGTTCTCCTGGCCTGCATCAGCCCTGGGCCGGACTTCGTCGCCGTCACGTCGAATGCCTTGAATGACCGGCGATCAGGCGTGTTCGTTGGCCTGGGGATCGCGTGCGCGGTAGTCGTGTGGGCGACCTTGGCCATCCTGGGGTTTGGATTGCTTATCAAGG
Organism: Bordetella tumbae; assembly: GCF_054780995.1. Classification (NCBI taxonomy): domain Bacteria; kingdom Pseudomonadati; phylum Pseudomonadota; class Betaproteobacteria; order Burkholderiales; family Alcaligenaceae; genus Bordetella; species Bordetella tumbae. Next base: position 237,736 of record NZ_BAAGVG010000024.1, read on the forward strand.
AGCTGTTCTGGTTGTATGAAGCCATCCGCTTGGTCGGAGCGGCTTACTTGATCTATCTCGGCACTCGGATGCTGATGGCCTCGTTCAAAGCCAGGAACGGTACGCCACGGGTAGACGATGTGCCGCGAATCGGGGCATTGCAAGCCTGGCGCCAGGGCTTCATGGTCGGCATCACGAATCCAAAGACGGCGACTTTCTTTGCCACCCTGTTCGTGACCGTACTGCCGGTCGGAGCACCCACGTGGGTGTATGTCAGCGTGGTTGCCTTGGTGGGGTTGATAACGGCTGGGTGGCTGGGGTTACTCGCTGCATTCTTTTCCGTGGGACGTGTTCGGTCGGTCTATGCACGTGTGAGCCGCGTGGTCGATGCAGTGATGGGCGCGGCGCTTGTGGGGTTGGGGATTCGTTTGGCTAGCAGTCGTTAAAACGTTCATGCACCTCTGAAGAAAGAGCCCGGAGATCATGCCGGGCCATTTGAGCTCTTCTATCACTCCACGAAATCGGTGGCTTTCGACGAGCCCTTCCACGCGTTCAAGTCTTTCTCGACAGCCGAGGACTTGGCTACAGCCAGTTCATTGGCGATTTTCCCGGCAAACAAATGCAGTGGCGGCGTCTCGACGCTGGCCGCCTGGATAATCAGCAAGGCGAGCTTGTCCGGATCTCCGGCCTGATGGCCGTGCAGCGTGTCCAGATGCAGGTCAAGCGAAGCCTTCGCTTCGGCGTAATCGTCGATCTGGTGCTTGGCCACGGCCAGGGCGCCACTGGACAGAAAATCGGTACGGACAGGGCCTGGATACACCACCGTGGCGTGGATGCCTAGTTCCGCGACCTCCGCGGCCAGCGACTCCGTCAACCCGGCGAGCGCGAACTTGCTCGCTACGTAGCTACCCCAGCCCGGATAGCCGCCCTGGTAACCCACGATGGATGCGATATTGATGATGTGCCCGCTGCGTTGTGCGCGCAGATGTGCCAGAGCATGACGAACTACGATCACCGGCGCGAAGAAATTGACCTCAAAGTTCTGACGTAGCTCTTCGTCGGATAGTGCCTCGATCGTGCCTTGTTGCGCATAACCCGCGTTGTTGACGACCACATCGATGCCGCCGAACATTCGCATGGCCTGCATGATCGCCTGTTCGACGCTTCTATCATCGGTCAAGTCTACTTCGAGCGGCAGGAAATTTTCGGATGGTTGCCCGAACACTTTCGTCAATGCTGTTGCGGTGCGCGATGTTGCGGCCACACGATGACCTTGTTCAAGCAAACGTTTGACGAGCTTTTGGCCGACGCCTTTCGATGCACCGGTGACGAACCAGATACGGGATGTAGATTTCATGATGATGGGTCCTGATTGGGATATGTTGTGATAAATAAGTGAGATAGCAGCGATGTAGACCCCGTGCGAGGGCAGCGACATCGATGTCCTTGGGCAGCGGACCAATTTCAGAACTGCCATGAAGCAATATTCATTCATTGGCCGATGAAAGAATGGTAGAAAAATCCGCCGCTCAGGCGAATACATGGACCGATGCCATCATTGCCTATTCCTATTACCTGGGTAACGTGCGCGAAATAGCGACGCTAGAATGATCCCCGTCGTGACAACAGGAAAGAACGGTGCCTAACCTCCGCAATCCCGCTTCGACCAAAATGATCCGTCTGCTGGAGCAACTCGCGCCCAACGAGGGGTACACACAGTCGGCGCTGGACAGCGTGCGGCTGATGCGGTCGGATCGCCCGCTCGGGCGCACGCCCGTGCTGTATGAACCGAGCATCGTGATTGTTTGCCAGGGCCGCAAACTGGGATTCCTGGGCGATGCGGTGTATACCTACGATGCACAGCACTACCTCGTGCTGTCCGTGCCGTTGCCGTTTTCCACGGAAACGCAGGCCTCGCCAGAGGAACCCATGCTTGCGGTATCCATCCGTCTGGACCTGCTGGAACTCAGCGACCTGATTACACAGATCGCTGCCGCCGAACACCACTCCGATGCATCACCGATAGGCATCACCTCCACCCGATTGGAAGGCGACCTCGCACATACAACACTACGGTTGCTGGATGCATTGACGAAACCTCTGGACGCGCAGATCCTGGGCTCAAGCATCGTGCGAGAGATCTGCTATCGGGTTCTCACAGGTGAGCAAGGCCCCGCCATGCGAGCGGCGCTCGCGCATCACGGCCGATTCGGGCGCGTGGCGCGAGCGCTCAATAGAATTCATACCGATTATGCAAAGCCGCTTAACGTCACCCGTCTCGCCGAAGAAGCCGGCATGAGCGTGCCCGCATTTCACGCGAACTTTCGCACGGTGACGCAGACATCGCCGATCCAGTACATCAAATCAACCCGTCTGCATCAGGCGCGCCTAATGATGATCCGCGATGGCGTGACTGCAGCAGCGGCAGCGGGGCGCGTCGGGTACGAGAGCGCGTCCCAGTTCAGTCGCGAATTCAAACGCCTGTTTGGGCGAACGCCCATTGATGAAGTGCGTGACATGCGCGAATCGTTTACGCTCTCGCCGGCTGCGCGCTTTGGGGCCTGAGCAATCAACATGGATTCGTCTGGTCCGCAGGCGAAAGACGTCCGTCCCAACTGACGCGCTAACTCAGGCGACTGCCATCGCAGCATCGATAGATACCCTGACGGCTCACCCTGGCGAAGGCCCACGCTCCAAAAACGTGGAAAGAGCAATGTAGCTGCGAACTGAACGGACTCCCTCCAGGCTTTGAATTTCCATCAACAAGGTCTCTAGCGATTCGGTGTCATCCGCGCGCACCTTGATCATCAGGCAACCGTCGCCCGCCACCGTGTGAAGTTCCTCGATTTCAGGCCGTCCAGCCAGTGCCAGCAATTGGCGCGTTGCGTTGTAGCTGCTCGTGTCCACTACGAGAAACGTCAGAAGCGTCCTGCCGAGTTTGCAACCGTCCAGGATAGCCACGGTGCCCTTGATCACTCCTTCCCGCTTGAGTCTTTTGACTCGATCATGTACCGCGGGTTTAGAGAGGTGAACGATTTCGCTGAGCTCGGCATAGCTTTGCGACGCATCCTGGGCGAGTGCACCTAAAATTTTTCGGTCGATCGCGTCCAGTTCTGCGGGCTTATGCCGAATTTGCCGAACTGCGTCTGTTTCTTTCTGCTGTTGTGTCATTTCGATTTACGTCCGAATTTTGTATCCCATAAAATTAATATAAACGAACACTGTTCGGATGACATATTGCAGAAAGGAAATTGATTTATGCCAGTAGCACTGTTTGCGCTGGCGATAGGCGCGTTCGGAATTGGCCTCACCGAATTTGTCATCGCCGGCATACTTCCCCAGATTGCCCAGGATTTCGGTGTCGAGATTCCAACGGCAGGCCTCATGGCAACCACATACGCTCTGGGCGTCTTTGTCGGCGCACCCATCTTGACCGTGTTGGGCGCAAAAGTCCCCAGAAAGAAAATGCTGCTCGGTTTAGCTATCGTCTTTACATTGGGCAATGCTCTTACCGCGCTCGCTCCCACCCTGCCTATCGCGTTGGCCGGCCGCATCCTCACCGCCTTCAACCACGGCACATTCTTCGGAATCGGGTCCATCATCGCTGCATCGCTGGTCGCAAAGGACCGCCAGGCGAGCGCGATCGCCTTCATGTTTTCGGGCCTGACGATGGCGAATTTGTTCGGAGTGCCCGCCGGCACATGGTTAGCACAGGCCTATGATTGGCGACTGGTTTTCTGGCTGATCGCTGCGATCGGTCTTATTACCGCTATCAGCGTGGCGCTGCTTGTTCCCCGGATTAAGGCGGGAAAGGCGATAGCACTGAGAACGGAGCTGCGGGCTTTCATGGACCCCCAGGTGCTGTTGGCCATGGGAATCACCGTATTCGGCCCCGCAGCTTTTTTTACCTCCATCACCTACATCGCCCCGATGATGATCGAGGAAGCGGGTTTTTCAGATGCAGGCGTGGCTCGCTTGATGGTCCTTTTCGGTTTGGGCTTGGTTGTAGGCAACTGGATCGGTGGGCGCTTTGCGGACCGCTCCCTGTTTGGAACGCTGTTCGTAACCCTCGCCGGGCAGGCCGTAGTGCTACTTGTTTTTTGGATCGGTGTAAGTAGTGGTGCCGTCGCTTCTATCTCTGTCTTCCTCATGGCTGCATTTGGGTTCGCAACGGTCTCTCCGATTCAAAAGCTAGTCATGGACCGAGCCAACAGCGCTGGCGCGCCTACTATGGCGGCGTCCGTGAACATCGGCATGTTCAATCTCGGAAATGCTATCGGTGCCTGGGCCGGCGGAGCGACGATTGCGGCTGGATTTGGATTTGCTTCTCCGAACTGGGCGGGTGCAATACTCTCGCTGATCGCTCTTGGCCTGGCCGCTATTGCTTGGGTGAGCGCCGGCAGGAAGTGTGCAGTCGTGGCCGCTGAATGTTGAAACGATAAGGGGCGTGGAAACGCTGCGCGGCCACTCGGCTTGCCGCGCTCGACCCGTCTAGAATGTGGCTTGGCGTCTCTTGATCATGACTTTCACTGTGACGCCTTGAGCTTCGTTCGATAGGCGCAGTCACCGCTCAGTGCTGGCATCAACGACTAGTTGCGGCCGAGGCTGTGTGGAAACGTATTGGAAGTCTGAGCGTGTGCAGCATTCGGCAGTGAACGTGCCGTTGGTCATACGCCGCGATCCAGCTTACTTATTTGTTGAGCGGCCTTATAAGTGAGGCTTTGGCCTATTTCGCGAGCTTCAACAGCGCATAAATGGGCTTAAGCCCTTGCCGACTTGATCGCTTTCATCGTTCCAGCGATGCCCAACATGCTCATCAACCGCTTCAGGTTGTAGGCGAGCACATGCAAGCTCATTTCGGCACTCACATGCTCGAGCGTACGCGTCAGGAAGCACCTCTTCATGTTCCCAGCGGCGGATACGTCGATAGCTGCTAGTCGTGCACTGGTGTTTGATGAGGCATTGAGGACAAGCACTTGATTTGCTGCCGTCGATGGCAACGATGGCTTGCGAGAATATCTTTAACTGGCGGCACATGGCGACGAAGCGCTTACAGACATTGCGGATGCCAGGGCCGTTGTTGCGACGGAAATCAGCAATGGTTTTGAAGTCTGGCGCCAATCGGCCCGTGAGCCACATCAGCTCCACATTGCGTTGTGCTTCTCGCTCAAGCCGACGGCTGGACTGGATACGGGTGAGGTACCCGTAGATGTAGAGCTTTAGCAGAACGGCGGGGTGATAGGCGGGGCGCCCCGTCGCCGCAGGATCGACACCCTTGAAGCCAAGCGACTGTAGGTCAATCTCATCGACGAAGATGTCGACAACGCGTACCGGGTTGTCCTCGCCAATGAAATCGTCCAGACACTCCGGCGGTAGCGCAGGCTCTCGCCATCGATTCCGGCAGTGCCGTCTTTTTAATCGAGCGCGTGTCCTTCACCGAAGGACAGCGGCCCATCGATTACGAAAAGCTCCACTATCGCGGCGATCTCATCAGTCTCGTCACGCGCTTGGCCCGCCGTCCACGCGACCGATCGTGACCCAGAGTCCAACCGAGATGGAAATCCTATGGCTATTCGTGGCCGCTTTCGGTGCAAGTGCGCTTGGCGGAGTGCTTGGCATGGCGAGTGGCATCTTCATCGTACCTATCCTCACGCTGCTTTTTGGTGTGGACATCCCAACGGAAGCGCCACTGAGGTTGATGGAGATGATCTATGAATCGACCAAGGCTTCCTAGAGACTTCGCAGCCTAGAGTTTAGGTACCCAGAAAGGGGGATATGAGCAGCAAGGGTACACGCAAGAGTTCAAGGTTGAGGCGGCTAAGCAGATTCTGGGCCCACTCAGCCTGCTGTATCCGGGAATGGTCCTGGCCTCGAACTCAATCACGGCAGTGCCTCCGGTCTATGGCCGCCGCACTTTATCGGCCATTCGGATTTTCTACCACCTGGCTCGGACTCCCGTCATCCCGTTCGCCACTTTGGCCGCCTCAACTGCAGGCGATGTGAGATAAGCCAGAAAGGCTTGCGCGGCCTGCCGGTCGCGCACGGGCGAAGCCAGGGCCGCCGAGAACGTGGTGGTCAGCTGGATCGATTCGTGCAGTGGGCCGAGCAGGGTAATGCCCTCGACGTTCAGCAATTCACTCAACTGCTGAAAACCGAGATCGACTTCGCCGGACGCGACGAGAGACCCGACAGGAATGCCAGGGCGCGCCTGCACCAGGCGCGGCACGCCCTCGCCACCGTCCGGCGTGATGCCCCATTTCTCGAGCTGGCGCAGAATATGTCCGCCACTCGGTCCGGTCGAGTAGCCGATCGCACCGGCGTTGCGCACCGCGTTGCGGATCGATTCCTCGCTGCCGACGTCGGGCACTAGCGCGCCGGTTTTCACCGCCGCCGCCATTGACGAGTCCACCACGCCGACCAGCGTGCCGCGATCGACTTTCCCTTCGGACGCCAGGCGCTCCATCACGTCAGCGGCCAGCAAAACAAGGTCGAACGGTTCGCCGTCGCGCACGCGCTTGGCGGCGTCGACGCCGCCGACCGATTCGAACACGACGGATTGCCCCATGTCGCGCGCGTACTGCTCGGTCAGCCGCGCCAGCAGCGAGCGAGTAACCATGGACGCTATGCCCTTCAGGGCCTGGCGTTCAGTCGACATAGCGCAGCCCCGCGGTTTCCAGAGAGCCTCGCATGTTGTACATATCAAGGCCGAGCACACCGGAGGCGAGCTTGGCGCGCTTGTCCGCCTCGTTCGCTTCGCGGGCCTGGGCCTTCTCGAGCGTCTGCGTAGCGATACCGGCCGGCACGATGACGACGCCGTCATCGTCAGCCACGACCACGTCACCCGGGTTGACGATGGCGCCCGCACACACGACCGGAATGTTCACCGAGCCGAGCGTGGCCTTGACCGTGCCCCTGGACGAGACTGCCTTGCTCCACACCGGAAACGGCATGCCCTGAAGCACGCTGATGTCGCGCACACCCGCGTCGATAATAAGCCCGCGCGCGCCGCGCGCTTTGAAGCTGGTAGCGAGCAGGTCGCCGAAATAGCCATCGGTGCAATCGGCGGTCACCGCTGCGACGACGAGGTCGCCTGGCTGGATCTGCTCGGCGACGACGTGCATCATCCAGTTGTCGCCGGGCTGCAGCAACACGGTAACGGCGGTCCCGCCCACTTGCGTGCCGGGATAGATGGGCCGCATATAGGGTTTCATCAGGCCGACGCGACCCATCGCCTCGTGTACGGTAGCGCTGCCGAGCTGGCCGAGCTTGGTCGCGACATCGCCGTTAGCGCGCACGATGTTGCGATATACCACTCCGATTTCATACATAGTCACTGCCCTTTTTGCTTGAGCGCCGCGTCCAGGCGAGGGTACACGCGACGGGCGTTGCCTTCATAGATCTTGTAGCGTTGCTCCGGTGTCACGCTGGCGGCTTCGATGTAGCGCTTGGTGTCGTCGTAGTAGTGGTTCGTGCGCGGATCAATACCCCGCACGGCGCCGATCATCTCGCTGGCAAACAGGATGTTGTCGACCGGAATCACGTTGGTCAACAAGTCGATCCCAGGTTGGTGGTAGACGCAGGTATCAAAGAAGATGTTGTTCAGCAGATGCTCTTCCAGTACCGGCTTCTTCATTTCTTGCGCCAGGCCACGAAAACGCCCCCAGTGGTAGGGAACCGCCCCGCCGCCGTGCGGGATCACGAAGCGCAGGGTCGGGAAATCGTGGAACAGGTCGGAGGTCAGGCACTGCATGAACGCGGTCGTGTCAGCGTTCAAGTAGTGCGCGCCGGTGGTGTGGAAGCAGGCGTTACAACTGGTGCTCACGTGAACCATCGCGGGGATGTCGTACTCGACCATCTTTTCGTAGATCGGGTACCAATAGCGATCAGACAGTGCAGGCGAGGTCCAGTGACCGCCCGAAGGATCGGGATTCAGGTTGATCGCGACGTTACCGTGCTGTTCGACGCACTTGACCAACTCGGGGATGCAGGTCGAGACGTCGACGCCAGGGCTCTGCGGCAGCATGGCCGCAGGGGTGAAGTGGTCGGGAAACAACTGGCTGACGCGATAGCACAACTCGTTGCAGAGGGCTGCCCACGTGCTCGATACCTGAAAATCGCCGACGTGATGCGCCATGAAGCTGGCACGGGGACTAAAGATGGTCAAGTCGAGGCCACGCTCGCGCATCAGGCGCAGTTGGTTGGTCTCGATCGATTCGCGCAGCTCGTCGTCACTGATCTTCAGCTCGGACGGCTTGGGCATGACGGACGGATCCTTGATGCCGGCGATCTGGCGGTTGCGCCAGTCTTCCAGCGCCTTGGGTGCGGTAGTGTAGTGGCCGTGGATGTCGATAATCATGCTTGGTCCGGCAAGGTGAGGTTCGGTGCTTTAAGTTCGGGCAGCAGGCTTTCGCGCCAATCCGGCAGGGCGCCCTTCTCGCTCAGGTGGGAGCGCAAGGCGACACCGGTGCGCGCCACGCTTTCCTGCACATCGGCAATAGCCGTGGCCAGACTGGCGTCCACTCCGATTTCGCCGAGCATGGCGGCCGCTTCCCGCATTTCCTCAGAACGCCGCTGGCCATGCTCGACCACCCGGCCGATCAGATAAGCTTCGTAGCCAGTGTCCCAGCCCACGCTCGGGAAACTGGCCGCGAGCGAGGTCAACACACGGGCATCCGCGCCGAAATAGCGAGCGGCCAGCATGCACTGCACGCACATGGACTCCATTCCCTTGATCATGATGCTGCGGCACAGCTTGATCGCCGAAGCCAGGCCGATGCTATCGGCCACGGCCTCGGTCTTCATGCCGAGCCCGTTCAATTCCTCTGATACCTGCCGTGCGAGGCGGCCACCCAAGAGCATGGGCACGCGTGCCCCCTGGGGCGGAACGGGCGCCATGACCGCCGATTCGACGTAGTCGGCCCCGCTGCGCTCGATGCTCGTGCTGTTGTGCTGCTTCACCTTGGGCGAAACCGAGTTGAGGTCGATGAAAATCTGCCCCGGCCGCATGTGCGCGGCGGCCGCTTCAGCCACGGCCTGCGCCTGGCTGGCCGTTACCGCGGAGAACACCAAGCGCGCGCCGGCCAGCGCTGACGCCAGAGTATCGTGCGTAACAGCACCGGCACGCTGGGCACGGACGAGGATCGCTTCACGCGCGCCGGGATCGTCGAGCTTCACGTCGTAGGTCGAAACCGTGCGTCCCTGGGCAACCCAGGCCGAGGCCAGAATGGGGCCGACTTCGCCAAAGCCGATAATCGCAATGGCGTTCACATCGGCATGAATGGATGATTGCATAATGATTTTTTCCAAAAAGCGTTAACGACTAAAGGGACGAATGCGCCGCCCCTTACTCCGGCACGATGCCAGCCTGCTGCACAGCGGCCTTGGAACGGTCGAATTCACCGCGTAGGAAAGCGCCGAAACCGGCCCCCGTACGTTCCGCCCGGATCGCCACTTCGGCACCCTGGTTGCGGATGTTGCTGGTCACATTGGTGTCGTCCAGGCTCTTGGCAAGCGCCTGCTGTACCAGATTCCTGACTTCCTCCGGCGTGCCGGCCGGGACGAGTAGACCGACATAGCTAGTGGCGATGAAATCGGCCACGCCCTGTTCGATGGCGGTCGGCACATCGGGCACAAGCGGCGACCTGTTCTGCGCGGCTATCGCCATAATGCGGGTCATGCCGGACTTGTGCAGGGGCTGGGCCGTGGACAGTTCGGTAAAGGCCGCATCAAGCGTCCCGCCTACCAGATCTGCCGTCAGCGCGCCGCCGCCCTTGTACGGCACATGCGTGAGATTCGCACCCGTCGCGGCAACGAATCGCACCAGCGTCATATGCGTGGCGCTACCGACGCCAGACGTGCCCACGTTTATCGGCCGCTGCTGCGAGAGCTTAATGAGCTCAGGCAGTGTCTTGGCGGGCAGGGATGGGTTCACGGCCAACACGTGGGCCACATCGCTGATCTTGCCCAGGGGAATCAGATCCTTGAGCGGATCGTAGGTCATGTTCTTCTGGAAGAAAAGGTTCACCGTCAGCGGCCCGTTCGAACTGGCCAACAGCGTGTAACCATCGGGCTTGGACCGGGTCACGTAGCCCGCGCCGATCCCGCCGCCAACGCCGGCACGGTTCTCCACCACGATCGATGTACCCAACAGGGGCCCCATGGCCGCACCGACCAGGCGCGCCATGGTGTCCACATTCCCCGCAGCGGCGAAAGGCACAATCATGTGGATGGGTTTGCTGCCAGGGTAGGCCGCGGCACGCGCCCAAGCCGGAAGGGACGCGGCGGGCAGCGCCAGGGCCATTTGAACAAATGAACGACGATTCAAGATAATCTCCACCATAGCTAGCTATGGATACTAGTGAGGGCGACTGACAGTATGAGGACGTCGTTACCTGGGCGGGTTGCCTAGTTCCGCACAACTCGTTCTAATATTTTTATCGACCATTCCTCGACCATGTCCATGAAAACGGACCATGCGGCATACGGCGACGCCGAATCCCTCGTCAACCTCCACCACCTCAGGGTGTTCTGCGACGTCGCCGCCAGCGGCGGCGTACGGCGTTCGGCGGAATCGCTGTTTCGCGCCTCGTCGGCCATCACGCGGGCCATTGGCCGGCTGGAAGAAAGCCTGGATATCCAGCTCTTCGAACGCAAGGGCACCGGCATGCTGCTGACCGCCGCCGGTGAAACCGTACGCATGCGCGCCCTGCGCATCGAAGACGAACTCAACACCATCCGGGCCGAGGCACGGGCGCTGCATCCGTCTTTCGGCAGGGTCGCGACAACGACGAGCAGCCTGTTCCAGACCCGCAAACTGATGATGGCCGTCATGTTGGCCGATATCCACCACATGCCCACAGTGGCGCATTTGCTGGGCGTCACGCAGCCCGCCGTCAGCGCGGCCATCGCCAGCCTGGAAGCCGGCCTGGGCCGACGCCTGTTTGAGCGCGCGCCACACGGCATGGTACCTACCGCGCCGGGCGCGCCATGGCTGCGCCGCTTCAAACGCGTACTGGCAGAACTACGCCACATCCGGGCCGACATTGCCGCCCTGAGGGGCGACCTCGAAGGCATCATTACCGTCGGCGCCCTGCCGCTGGTGCGCACCCTGCTCCTGCCCCGCGCGATCGCCAACGTCCTTGCCCGCCATCCGCGCGTGCGCATACGCACGCTGGAAAGCCCTTATGAAGACCTGTGCGCGGACCTGCTCTGCGCCGATGTGGATTTCATCCTGGGCGCCATGCGGCCATTGCAGGATGCCACGCTGCAGACCCGTGTTCTGTTCGAGGAAAATCTCGTTCTGATCGCGCGTGCCGGCCACCCGTTGTCGCGGAAACGGCAGATCGGCTTCACCGACCTGCTCCGCTACCCCTGGGTCGTATCGCGAGAATGGTCGCCGCTGCGCAAGCAACTAAACGCCTTTTTCACAAGCCACGGCCACCCTCTTCCCATCCCCTCGGTGGAAACTGCCGACTTGGCCCTCCTGCGTGGCCTGCTCCTGGACACCGACATGCTGACCGTTTTATCAGAACACCAGTTGCACCACGAGTTCAGCACCGGCAAGCTGGTCGCGCTGAACTCGCCGATGGACGGTCTGACGCGGCAGATCGGCGTTACCACCCGCACCGGGGCTCAGCTTTCTCCTGGTGCGCTGGCCCTGCTGCGAGAAGTGGAGATATTGGCCGCGCCGATCGCCGCCCTGCCCCTTGATCAGTCTCCCGATCCCGCCCAACTATGGGGGGACCCAATAAATAAATTAGATCGCCCTGCTCGCACAAAAGCAACGACCGGTCATCTCCGGTCGTGAATACTGTCTATTGCCAACGAACTCCGTTCACGTTTTTTCTCGATAATGAGCAAGCGGCCATCCTTTCATGAGAACCGTCCCCCCTCCTCAGTCCTCCCCCAGCAAGCCCACGTACGCGCTGCCGCGCCATGCCTGCGATACGCACGTCCACATCTACGGCCCGAGCGACCGCTTCCCCTACGACCCTGATCGCCCGTACGATGCGCCCGAGGCGCCCGCTCAGGCACTGGAAAACCTGCACCTCCACCTAGGCGTGGACCGCGTGGTCATCGTCCAGGCAACCGTGCATGGCACCGATAATCGCGCCATGCTCGACGCCATCGCGCGCAGGCCCGACAGCGCGCGCGGCGTGGCGCTAGTGGCCGACGACGCCACCGACAATGAACTGCAAACCCTGCATGCCGGGGGCGTGCGCGGCCTACGCTACAACTTCATGCCGCACCTGGGGCATTCCGCCGACCCGCGAGCAGTATTGGCGATGGCCCGCCGCGTCGCACCGCTCGGCTGGCACGTGCAACTGCATGTACAAGCCGAACATCTGGCCGAGCTTCATCCTTTTCTAAGCACCCTGCCCGTTCCCTATGTAATCGACCACATGGGCCGCCCCATGGTCCGTGACGGTCTCGAGCAACCTGCCCTGACGGAATTACTGCGCGTGCTGGAAGACGAGCAGGCTTGGCTCAAGATCAGCGGGCCGGAACGCATTTCCGAAATCTTGTCGCAAGGCCCGATCCCCTATGGCGATGTCGTGCCCTTCGTGCAGAGCATGCTGGCCGTGGCCGAAGACCGCATCGTCTGGGGGACGGACTGGCCCCACCCGAACGTGCGCGAAGTGCCCGACGACGGCAAGCTCGTCGATCTCCTGCCGCGCTATGCCGACGCCGGCGTCCTGCACAAAGTGCTAGTGGACAATCCCGCCCGGCTCTACGGATTCTGATCCGCCAGAAGGGCCCAGGCTCGTGCTACCGTAGCCCCACAATGCAGATCGACTTCCTGGGCATGCAGGCGTTCCTGGCCATTGCCGAGCACGGCAGTTTCCAGCAAGCCGCCCTGCACCTGAACCTATCGCAGACCGCTATCAGCCACCGGATCCGCAAGCTGGAAAACAGCCTCGGAACTCGGCTGCTGGCGCGCACCACGCGGGACGTCACGCTCACCGATGCTGGGCAGGCACTGCTGCCGCGCGTGCGCGGCGCCATGCGGGAACTGGCCCTGTCCTACGACACCGTGCGCCAGCACCGCAATGCCGCGCCGCAATGGCTGGCCTTCGCCTGCCTGCCCACACTGGCCGCGCAGCACCTCTCTCCCATTCTGAGAGATTTCGGCGAACGGCACCCGCATCTGGCGATCCGGGTCTTTGACAACTCCATCAACGAGATCGCAGAACTTGTCGAGTCAGGTATCGCGGCTTTTGGCGTATCCGTCGCGGCGCCAGTGCACGCAGCCCTGACCGTCGAGCCCTTCGCCGAAGAGCCTTTCGTATTGGCCTGCCCCGCCGGCCATCTGCTGGCGCGCCAGCCCCGCGTATGCTGGGACCAGCTGCGCGACGAAGCGCTGATCCGCATCAGCCTGCCCGCCGGCAACAGCACCACTATCGACGATGCACTGGGCGAACGGCGGCTGCATTTACGCTGGATCTACGAAACCCAGCACACCGCCGTGGCCCTGAATTTCGTGGAAGAGGGCCTGGGGCTGACCGTGGTACCTGCGCTGTCGATACCAGCCTCGGCCAGCTTGGTCGCCCGGCCCTTGGGCGAACCGGGCATCACGCGCAGACTCGCCATTGTCACGCGCCACGGCGCCACCCTGGCGCCCGAAGCCGCCATGCTGCGCGACAGGATCATGCAGGCGCTGGCCGGCGCCGCCAGCATCCCTCAACTGCGCTGACGCAGCGCATCATGAAACCGGCGCATGAATCGGATCAAACAATTCATTTGCTGCGGAGGTGTCGGCCTACTTAGACTGCGCAGCAGCCAAATAACGAGGAGACCGACATGCGCAAATCTACAATGCCGCGCCGCGCCGCCATCCGTTGCCTGACCAGCGGCCTGCTGGCCATAGCCAGTTCGAGCGCCCTGATACCAGCCACCCAGGCTGCCAGCCCCTACCCTGGCGACCAGCCCATCCGCCTCGTGGTGCCCTTCGGCCCAGGCGGTCTGGCCGACATCTCGATGCGCTTGGTCGCGCAGAAACTCGGCGAACGCTTCAACGAGAAAGTCATCATCGACAACCGGCCTGGCGCCGGCGGCATCGTCGCGGCCAACGTCGTGCGGACCTCCCCCAAAGACGGCCACACCCTGATCGTCTTCGCCAACGGCACAGCGATCAGCAAATCGCTGTTCAACCTGCCCTTCGACCCCGAGAAGGATTTCACGCCCATCTCCACTGTCGCCTACTTCGACCTGATCCTGCTGACCAACCCGAAGGGCAAGATACACAACATGGCTGACCTGCTCGCGGAAGGCCGGAAGCGCCCGCTGACGCTGGGCACCATCAATCCCGGCAGCACGCAGAACCTGTCGGCCGCGCTGTTCAACTCGACTGCCAAGCTCGACAACGCCACCGTCATTCCCTTCAAGACCACGGCCGAGGTCATGGCGACCCTGGTGCGCGGCGACGTGGACGTAGCCTTCGAGTCGTATGCCGCGCTCAAAGGGCCTATCGACGCTGGCACGCTGCAGCCCATCGCGACTACCAGCGCCAAGCGCTCGACCTGGCTGCCCAATGTGCCCACCGTCAAAGAAAGCGGCCTGCCCACCTATGAAGTCACGGGCTGGAACGCGCTGTATGCCCCGGCCGGCACGCCGCCCGAAGTGATCGAGACAATCCACCACCAGTTGACCGAGGTGCTGCAGATGCCCGACCTGCGCAAGCGCTTCGAGGACCTGGGTACGGAGGCCCAGATCAGCACGCCCCAGGAAATGAGCGCCATCATGCATCGCGATGTCACTCTGTGGGCCGACGTCATCAAGCAATCGGGCATCCCGCGCCAATAAAGCGACAAGGCTCCTTCCTCTTAGCACGAAGTATCACAGGGTATTTTTCATGACATCAACGCCTCACCCGGAGCACTGCCTGCTCATCGATTCGCACGTCCATGTGTTCAAGCAGGACATGCCGCTGATCCCCAACCCGCGCCACAGTCCCACCTATAGCTTCACCGGCGAACAGTTGCTGGACGCCATGGGCACGAACGGTGTGCGCTTCGCCGTGATCGCCGCGGCCAGCCCGTGGGGCGACTACAACGACTACATCATCGATACGCTGCGCAGCAATTCGCGCCTGCGCGGCACGGTGATCCTGGAGCCCTCGGTCGAACGCATCGTGCTCGACGAGATGGACCGCGACGGCGTGGTTGGCGTGCGGTTGCCTTTCATCAGCATGAAAGAGCTACCCGACCTCGACAGCTGGAACTACCGCAAGTTCCTGCGCCGCCTGGTCGACTTGGACTGGCACGTGCACGTCCACATCGACGGCCCGCGCCTGCCGCTGGTGCTGCCTTATCTGGAACGTTCCGGCGTGAAGATCGTGATCGACCACATTGGCCGTCCCGATCCCGTGACTGGCATCGAAGGCGATGGCTTCAAGGCCATGGTGAGCTCAGTGGAAAAGGGCCGCACTTGGGTCAAACTCTCCGGTGCCTACCGTCTGGGCGAGAATGCCCGCGCTTGCGCGCAAGAATTGTGCCGCCGCGTGGGGTACGACAAGATGGTATGGGCGAGTGACCTGCCGTTCGTGGGCGGCGAGAAAGATACGGATTATCCCCGAGCCATCCAGTGGCTGAACGACACGATCCCGAACGAGGCGGATCGTCGGCGAGTGTTCGGGGAAAACGCGCTGAAGCTGTATTTCTCGCCACGGGCCTGAATGCACGTCTAAGAAAACGCCCCGGCTGGACGTAACGACCAAATCCTGCCTGGGCAGATCGTTGCCGAGTGAGCATTCACCCGAAAAAGAGAGGCCGTCATGTCAACACAATCCGCGCCGCACCGCCGCAGCCTCGTGCTCGGCGCCTTGGTCCTCGCCGCCGCGCCGGCCCTGACCAGCGCAGCCAGCTATCCCGATCATCCCATCACGCTGATCGTGCCCTTTCCCGCGGGCGGCACCGTCGACGCCACCGCGCGTCTGGCCAGCGCCGAAATCAGCAAGCGGCTCAAGACGCCCGTGATCATCGAGAACATCGGCGGCGCGGGCGGCGTCATCGCCAGCCAGCGCGTGGCGCGCGCGGCGCCCGACGGCTACACCTTGCTGTTCGCAACACCCAACCACACCATCAACCCGGTGATCCAGTCCAAGCTGCCGTTCGATACGGAACGCGATTTTGAACCGGTCTCCCTCGTCGCCCAGATCCCGGAACTGCTGGTGGCCAACGGCCAGCAGCCCTTCTCTGACCTCAAGGGATTCATCGACTACGCGCGCAGCCATCCGGGCCAGCTCAATTACGGCTCGGCGGGCAACGGCACGCTGCCGCACGTGACGATGGAACTGCTGCTGCTCGAGCTCGGCCTCAAGGTCACGCATGTGCCGTACAAGGGCGCCGCCCCGGCGATGAACGATCTGCTGAGCGGCCAGGTCGCGATCAAAATGGACACCATCACCACGTCGCAGCCGCACATCCCTTCGGGGCGCCTAAAGCCGCTGGCCCTGGCAAGCCTGCAGCGTTCGCCGCTGATGCCCGACGTGCCCACCA
Source organism: Bordetella tumbae (assembly GCF_054780995.1). Lineage (NCBI taxonomy): Bacteria > Pseudomonadati > Pseudomonadota > Betaproteobacteria > Burkholderiales > Alcaligenaceae > Bordetella > Bordetella tumbae. The sequence continues at coordinate 254,211 of NZ_BAAGVG010000024.1, forward strand.
TCGCTGAATCCGGCCTGCCGGGCTACCAGGGCATACTCTGGATGGGCATCCTGGCTCCCAAGGGAACGCCGAAGCCGATCATCGACACGCTGCATCGCGCCATCGCCGACGCCGTGAAGAACCCCGAGCTTGGCCAGAATTTCCAGGCCGGCGGCGCCGAGCCGATCACCAACACGCCCGCAGAATTCCGCCAGATGATCTCGAGTGAAATCACGCAATGGAAGGACATGATCAAGCGCGACAACATCACCGTAAATTGATCTCTCGACCCGACTCGACAAGGAAGTACTGATGAATCCCGCCAAGCAGCCGCCCCCGACCCAGCCGCCCGACCCGCATCCCCGCAAGCCCAAGCTGGTCGCGCCGCCCGGATCGATCGATTGCGCCATCCACCTGTTCGGGCCAGCCAGCGAATTCCCGTTCCATCCCGACAGCCGCTACAGCGCGGAAGATGCTCTGCCCGAAACCCATATCGCGCTGCAGGACACCCTGGGCCTGGCCGGCGCGGTCGTGGTGAGCGGCGGCGGCTATGGGCCCGACACCCGCCATCTGATCCACGTGCTGGAGCGCTTCCCGGATCGCTTCCGCGGCGTGGCGCTGTTGCCTGAAGACGTGACGATGGAACACATCGAGCAGCTCGACCGTCTGGGCGTGCGCGGCGCGCGCTTCATCAGCACCGGCCACCGCGGCGCGCTACCGCGGCTGTCGCCGCGGATCGCGGCGATGGTGCATGAATTCGGCTGGCACATCCAGTTCTACCCGCATGGCACTGACCTGCTGGAACATGCAGACGCGCTGCTGGCGCTGCCGAACTCGATCGTGCTGGATCACTTCGCGCACATTCCGGCAGCCGGCGGCACCGGGCAGCCGGCGTTCCGCAAACTGCTGGAAATGCTCGATACTGGCCGCGTCTGGACCAAGATCTCCGGGCCCATGCGCTGCACGGATGAAGACTACCCCTACGCCTCGGTGACGCCGATGGCGCGGGCGCTGGTAGCTCATGCGTCGCAACGCCTGCTATGGGGCACTGACTGGCCTCATCCCAACATGAACGGCCGCCTCATGCCCAACGATGGCGATCTGTTCGATCTGCTGTCGGAATGCGTGGACGACCGAGACACGCTGGAGCAGATTCTTGTGAAAAACCCGCGCGAAGTCTACGGCGAGTTCGGCAAGACGGCCAAGTAATACCCGTCCAAGGCCCGTTGACACCACCGCAATCCATCAGCGATGAGGGCGAAGCTGATGAATGCGGCGAAAAAGCAAAAAGGCTTAGATCACCAACGATTTGAGCCTTTTATTTCTACAGAAATTCTGGTGGGCTGTGAGTGGCTCGAACACTCGATCTACGGATTAAGAGCATCGTGAACACTTGGGGGACTTTTGGCGAACTCTTGCGCAGCGATGCGGATCGCCTACTGGGTTGTCGCATAGCCGCTATAGGGCGCGAGATTTATCAGCATTTCGATAATCTCTTGTCGACTTGCACCAATGTTCAAGGCAACGTTGATGTGAACTCACAAAGGGATTTCCGTCGTCGGAAACGCCCAACATGACGTTCGGCGGCACTACCCCAAAACAGAAACTTGGCAATCGCCAGTTAACCCAGTTAACTCGTTCTACTGCCGCCTACTGTTGAAAATGGGGAGTTACCTTTAGGACCTATGCGACAGAACGAGACAGTTTCAGCGCGCCCCGCCACGCACGTTGCTTCACCGAACGAGCGCCAAAATTTGCCGAACACTGGCTACAGCTCTTAATCTGTGATTCATGAGTGGACGTTGACGGTCCGACGTCTAGCCCCAAATCTGCCTCACCCCAGGAGGATAATCATGCCGATATTTCAGATTAAGCATTTGGACCATGTCGTGCTTCGAGTTCAGGATCTGGCGCGTAGTGTGGAGTTCTATACAAAGGTACTAGGCTGTCCCGTCAAGAAGAAGAACGAGAAATACGCCATGATTCATCTGGGTGCCGGCGGGTCCATGATCGATCTGGTTGATGTGCAAGGGCCTTTGGGCGCCACCGGCGGCAAAGCCCCGGAAAAAGAAGGGCACAATCTCGACCACTTTTGCCTGCGGGTCGATCCGTTCGATGAAACTGCCATCCTGGAACATCTACAAGCCTGCGGAATTGCCGCGAGCAAAGCCGTGATGCGATATGGAGCAGAAGGCGATGGACTTTCGATCTATTGCTTCGATCCCGATGGCAATCAAATCGAGCTGAAAGGCCCAGCGATGTAGAGTGAAAATTTGTTTCGTACTCCAAGGAGCATGAATATGCCTACCAGCCTAAGCGCAAAAAGGCAATCGCTTCGATAGCATTCCCAAGCATCAGCACGGGCATATACGGCTATCCCATCGAGTTAGCAGCGGAGGTAGCTGTCAAAAGCGTGCGCGAGAGCTTGTCGGCGGACTCGTCTGTTCAAGAGGTGATCTTCTGTTGTTTCTCGGCAGAGGATCTTTTTCAATATGAGCGCATATTGAATCGGCCGCTTTCGGTATAGTTCAACGGGACATGCCTAAGCGAAACTCCGCAATGAGCCAGACCGCCAATGATCCCGCCGTTCTACACGACTGGCGGAGAAAGCATTCGCGTCGGCTCAATGTCTTTATCAATCAGAATTGCACGATGTACGACCTTGGCGGAATCGATATTGCGGATGACGTAATGATCGGGCCGAATGTGAGTCTCATCACTTCGAGTCATCCCCTTGACCCTGCTCAGCGCCAAGCCTGCGTGATCGCCAAGCCCATCACAATACAGAAAATGTGTGGATCGCCGCCGGAGTCACGATCATCGGAGGCGTGACGGTCGGTGAAAGCTCGGTTGTCGCAGCAGGTTCGGTCGTTACTCGGGATGTTCCGGCGAACACGCTAGTTGCCGGAAATCCTGCACGCGTCATTCGCGCAATCGATGAGGACTCAGAAAATGCAGAGGACAGTTAAGACCCATCCGTCAATCTAATCGCCCGACTATCAAGCAACTTCTGAAACTCATGGACTTCTTCTATAGCAGGTCTGCGCGAATTATTGATTCAAGGCAGCCTTCGCGGCTTCCGCTGGGGTCAGCCCCTCGTAAAACATGTCAGTAAACCACTCGGCTTCGTCTTCGATATGCTGTTGGGATTCTTCGCGTGACGCACCAGCCGCGACGAATAATTCTTCTACTTCAGTACACCACTGAATCAGCGCGACTTCGTCTGGATCAGGTAACTCGGGTTTTCGGGCCATGATTTTCTCCTGTTGATGGATATTCGCATCATACTGCTGCGCCAACTGCAACAACCATCTCCTAGGCATACGGTATGACTCCCTGTATGTAAACTACATCTCTTTCCAACTCCCTTGACCTCCCTATGCGTCAACCTCCACGTGTTGCTCCGGTTACAGGATCCACTTCAGGTATTGGAGCAGCAATAGCGCGCCGGCTGTCTACGGATGGCTATGCCGTCGTGTTGCATTCGCGCAGCTCTGTGGATGTAGGCATCGCTATGGCGCGTGAACTGGGCTTGGCGGCCTATGTGCAGGCAAACCTCGCTGACGATGCAGATCGGATACGACTGGTGCAAGAAACTGTCGCGCAATGGGGGCGTTTGGACATCGTCGTGAACAATGCGGGCATCAGCCGCGTGATTCCCCATGCCGATATGGCGGCCGCTACGCCTGACATATGGCGCGAGCTGCATGAGGTCAATGTCATCGCGCCGTTTCGCATCATTGCGGAAGCCGAGGCCGCACTACGGGCGTCTGCTGCTACTGGAACGCCCGCCTGCGTGATTAATGTGAGTTCGCATGCAGGTGTTCGTCCGAAAGGGGCTTCTATCCCCTATGCCGCCACGAAAGCGGCATTGAATCATGTCACGCGCTTGCTAGCGGTCTCACTTGCTCCGGATATTCGTGTGAATGCCGTCGCTCCTGGACTTGTGGATACGCCGCTGACAGCCGACTGGACGCAAGCTCAACAGTTGTGGCGCGAGCGCGCGCCGATGCGGCGGGCTGCTAGCCCTGAAGACATTGCACAAGCAGTGTCAGTGCTTATTGAATCTAACTATTTGACAGGCGAAATTTTGCTTTCTGATGGTGGATTGAATCTCACGTGATTCTGGAAAAACGGTATTGCGTCCATGCATCCGGCTGCCACGCTGGGCGAAGAAGGTGGATGGGCTGTGGAGCTGATTCCTATGGATTTCTATTTGGCCGGCGCATGCCTCTCCAGATGACCAAGTTGCCCGGAGGCGGGTCATGCGCCCGCGAGGTCCGGCTATCGAGCCGCCGTTTTACCGGATATCTCGCTTATTCAGTCCGTGCATAGAAAGACCCTTGGCGCTATTCATATGGTGCATTTCGCTGATGCAGAAGTTTCAGTGTTTTCGCCAAAAGCGCTCTGCTAAATTGGCCTCCACGCTATCCAAAAGAGAAAAAGCGAGGAGACAAACGTGGACAGTTCAATCGAGAACTTCGTGGGGCGCAGCATACCCGGCGATATGGCGAAGCGCGCGCAAAACCGGCGCAGTGTCGCCCTGGTCGCCGCAACATCACTAGGGCTCGCGGGCGGATATACCGCTCTTTTCGCCGGCACTACTGGTGTCTTTCTGCTGCCGATCGCTCAGTCGCTGGACATTGGGCGCGGCACGGCCGCCAGCTGTATGGCGTTGGCCTCGCTGGGCCTTGCCGTAAGCTCGCCGGTGGCCGGCCGGCTGATGGACCGCTACGGCTATCAGCGCGTCATCGGCGTATCCATCATCTGTTTCGTGATCGGTCTGCTGCTGCTGGCCGCCGGCCCGCTGACGACGACTGCGCTGGGCATCAAGGCTTTCCTGCTCGGCCTGCTCGGCGTCGCAACATCGCCGGTCGGCTACCTGCCGATCCTGGCCTACGCCTTCGAGCGCCGCGTCGGACTGGCATTCGGCATCGCCTCGATCGGCGCGGGTATCGGCGCGGCTTTAGCGCCGCTCTTTACCGGCTGGATGATCCGCCATTACGACTGGCAGACGGCCTACCTGTTGCTGGCCGCCATTGCAGCGGTCATCGGCTTCGTTGCCCATATGATGCTGCGGCGCATCCCCACTCAGGCGCGGAACGCGGACGCGTCGGCCAACGCAAAATCGCCCAACAGCTTGACGGGTGATACGCCAAAGACCGCCTTCACCAATCCACGCTTCTGGCTGATCGGCTTGTGTGTCGCGTTGATCGCGGCGGTCGGTCTGGGCAGCATCGTGCATGTACCGGCACTGCTGTCGGACAACGGCGTGTCGCCGGAAATGGCGGCGGCCGGCGCCGCATTCTCCGCGATCGGCTTGACGATGGGCCGCTTCCTGGTTGGCCTTCTTTTGGACCTCATTCCTGCGCGGGTGTTGGCCTCCACGGTGTTCCTGCTCGGCGGTTGCGGCGTAGCCCTGTTGGGAAGCGCCACGCACGAAACACCCTATCTGCAACTTGCGCTGGGTGCGATGCTGACTGGCATGCTGATCGGCGCCGAAGGCGACCTGGTGCCGTTCTTCGTGAAGCGCTATTTCGGCCTGAAGAACTTTGGCGCCATCTACGGCGTGCTGATTTCGCTGTTCTGCCTGGGCACAATGTTCGGCCCCGCCCTGTATGGCCTGGCCTTTGACCGCTTCCACAGCTACAACCTCGTGATGGTAACCGCCGGCATTGTATGCGTCGCCTGCGCGCTCGGAATTTTAATGATCGGCGCCTACCGCTATCCCGATCCGCATCAGGCGGCCCGCGCCTAAGACACAGTAGACACGCACTCTCTACAGAGGCGTCCCTCAAAACCCGAGTAGTACCCATCGGCGCAGACCACCGTCTGCGCCAAGGGCGGAGCTTTTCCGAAATATCTGTTTTCTGTACTGGAGGTAGCAATGAAGATCGCAAGGTTGGAACACGATGGCCATGCCGTCTGGGGCGTCGTCGGCAGTGAATCTGTCGAACTTCTGCCTGGCGCGCACGACTACGGCGAGGCCCTGGCCGAAGCAACATCGGCTGTTGAACGCGCGGCCTTGCCGATCACGAACGTGCGCTGGCTGCCTCCAGTTGTGTCCAATACCAAAATCATCTGCGCCGGCCTCAACTACGGCAAGCATGCACAAGAAATGGATCGCGGCGCCGGCACCTATCCCTCGGTCTTTCCCCGCTTCGCAGATTCGTTCGTGGGCCATGATGACCAGGTCGTCTGCCCAAGAAACTCCGACCAGTTGGACTACGAGGCCGAACTGGCGGTGGTGATAGGCAAGCCGGCGCGCCATGTGCCGGTCGAGCGCGCCATGGAATACGTGGGCGGCTACACCTGCATGGCCGAAAACTCGGTACGCGATTATCAGATGCACAACCGGCAAGCCACGCCGGGCAAAAACTTCGAGCGATCCGGCGCCTTGGGCCCGTGGATCGTGCCGCCCGATGCGCTGCCAGACCCGCGCGAAGTGCGCGTGATCGGCCGCTTGAATGGCGTCGAGGTGCAGAACGGTGGCTTGGATGATCTGATCTTTTCCATTCCGGCGCTGATCTCTTATCTCAGTGCCTTCACCACGCTGCGAGCAGGCGACATCATCGCCACCGGCACGCCCGAGGGCGTGGGCATGACCCGGAAACCTCCTCGCTACCTGCACCCCGGCGATCAGTTCGAGGTCGAGGTGTCCGGAGTGGGTGTGTTGCGCCACGGCACGCGACAGGAGAATTGAGCATGACGACGACACAACACCTCGATTGCCTTGCTGTCGTGCACGGCTTCTTCGACGCGCTCGACATGCATGCCCACGATCGCGCGCTGGCCTTGTTCGCCGCAGACGGCGTGTGGGAACGTCAAGGCAATACCCTGGCAGGCCGTGCGGCGATCGGCGCCGCGCTGGAGCAACGCTCGCCGCAGCGCCGCACGTTTCACGCCGTCTGCAACCCGGTAGTCAGCCAGGAGTCTCCCAACCAAGCAACCGTGCGCTTCTATTTGATGGCCTACGAAACGCAGCTAGACCAGGACTGTTCGCAGCCACTCACGCCTATCGGTATTCGCCGCTGCGAAGATCGCTTGACCCATGACGGCCACACATGGCGCATCGTGCACAAGGCCAGCCAGGCGCATCTGCCACCCGCCGGCCGCTGACGCGCTTGCTGCCGGCGAATTTGCCGATTCCCTTTTCCATACTTGTGATGACACCGATGAAAAATACCGCTCTCTGGCTGACTGAAGCCGAAGTCGCCGGCCATGTGCCCATGAATGACGCGATCGACACGCTGGAACGCAATCTGATCGAGATCGCAGACGGCGCCGCCTTCAACGTGCCCAAGGCCCTGGGCTCTCTAGGCAACGGCGGCGCGATGCACGCGCTGGCCTCCGCCTCGCCGCGCCTGGGCGTGTGCGGATTCAAGACCTGGGTCCACACACCTAATGGTGCCAAAGCCGTGTTCGCGCTGTTCGGCACGCACGACGGCACTCTGCTGGCCATGATGGAAGCGAATACGCTGGGCCAGATCCGCACCGCGGCCATGACGGCTTTGGGTACCCGATGGCTGGCGCCCGCCAATGCCGATGATCTGGCGATCGTGGGCACTGGCCGTCAAGCCATCGCCCAGGTTTACGCGATCAATACCGTGCGGCCTCTGCGGCGTGTGCGTGTCTGGAGCCGCGACGCCGAACGCCGGCAAGCCTTCGCCGACAAGGTGCGCGCCGACTTGCCTCAAGCCGATGTGACGGTGGCCAGCAGCCTGGAAGCCGCCACTGACGGCGCCTCGTTGGTGACGATAGTGACCCGTGCCACCGAGCCCTTCTTCCGGGCGGACCTGCTTGCCCCTCAAGCGCACTTGAACGCGGTCGGCGCCATACTGCCAGCCAACGCGGAGTTCTTCCCCGATGTGTTCGAGCGCGCCCGGGCGGTGGTCGTGGACGACCTGGACAACGCTCGCAGCGGCTCGCGCGAATTGCGCGAACGATATGGCGCGGACGCGCCGCAGTGGCCGGACGTGCAGACCCTGCATGGCGTCATCAAGCGCGGCGGCTTGCCCGCCGGAGGCAGCGGCGACATCACGCTGTTCAAGGCTATGGGCATGGGGCTGTCCGACTTGGCCATCGCCGCGCTGGCCTATGAGCGCGCCTCCACCACGGCCGGCACGTCGCAGACGGTGCCGTTGACGGCGGCCGCGCCGATCCGCTGGGCCAAGGGCTGAGCCAGGGACGCCGCATGATGTTGACCGATACCCAGATTGCCATCCTGGCCGCTGAACTGGATCAAGCCGAACAGAGCCGCACACAAGTACGCCATTTCTCGCGCCGCTTTCCGGACATGACTATCGCCGACGGGTACGCGATCGCGCGTGCTTGGTGCGGCTTGAAACTGGCGCGCGGCCAGCAGGTGCGCGGGCACAAGATCGGACTGACTTCCCGCGCCATGCAGCAGGCCAGCCAGATCAACGAGCCGGATTATGGCACGCTGTTCGATTCGATGTTCTTTGACAGCGGCCGCGACATTCCATTCGAGACCTTCATCGCGCCGCGCATCGAAGTCGAACTGGCCTTCATTCTCTCCCGGCCGCTGAAGGGTCCCGGCGTGACCCTTTTCGACGTCCTGCGGGCCACTGAGTTCGTAACGCCGGCTGTAGAGATCATCGATGCGCGCATCGAACAGTTCGACCGGGAAACCCGCGTGATCCGCCGAGTCACGGACACGATCTCGGACAACGCTGCCAACGCCGGCGTCGTGCTGGGCGGACGGCCCGTGCACGTAGATGCGGTGGACCTGCGCTGGACCGGCGCCTTGCTGTACCGCAACGGCATCATCGAAGAATCTGGCCTGGCCGCAGCGGTGCTCGACCACCCCGCACATGGCGTGGCCTGGCTGGCCAACTGCCTTGCCCAGTGGGACGAGGGGTTGCAGGCGGGCGAAGTCGTCCTCGCCGGTTCCTTCACTCGCCCGGTGACGGGCGCCCGGGGCGATACCTTCCAGGTCGACTACGGGCCGCTGGGGGCCATCAGCTTCCGGCTGATCTAACCGGCCCCACATCTTAAAAAATTCCTATCTGTACAGCGGAGAAACAAATGTCCGAGACTACCTCCTATCGTCTGGTGAACGTCAGCGGCACCGTACCGGCCCCGATCACCCATTGGGCTCCCGTGTTGGTGCCGCGCGAGGCCATCGAAGCGGAAATCCAGCGCCTGGCCGATGAGCCGGCGCCCGCAGATGGCCGTCGTGCCGCTGTCATCGTTCACCCCGAATGTGTCGACGGCACGCAGGGCTTCGCTCCCGGCGTAGACGTCACCATCGAAGTGCTCAAGCCCGGCGAGCAAACGCGCCCCATGCTGCGCAACTCTAACCAGATCCACTTCGGTATCCAGGGTTCCGGCGCTATCCAGGTCGGCAAAGAGACCCTGGCTACGGGTAAGTGGGACGTCGCCTCGATTCCGTCGATGCAGCCTTATAGCTGCAAGAACACCGGCAAGGAACTGTGGGTGCGCCTGGTCTACTCGAACGCTCCGCTGCTGCGCAAGCTCGGCGTGCACTGGTCGGACTACGCGCAGCCCGGCTGGGAGATCAAGGCCATTGCCTCGACGGCGGGTGTGAACGTCGACATCAATCGCGCCAATGCGCCCGACATTCAAATCTCGGCCGAGGGCGCGCGCTTGCGCGGTTACGAGTTTCTGACCGACATCGAAGTAGTCGAAAACCGGCCGCTGGTCTGGCCCTGGGAGTCAGCCACGCCGTTGCTCTCGCGCGAGCGAGGCGACGGACTGCGCAATATCATCCTGCTCTACAACCCCGCCACCGAGCGGCGCAATGGCACCACCCACTCGTTCTTCGCGACCTTGTTCTCGATACCCAAGGGCGTGCCGCCACGACCGGTGACGCGCGGCCACAAGCACAGTTCCGTTGCGATCAACTATCACTTCGTGGGACAGGGCAAGAGCGTGGTCGACGACGAGACGATCCACTGGAAAACCGGCGACCTGCTGCTGTCTGGTCCCTCCTGGTCCGAGCACGCCCACTATTACGACGGGCACGGCGCCCAGGTGCTGACGATCCAGGATCATCCGTTGCACATTGGCATGGAATCGCTGATCTGGCAAGAACGCATGGACGGCCCGATCCTGAACCTGGGTTCGGAAGCCGGCCAAAAGGGCTATGTCGGCCCGCGTCAGGCCGGCTAAAACGCGGGAGAACCGTGCGGCAGATATCATCGAGCCAAGGCCGAATGCAGGCCACGTCCGCGGCCCTGCATTCGGCCTTGGCTCGGGCCGTGAACCAGCGCGGCGCATCAAGGGAACTTTAGTTACAGCCCTGCCTTTGGCAGGGATTACGGCGCCGCTTCGTAGCGAGGGGATTGGAACAGTTCCAGGAAAATGCCGCGCAACCAGGTGTGCGCCGGATCGTCGTCATGCCGCATGTGCCAATACATGTGAACGTCGAACACCGGTTCGGGAAAGGGCACAGGGTGGATCTCGAGCGAAGCCCGCCCTCCGAGGTGCCGGCCGATGCGAGAAGGCACGGTGGCAAGCAGGTCCGATGTGCCGATGACTTCCGGCAGAGCGAAATAGTTAGGGATGCGAAGCATGATCTTGCGCGGCACATTGAGGTCGGCCAGGTTTTCCTCCACCGGATCATCCGGCGGCATGATCATCACGTGATAGCTCTGCTCGAACACCTCGCGGGTGAGCGTCTTGCGGCGTCCAGGCTGCTTGCGCCGCAGCACCACGCACCCATCCTGGAACAATGGCTGCTTGCGCATCGTCTGCCGCGGCATGTTGAGATGGCCCACCGCGATGTCCACCTCGCGGTCTCGCAGCATCCGCTCATAGCCGGACCGCGGCGCCTGGAAGATGGCCAGCTTGACCTGCGGGGCCTCCTCACGCAGCCGACTCATCAGCGCTGGCGCGAGCAGCATCTCGCCCACATCCGAAAGCAGCAGGCGGAACTCCCTGGTGCAGTCCTCGGGCCGGAAACTCGACGAGTCGATCAGCGAATCCTTGATGGTCTCGAGTGCGACCCGCACAGGCGTGGCCAACCGCTCGCAGCGCTCGGTGGGTTCGAAGCCGCCGGGCGTGCGCACAAACAATCTGTCGGAGAGCGCTTCCCTCAAACGTCCCAGCGCGTGGCTGACCGCCGGCTGGCTGAGATTGACCTCTTTGGCCACCTCGGTGAGGTTTCTCAGCCGATACACGGAATCAAAAATTTTCAGGAGATTCAAATCCAATCTGTTGATGTCCATCTGCGCCCCCTCTTGTCTTTTACCTTGCTTCGTCGCAGTGCCTGGCGCAACCGCGCGGCAAGGATAACGCGTTACATCCAGCCCACATACGGAGTTCATCATGTCCGCAGTATCCCGGCAACCGAAAGGCCTTTTCGTCATCACCGGCGCTAGCCGAGGCATTGGCGCGCAAATCGCGCGCCTGGCTGCACGCACGCATCCCGTGGTCATACTTTACCGGCATGACCGAGAGGCCGCTGATAATCTTGTACGCGAAATCGGCGTTAACGGCGGCCGGGCCTGGGCAATCATGACCGATGTCGGCGACGAAGCGGCTCTGTGCGACGCATTCCGGCGCATCGACGCGCTGGGCCGCGTGGCCGTGCTGGTCAATAACGCAGGCTTGACCGGTGGCGCTTCACGTGTGGCGGATCTGCGGGGCGAGGCGCTGGCCCAAGTACTGCAGGTGAATGTGTTCGGCGCCTTTATCGCCACGCGCGAGGCCGTGCGGCGCATGTCTACCCGGCAGGGCGGCCTGGGTGGCGCCATCATCAACGTATCCTCGGGCGCGTCGGTGCTGGGCGCGCCCGGCACCTGGGTCCATTACGCCGCCTCCAAGGGCGCGATTGACACTTTGACAATAGGCTTGGCCAAGGAGATTGCGGCCGAAGGCATCCGAGTCAACGCGGTACGGCCGGGCGTGATCGACACTGAAATCCACCACCAGCGCACGCCACAGGCACTGGCCGCGATGGTCAACGCCATTCCGATGGGACGCATGGGCACAACGGCCGAGGTTGCCGAAGCCGTACTATGGTTGGCATCGCCCGCCGCATCATATGTCACGGGTTGCCTGATGGACGTGCGTGGGGGATTTTGACGTCCTGAACTAATGCTAATGAAGCGGCCCGCCACAGATTGCTGTAGCGCCGCGTTCAATGGATCAAGCAGGTCTTCCCTCGTATTGATTGACGTATGTCTCAATCGATGTCCATTTTCGGCCATAAGCGGACGGTCAAGCTAAAGGCATCCACGCAATAAAAGAAGCTAACCTCTCAAGTTGTCCTTAAGAAACTCGGGGGCGGATAGGCCTGGCCTAGGCAGCTTCTGGTTTTGCAGTGCGCTTGCGGCGCAGTTCAACTACTTGCGCTGCGCCAACGGCGCGAGCACGCAGTTGCCCACAGCCACCATCCACATCCTGCCCAGCGCTATTCCTTACCTTGGTCAGCACACCACGGGAGTGCAGATAGCGCACGATCTCGCGTATGCGCTCGGAATCAGGGCGCTGGTAGTCATCCCCTTCGAGACTATTGAAGGGAATGACGTTGAGCACGCCGTACTTCCCCTTGAGCAGACGCACGACTGCATCGAGTTCGTCGTCGCCATCGTTGATGCCCTTGAGCAGCGTCCATTGATACTGGATCGGATAGTTGGTGTCGCGAGCGTATCTCTCGCCAAGTTCGATCAGTTCTTCCGGCGCAATTTTCGGGGCGCGCGGCAGCAGGTGTTCGCGCAGTTCGGCCTTGGTCGTGTGCAGCGACAGCGCCAGCGCGGGCTTGATGCGTTGTTGCGGCAGGGCTTCGAACACACGCCGGTCGCCCACGGTGGAGAACACGAGATTCTTGTGGCCGATATTGCCTTCGGTGCCGAGCAGATCGATTGCTTCGAGCACGTTGTCGAGGTTGTGCGCCGGTTCTCCCATGCCCATGAAGACGACCTTTTTCACCGCGCGCAGACGCCGCGCCAGCACGACTTGGGCGAGGATTTCCATGCTCGTGACCTGGCGGATCAGGCCGCTCTTGCCAGTCATACAGAAGCGGCAGCCGACTGCGCAGCCGACCTGGGTGGAGACACAAAGACCGTCGCGCGGCAACAGCACGCTTTCCACCATCTGCCCGTCGGCGAGCTCGACGAGCAAGCGCGAGCCACCGCTGCCGGTATGTTCGGAGCGGACGCGGGTGAGGCCGTCCAGTTCTGCCGTCAAAGCGGGCACAGCGTCGCGCAGCGCGAGAGGCAGAAAATGCTCGGAGCTGCGCCGTCGCGTACCGATGTCGAGCGCTTGCCCTTTTAGCCAGACGCGCACGACCCGGCCGCGATGAACGGGCAAGGCGCCGAGAGCGGCGAGGCGTTGGTCGAAGTCGGAGAATCGCATGGGAGGCGGATTTTACTCTGCCCCCATCTGAACCGGTACTACCAATTAGGGGAGGGCCCGCCCTGCGGCCACTCCGGCCAGCGGACGTCGCTTATGAATCTGAGCTTTACTAGTACAAACTCACCTAACCCACTCACTCACCACTTAAGACTAGGAACGGTCATCGACCCGATTCGACCGGACGTATCCTACTGATCGCCTTACCCCAGCCAATCGCGTTACTTGAGTTCTGGAAAATCCACGACGGTGTCATTCACTCGGTTGAACACATTCGTGAAGGTGATGACGGAGATCGCCAATGCGATATCCACTACAGCCTCGTCCGGAAAGCCCGCCGAGCGCAATGCAGTGAATGACTCTGCATCGAGGGTACCTCGGCCCTCCTGAAGGCGCCGGACAAACTGGATCAACGCATCGCGCCTTGCGTCTCCGGTGGCTTCCAGAGCCCTGATAGCGCGCACCGTATCCACGGGCAGGCCGGACGCCTTAGCCGCCAAACTATGTGCCGCGACGCAGTAATCGCAACCGGCGATCGCGCTCACCACCAGCTTGACGGTCTCGCGCTCCTGTGCGGAAAGAACACCACGCGCAAGCACCGCGTCGGCGGACAGCATCGCCTTAAGCGCCTGCGTATTCAAGGCACCAATGGCCGCATAGGCGTTGGGGACGATCCCCACTGCTTTACGGATACCGGCAAAAACGTCGGCCGTTTCGCCGGAGGCGCTAGTAGCTGCGGGGGTGTTGATACGGGAAGTCATTTTCTTGAATCCTTTAAAGTGGTCTTGGTGGAAAACGAGTGCAACTGGCGCGTAAAAAAGCTCAAATTTTTGGGGCAATGGCGGCGTTCAGGCCCAAGGCGATCAACTCCGCCAGGGTAGCCGCCACGCCGATCGCCCAAAGGGCGCCTGCGTCCAACATGGCAGCCCCCAGGGCGCTGCCAACGGAAAAACCAAAATACATAGTCGACGTATTAAGCGCCAGGACAACCGGTGCCTGCGACGGGACGCCCGCGCCGATCAGCCTAGCCATCTGCGCGGGAAAAAATGACCACACGGTAAAGCCCCACACGGCGACGGCCGCCAAGACCAGACCCAGCGAAACGCCTCGGGATAGCACTGTTGCAATGGCTAATGCCAGGAACGACAAACCCAACAGCACGAGCGAGCCACGCACCACGCTGCCTGCCCCAAAACGGTCGTTAAGTACTCCGCCAGCCATGACCCCCGCGGCCGCGCAAAGCCCCCAGAGCGAGACGGACGCAGTAATCTCCAACGGACCGAAGGCCAGCACGGCGCTCAGATATTCGGCGAGATAGGGATAGGCAACAAAGGCGCCAATGGACCAGAACAGGCTGACCGCCAGCAGGCGCTGCACTGAACGCTGACGAACAACCGAGAACCGTTGGCGCAAGCTGGCAACCTCGATACTCTGTCCCGCTTCGCGATCGATACCGGTCCAAACTCCCGCGATAGCCACGATGCTCATCGCGCCCACCATCAGAAATGTTGCGCGCCAACCGAAGGCGTGGCCGATCAGTCCGCCAAGCGGCAGGCCCAGTGCAATGGCCAGTGTCTGTCCCGCACTGACGATGGCAAGCGCCCGCCCCCGCATCGCGGGAGGGACGATGACGCCAGCCAGTCCGTTGGCAGCCGGCACATAAAGCCCCGCTGCAATGGCCATTAGCACCCGCGCGACGATCAATACGGTGAATGACGACGATAGCGCTGCCACCACATTGCCAATGGCGAACAAGACCATGGCAATGAGCAACACCTGCTTGCGCGCCATCCGGCCGGTGGCCACAGTGGTGAGCGGCGACGACAATGCCAACACCAACGTGAACACGACAACCAACAGAGCGATGGTGGGAACCGACAGCCCAAAGTCTTGCGCCATGACTGGCAACAACGGCGCAATCATGAATCCTTCTGTGCCTATGGCGAACGTCCCCAAAGCCAGGAATCCGGCCGGCAGCAACAAGGCGCGCGAATCCTGCGCGAGCGTTGCGGTCATGAAGAAACTCTCCTATAAATGCAGCCCGGGCGAACGCCGGGCGGCATCAATCCACGTGCTTTACACCGGGATGGGGTTAGCTGCGATTTCAGCGTTGAAACCATCAATCAACGCGTGCTCGCCAATCCCAGGGTTATCGCGCAAGGCACGAATCGCCTCAACAAACACTTCCGGCGCGTCGGTTGCCAGCCCCTTCATCGTTTCGGCGATGAAGGCGTCAAGCGGCATGGCGCGAGGGTCACCGCTCTTTTTGATGGGGTCGGTGTCGACCCACGGAGGCGCGATTTCCTGGACAGTTACGCTGGTGCCTTTGAGCATGAAACGCTGTGACAAGGCATAGGAGTGCAGCGCCGCCTTCGACGCGGAGTAAACCGCATTAGTGGCGATAGGCACGTAGGCCAGCACCGAGGTGTTGTGGATGATGGCGGCGCGCGGTTGAGTCTTGAGATGCTCGATGAGCGCAGAAGTCAACCGGATCGGGCCAAGCAGGTTCGTATCAAGAATCCGGCGCGAAACGGCATCATCGATGCGGCCTGACGGATCGTCGAACGGCATGATGCCTGCATTGTTGACCAGTACGTTCAACGCCGGATAGTCGCGGATCAGTTGCGCGGCGACGCGGTCGATGTCGGCTGCATCAGAAATGTCCAGGGCCACACCCTCGATCCCGGGATGCGCCGCAGCCACTTCATCCAGCAGAGCCTGCCGACGCCCGGCGATGATGACTTTGTTGCCCAGAGAATGAAACTGCTCGGCCAGCGCGCGGCCGATGCCGGAGGTGCCGCCAGTGATAAAGATCGTGTTGCCCGTCATTTGCATGATTTGTCCTTGTCTGACGCCTGGATGGCGTTTTCAATGGACGTACTATGCGCGGTTCCGGAAAAGACTCAAATGTCATAGATCCGACAATAACGGACATGGAAAATCAGCGCTTCAAAAAACCCCAGCGATCAGGCCGACTCGCGTTCTTGCATCGACATCAGGTCCCGCTTCACACTGGCTGGCGGCTGGCCCAGGTTACGCAGGAAAGCGCGCCGCATCCGGTCTCGGTCCGCAAAGCCTGTGTCGCGCGCCACGATTTCCAGGGGATGGCGGCCGTCTTCCAACATAACGCGGGCGGCCTCGAGCCGCAGCATTTCCACGGCTTTGGCGGGAGACCTTCCGGTCTCTTCGCGGAATACCCGGCTGAACTGGCGCGGAGACAGGTTGGCAGCTTCCGCGAGCTCTTCAACAGACAAGGAATTGCGCAGGTTTTCTCGGGCATAGGCCAGCGCACGTTTGACCCGGTCTGAACGAGGCTCCAGCGCCAGCATCGCCGAAAACTGCGATTGCCCGCCGTGGCGGCGATGGTAGACAACGAGTTTCCGAGCCAACAGCCGAGAAAGCGTGGGCCCATGGTCTTCCTCAATCAGCGCCAGCGTCAGGTCAATAGCGGATGACATGCCAGCGGATGTCCAGATGTTCCCGTCACGGACAAAAATGCGATCCTCTTCGACCTTTATCCTCGGAAAGCGCGTCTGAAGCACGTGTGCATGTGCCCAATGCGTGGTGGCGATGCGGCCATCGAGCAGGCCCGCCTGCGCCAGCACAAAAGCGCCAGTGCATACCCCAGCCACGCGGCGGGCCTGGTTACCCGCGAGGGCGATATACGCACTCAGCCCAGGCGAAATATCCTGGGGCACCAATTGCCCAGCAACCATCAGCGTGTCGGGCACGAACCCTAGCTGTGTCGTTTCGATACCTGCATTCATCGACGACCTGATCGTGCCGCCCTTTTCGGACAACACTGTCAGCTGATAGCCCATGTCGCCCAGCTCCGCGTTGGCCAATTCAAAGGCAGAAAGCGCTGCCAAGCCCATCAACTGGAAGCCGTCTTCAAGGATCAAACCAACATGCCGCATCATGCGTCCTTCGGGAAATGGAAGATCAGAATAATCCCCCTCCGGAGCAGCATCCAATTATTGATGGGAATCGGTCTACTTTGTTGCATTATTCTGACGTAGGGATATGACCTCCATCCCGCCTGCTTCCACAATATGCGTGTGGGACCCACATCACGATTTGGCAGCAACAGGGAGCCGAAACGGCGCGCCCAGTCGGTTGAACGCATTCATTGCGGCGATCGTGATCGTGAGGTCGACAAGGTCTTGGGGCGTGAACGCTGCCGAGGCGGCGGCATACGCCTCATCCGAGGCATGCGTTTCGCTGATACGGGTCACCTCCTCAGCCCAGGCCAGCGCAGCACGTTCCTGGTCGGAGAACAGGTGGTGCACCTCATCCCAAACCGGCACCAACGTGATCTTGTCGATCGACATGGTTTTCCTGAGATCGCGGCTGTGCATGTCGATGCAGTGAGCACAGCCGTTGATTTGCGAAACTCGAAGGAACACAAGGTGGACGAGTTCCTCGGGGAGGTTCGTCTTCCTGGTGACGTAGTGGTGAATACCAAAAAGAGCCTTCGCGCCGTCAGGTGCAATCTCCTGCCAGTTCAAGCGGGTCATCTCAGTCCTTTCCTGTTGTTGATGGTGGATAGCATCGCGGTCGGCGCGCCAGGCGGCCTATCGACTTCGACCGCGATCCATGTCATAACTCCACGATACTCCGCCGGGAGTTGGAGAAACAGGCCCAAAAAATGCCGAAACGATTGATCCAAGATGACTGACCCGAACGCGCCTGCTGTGCTTTCCATCCAGGTGGACCGTGCCACCGCCGTGCCTATCGGCGACCAGATCCATGCGAACCTGCGACAGGCAATCGTCGACGGCCGACTTGCACCCGGACAGCGTTTGCCTTCCGGTCGGGACCTCGCCGTGCAGCTTGGCGTAGCGCGCGGTACCATCCGCGTGGCCTACGAACGACTGATCGCCGAAAACCTGGTGTTCGGTGCTGGCCCCGCCGGCACGCGCGTATGTGCACGGCTGCCTATCGGCCGAACGGACGACGAGACGTCGCTCGACGGGCCTTTAGCAGGTTTCACCCGCCCATACTCTAGCGCCCCGCTACCATTCCAGATGGGCGTACCAGCTCAAGATGCGTTTCCCGCCAAGCTCTGGGCGCGCATGCGGGCGCGTGCCGCACGCGCCGATGCCATCGCTTACACGGCCTACGCCGACCCGCGCGGCGAACCTGCACTGCGGGCCCATATCGCGAGCCACCTGGCCGTCAGCCGACGAATGCAATGTCATCCCGATCAGATTATCGTCACCAGCGGATACCGGCACGGCCTGATGATTGCACTGACGGCACTACGCGCACACGGATGCAAGGCGTGGATTGAGGAGCCAGGTTTTCCGCTAGCGAGACGCGCACTGGAACTGATCGGAGCCGTGATAGAGCCCGTACCCGTCGATGCCGAGGGAGTGCGCGTGGAAGATGGCATCGCCAGCGCGCCGGACGCGCTGCTGGCACTGGTCACCCCGGGCCAGCACGCACCGCTGGGCGTGCCTCTGTCGTCGGCACGAAGACACGCCCTGCTCGATTGGGCAGCAGCGAGTGGCGCCTGGATCATCGAAGACGACTATCTCGGAGAACTACAGCTCGATGGCCGGGCGGCACCAGCCCTTGCCGCAGGTGCAGGCGCCGAGCGCGTGATTCACATCGGCGCGTTCAGCAAGACGATCAGCCCGGCGCTGGGTCTCGGTTTCGTCGTCGCCCCACGCTCCGTGGCGGAGCGCCTGGTCGAGGTCTCCGCCGTGTTGGCCCCCGCTCCGAACCAGACCGCCCAATTGGCGGTCACGGAGTTTCTGGCGGGTGGACACTTCCTGCGGCACTTGCGTCAGATGAAAGCTCTTTATGCCGAGCGTCGCAGCCTCGCGCTACAGCATGTCAGTGAGTTTCTACCGGGCACGCTGACGGCAGGCCTGGGCCTGATCGCACCGCTCCCACAGGCCGCCGACGACAGCACCCTAGTCGGTATTGCCCGCACACACGGCCTCGCGCCGTCTGCGCTTTCCCCGTGGTACCTCCGCCGCACTCATGCGCAACGTGGCTTGCTACTCAGCGCGACGAACCTGCGCCTCGACAACATCGATGCCGCTTGCGCGACGCTTGCGAGAATCGTTGCGTCTTATTGACTCGTAACCCGCGCTTCATACCTCAACGCTCGCCGCCCCCAGGCTGTGTGCCCTGCTCCAGCGCCTCTGCGAACTTGCGCATCAGACGCACCAGGTCCGTGATGTCTTCTGCAGTCCAGCCCTGAAAAATCCCCCGTGCCAGACGCTCGCGGGCCAGGTCAAGCTGGTCAGTCACGGCCTTGCCTTTGGCAGACACCACCGCTTCGCGCATCCGCCTATCTACCGAATTCTCATGCCGCATCACCATCCCCATGCTTTCGAGCTTGGCGAGCTGGCGACTGATGGTCGTGTAATCCCTGCCCAGGCGATCAGCCAGATCCACCACGCCGATCGGGCCCACCCGTTCGATCACCACCAAGAGGCGAAAAAGCGCTTGGTCCAACTGCACGCCGGCTTCCGCGATCAGCCGTTCGTCGTTTCGCGGGCGGTTCATCACACTCACGATCGAAATCAAGGACCGATGGAGATCCTTCAGTTGCGCCGAGATATGTGTATCTTGCACTTTCTTTTTGGTGACCATAAACTGTCCTCCTAATATGTGTATTTTACACATACCTTGGAGAAATGATATGCGTGAGCCTGTTGATGTCCTGGTCTGCGGTGCTGGTGCTGCTGGCCTGACCCTGGCAATAGAACTGGCACGGCGCGGCGTGCGCTTTGCCCTCATCGAAAAACTCCCTTCCCCTTTTTTGGGCTCGCGCGGCAAAGGGATTCAACCGCGCACCCAGGAGGTCTTTGAAGACCTGGGGATCCTGGATCGAGCCACGGCTGCGGGCGGGATCTACCCCACGATTCGCAAATACTCGAATGACGGCAGTTATGTGGATCAGAAAGTGACGAATGCTGCTGAGCCCACGCCTACCGAGCCCTATCCGCTGCCGTTGATGGTTCCTCAATTCAAGACCGAAGCAGTCATGCGAGAGCGCTTGGTTGAACTGGGCCATGCGCCGGAATTTGGTGTCGAGCTGACCGGGATGGTGGTCAGCCCCGACGGGATAGAAGTCCAGCTCGCCACCCCTGAGGGCGAGCAGACTCTCCGTGCCCGCTATCTGGTGGGCGCCGACGGCGGGCGCAGCTTTGTGCGTAGCACCCTGGGGATTGGCTTTCCGGGCAAGACCTTGGGCGTGCGAGCCATCGTGGCCGATGTCGTGCTGGAAGGGCTATCGCGCGATGTCTGGCACCAGTTTGATGGTGGGGACGCAGGCCCCCTGGCCATCTGCCCGCTCGCAGGCACCGATCTGTTCCAGATCCAGGCGCCCGTCCCCCTGGAGGGCGACATCGATCTCTCCGCGGCTGCGCTAACCGAACGCGTTGCTCTGCACACAAAACGCACGGACATCACGGTCCATTCGGTTGCCTGGTCCTCCACCTACAACATGAATGCCAGGCTCGCCGATCGGTACCGGGATGGCTCTGTGTTCCTGGTCGGTGATGCGGCGCATGTCCATCCCCCCACCGGTGGACAAGGCCTCAACACCAGCGTGCAGGACGCCTACAACCTGGGCTGGAAGCTGGCGGCTGTGCTCGCCGGCGCGCCTGAGGCACTCCTAGAGACCTACGAAGCCGAACGTCGGCCCGTGGCTGCGGACGTACTCGGCCTGTCGACACGTCTGCTTGCTGGTTTCAAGACCGGGGACAACAGGCGGCCCCGTGAAGTCCAGCAACTGGACATCGGCTATCCCACCTCGTCGTTATCATTTCCGTCGCAAGCCGCGAGCAGACTTGCTTCGGGCAATCGCGCGCCTGATGCCGTTGTGCGTGGAGCAGGCGGCAGCCCAACGCGCCTGTTCAACCTGTTCAAGGGCACGCACTGGACCTTGCTGGTCAACGGCCCCTCGACCTTTCCGGCAAGCGCTGGCTTGCACATCCACAGCATCGGCCCCGGCATGGAGATCGAAGATCACCTGGACCAGTTCGCCAGGTTCTATGGCCTCGGTGAGGGCGCCGCCGCGCTGGTCAGGCCAGATGGCTATTTGGCGGGAGTCTTTCACGAGGATCGAATGGCAGCGCTGCGAGAGCACCTGGACCGGTATTGCAAATGTCCCGACCTAAGCCACGGTTCAGCCCCCTAGCTTCCATAGCCGCAGCGCCATGTGCAGTTCGAGTACCCGCGGCATTTCTTCCCAATCTCCGACCAGACGCTCGATGCTCGCCAGCCGCTGCCTCACGGTGTTCAAATGTATCCCGAGCCTAGAGGCGGTCTCCGTGGCGTTCTGCTTGTGGTCGAAGTAGGTCAGCAGCGTCGCGGTCAGCTCCGATCCACGCTGCTGATCGTGCGCAATGAGCGCACCTATCGTGGAGCGCAGGAACTGATCGAGACCGTTGCGATCCTGCGTTTCGAACAACACCGAATACAACGCCATTTCGTTTTGCTCGACGAGATGGCCGCGCAGGCCGAGCCGCATCGCCACCGCAAGAGATCGCCGCAACGAGGCGTAGAGGGCCGGCATTTCCGCTGCGCTATACACCGGGCGCGAGAGGACGCCGATGTGGGCACCGCCCAGTTCACGGCGGGCGAAATCAGTGAAGGCTTCCCGTAATGCTTGCGCGTTCGTGGACGCGCATACCGCGACTAGCACGCCATCCACCTCATCAAGCACCATGCCTGGCACGCCCAGCGCGGCGCGCGCGCGTCCAGCCAAAAAGCTGGCCTCCGGCAATCCCGCATCGAGCAGGGCCAGAATCATGGGCTGCGAGATATCGAGCCCGTGGCGCTCTGCGCGCTGGCGCGTTAACGTCGGTTCGCCTTGGCGGGGCGAGATCAGTGTCTGCAATAGCGCGGAGACGTCACGGTGCCGGCTTTCCTCCATTCGCTCCTGCGATAGAAGCACGATGCCGATGACACTGCTGCTGCGCTCGAAAGTCCGGATGGAGGTGTTGCTGAGATCTTCGCGGCGAAACAGCAGGACCGATCCCAAGACACCGCCGCCGCCGATCACCGCGATGGCGCGGCACAGCTCGCCATGGCTTTCATAGGCGATCGTGGAACGGCCGGCGCGGCGGCTATCCCGCAGGGCTTGCGTGAAGGCCGCGCTGTGGGCACCGTGCGGTGTGTAGGCGTGCGCCGCCGGACTGGGACGGCCCTCGGGATCAGCGTGCGCGACGACATGATGGGTTTCGTCCAGAACCAGAACAGTGCCTTGCAGCAACTGGGCAATCGATTGGCAAAGTTCGCCCAGCGTGGCGCCGCGAGCAAGCAGCGAGGTGAGACGTTCATGCGCTTCGACGGCGCCTTGCACGTCAGAGGCATGCCGCTCCAGCTGGGCCCTGGCCTGATTGGTGGCTTCCAGCGCCGATTGAGCGTCGGCGAATGCCTTGGCATTGGCGATCGCCACGGCGGCATGCGTGGCCAACGTCGACAGGATGGAAATATTGAGTGCAGTGTGCGTGCGATGGTAGCGATCAGCAACGAACAACAAGCCAATCACCTGATCGTCCCGGATCAAAGGAGCGCCGACCATTGCCGTCACGCCTTCGGCGCGAAAAATGTCGTCCAGCACCTGATCGTGTTCGAAGCGTGCGTCCTGCAGATAATGCGGCGTGGAAAAGGGCAGGCGCGTAGTCATGACGACGCCGGCCACGCCGCGATTGCGCTGCGCGGTCATGCGGCCGATGGGCTCGGAAATCGCGCCATCGACTACCACCACCTTGAATTCGTCGGCCTGCTCATCATAGATGGTCAACCAGCACAGATGCGCCCGCAAAAGTCTGCGCGCGCGCACCACGATGGCCTTGAGCAATTCCGTCAGATTGAGACGGCCGGCCAGATCCTGCGCCGACTCGATGACCGCGAGCATCCCCCGTTCACGTTCCTCATGCTGTTCGAGCCGATTGCGAATGGCCAT
This sequence comes from Bordetella tumbae, assembly GCF_054780995.1. Lineage (NCBI taxonomy): Bacteria > Pseudomonadati > Pseudomonadota > Betaproteobacteria > Burkholderiales > Alcaligenaceae > Bordetella > Bordetella tumbae. Next base: position 277,465 of record NZ_BAAGVG010000024.1, read on the forward strand.
GGCCATTCGCGCGAGTTCGACCAGATTGTTTTTACTCCGCAGGCCGTCGGGTAGCGCCTCGATCGCGGCCAAACGGGTCGCGAACGCCTCGGCAGAGGCGTCTTCGTGCAACAGGCCGATCAAGCCGGCGGCGATCGATTCCGTCTCGGTGTGTGGCGACACGTCGAGATCGGGACTCGGGGACGGCTTGCGTTCGGATGGGTGCATGAGGCCTGGTTGAGCGCTTGGCCCGGACAGGAGCAGCGTCGGACGAAGGAATGCGATTTGTGTCAAAAGTGTATATCAATAAGCGCTTATTTATGTACAGATTGCACATAGATGGAGGAGGCTATGTATCAGACACTGCCGTTATGAGAAAGGAGGAACCCTTGGTGCATACAAGTTTTATGGATTCGCTGCGACCGCCGCCCGGCCTGCGCGTACTGGTTTCTGCGGGCGCGTCCGGCATCGGCGCGGTCGTAGCCCGCGCGTTCTGCGAGATGGGCGCCCGGGTGCATGTATGCGACATCGATCACGCCGCGCTGAGACGGCTGGCGACCGAGGTTCCCGGCATGACAACGAGCGCCGCGGACGCCTCGGTGCCGCGGGACGTGGATGCAGTATTCGACGATGTGAAAAACGCGCTGGGCGGCCTGGACGTGCTGGTCAACAACGTCGGAATCGCAGGTCCCACGGGGCCGATCGAGGAACTCAAAAGGGGCGATTGGGAGCGGACCGTCGACGTCAATCTCAACAGTCATTTCTATTTCGCCAACCGCGCGGTGCCGTTGTTAAAGGCCTCCACCCACAACCCCGGTCTCATCGCGATAAGCTCCGTGGCGGGTCGGCTGGGCTACGCCTTGCGCACGCCCTACTCATCGACGAAGTGGGCGCTCATCGGGTTCATGAAATCCCTCGCCATCGAACTTGGCCCGCACGGCGTGCGCGTCAACGCGATCCTGCCAGGAACGGTCGAGGGTGAGCGCATGGACGGCGTGATCGGCGCGCGCGCCGCCGTCGCGGGCGTGCCGGTCCAAACGATGCGCGAAGAGTATCTGCGGAAAATTTCGTTGCGCCGCATGGTCACGGCCGAAGACATCGCGGCCACGGCGCTGTTCCTGAGTGCACCCGCCGCGCGCAATATCACGGGCCAAGCGATCAGCGTGGATGGGAACGTGGAGTATCTCTAGAGCGTGGCCAACCGGCCCTTCAATATTTTCATTAAAAAAAGGAGACAAAACATGAGCAAGCTCGATATATCTCTCATCGCCGGCGCCTGCATAGTGGCTACGGCCTGCGCCGCTCCCGCCGCGGCGGAGCCTGTCAAGATAGGCCTGGTCGAAACGCTGTCCGGCCCACAGGCTTCCTCTGGGCAGGCCTATCGCTCGGCAGTGCGCTTTGCGGTGGACCGGATCAATCAGGCCGGAGGATGGAACGGCGAGCCGGTGCAATTGCTGGAATACGACAACCAGGGCGGTCCCGCCGGCGCAGCGGACAAACTCAAGGCAGCTGCTGCCGATGGCGTTCATCTCATCGTACAGGGTGCTTCATCGGCCATCGGAGGGCAGATTACCGAAGACGTACGCAAATACAACCTACGCAACGCGGGCAAGGAGATGGTCTACATCAACGTGGGCGCCGAAGCACTAGAGCTGACCGGCGAGAAGTGCAATTTCTATCATTTCCGTTTCGCCAGCAATGCGCAAGTCCGCGTCAAAGCGCTGATCGAGGGCATGAAAAAAGCGAACGCGCTGGGCACCAAGGTCTATGCCATAAACCAGAACTATTCCTGGGGCCAGGACATGGAGCAGGCCACCGTCGACAATCAGAAGGCCGGCGGCTATACAGTCGTGGCCAAGACACTGCACGACGTGAATCGCATCCAGGATTTCGCACCCTACGTCGCGCGCATCGCGGCCTCCGGCGCAGACACCGTTATCACGGGCAACTGGTCCAACGACTTGCTCTTGCTGATGAAGGCGTCCAAGGCGGCGGGACTGAAGGCGCGCTATGGCACAGTCTACCTGGATCAACCAGGCAATCTGGCCAACGCGGGCGACCTGGCCCAAGGCAATTTTGTGGTGCATACCTTCAACGCCGAGGCAGGTCAGGCCGATGCCCAGCAGTTCGTAGACGATTACCGCGCCAAGAACGGCAGCGCGCCCGTGTTTGTCGAGCCGCAGACGTTCTTCGGCATGCTGATGGTGGCCGATGCACTCAAGCGCACACCTCCCGAGGATGGAAAACTGAACGTCAATACGTTCGCCAAGGCGCTGGAGTCGGCCCGTATCCAGACGCCCATGGGCGAGATGAGCATGCGCGAGCAGGATCACCAGGTTCAGATGCCGATGGTGGTGTCGGTCGTGTCGCGCGACGCAAAACTGAAGGTGGACGGCACGGACATGGGGTTCACGCCGGTGCTGTTGCTCTCGGCACACGAGGCCGCCACGCCGCCGCAGGCTAGCTGCCAGATGAAGCGTCCTGGCTGACCGAACCATGGAACAACTCCTGTTCTCTTTGATGAACGGCATCATCTACGGGCTGGTGCTGTTCATGGTGTCCGCCGGGCTCACGCTCATCTTCGGCATGATGGGCGTGCTCAACTTCGCACACGCTTCCTTCTACATGCTGGGCGCCTACTTCGCCTACACGCTGCAGGGAACGCTGGGCTTCTGGCCTGCCGTGGTTGTCTCGCCGCTGCTGGTTGGGCTAATCGGAGTGGTGGTGGAGCGCTACTTCCTGCGCCGGGTGCACCGGCATGGCCATGCGCACGAGCTGTTGCTGACTTTTGGCCTGTCGTTCATCATCGCCGAGTCGATCAAACTGTTCTATGGCAACTATCCGGTCGACTATCGCATTCCCACTTCCCTCGATTTCTCGGCGTTCAGCATTGGCGCGACGCAGTACCCGTTCTATCGACTGTTGATGGGCGGCATTGCCATCGCGATGTTTATCGCGATCTACCTCGTGTTGACGCGCTCGCGCGTCGGCATCGTGGTGCGCTCCGCCATCTACAAGCCGCACATGACTGAGGCCCTGGGTCACAACGTGCCGCTGGTGTTCATGGGTGTGTTCGGCGCAGGAGCGGCCCTGGCCGGCTTGGCGGGAGCAGTGGCCGGGGCGTTCTACACCACCAATCCGAACATGGCGCTGGAACTAGGCGTGATGGTATTCGTGGTGGTCGTGGTCGGCGGACTGGGCTCGCTGGCTGGTGCGATGCTGGCCTCTCTGCTGATCGGCATCATCACTTCGCTGGCCGTGACGGTGGACAGCAGTCTGGCCGACGCTTTGGCGCTAGTTGGCGCCGGCGACTGGGCGCGCAATCTGGGCGGGCTGATGACACTCAAGCTATCGAGTCTCGCTGCGACGCTGCCATTCGCGCTGATGCTGCTGATCCTATTGCTGCGGCCCGGCGGTCTCATGGGAGAGAAGGAATGATGCGATGAGAATCCACTTGATTGCCGGCCTGGCTGGCCTCGTCCTCATGGCCGCACTGCCCTACCTGTTGTCGCAGGGCTTGCTCAATGCAGCCATCCAGATGCTGATCGCCGCGCTGTTCGCCAGCGCCTACAACCTGCTATGTGGCCAGGCGGGCATGCTGTCGTTCGGCCACGCGGCGTATTTCGGCGTGGGCGCGTTCGCCACAGTGCATGCCATGAACGCCGTGGGCGGCGCGGGACTGTTGCCCACGCCGTTTATGCCGTTGGCTGGCGCCGTGGGCGGATTGATCTTCGGTGGAATCGCAGGCTGGTTCGCCACGCAGCGCAGCGGCACCTATTTCGCCATGATCACGCTGGCCATCGCCGAACTGGTCCATTCGCTGGCGCCCCATCTGAAAGGGGTGTTTGGCGGTGAAGCAGGCCTATCGACCATGCGCATGCCTGCGTGGGGGTTCGACTTTGGGTCCACAACTCAGGTGTATTACCTGACCCTGGCCTGGGTGCTGGTGTCGTTGGCCCTGCTCTATGCCTATACCCGGACGCCACTGGGCAGGCTGACTTTGGGTTTGCGCGAGAATAGCCACCGGTTGCGCTTTCTTGGCTACAACGTGCATGGCGTGGCCACGCTGGTGTTCGCGCTGTCGGCTATGTTCTCCGGCGTGGCTGGAAGCCTGCAGGTGATATCGAACGAATCGGCGAACTATGTGGTGTTCGATCCGGCGCTGTCGGCTGCCGCAGTCCTGAACACCTATATCGGCGGAGTCCAGGTGTTCCTCGGCCCCGCGCTGGGCGCCTCGCTGATGACGTTCTTCGGTTACTTCGTCTCAGACTTGACGCGCTCATGGCTGCTCTACCAGGGCATCCTGTTCGTGCTGGTGATGATGTTCATGCCCACTGGCCTGAGCGGACTTGTGGGCCAGGCGGCGAGCTTGCGCCAGCGTTACGGGCTGGCGCGGACGATGCCGTTGTTCGGATTGGCCGTGGGAGCAGCGGCAGCTGCCACTGCGGGAACTGTCTTCCTCGTCGAACTGCTGCAGCGCCTGTTTTCGCAGGAATACCGCGCCATGCTGCAACTCGATTCCGGCGGCGCCTGGCCGAGCGTGACGCTGTTCGGGCATCCGTGGCAAGTGTCCTCGGTCACCACCTGGGGACTTCCCGCACTGCTGTTTGCAGTGGCCGCCCTGCTGGCGTGGCGCTACCGTTTACGGCTGTCCGCCTGCGAGTCCGCCCAAGCTGCTCAGCCGACCTTGGCACCGCATGTCCTTGATTCGAAGGAAGCCGTATGAGCGCATCCATCCTCAGCATCCAGGACCTGCGTAAATCCTTCGGGCCAACGGAGATTATCCGGGGCGTAGACCTGGACGTGCGTGTCGGCGAACGGCACGCGCTCATTGGTCCCAATGGGGCGGGGAAATCCACGCTATTTCACTTGGTGTCTGGCCAGCTTGCTCCATCCTCTGGATCGATCCGGTTCGAGGGCCGTGAAATCAACGGCAGTTCGCCCCAGGCGATCAATCGCCTGGGGCTGGCCCGCTCGTTCCAGATCACCAACCTCTTTCCCCGTCTGAGCACCTTCGAAAATCTCCGGCTGGCCGTGATGCGCGCACATGGCCTGCAGTACGCGTTCTGGAAGTTCATCGACCGTGACCGACGCATCCGCGCCGAAACCGAACTCCTGCTGGAGCAAGTCCGGCTGACGTCGAAGGCCAAGGCCATCGCCGGAGAGCTGGCGTATTCCGAGCAGCGTTCGCTGGAGATCGCCATGACGTTGGCCTCAGACCCCCGGCTCATCCTGCTGGACGAACCCATGGCCGGTATGTCGCATGAAGAAACTGCATACACCTCGGAGTTAATTCGCGAGGCTACGGCAGGACGTACCCTGATGATCGTGGAGCACGACATGGACGTGGTCTTTTCATTAAGTGACCGTATCAGTGTGCTGGTCTACGGACAGGTGGTGGCGACCGGTGCGCCGGACGAAATCCGCGCAAACGCCGCCGTACGCGAAGCCTATCTCGGCGACGAGGTGAGCGCATGAACCAGACAGAGACGACACTGCTCGAAGTCGAAAACCTGCATGCACACTACGGAAAAAGTCATGTGTTGCATGGCGTGGACCTGAAGGTGGCACGCGATGAGGTAGTCAGCCTGGTGGGTCGAAACGGCTCCGGGCGCTCGACCGCGATGAAGGCCATCATGGGCCTGGTCCCACCCACGTCCGGTCGGGTGCGCCTGCTGGGCCGAGACGTGGCCGGGCAGCGTCCCTATGCGATCAATCGCGCCGGCTTGGCCTACGTGCCCGAAGAGCGCGAGGTGTTCGCCAACCTGACCGTCGATGAAAACCTGCGCATGGGCGAGCAGCGGCCTGCGTCCGGCGCCCATCGTTGGACGGTGGAACAGATGTTCGATTACTTCCCGCGCCTCAAGGAACGGCGCAACACCAAGGCCGGCAGCCTGTCGGGCGGTGAGCAGCAGATGTTGACCATCTGCCGCTCGCTGCTGGGCAATCCGCTCGTCATGTTGATCGACGAGCCCACGGAAGGCCTGGCGCCGAAGATCGTCGTCCAGGTCGGAGAATGCATCCAGGACATGCATCGCAAGGGCGTGTCGGTGGTACTAGTGGAGCAGAAGCTGACCATCGCGTTGAAGGTGTCGACGAGGGTCTGCGTCATGGGCCACGGCCGCATCGTTTTCGAGGGCAGTCCGCAAGCGTTGGGCTCGAACGAATCACTGGTTTCCCAATGGCTTGCCGTGTAGGCCCAGCACATCTACAAGATCTCAACCCCAGATATCAACATGAAAATCAGCCAAGACAAGGTCATCATCTCCTGCGCGGTAACCGGATCGGTCCATACGCCCACCATGTCCGAGTACCTCCCGTTGACGCCAGACCAGATCGCCGAGCAGGCAGTGGACGCGGCTCGGGCTGGCGCAGCCATCCTCCACTTGCATGCTCGCGACCCGCGCGACGGGCGGCCCACCGCAGATCCGGCCATTTTCGACCAGTTCGTGCCGCGCATCCGCGATGCCACGGATGCGGTCATCAACATCACGACCGGCGGCAGCACACGCATGACGCTGGAGGAACGGCTGGCCTATCCACTGCGCGCCAAACCTGAAATGTGTTCGCTGAACATGGGATCGATGAACTTTTCCATCCATCCCGCGGCCCGACGCATCTCGCAATGGCAGCACGATTGGGAGAAGCCTTATGTGGAAGGCATGGAAGACCTTATTTTCCGTAATACCTTCCGCGACATCCGCCACATTCTCAAAGTGCTGGGCGAGGAATGCGGCACGCGGTTCGAGTTCGAGTGCTACGACCTGGGGCACCTGTACAACCTGGCCCACTTCGTAGACGAAGGCGTGGTGCAGGGACCTCTGTTCATCCAGAGCATCTACGGCATATTGGGCGGCATGGGGCCAGACCCAGAGAACCTTGCCACCATGAAGACCACCGCCGACCGGCTGTTTGGCCGCGGCGGCTATCGCTTTTCGGTGCTGGGGGCTGGGCGCCATCAATTACCGCTAGTGACTATGGGAGCCATCATGGGCGGTAACGTCCGCGTGGGGCTGGAGGACAGCCTCTACCTCGGCAAAGGCCAATTAGCCAAATCGTGCGCGGAACAGGTATCCAGGATCCGGCTCATTTTGGAAGCGCTGTCGCTGGAAGTCGCCACACCGGACGAAGCGCGCGTCATGCTGGGCCTAAAGGGCAGAGACGCGGTCGGGTTCTGAACTGGCCAGTTTTCACAGAGTACGAAAGCACGCTTTCCGGCTTCTAGCCCGAAACACACTCTATCAATGACCAAAAGCCTGCGTTTTTGCGCGTCGTGGTCCAGGCGTGAAAGCATGTGAGTGCGCAAACCATGTGGTCAGCAGCGCGACGACTAGCAGTAGTACGAGCGCCCATGGATATGACCTGACACCCCAAATGTCGAGAAGCATGCCCCCCACGACTCCCCCTCCCGCAATGGCGGTATTCCATGCCACCACGTTCATGGAAAGCGCAACATCTGCGCCGCCTCCAGCGGCATCTGCCAGTGCGGTCTGCAGCAACGTGGCGGCACCGCCAAACGTCACTCCCCAAACCATGACACCCAAGTAGACGACGAGCGGAGTGCTTGCACCGATCCCGAAGATGAGAGCTGTGATTGCAAATGCAGCTAGGCTTGTCAGGACAGTGGTTCGCAGAAAGTTGTCGACTAGTTTCCCTGTCATCCAGATTCCCACAAGCGCCGACGCACCAAAGATCAATAGAACAAGGTCAACCCGCTCGCCTAGACCAGCGGGCGCGACGAATGGCGCAATGTAGGTATACAGAATGTTGTGCGCCAGCATCCAAGCTACAACGACCGCTAGAACGGGGCGCACGCCTGGCGTCGTGAAAACGCGACGCAGAGGCATGCGATCCCGGGAGGACTGGCCAGGATAGTCAGGTAATTTTGCGATAACCCATAAAACCAGCGTCAGTGCCAAAGCTGACATGACCCAGAATGAGGAACGCCAGCCGATAGCAGCGCCCATGAAGGTGCCCAACGGCACGCCAAGTGAGAGTGCGATGGGGGTGCCTACCATTGCTACGGCAAGCGCTCGTCCTTGCTGATGGGGCTCGACCATGCGGCGTGCATATCCCGCGACCAAACTCCAGGCCAATCCGGCTGCCATACCGGCACAGAATCGTGCAAACAACGTCAGCCCATAGTGACTCGAATACGCCGTAATCGAGTTGAAAACGAGGAAGCCGCCGATGGTTAACAGCAACACATTGCGACGCCGCCAACCGCGTGTTGCGATGGTAAGGGGGATCGCCGCCAACAACGATCCAAGTGCATAGGCTGTCACCATTTGACCAGCAGCCGCCTGACTGATCATGAGCCCGGAACTGATCTGCGGTAACAGGCCTGCGGGAATCGTCTCCGTGACGATACAGATGAAGCCGGTCATGGCTAGTGCTAGCAATGCGGTGATAGGTAAGCGATCGGACTGTGCTCGCTGGGCCGGTGTTCTTTCCACAACAAATTCCTTCTGAGGCGTAGGGTTCGGCACGTGCTTCGAGCCTCTTTGCTCAATATATGTACCGATTGATATAAATGTATCGATGCACGCCACTCTTGTCAACGATTTATGTATCGACTAGGATATAAATCCGTAAGGAAGCTTTGGGAGGTGCATATGGCGCAGATGGGACGCCCGCGGACATTCGATCGCCAAGAAGCCGTTAAGCAAGCGATGCACCTGTTCTGGGAACAGGGGTACGAAACGACGTCCTTAAGCCAGCTCAAGGCGTGTATGGGCGGTGGAATCTCTGCGCCGAGCTTCTACGCCGCCTTTGGTTCCAAGGAGGCCCTGTTCGGCGAAGTGGTCCAGTGCTATCTGGAGAGCTACGCTCAAGTGACGGCTTGCCTTTGGGACGATGGGATACCACCAAGAGAGGCGATTGAGCGTGCGTTGCGCGGATCGGCGAAAATGCAGTGCGAACCGGGTCACCCCAAGGGCTGCATGGTGACGCTGGGCATCGTGAGCGCCCCCACGCCAGAGCATGCCCACGTTGTAAAGCCCCTTGCGGCATCGCGAGCACGCACTTTGGAAGGCTTTGTGCGGTGTGTCGAACGCGGTGTTGTCACGGGGGAGCTTGCCCAGGGCACGCATGCTCGTGCCATGGGCAATGCCTTCAACAGCTTCCTTCTGGGCGTGTCGATATCGGCTAGGGATGGCGTGAAGCTGTCTACTATCAATATGTCCATTACAGAACTCATGAAGCTGTGGGATATCTGTAAAGTTGAGTAAACATCTAATAGCTAACATAGGAAACATCGACATTGTCGCGCGCCTTTCGATATCTCTCATCGCCGGCCTTACGCTGGGCATTGCCGACGCTGATCCTTCTGGCCGCCGGCGGCTGTGGGTCTAATTACGCCGATACCCAGGCCAGAGTTGACACCACACCCAACACGCTCACGCCGCCGCTGCGCAAGCTGAACCCCACTCCGACACAGGCCTATGAGATACGGCTGACACTTTCCAATGCGTCGGATCTCTCAAGCACAGCCGACGGCAAATCGCCGTTTACGGTGGTAGAGGGCACTGTGCAGTTTGACGCCAGCAACGGCGCCCGTTGCGGAAAATCCAACGCCTTGTCCGGCCACGTGCCGAGCTTATCCAGCCACGAACCATTCCGCCTTTCCCGTATATCCGCCACCGAGTATGTAGGCACCATTTATGCCGACATGCTGCTCGATGAGAATTATTACGGGCGCGAGGTATGCCATTGGACATTGACCGAGGCCCGAGTCGCTTTGCGAGCGCGGCCGGACATCGCCGATACGCGCTTCGTAGCCGGGCTGCCTGCGAAAAAAGTGCTCGCGGGCGGGACACAGGCGCGCTATTTCTGGAAAGGGTATTACCCTCGATTCGAGAACGGGCAACATGCCGATTATGGAAGTAACCAGCTGGATGCCGTTTCGGCCGATAAGCGCGGCGAGTTTTTCACCGTGACGCTGACGGCCAGGAAGATCGCTGGCGACTCGCAAGGCAAGTAAATAACAGGCTGGAGAATACCGAAGCCGCCCCAGGCGCCCTGTGGAAATGCCCGCGGCGAGGCGGCAAGGTTTCTGATACATTGACGCCTTGAAAATCAAGCACTCAGCTCTCAATAGTCGAACTTTGCGGTAATACTCAAAATGAAAAAATTAGCACTGCTTGTTGTTCTGCCGTCGTTGCTCGCGGGATGTACTTCTGCACAGATGAACATGCTGATGGGCAAGCGGAACAAAACCTACAACGACGCCAATGCAACCTGGGTCGGCAGCACAGAAGAGCAATTGATTTCCAAGTGGGGGCCTCCCAAAAATGGCTATACGCTTGAAAGCGGGGCAAAAATCGTTTCGTACGAACATGTCTGGGGCCCTATTTCTGCATATCACGTATGCGTAGAAAAATTCATGATAGAGAAGGGTGTGGTCACCAAGTGGGGGATTTCGGATTGCCCATCGCGCATTTCGGGCACGCTGCCGAAAGACACGCCGATTCCGCAACCTACCCTGTAGGGCGAGCGTCCCGAGGCTCCCAGCCCCTTACGCCCCAGCTCTACACAGCCGGTACTTGGAGAATGTCCGCGCGGCAGTCGCTGCAGATACGCGGCTGACCGCGCTGCTCGCAGCGGGTTCGTATATTCACGGCGGCTTTGACGAATATTCTGACTTGGACGTCGTCATTAGCATAGGTCTTGCCTAAGTATCGACAGGTACGCATCACGCCTGCCACGTTATCCCTTGTTTAACCCCTGTCAGGAGGCAAGACACCCAACTCCTGTAACCGGGCAACCAACTCATCTGCGTTCTGAAAATGAATGCCGTGAAGGCCTTCTCGCTCTGCCGCGTCAACGTTGCGGACGTTGTCATCAATGAAGACCGTTTTCTCGGGGCTCAGATGGTAGCGATCGATGATCAGCTTAAAGATGGCTGGATCGGGTTTGATGACACGTTCGCGGCCGGAAACCACGATTCCCTCAAACCAATTCAAAAATGGGAACCGTGCCTCCGCAATGTGGAACGTCTCTGCCGACCAGTTTGTCAACGCCAGCAATCGGAGGTCGAGGTCGCGCAATTGCGCCAGAACCTTGACTGTCCCCTCGACCTCGCCCGGTATCATTTCTGACCAACGATCGAAATAGGCATTGATGTTCGACTCGTGTTCCGGATGTCGTGCGACCGCTTCTGCGATAGCGTCCTTCCATAGACGGCCACGGTCCTGTTCCTCGTTCCATTCTGGAGTGCACACGACGGATAGAAAATGCTCCATTGCGACTTCGTCAGAACCAAAGATTTTTCTGAACAGATGGCGTGGGTCCCACCGGATGAGAACATTACCCAGGTCAAAGATGATCGTATCTATACAACGAGGCGACGGTCGTGCAATGCGATGGCTCATGTTTTTTGGGTCTTCCTTGTCAGTGGCTATACGATGGGACTGGACCTATTGTAGGAGTCTTCGATTTAACCCAAAATAGCCTGATAACAAGGGGAAAGTCTTGAACACTAAATTCTTGTCGGCAGCGGCCGGCTTGAAGCTAAGCTTTGCTAGTACAGATTCATCCGATGCTGATGTACTGGTCGACATTCGTATCGCTGCAATGCGCGAGAGCCTAGAGCGCATTGGGCGTTTTGACCCACAACGTGCTCGAGAGCGCTTTCTGGCGTCTTTTGATCCCTATCTGTGCCGATTCATAGTCGCTGACGGTGTTCGAGCTGGCTTCATTTTGATTCGCCCACGAGAGGACCATTGGCTTCTAGATCATTTTTACATCCTGCCCAACCATCAGGGAAAGGGGATTGGCGCCGCAGTCTTGCGCGACGTATTCAAAGGTGCAGACGCCCATCACATGGAAATCCGCTTAGGAGCCTTGCGCGGTAGCGGTTCAAACCGTTTCTATCAGCGCCATGGCTTCGTGCCGACTTCTGAAGGTGAATGGGATATCTATTACGTTCGAAAGCCGGGTAGAGAATGACCTCGCCATCCAAGCGGTTACCCGTCATTGAGCAAGGCGACGCAAGCGCCCACTAGGTCATCAAAGTGATGCAGCAGAATGTCTGGGGCCAGTTCGGCAGCGGGGATTTCGGTATAGCCGAAGTCGACCAAGATCAGAGAAGTCCCAGCAGATCTTGCGGCTCCGGCGTCGGTGTCAGCGTCACCTACCATGACTGTGCGCGCAAGATCGCCGCCTACGGCATCCACGGCCTCAATAAGATGGGCGGGATTAGGCTTGGCCGCTTTTACGGCGTCCAATCCTACTATTGCGTCAAACAAATCTGCCATATCTAGTTTGGCCAGCAACGTTCGTGACAAATCGGTGGGTTTATTGGTGCATACCACCAGCTTCGCGCCTGCCGACTTCAGAATCCTCAGAGCATCGATCACGCCAGGGAAGGGCTTACTTTCGTCCGCAACATGCTCAGCATAGTAACTAATGAAACGGCCAAACAAAGCCGCTGTGTGGGCTGCTGGATCTGGATCACCAGCGTTCTCAAGCCCCCACTGCAACAGCCATCGCGCGCCACGGCTAATAAACGGACGGCCTGCTTCATACGCTAGGGGCTTAAAGCCCTCCGACATAAGGATTGCGTTCACAGCACCGATCAGATCTGGAGCTGACTCGACCAAGGTGCCGTCCAGGTCGAATGCGATGGTTGCTCCGTTAAGAATGCTTAGATTCTTCATCTATAAAAATCAATGAAAGACAATTCGACGGTAAATCGTCGGCGAAACCCCGAACCTGGACGTGAACGCAGAAGTAAGATGCGCGTGGCTTGAAAAGCCACAATCCAGGGCTACGGTGGTGACGGGCACATTTGTGTTTCGCAGCAACTTCTGAGCTCTGTTCAGACGCCGACTGACAATGTACTGATACGGCGTGACGCCGGTTGCGCGGCAAAAAGCGGTGGTGAAGTGGAACTTGCTCAATCCCGCCTCATTCGCCATTTGCTCCAGCCCTATGTCCCGGTGCAAGCGTTCTTCCACCAAGTCTGCTAGCCGTTTGACAATAGTCGAATTTAGCGAACTTGACCGTCGGCCTAGAGATACTGGATCTATGCACTGGCGGTACTGATTCGCAAATTCGGCTCCCAACTCTTGCCGCAAGAAATCTGCTTCGCAAGGTGCGGCAGTCAGCACGCGATAAGCAGATCTCATTAATGCCGGAAAATTCGCACATCTATGTCCAGCATCGCAACGAAGCAAATCACGCTCCGCCGCGTCACATCCTATGACATCCTGCCACTCAGCCACGTCGAACTCTACCGACAGCCAGTCTGCATCCAGACCTGTTGTATGAACATGCTCTATTGCGGGAGGAACGAACTCGAACGCCCCGGCAGGCCAACTCACCGAACGTAGCGCTTGACCATAGAATGCCTCTGCACCATATCCGACGCCCATACGAATTCTGATGGTCGGGACCGTATTGATGATCGAGCGCGGCGCACTATGGGCTGCACCTGGAACCCATTTGAACCTCATGGAACCCTCTGCAAAATAATCTGCGCATCAAACCGCAATTTCTTGAAAGCGCGAGGTCGAAGTCACGTCGTAATCTCTGCTCTCACCATACCATGAGAGTAATTCTCAAGCCGTGCCATCGAACAACAACTATCAACGGATGCAAGTGCAAGGTGCCTCGAACCTGAACGGCGTGCTATGGGCTCTCGCTGGCATGGGGTTGTTTTCCTTTATTTATGTATCCGGAAAGCTTAGCGGGACCGGCGCCTCCGCCCTGCAGATCATGTGGCTTCGATATGTCGGCGGATTCGCGACGATGGCACTGGCGCTATTGACGCAACGCGACATCGCCCGGGCTCTCTCCACAACCCAACCGGTTTTGCATGCATGCCGGGCGGCAGCCGGTGGTATCGGCGGTGTTGCTGCCATATTCGCCGCCGCCCACATGCCTGTCGCGTCTGCGAGCGCGATTGGCCTATTGGACGGACTCTTTACCGTTCTATTGGGTGTCATTATTCTGCGCGAGCATGTGTCGCCGCGTCAATGGATGGGCACGATAGTGAGCTTGACTGGCGCGATGACGGTGGTAGGGTCACAAGGAGCGTTCTCTGTGTGGGGTACAGACTCCGCCGGGCCGGCGCTCATCGCGCTGTTGGGAGCGCTGCTTGTCGCACTCGAAAGCATCCTGATAAAGACACTCGTTCGTGCCGAATCCACCTTCACTGTGCTCTTCTATGTGAACTTTTTTGGATCATTGATTCTCGCCTGGCCGGGGCTCGCCAATTGGCATGGCATACCGATACAGTGGCTACTCGCTTTCCTGATACTGGGTCCCGTGGCAATTCTGGCGCAGTACTGCAATATCAACGCATTCAGACGAGCGAGTGCCAGCGTAGTTGGCCCCATTCGATATAGTTGGGTCGTCTACGGTGCCGCGTTCGGGATGTTGTTCTTTAATGAGCCAATCTCTTTAGCCACAGGGATAGGTATAGCATTGGTCCTCGTTGGAGGAGGATGGCTTGCCACATCAAAAGTCTGAAGTTGTTGTGCGTCGCGGTACCACCTGATCTTTCCAAACTGGTGCCTGGGCCAGATAAAACATCGGTCCACGCAGCGCTATTTAATGACTCGAAAAATTGACTCTGCCGAGCGTCATGTAGCATCCGCAGCTCTGTCAATAATCTTCTCGAGGTAATCCAGATCCTCCCGAACCAGGCGCAGAGACTCTCGTGCATCTGCTGGCGAGCGCGATCTGCGCGCCTCGTCACGCAATAGCGCATTGACGCCCATTTCCGCCATCAGATCGGCGACTTCAGCAATGCTCAATCTGCCAGATGGCTTGTACCACCAAGCCGACCAATTGCACATGCCGATGAGACTGAAGGCGGCTACGTGCGCATCAACCATCCGGAATTGACCTTCACGGATCCCGCGCTCAATCACGCTACTGAAGTTATCGAGCACATTGCGCCGCGCACTTTGCATCGCTGCGCGCTGCTTGCTAGTCATATCGGCTTGTGTGCGATCCGCAACTCGAAATTCGGCAGGACGCGACAGTATCAATTGAGCATGTTGAGCCACTAGAGCACGTAACGCGGTCACCGGATCGAGGTCATCGCGCGCGACCGTGTCTCCTGCCAGCTTTCGCGCATCGGCCAGCACCTCTTCCGTCAGCGCGCGCTGAATCGCATCCTTGCTCTTGAAATAGTAGTAGACGGCAGTACGGCTCAGTCCCAGCCGTTCGGCGATGTTTTGAATACTTGTGCCGGCCGATCCTCTCTCAATGAACAGCTTTGCTGCCACGTCCAGAATCGCATTTCGCAACGCGTCGCCCTTCAGATTGACCTTTGTCGAAATGTCATTCACCACGTTTTTCCCCATTGCGATCGTGCATAGCGCCGATACCTGTCCCTAATTGATCTTTTGCAGTCTCTATTGTCCGCAAACTGACGTACGCGTCAAATTGACCAAATCAATTGACACTAGTGTCAATAATTCGTCTAATAAGACAAATTCGATGCGAGGCACATCTGTAGGAGACCAATGTGACCAAAGAACTGACCACAAATGGGGTCAATGCCGGCTTCCTGAATACCGACTGGAATCCGCGTGACCTGCCGTCGGGAGCCACGACCCGCAACGTCGTATTGCGCACGGATGACGACGCCGCAACTTCTGGATCTCTGTACTTACCCGCTGGGGATCGACCAGATACCGTCGTCTGCGTAATGCATCCCCGCGAATTCATGGCCTGTCACTACCTCATTCCCGACATCGTCGAATCAGGATGTGCAGCATGGTCGCAAGGCGCGCGATCCGTCGGCAATGATCTGCGACTGGAGCACGAGATTGCCCTGCATGACGTTGCCGCAGGCATGCGCTTTTTGCGCGATCAAGGTTTCAAGAACATCGTGTTGCTGGGCAACTCAGGGGGCGCGGGCCTCTACAGCCTGTATATCCAACAGTCATCTCTTCCTGCTGCCCAACGAATTGCCCGCACGCCAGGCGGCAAGCGCAGCGGCCTTCCGGAGTTGGATATGCTCGCGGTCGACGGTATGGTGCTCGTCGGCCCTCACCCTGGCCAGGGCGCCCTGCTCCTTAATTGCATCGACCCATCGGTTGCTGATGAAGATGACGCCCTGTCAGTCGTCGCTGCGCTCGATCCGCTCAGTCCCGACAACGGGTATCGGAAGGCGGGAGAGGCGCGGTATTCCCGCGAATTCATTGCTAACTACCGCGCGGCCCAACGGAATCGGGTCGCACGACTGGACCAACGCGCCCGCGAGATCATTGCCATGCGGCTTGATGCGCGCGAGCAGATCAAGACCGGAGCCAACACCTCCGCAGAAGGGCGGAGACGGGCAGCTCACACCCCGGTCATGACCATCTGGCGTACCGACGCCGACTTGCGCTGTTTAGATCTCAGCATCGACCCCTCGGATCGTCACCCAGGCTCGCTGTGGGGCAAAGACCCCTACGCGTCCAACTTCGGAGCCGTTGGTTTCGCCCGCTTCTGCACCCCTGAAAGCTGGCTATCCACATGGTCAGGGCTATCGTCCAACGCCGCCCTCGCGTTGACTGCCCCGTCAATTATCCAGCCGACATTGATCATCGAATACACCGGCGACCAGGCCTGCTTTCCTGCTGATGTCAGGGACATCCATAACGCGATCAGCGCACAGGACAAACAGCACTTGCGCATCCGAGGCGATCACCACGGACGCGCACTACTGGAACAGGAAGAGCCCGGCCGATATCAAGCGGGCCGCGAACTTGCCTCCTGGTTGCAAGCGCGCTTTCTTTAACTCTATATCGGAGTAGCTCAATGATTTCAACTCCTACCAAGCCCCGCTCTTTGGCGCTACATGGCGTTGACCACACCGCACGCCCCACCTGGCGTCTGCGCGAAACGATCAACTTCTATCGCGATATCTTGGGCCTGCCACTGGTACACGTTATTTCGGCGCGCGGCTGGGGGCCCGAAACGCATCCGGACTTCCTGCACTTCTTCTTTGACAGCGGCCAAGGCAGCACTATTGCTTTCTTTTACTACCTGGGATCCGACGAGCCCGATTCGGTACGTGAACGCCGTAGCATGCGCCCTCTCCCTGACGACCATGTTGGCGATGCGACTCACACCGCGTGGCTTGTCCAAGACGAAGACGAGCTGAAGGCGTGGAAACAGCGGCTGGAAACCGCTGGTCTGGATGTCTCCGTCGAAACCCGCCACGAGGTCATTGAATCCATCTACGTTCGTGATCCCAACGGATACTTCATTGAGTTCACCCGCAAGCTTCGTCCCTTGGCTGCAGTAGATGCAGCCGACGCAGCCCTGACCATTCAAGCCGCCATCGAACTCGAAGATGAAGCGATGTCCGCCGGCCGGCGCGTCACCCACGTGGACCACATCTGGGCTCGTAAAGCGGCGTTGCTAGAGTCCGCTGGCGAGGCGGAATCGAAACAGTTCTCGGGCGTTCGTATCTTTGTGCCGCGAGTCGAAGAATTCTCTTCCCTTGTGCGTGATGCCGAATCTCGTGCCGAATGCGACGTCCATGCTGGAGAGTACTTCGATTGCATACAGAGCCCCGGTCCTGTGGAGTTTCGGCGCAAGACGTTGGGATTAAAGCCTGCCGTTTGGTATGGCCTGTTCACCGGTGGGGTAAGCGGCAACATCACCACGATGGACCGAGACCTGGTTCGAATTGAACCTGCCGAAGCTTGATAAACGGGGAGGAGACACATGCGAGATATTAAATTCCCCATAGAGGGCGTCACCTACCACTCGGATGAAAGAGCGCGGGCCTATTTCAGTAGTGGCGCCTGGCGTGCGCAAACGGTTGGCCAGGTTCTACGTGATACCGCGACCCGTTGCGGCGATCGCCTTGCACTCATTACTGATCAGGGCGCCCTGACCTTCGCCGAGCTAGACGCGCAAAGTGAAAGACTGGGCGCAGCCCTGCTAGATACCGGATTAAGTCCAGGCGACCGCGCAATCTTTCAAATGGGCACGACCCTTGAGACTGCGGTGACGCTTTTGGCCTGCTACAAGGCAGGCATCATTCCCATCTGCTCGCTGCCCCAGCATCGCGCGCTCGAGATCGGCCAGCTTGTCCGGCAATCCGCCGCGCGCTGCTACTTTGTCCAAGCCGACTTCGGCTCCTTTGATCTCGTCGGTTTTGCCAAAGAAATGATGAGATCGCACGGCAGCCTGGAACACCTCATTGTCGCCCGAGGTTCTGCCGGTGACGCAGCCTCGCTTCAAGCGCTAATCGACGGCATGCCACTTGAGCAAGCGCGCGCGCGTCTTGCGAAGGACCAGCCTGGATCCGAAGATGTCTTAGCCTTTCAACTATCCGGCGGCACTACTGGTATTCCGAAGATCATTCCCCGCTTTCACGCTGAGTACCTGGCACACGCCCTCGCGTGCGCGCGCATGTACGAAATGGAGGAAGACGACCGAATCATCTGGGCGTTGCCGCTCTTGCATAACGCCGCTCAAGTCTACGTGCTGATGCCCATGATTCTCATAGGGCTTTCCGCGGTGTTGATGCCGCGCGTAGATGTCCCGCGCATGCTGGAGTTGATCGAAGAACATCGCGTCACCCGCGCTATTTCAATCGGCCCCATCGCGCCGCAGTTAATGGCCTACGAGAATCTGGCGCGGCATGACCTGTCGTCTCTGCGGCTATTCACCACGATGAGCGCCGCCGACCGATTGGAAGATCACCTCAAGGTGCGTTGCTCCAACCTCTTTGGAATTACAGAAGGCTTGCTGCTGGGTACGTCTCATACGGCTTCCGAACTTGTCCGCCACCGGACACAAGGACGGTCAGGCTGTCCGGAGGACGAAATCCGCCTGCTTGATCCGGCTAGCGAACGCCTGGTCCAAGCCGGTGAAATGGGGGAACTCTGCTTCCGTGGTCCCGCAACCATTCCCGGCTTCTTCGATGCGCCCGAAGCCAATGCGAAAGCATTTACGTCCGACGGATTCTACCGCACCGGCGACATGATGACCGAGCTGGTTCATGACGGAAAGACCTATTACGCATTTCAGGGACGCCTACGCGACAACATCAATCGCGGTGGCGAAAAAATCGGGTGCGAAGAAGTTGAGGCGTTGGTGAGCGGCCACCCGGCAGTGTCCGAGGCGCGACTAGTCGCGATGCCTGACGAGCTATACGGCGAAAAAGGGTGCATTTTCATTGTCCCTCGACCAGGTCATAACGCCCCGAGCGTCGAGGAGCTCCTGACCTATCTCGTCGCCCAGGGCCTTGCAAAATACAAATGCCCGGAACGCGTAGAAGAAATCGAAGCTTTCCCCGTGACAAAGGTCGGCAAGCTCGACAAGGCAGCCCTGCGCAAAGCGATCGCCGAAAAGCTCAACAACGAAGCCGAAGCAGCAGGACGGGCATCATGATCGCCACCGAATACATCGTCAGCGACTCGCCTTTTGTGATTCGCAGGCGCGTCAAATGGGGTGACTGCGACCCGGCCGGCGTCGTATACACCGTCACGTTTAGCGAGTACGTCATCTCCGCGGCAGAGCTTTTCTACGAACGCCTGCTCGGAAATACCCCGCAATCATCCAAAGACAAGCACGGATTCGGCACTCCCACGCGGGCGCTCACCTTCGATTTCCATGCCACCCTTTGGCCCGACCAAGAATTCGACATGGCCGTCTCTGTCGAACATATCGGCGAACACACATACACCCTGAACATTACGGGTACTGTGCACGGCCACCCCGCATTTGTGGCGAAGCTCACCCCCATCTGCGTCGCGCGCGGCGAACGCCGGGCAATCCCCATTCCCGCCATCATGCGCGACGCCTTGGTCACGTATCAGGCTGCCCATCCTATGGCGGCCTCGTCCCGGAGTCCCCAAGTATGAAAATTGCAATCATTGGGGCCGGTCCCGCCGGCCTGTATTTTGCTCTGCTGGCTAAGAAGAACGACCCAGGTCATGACATTCAAGTGTTCGAGCAGAACCCTCAGGGCGCCACGTACGGTTGGGGCGTAGTCTTTTCAGACATCGGACTGAACTTTCTGCGGGATGCAGACCCGGATTTCTTCAAAGACTTTATCGCGCATCATGAACGGTGCGACTACATGGAGATCGTTCACCGGGACGAGCGGATCCAAGTTCAAGGCAATCACTTCTCCCGTACCGCTCGACTCAAGATGCTTCAAGTGCTGGAAAAAGCTTGTGTCAAGGCCGGCGTTCGAATCAAGTACGACCACCGCGTCGGAGACGTTTCGCTCCTGACCGCAGAATTCGACATGGTCGTCGCCGCAGACGGTTCCAACAGCCAGACCCGCACTCAACTCGCTCAACACTTTCAACCCACGTTCGAAAAGCGACGCAATAAATTCGCCTGGTATGGCACACGCCAGCGCTTCCACCCAGTGTCCTTGATCTTTCGTCAGACTGGGCATGGCATCTTTATCGCCCATAGTTACCAATACAGCCCTGAGCTCAGTACCTTTTTGGTCGAGGTCGACCCCGACACATGGACACGAGCAGGTCTGAACAACGCCAGCGAAGAGGAAAGCCGTCGTTATTGCGCGGACGTATTTCGCAACGACCTAGGCGCCAACGAGCTTCTCGGAAACCGCTCGCTCTGGTTCGAAGCAAACATCGTGCGCAATGAAAACTGGTCGCACGGCAACGTCGTGCTGCTCGGCGACGCTCTGCGCACCGTGCACTTCTCGCTGGGCTCGGGAACACGCATGGCCATGCAGGACGCTATCGCGCTGCACCAGGGGCTTCGACAGTATCCGTCTGATGCACGCGCCGCATTCGCCGTCTTTGAGTCTCTGCGTCGGTCGCCGTCCACAAGCTTCCAAACCGCGGCCGCGCGCAGCTTGGATTGGTATGAAAACGTGGCAGACAAGATGTACCTGGACCCGGTCTCCTTCGCCTACGACTACATGCGGCGCACAGGACAAGTCAGTCACGAAGACCTGCGTCAGCGAGACCCCACCTTTACCGCAGCCTTTGAAGCAAGAACCGAGCGTACGGGCAAAAAGGACGCCCAGCTCATTCCATAAAACCACCCATACAATATGGGGGAGACATGAAGAAAACTCTGATTTTTTCCTTGATTGCGTTCACGGCAACTTGGAACACCTACGCGCAAGCACCCGCATATCCCAACCGAAGCGTACGGGCCGTTCTCCCCTACTCCGTGGGAAGTGGCCCCGACGCGGTCGCTCGAATGGTAGGAGAGCAGCTCTCGAACGCATGGAAGCAGCCATTCATTGTCGAAAACAAGCCCGGTGCCAATGGCTGGCTCGCCATCGGCGAAGTCAAACGGTCTGCCCCGGATGGCTATTCGATTGCTATCGTCGACAACACCCATATGACGTTGCAGCCTCACCTATATAGCAAGATGCCGTTCGACCCCATGAAGGACTTCACGCCAGTCGCGCCCATATACACGACGAACTTCTTCATTGTCGTCGCTGCGAATTCCCCATGGAAAAACGTGACCGATCTCGTTGAGGCGGCGCGTCGGGCTCCGGAGACATTGACTTATGGAAGTTGGGGAATAGGCAGTGTCGCACACGTTGGCTCGACGCTCTTTCAGCAGAAAACGCAGACGTCCATGGTCCACGTCCCTTTCAAGGAATTGCCGCAGCTGTATACGGCTGTTGCTAACGGAGAGATCAGTTGGGCCTTCGGTACAGCAGCGACCGTGCAAAACCTGTACCAAGCCAAACGTGTGAAGCTCTTAGCCCTGGCCGCACCGCAACGCCTAAGCCTCTATCCTGATATTCCCACGGTATCTGAGGCTGGAGGGCCCGCGGATTTCACGCTCAAGACCTGGGTTGCCGCATTTGTTCCAAAAGGAACGCCATCAGACGTTTCTCAAAAACTCGGCGGATCCATCGCCACCGCGTTGACCACGCCGGCGCTGCAAGAGCGCTTTAGAACCTTCGGCTTCGAGCGCTGGCCGACGGACGCAGCGGGCGTTACTCGCGCGCAAGAACAAGACTCCGCTCACTTTGCCGACGTCGTCAAGCAAGCGAACATCTCCCTCAATTGATTCGTATAGGACTCCCTATGACAAACTCATCATGGATAGGGCAAATCGTCCCTACTCGATGCGTGCCCCGGCCTGTTCTACCACCTTGCCCCAACGATCGTATTCCGACTTGATATAGGCGCGATATTTTTCCACCGAACCGCCCAGTACGATGGTGCCCTGCTGGTCCAGTTTTTGGCGTACGTCGGGCGAAGCCAGAGCGCTGTTGATGGCGGCGTTGATCTTCGCTAGCACCGGTTCGGGCGTGCCGACCGGCGCCACGATGCCCTGCCAGGCCAGGCTCTCGAAACCCGGGATCAGGGTTTCCGCCACCGTCGGCACGTCGGGCATGCCCGACCAGCGTTCTTTGCTGGTGATGGCCAGCGCGCGCAGCTTGCCGGCCTGCACTGGCGAAATCACCGTATTCAGCGTGGTCGTGGTGAATTGCGTGGCGCCTGCAATCAGGTCCACCTGGGCCGGCGCCGTGCCTTTGTAGGCCACGTGGGTCGCTTTCAGGTCCAACATACTCAATAGCTGGGCAGCGGTCAGGTGTTCGATGGCGCCCACGCCCGAGGATGCATAGTTGTATTTGCCGGGCGCGGCTTTGATCATCTCAACCAATGCCTTTGGGTTCTGCGCCGGTACCTGCATGTTTGCCGCCAGCACCAGCGGCACCGCTGCCGTCAGGCCGACTGGCGCGAAATCCTTCATAGGATCGAAGCCGGGCGATTGATAGACCCAGGGCGCGATGACAATGGACGAGGTGTTATAGAGCAGCGTATAGCCGTCGGCGGGGGCCTGCGTCAGCGCGGTGGCGGCGATATTGCCCGCCGCGCCTGCCTTGTTCTCGACGATGACCGGCTGCCCCAGTTCGCTGCTCATTTTCTCGGCCAGGATGCGTGCCACGTTGTCGGTCGGTCCGCCCGGCGCAAAGCCTACCAGTAGGCGGACGGGTTTGGACGGCCAGTTGTTAGCCTGGGCAACGGCGTTATTACCTGCGGCAAGCGTGGCAACGCTGCACAACAGTGCGGCCCGCAGGATTCCGGTTAGTTGTTTCATGTCTCTCTCTCCTTGTTGAAATCGTCGTTCTTATACGATGCGCGGAGTCTTGCGCCCTACCCATGCCATCGGCCTCCTGAATTTCCAATGGCATGGCAGGCTGTTATACGGTGGCGATCGGGTTCAGCGGCGAGCCCACCGCACCGGGTAAATGCAACGGTGGTGCGGTCAGCAGGAAAGCATGACGCTCGTGCCGCGCCAGCCACTCAGCCAGCGGAGTCAGGTGCCACAGTTCACCCAGATGCAGGCCCAACTTGAACAGGCAACGCTCGTGCAATGGCAGCAGCGCATGGCAACCATCGCCTTTGAAATCGTAGGGCCGGTCCTCGACCGCATAGTTGTCCGCGATCAACGCGGCGATGCCACTATCGTCGATCCAGTCCAGCAGGCGGCTGTCCGAGCCGTCGAGCACAGCGCACGAACGTGCCAGCCGCTGCGCGTCGGGCTTGCCGCCCATGCCCAGCACCACGTCGGCAAAACCGGTGTGCAGGCAGAGCATGTCGCCCTTGCGCACCTCGACGCGGTCGCGTTCGATCACGCGCATCAGATCGTCGTAGCCAACGCGCTTGCGCTCGTCGCCGAAATGGCGCCGCAGGTCGAGCAGTACGCCGCGTCCCTGCACGCCTTTGGCCGCCATGTGCTCGATGCCCAGGCGATGCGCGCGCGACGGGCTGTCGCGTTCTTCGCGTTGGTGCGAGAAATTTTGCTTGCCGGTGTAGCCGTTGTAGAACACGATCTCGGCCACCCCATCACCATCGGCATCGAAATGCGAACCGATGTGCGACAGCGCATCCCATTGCGTCGAGTACTGCAGGCTCATGGCGACCATGTCGTCGCACGCCACGTCGGTGGTGTTGTGGTCGTGCTGAAAGGCGTGCAGGTACATGGGCTTGTCATCGCGCCGGGTCGGCATCAGGCGTGGCGGATGGCGCGCCGGGTTCAGTACGTTGCCGCCCGGCAGGTCCAGCGGCAGGCTCAGGCTGAACACGATGCCCTCCTTCACCTCGGCTACGGCCTCGCGCACTTTCTCGGGGGTCAGCAGATTGAGCCGACCCAGTTGGTCGTCATCACCGAAATCACCCCAGTTCGAGCCAGGGGGCCGTTGTTTCCATCGTCGGGTCATGATTGTGTCTCCTGTGTTATCGGTGCAGGGGTCAGCGGCGCGCCACGCTCAGATCCACCATTTGCGTCGGCAGGTCGGCCAGCAAGTGGCGCTTGATTTTCTGGGTTTCGGTTTTGGGAATGGCGGGCACGAACGAGAAATAGCGCGGCGCCATATAGGCCGGCAGGCGCGCCTTTAGAAATGCCTGCAGGGCCTTGGCATCAGGCTCGCCCTGCAGCACCACGTATGCGTGGACCTCCTCGCCCATGATGTCGTCGGGCACGCCAACCACTGCGCAATCGCGCACCTGCTCGTGCTTGAGCAACTGCTGCTCTACCTCGGTAGGCGCGATCATTTCGCCGCCGCGCCGGATCAGTTCCTTTTGGCGTCCGTCGAAATATAGAAAGCCGTCCTCGTCCAGGTAGCCGCGATCCCCGGTATGCAGCCAGCCCTGTTTGAGCGTGCCGGCTGTGGCTTCGGGATTGCGCCAGTACTCAGAGAAAAACACGTGCGGGCGTTTGGAGCGCGCTACGATTTCTCCCTTGACTCCGGTGGCTACCGGCGCGCCAGCGTCGTCCACCACGGCCACCTCGATCCCCTCGCGGGCATACCCCACCGAGCCAAAGCGCGCGCGCTCAGGCGTATTCATCGACACCCAGCCGCCGGTTTCCGTCATGCCGTACAGCTCGCGCACCGAGATACCGAAGCGCGATTCGATCGCCTCCCACACGCGGGCCGGCGCGCCACCGCCCACGCACCAGCGCAGCGAGTGATCACGGCGCGGCTCGGGATAATGTTTGTCCAGAATCGACAGCACCGTGCCGACATACGTAAAACCGGTAGCGCCATGCGCTATCGCTTCGTCAAAGAAGCGGCTGGCCGAGAAATTCCGCAACAACACCAAGGTGGCACCGCAGCCCAGCACCGAGGCCACCGCGTACATCTGCGGGTTGGCGTGGAACAGTGGTAGGAACACCAGGATGCGATCCGCGCGAGTCAGCTTCAGCGAGTGCAGCATGTCGTCACTGGCAGCCACGTACGCGCCGTGCGGCAGCGTCACGCCCTTGGGCAGGCCGGTCGTGCCCGACGTGAACAGGATACTGTTCACGTCGCCCGCAGCGTGCAATGGTCCGGCCCAACGCGCCGGCGATTCGGCCGGCGGCAAATCCATCGCGGCGTCGATCTCCAGTACCGGCGGCGCGCCCTCCATGTTCGCCAGCGTGTCGCGGCGTGGCGCCAGCAACTCGGGCTCGATGATCAGCAGGCGCGATTCGCTCTTGGCCAGCGAGTAGCAAAAGCCCTCCCCCACCAGCCCGGTGTTCAGCGGCACGCACACCGCGCCCAGCTCGCTCAGCCCGAACCAGCAGGCCAGAAAGGCCGGGCGGTTGCCGCACATCAACGCGACATGATCGCCCGGCCGCACCCCGGCGTCGTGCAGGCGTACCGCCATGGCGCTGACCATCTCTGCCAATTCCCGGTAGCGGTACTGGCGGGTTTCAAAAACGAGCGCAATGGCGTCGGGCTGGCTGTCGGCCAGGCTATACAGGCGGTCGGTGATCACGTCTTCTTGGGTCCGGACAAATGGTTGGCGGCAAAGGCGAGCAATTGCTTGCCGATGGTGTTCTTGAGAATTTCGGACGAGCCGCCGGCGATCTCGTAGGCCTTGGCGTCGCGCAAATAACGGCCGAACGGCGCGTGTTCGGTCACCCCGTAGGCGCCGCAGATTTGAATCGCCTGCTCGGCCGCGCGCGTGGCGACTTGGCTGGCGGCGAGTTTGGCCTCGCTGGCGTAGCGCGCGATCTCGCGGTGTTCGTCCAATGCCACACAGGCCTCGTACACCAACAGGCGGGCTGCGTCGATCTGAGTCGCCAGATCGGCGAAATACCACTGAATGCCTTGGAACCCCAACACCTTTTGGTCGAACGCCTCGCGCCCGGCTGCATAGGCCAGCGCGTTGTCGAACGCGGCGCGGGCGATGCCCAGGCTGATGGCACCGGCCATCGTGCGCGAGAAATCCAGCGTAGTCACAGCCTGGCGCACGCCCTTGCCTTCCATGCCGATCAGGTGGTCATCCGGCAGGACCACGCCGTCCAGGATCAGATCCACGTGCGGACCGTTGCGCAGGCCGAATGTGCCAGATGTCGGGCCGTTAAACGTTGACACGCCGGGCATGTCGCGGCGCACGAAAAACGTGGACACGCCATGGTCAGTCTCGGCCAGGACGATATAGGCCTCGGCGGCCGAACCCGAGGTGATGAACGACTTCCGGCCGTTCAGCGTCCATCCGCTGGCGCTGCGTTGCGCCTTGGTATCCAGGCTGCGAATATCGCTGCCATGATTCGCCTCCGTGAGCGCGTAGGCGGTGATCAGGCCCTGGACGAATTCCGGCAACACCGCCGCCTTTAGCGAGTCGGCGCCGAACTGGTTGATCAAGGTCTGCGCCTGCAAGATGGTGATCAGGCTGATCCCCACTGCTGCGCTGCCGTACGAGGCCTCCTCGAACACCGCGGCGCAGTGCCCGTATGGGGCCGCGCTGCCGCCCCACTGGCGCGGCAGCGTCAGACTGGTATAGCCGTGGCGCGCCATGGTCTTGACGATGTGCACGGGGTACACGTCCTGCCGGTCGATGGCCTCGGCCTCGGGCAGCACGGTATCGGCCACCACGCGCCGCAGCTCGCGCAGGAACGCCGGATCCACTCTGTCGCGCCACAGCGCGGGACTGCATTGGTATGAGTTCGCGATTTCGATCATGTCCTTGCCTCCTCCCGAACGCGGTGACGCCGCCGGGGTTGGGTTTGGACTATAGAAACGAAACGCGGCAAAATCGCGGATACCTACAAAAAGTTCCGCACTGCGGAACAGTAGTACCAGCAGCCAGAAAAAAGGCGGCGCGCCCGGGTGGCGCGTAACCACAACGACGAGGCAGGAGACAGCAATGGAGGACAACGGCACCCCGCGGGCCAGCGGCGATACCGTGCAAAGCGTCAGGCGCGCGCTGGAGATTCTGCGCATCCTTTCCTACAGCTCGTCATCGAGCGGCATGCGTTTTTCCGATCTGCAGGCCCAGAGCGGGCTGAGCAAAGGCACGCTACATCGATTCCTGAAAACCCTGAGCGCTGAGGGTTTTGTCGAGCAGGCTGCGGGTAGCCGCGTCTATTACCTGGGGCTGGAATTTCTATCTATGGGCGAGCGTGCGTCCAACCGCCTCGACATCCAGGCAGTGACACGGCCGGCGCTGGAGCGGCTGGCACATAGTACCGGCGACACGGCCATGCTCACGATACGCAGCGGGCTGGATGCGGTCTGTATAGACCGCAAAGAAGGCTCCTTTCCGGTCAAAGTGCTGACCCAGAACATCGGTACTCGCCGCCCGTTGGGAGTGGGTTCGGGAAGTCTGGCGCTGCTGGCTGCGTTTGACGATGGTGAGGTGGAGAACGTGCTGCGCCGCATTCAAGGCCGCCTGCAACCCTATCCCAGCTTGGACGTGGATAAGCTGCGCGCGATGGTAGCCGACACGCGTGAGCGAGGGTATGCGTTCAACCCGGGGCACCTTCTCAAGGGGATGTACGGCATCGGTGTTGCGATTTACCTCGCGCGCCAGCCCGTTGCTGCGCTGAGCGTTGCTGCGCACTACGGCCGCATGGGTCCGGAGCGCCGCAGGACTATTGCTGCTGCGCTCAAGCGCGAGGCGGATGGGGTGACTGAGGAATTGGGGTGAGGCCGCGATGCGCAAGTGAGACCGGTTGGCGAGGTTCGCTGCAAACTTTCACTGTGCGTGTCGATTCTGGAGCATCAGATTCGTCGTTAGAGCATTGCCCCCAAAAAGGATCACAGTGCGCTGTGGTCCTTCACCGCATCTTCAAGTGCGTTTTTCAGCGATAGGAATCGAGCGTCCACAGCGGCAGGATCTGTGCGATTGAGCGCGATCATCTGCGCGCGTGCCTCCCCTCCACGAACCACCTCGAAGACATCTGCTTCAATGCCCTCAATGATGGCCATGGCCACTGCTTCGGCAGGCTCGCGCGAAAAGCCCAGTTCAGGCCCCGCACGATTCGAACGCATCATCGGCGTATCCGTCCCACCAGGATAGGCAGTGAGGACATGGATGCCCTCGCCTTTGAGTTCGCGCCGCAATGATTCTCCGAAATGTGCCAGACCAGCCTTCACTGCCGCGTACGTCGTGTAGAACGGGGCGCCAACCAAGGCGATACCCGAGGCAATGTTCACTACCATAGCCTCTCCGCTCCGCCGCAACGCACCCAGGGCAGATTGCGTAAGCAGGATAGGGGCAAGCAAGTCGACAATCACCATTTGTTCGATCTCAGCCTGCGGGGTGTGCTCCAACCGGCCGGCCCTCACGCCACCGGCATTATTGACGAGCAGGTCGATGCCACCCAGCCATTTCAACGCCTCATCCAGCGTAATCGCACGCCCTTCGGCCGTGCCCACATCAGCATGAGTACCGCCAGCTGAGGAGAGGCTCCTCAATGCATCTTCGAGCACGGCCTGGCGCCGGCCAGTAATGAATACTTTCGCACCACGCGCAATCATTGCCTGGGCCAGTGCGAAGCCAATGCCGCTTGACCCACCCGTAATAAGAACACGCTTGTCTCGTAATTGCATATCAGACTCCTTTCCTCGCGGCGCGGGGACAATTGGACAGGAACATCACGACAGTAGTCATTTCGTCGCTGATCACTTCAAACTTATGCACCTTGATAGGTCCTGAAAGTGGATCATGACCGCACCCGCGTCATAGATGACGTCGATAGAGACGATTGAGCCGACGGTTTCGCGGATGAGCCTGCTGCCAGCAACACCCCAAGAACGACTATTAAAATAGCGAAAGCCTCCGCCTCGCTTGGCCGCTCTCCGAGCACAGGAATGGCAACCACCGCAGCGACAGCTGGGATCAGTGCAATGATGGCAGTGGCGATTGATGATCCCAGTAATGCAACGGACCGATTGAAAGCAACGATGGCGACGCCAGTCATCAAAATCCCCTGATAGATCGCTTGCAGCGCGATCTCCCCTGCCGATGCGTAAGACAGACGACTCAACCCAGTCCCCACGTAGACCGGCAGAAAAAGCAACGCAGACCAGAAGCAGATAAGCGCGGCGGATTGGATCGGTGTCAGTGTGCTGCGTCGAAAGAGCATCGTATAGACTGCCCACATCATGGCCGCCATGACGAGAGCGCAGATGCCCAACGGGTGCACAGCCCCATCTGCAATAGCCCCAATAACAACCAGCCAGATCAAGCCCAGAACGATAGCGGCATAGCCGCACCACCGTCGCGTACCCTGACGCTCACGAAAAATGATCCATGTAAAGACGCCTGCGAACACCGGCATCAGCGCAGGCGTGATAGCTGCAGCGCGCCGAGCCGAGGAAATTTGCAAGCCAAACGCGACCGCCAACACAAAAGGCATACCCCATAGGCACGCATATACCAAGCCCTCGGCCCATTGCTTAGGAGAAATGCGACTCTTGCTCGCAAACAGCACGGGAAGCAGCACAAGCGCACCAATTCCAAACCGCAATGCCGTGACATCCCAAAGCCGTAGCTCATGCGTAACGCTCAAGCGAGTCACCACGAACCAGCCAGCAAAGATTGTGAGGCTTAAAGCAGCCCAGCAAAGTCCTTGCCAAAGGTTACCCTTCACCGGCATCAGTCGTGCAACGTCGCTACGGGTACCATTTGCAATACCCATTTCTCTCCTCACTTGTATCGAACACCAGTCGCTCAACTAAAGCTGAAGATAGTTTTATAACATATGTTCTAAAACGTGATGATCGATGAGAGGAAATGCATATTTTTGAACTACCGAGCAGCGTATTCCCTGATCACCACCGAACAGTCCGACCACGATAGTCGAGGTATTCGAGACCGGGGTGACCCAACTTGGTCAGAAGCACGTTCACAACCCCGGGAACACTTTCCTCGATCGACAATCTCCCCTCAGCTCCCCCCAGGTCGGTGCGCACCCAACCCGGCGCGATCAGCAGCATAGCCCGTGGCGTTTGCACTTGGCGCGCGGCAAAACTGCGCATGAATTGGTTTAAGGCTGCCTTGCTGCCACGGTAAACCTCCCGCTGGCCGGATTCGTTGTCGGCGATACTGCCTTGTCCGGATGACATGACCCCGATCAGGCCGGCCGGCGTGACAAGGTCAGACAAGCTCTCGACCACCCGCATCGGGCTAAGCGCATTGGTGATCATGAGATTCACGAAATCCTCTGTCGACACCTCACCGATGGTCTGAGTCGGGTCCGGATTGGTCGTACCGGCATTGACAAACAGAATGTCGAACATCCGGCCGGACAGGCGCTCGTGTAAGGCTCGGATCTGCTCGGGTCGGGTAATGTCCAGCATTTCAATGTCGACCCGGTCCGGATGCGCATCGGCCAAATCGTGCAAGAGAGTTCGGCCGCCACCGGCGCGGACCGTGCCCACGACGTGCCAGCCGTTTTTCAGGAACTCGGCCGCCATGGCGTGGCCGAGGCCGCGCGAGGCGCCGATGAGCAGGACGGTGGGGGTGTGAACGGGTGCTTGGTGCATAGGATTCTCCTTTTTGCACTATTGAAGCCATGAATTGTCGAACCTGGCTCTAATTTGCACCAGCCGCCTGGCCTACAATCCTTGATTGCGCCAAACGCCATGCCCGGGCGGTTTTCGATTATTCTGGGCGCATGACACGCGTCGACCTCAACCTTCTTCCCGCGCTAGATGCATTGCTGAGTGAGCGTAGCGTCACGGGGGCCGCCCGGCGACTGAAACTCAGCGTCTCTGCAATGAGCCGTACGCTCACTCGCCTGCGCGCAGTGACGGGTGATCGCCTGCTGCTGCAGGCTGGGCGCACGCTGGTGCTCACGCCATACGCAGAACAACTGAGCCAGCGTATCTCAGCGCTGACCCGAGAAGTAGAGGTGGTACTGAGTCGCACCAAGCATCAGTTCGACATTGCCACCCTTGAGCAACGCTTCACCCTGCGAGTGGGTGAGGGTTTTATTGACCTGCTTGGCGCGGCGTTGATGGATCGGATCCGCAGCCTGGCACCCGGTGTGCAGCTTCGCTTCGCCCCCAAGCCGGACTGGAATGCTCAACCGCTGAGGGAAGGCGTGATTGACCTGGAGATCGGTATCGTCAAAACCTCGGCGCCCGAGGTACGTACGCGTTTGCTCTTTCGCGATCGCTATGTCGGCGTGTGCCGCATAGGCCATCCGATTCTGAGTGCAAGGAGCATCAGCGTAGAGCAATGGGCCGCATACGACCATGTGATGACGTCACGTACCGGCGAAGCGGAAAATTCGATTGACACAACCATGGAACCGCCGAATATGCGGCGGAAGATACTGATGGTGGTGCCGTCTTATACGAACGCTATGCAGCTAGTTCGTCATTCGGACTTGCTGGCCGTTGTCCCGCATTCATGCCTCGGCAACTCCTTTGTGCCGGATTACGCGACTGCCAATGGCTTACAGTGCTTCGAACTACCCGTGCCCATACCCGCTTTCAATATCTCGGCAATCTGGCATCCGCGCCTTGATCACGATCCGGCTCATTGCTGGTTTCGTGCCGAAGTGCTGGATCTCTGCTTGGAAGCTTATCCGCGAAATCTGCCTCAAGCTTCGCCACAACGCCATCGCTAGTGTGGTCCGCGCTGGCGGTTTTTTCTCTTCCGATATAGACATTGGACTACGCGCGGGTCCTCGTTCAGCCCCGTTTTCACACCGCCTCGGCCGAGAGCGGATATCTTCCAGTGCGAACTGGAAGATGTCCTCGCGCTTTATCTTGCGTTAAGTTCTACTGACCGATAAAGGCAGGTTGAGACGCAACGCTTGGACGCTGCATCATTCGTTCAAACCAATCTAGCAATGCCTTGCATTCAGTTGGAATATCCAGTTTGACGATTGCTGCAAACACCAAGCCGCCGATGAGAGTGATATCTGCCATCGAAAACCGCTCACCGGCAACATAAGTTTGCTGCTGCAACACCTTATCAAAGTAGTGCATGCCTCGAAGTGCCTTATCGCGCTGACGAAATCCCCATTCTGGATTTTGATATAGCTCTACCGATGGCCCCAATCCTGGCGTGCCGTGGTGGAAATACACACTAATTGCGTCCAGTAATTCGATTTCTGCGCGTTTGCTCATCATGTGGATTACACCTTGTTCCAAAGGCGTCGTACCAGTCAGGATAGGCTTGCCATCCAGCCTATCAAGATATTGAGTAATTGCGGTGCATTCAGCTATCAGCGTACCGTCCGCCAACTCCAGCACCGGCAAAGTCCCGGAGTAATTCTTCTGTTCGATGAACTCAGGCCTTTTATGTTCGCCTTTGTACAAATCAACAAGTTCAAATTTCACTTTGCTTTGCAACTGCTTTTCTGCCAGTGCGATACGTACGCGGGTTGGATAAGGTCCGACAGGAAAATCATAGATAGTCAATTGTTCATTGTTTAATGCGGCGGTTGTCATCACATGCTCCTGAGACGGCGAAAATGGAAAAAATGCCTTAACTAACAAACGTTAGGTAGATTCAAGATAAGCGCTATAATTCTTTCCGTCAATTCATTTTTCAAGGAAATTATCTTGAGCAGTGACACAGCCCAAAATTCAAGCGAAAAGATTCTGGCAGCGGCTACACGCATTGCACAGGCTCATGGCTACGGAGGATTGAACTTAAGAGCCTTGGCTGAGCAAGTTGGAATCAAAGCGGCAAGTCTGTATCACCACTTCCCAAGCAAAGCTGCTCTAGCTGCTGCGGTGGCGCGACGTTACGCGGAAGAGTCTGTGATGACACTGGAAGCGATACTGAAAGAATCTGAAGGCGCGGAAGAGTGCCTGCTTCGCTACCCCCAGACTTTTCGACGCTCCTTAGAAAACGAGAATCGGATTTGCCTTTGCAGCTTCATGACGGCTGAATACGACGATTTACCAGCCGAGGTGCAAAAGCAAGTACAAGCATTTGCAGATGTAAACGTGGATTGGCTAAGCAAAGTGCTTCAGATGGCAGGCGTGAAGCGAAAGCAGGCTGAACAACGTGCAAGAGGAATTTTTGCAGCTGTCTCTGGAGCACAGCTAATGGCGCGAGGTAGAGCTGACATCAAGCTCTTTGATTCCATCATGAAAGGCTATAGAGACGCTGGCCTCTTTTCAGCGCATAAGACGGACTGACGGCGAGACTTCAACAGTATTCGAAAGCTACGTATTCAACGTTATCTGGCGACAAAATCAGCTTGAGACTGCTGCCAGCTCTTCGCGCACCCAGCGCTGGCCGGGGTGACTGTGGTTTCGTTCGTGCCACACCATGCCTACTTCGAATCCGTCCACCGGAAACGGGCATTCGACAATCCGCAACTGACTGGCGCGATCGCGCACCAGCCGCTGGGGCACCAGGGCCACGAAGTCCGACTGCGACACGATCTCCGGCAGAAACAGGAACGACGATGTCGATAGCACTACGTTGCGCTTATATCCCTGCGCTGCCAGCGTGTCGTCTACTGGTGTGACGAAATCACCGCCGCGCAGCGACACAATGACGTGTTCGAGCTGCGCGAATTCTGCCACTGTAATGCTCCTGCGCAGCTTGGGGTGGCCACGTCGACCGATCAGCACATAGCGTTCGTCGAATAGATGCCGCGTGCGCAGGCTGGGCGCTGCGACGCCCGGCGTCATGAGCGCAAGGTCCACTTCGCCACGGGCCATCTGCGCGTCCAACTGTGGTAGATCGAGGCTGCGCAGCGCCAAGCGCACGCCTGGTGCCCGCTTGCGCAGCTGCAGCACAAGCGGCTGGGCCAGCGCAGCTTGCAGGTAGTCAGTGCAGGCGATAACCGTTGTAAGGGTCGCCTGCGCCGGGGCGAAGTCGCTGTGCTGGGACACCGTGGTGCGAACCTGATCCAGTGAGCGTCGAAGCGGATCCAGCAGATCCAGCGCCTTGGCCGTGGGCGTCATGCCTCGTTGCGCGGGAATCAGCAGCGGGTCGTCGAACATATCGCGCAGACGGCTTAGCTGCGCGCTCACCGCCGGCTGGCTCAGGTGCAGGCGATTTGCCGCCCTGGAGACGTTCTGCTCCACCAACAGGGCTTCCAGTGTGACCAGCAGATTGAGGTCCAGGCGTTTGGTATCCATAAGACGGATAGCAGGATAAAAGAATAACAATTTTACATATACCAACGACCGATCGAAACTAGGCACTCGTTCGCGAGCGCGAGCTGCTTGCCCATATCCGGAGAAACCGCATGTCCCCCATTTCACAGAAGCCCCTGATCACCGTAGCCGGCGCGTCCAGCAAACAGGGCCGCAGCGTCGCTAATGCCTTGCTGGCCAGCGGTCGTTACCGCGTGCGTGCGCTCACCCGAAGCAAGGACAGTCCCCCGATGCGCCAGTTGGCTGAGCACGGTGCCGAAGTCGTTGTGGCGCCGCTGGCGTTGGGTCATCAGGCCGCGCTCACCGACGCGATGCGCGGCTCTCATGGAGCCTTTCTGATGACGCCGCCAACCCCACCGGTGCCGCCGCCAGGTCAGCCCGAGCTGGCGCTCGGCCGTGAACTCGCCGATGCCGCGTACGCTGCGGGCGTGCAACACGTCGTGTGGAGCGGTCTGGAAAACGTCGAGATGCGGACCCGCGGTAACAAGTGGGCACCGCACTTCACCGAGAAGGCGCTGGTGGCAGAGCACATCCGCACGCTACCGCTGCGCAGCTCTTTTATCTACCTGGCGTTTTTCTACAGCAACTTCCTGGAATACTACGTACCCCGGCGCGGCGCTGACGGCAGCCTGACCTTTGCCATCTACTTGCCGCCGGACATACCCATGCCATTCGTAGACCCACTCACCGCGACTGGCCCCGCCGTGCTGGAGGTATTTGACCATCCGGAAAAATACGCCGGCAAGACCCTGCCGGTGATCGGCGAGATCCTGACGGCGCGGCAGATGGTGGACACATTCGTTCTCGTGTCAGGACAGAAGGCACATTACGCCTCGGCATACACGCGTGACGAACTGCTGCAGCACTTTCCCGAATTCGGTGCCGATGAGTACCTCGTACGCGAGCTGGTGGGCATGGTGGAATACGCGGTCGAATACGGCTACTACTCGCCCAACCGCGACGTGGAATGGAGCCGAAAGATCGACCCTGATGCGTTGACCTGGGAGCAATTTCTGCTGCGAACCAAATGGCAGGGAGAACGCGTGAGCTATGGCGCGCCAGCGGAGTCTATCCAGCCTTGAGACTGGGGCGGCCGAACTGGACGACGGCGTTGCTCAATTTGCGTCGCTTGCGGGCGAGACGAAGCCGCTGTCCCAAGGCGAAGAGCAAGCGCTGTTCTTGCGGAAAGACAACGAGCGGCTTGCGCGACATGTTTTCTATTATGGTCAATAATTCTAATTATTGTCCATAATAGCGTTAAATATGATCGAAAATTGTCCTCTGAGACAGTGGGATCCGCGGATAGACAAGGTTCTTGTCGACTTGTGAGTGGGGCAATAGCAAACTGCTAAAAAATACTGGCTCTCACACTCGAGGCTTGGAAAACATTCTCTCTAACATTGCCTGACGAAGACTGGTCTGCACGAACTATCGCATCTGCATCTGGACAGTCTGGAAGAGGGTTCTTCGCTGTTGATAGAAACGAGGTCTATGGCTTGGTCTGGTGCCTGTTACTCTGTTTCGCGGGACATTGTGGCGGCCGATACAGAGCAACGTAAAATCTCAGGCTTTCAGCCTCCACATGCTTCCCTTATGAACCTTGAACGACTGCGTCGCGAATTTCCCAACTTCGACATAACAACCCTGCCTACCCTACCCGACGGTTTCTTCGACGCGTCGAGTTACATCGATGCAGCTCCTTCGTTCGAGAACGAGGAGCGCAGCTTGAAAGTGTATGTCGACTACGCTAGCTATGCCGACCGCGAATCCGGCAGGAGCCAGCGCTTCTGCGTTTCCCGCTATGACGAGGAAGCAGGCGATTTTGAGGACGTCGCCCTGTCGACTAACGATTGGGCCGAAGTCATGCGCTTCCTGACCGCCTGAAATCCCTGGTCAGGAGCGATCGGTTTCCGCTCCGACCGTCGGATGATCGCCGTGGAGCTTATTCCGATGGAGTTCTATCTGGCTCTATGAGGGTTTGGAAGCCGCAGCGCTCGCATATCCTGGCCACGCTGCGGTCAAAATCTCATTACTTCACGGCCATCGCTGCCCAATTGGTTTGGCCCGGCCGGACAAATAGCATTGCCAGCACGCCCACTCCCGTCGCAACGGCAGCTGCAATGAACATGGACGAATAGCCATACTGCATCGTGAGATAGCCGGTCAACGTAGGCGCAACAATAGCGGCCGTATTGGCAACGGCGTGCGTCATTCCGCTGAAAGCGCCGGTGCGAGTGGCGGGCGCTGTATCAATGACGACAGCCCAAAACACTGAGTTCGGCAAAGAATTAATCGCGTTGGCCAAGGTCAACAAACCAACGGCCACCCATACCGTCTCTGCTTTCGACACGAAGAAAAAGCACACACTGGTGCACAACAGGCAGACAGCAGCAAATAGGCTCCGAGCTTTTACGAGGCTGCCCGTGGACTTGTATATAGCGTCAGAAATCTTGCCTCCTAACAACACGGTGAAGCAAGCACCGACCCAGGGAATCATCCCCATGTACCAGAGTGACGAGAGATTGAAATGGAATTGATCCTCGAGATACTTTGGTGTCCACGTCAGCAGCAGGAAGTTGACGTACATGAATGAGAAATACGCCAACGCATTGAGCACCAAGGTCCGGCTTTTAAAGTATGACCACCAAGGCACACGCACGGATGCGCTGTCATCGGCGTTGCCCGGCTTGGCTTGCTCTTCTTTTGCTTTTTCCTGAGCCAAGTAAGCTTTTTCTTCGTCTGAGATGTACTTGTTGCTCTGAGGAGTATCAGTGAACACGCGCATCAAGAAGAAAAGAACGACCAGCGACACCACCCCGAGGATGATGAACATCGCCCGCCAGCCGCCCGTGGCGTACTGTAAACCAGAGGCGATCGGTGCTGTCAGCAAAGCGCCCAATGGCGTGCTGACCAAACCCAGGGCCACGACAAAGCCGCGCTCTTTAGGTGCTGCCCAGCGGGAAATGCTCTTGTTGATCGCCGAGTACGCGGGCCCCTCGGCGAAGCCGAAAACGATCCGGATGACCGCGAAACCGGCCAACGCAGACCCGCCGAACATCGCAACCCCGAGATCGCCTGCATAGGCTGTAGCCATGGCGAGAATAGACCAACTGCCCGCTGCCCAAAGCCAGACTTTTCGAGGCCCCAAGCCGTCAGCCAGGAATCCGCCGCACAGCGCGCCGAACAGATAGCCGTACCCAAAGTATCCGAGCAGAGCGCCCCATTGCGCCCTGTTCAATCCGTATTCCGAGGTGATGCTCGCCGCCGCATACGACATGGCGCCGCGATCAATGTAGTTCAGCAGCGCAAGCAGCATGATCAACAAAAATATGTTGTATCGGCGCCTTGGTTCTATGGTGCTCATTTTGTTTTCTACCCTTTTTTTGATCCTGTTGGCAAAACCGTTTCGGCCTGCGTTTTCGATTTGGTCAGTATTGAGTCAATCAAATCCGATTGGCGGACTCGAGCACGGCGCCGACTTGGTACAGCGTGGCTTCATCGTGATACCGGCCGATCAATTGCATGCCATGCGGCAATCCGTTTGTCTCGCCGAAAGGCACTGACAGGCTCGGATGGCCAGAGAGATTTGTCGGTGCTGTCAGTCGCGTGATCAACCAAAAAGTCGGATGCGCAGTACCGTCCACCAACGTTTCCCGTTCGTCGATCCGCGGCGCAGGCACACCACATGTCGGGCTCAACAGAATGTCCACATCGGCCAAAGCCGCATCGAATGCCGACTGTGCCGAATGGCGTTGCGCCATCGCGCCTAGATAATCAGCCGCCGACACGTCTGCCCCGGTCATTAAGCGAGTGCGAACCTCTGGCAGATAGGGTTTATTGGCATCCAGCGCTGCCCGGTGTGTTGCATAGGCCTCTGCACGCAGAATCAACTGCTGGTTGTCGTAGATCGCCTGCGTCTCTGGCACCTCGATATCGACAACACGCGCGCCGGCTGCCTCCAGAGCCTCTCGCGCACGGCGCACACTTGCCTGCACGTCATTACTGACAAAGTCGGCGAAATAGCCTCCGAGCACGCCGATCGTCATACCTGCGATGGGTTTTCCGACCTTTTCGGCGTAGCGGCCAGGCGCAGCGCCGCTCAATACTTCGAGGACCAGGGCGTTGTCCAGAATAGTCGCGCTCAAATGGCCTACATGATCGAGCGTGGGGCTCAGCGGAAATACACCGGTGCTAGGCAACAAATCAACGGTCGGCTTCAGTCCCACCACGCCACAAAACGCTGCCGGCAAACGCACCGAAGCACTGGTGTCCGAACCCAAAGCGGCCAGGCAGAGACCTGCCCCGACGGCGGCAGCCGAACCACTGCTGGATCCACCCGACACGTGCTCAACGTTTCGCGGGTTACGTACCGGCCCGAAGTCCGACCGATCACCCGTGGATCCATACGCAAATTGGTGCGTGTTGGTTTTGCCAAGCACCACCGCGCCCGCGTTGCGCAAACGTTGCGCCACCAGCGCGTCCGTGCTGGCGACGTTCTCGGCGTATTGGGTCGAGCCCATGGTGGTGCGCATTCCCGCCACATCGATGAGATCCTTGATCGCCACGGGGACGCCGTGCAGAGGCCCCAGCGCTCCGCCGGCCGACATTACCTTGTCGCACAGCTCTGCGGTTGCCAGGCTCGCCTCTCGATCCACCGAGATGAAGCTATTCAGCTCGGATTGCCCAATTTGCTCCAAATAGGTCTGGACGACCTCGGACGCGGTGCCCTGCCCCGAGCGATACGAAGCTAGAAGTTGATTGATATTGCCCACGATTTCCTCTGCACAACAATTTACCCAAACGATTGGGCTGAAGTTTCACGCAAAGATACATGTGCTATCAAGCATGGTTTACCCTAACGTTTGGGTAAATTTAGGTGCGTTTGTGATCTGGGGTGGCTTGGTATCATTTGGGATTGATTCAACCCTTTGTCCAATGAAACAAGGCCCTGTCACTCTGAGCGCGCTCGCGCGGCTGCTAAACGTGCACGTATCCACCGTCTCGCGCGTGCTGAACGGCTCAGACGAGGATGCAAAATCGGCAGCCGCGCCCGAAACCGTCCAGCGGATCCGGGACCTGGCTAAACAACTCAACTACAGGCCGAATCCGAACGCCATTGGGTTGCGAACGCAGCGCACACGCACGATAGGCGTGCTGGTGCCGCAACTGTCTGACATCGTGGTCGCCATGATTTACGAGGGCATAGACGCGGCGGCCGTGCAGGCGAATTACCAGACATTTGTTTCGAACACCCAGGACATCCCTGCCCGGCAACGTGAGTTGGGAGAGTCGGCTTTGGCGCGACGGGTGGATGGAATCATGTTTGCAGATGCGCGGTTGGATGATCCCTACTTCATTGACGAGATTGCGAAACGAGGCATCCCGATGGTACTGGTGAGCCGCCGATTGGGGCAACACTGCTCTGTCACGTGTGATGATTTTGAAGGTGGGCGGTTAGCGGCTGATCATCTGGTAGGGCTGGGGCATAGGGATATTGCCGTGCTTGCGGGACAGGCACATGCGAGCACTGGGGTGGATCGCACGGCTGGGTTTGTGGCCAGGTGCGAGGAGCTCGGGGTTGATATCGATAAGGCCTGGCGGCCTACTAGCCCGTTTAATACTGAAGCTGGCCGGAGCGTGGGAGAAAGACTGCTGAGTGGATCGCGAAAGCCGACGGCGTTTTTCGCAGTGAACGATTTTTTGGCTATCGGGCTGATGGGGGCTCTGCGGGATTATGGGATGACGCCGGGGTCGGATGTGGCGGTGGTGGGATATAACGATACGCCTGTGGCTGCGGATTTGCCTATTAGCTTGACGTCAGTGCGGTCGCCTATGCATGAGATGGGGTATAGGGGGGCTGAGTTGTTGATTGAGCAGATGAGGGGGAGTAGGCCGGAGTCGGAGAGGTTGGCGCCGGAGTTGGTTGTTCGGCAGAGTAGCGGGGGGGGTATTGGCGGATGGACTTGGCGCGGGGCTTCCGCACTGAGGCCGCCATGAACCAGTTTGCTATCCTCTTCGGAGATCGCTTTACTGATGCGCGTGGATAACAACTTTTAAAACGCCTCGCCCACAAAAATACGGACACTCCCAGGAGTGTTTATGTCTCGCACACAAAATCGCGGTTAGGCCCACTTTCGATAAAAAACTACTTCACAGCGTCATCGACGAAACAACAATCAACCCATGATCGCCCATGGAACCCTCGTGTGAGGTAGAGGCACGATGCCACAACAGGAACTGCCGGATTCCTCATCCGAGCTGAAGAATTAGCTACTGGCGACTAAGATGATTGTGCAACGCCACCATAGTGATGTAGCACTCTTGCAAGCGTCAATTGCCCACCTAACAGGCTGCCCCCCGCCCCGCCTAGCCGGCATTTACGAACAGCCGAAGCGGGCCCATTGTCATCC
The DNA here is from genome assembly GCF_054780995.1 of Bordetella tumbae. Lineage (NCBI taxonomy): Bacteria > Pseudomonadati > Pseudomonadota > Betaproteobacteria > Burkholderiales > Alcaligenaceae > Bordetella > Bordetella tumbae. The sequence continues at coordinate 318,130 of NZ_BAAGVG010000024.1, forward strand.
AACTACAAAGATTTACAATGGGGAAATCGAGCTCATGCTCAAGACGGGGTCAGGGTAGGGGATCGGGAGGCGGCGGCGCAATCTGGTTTGTTGGATCTACTATTGCGTGGCTTGAATTTGATTCAAGCCACGCAACCAGGTTGGGTAGAATTAGACGGCCTAGAGGTCAGCAAAATGACTGGAGCTACTCCTAGTCACTGACATGCACTGATTATATAACTACAAAGCGGATTGACGCAATACGTCCCAACGTTGCCCACTCAATACTAAAGCGACTATGACAAAACAACCTTTGCAAAAGCTCTTTGACGCGATGTATCACGGCAAGTTTAGTTTTCATGACTTTTTGCAAAGCCCCGTTGAGACGAATTACGAAATAGCTGCGGGCAATGCATCTGGAAGCAGAACGCTTTTCAAGCCTAAAGAAAATCTCAAGACGTACCACCGATTCCTGAATTTATTTCTATTTGAGCTTTTGCCGATCAACGAACGGGTCGTATTCTCCTACCGAAAAGGCTTTAGTGCCGTCAATGCCGTCCAAAAGCATACCAAAAGCAAATATTTCTTTCAAACGGACATTAAATCTTTTTTCGACTCCATTGATAGATCATTGACGCAGAAAACCATCCTTGCTGGCGAAGAATGCTGCCCCATTGAAGATCTTCACAAACACATTGATCGAATCGTTGATCTTGTCTGCGTTGGCGACTCACTCCCCGTCGGACTGCCCGCGTCAGCACCATTAAGCAACGCCGTCCTAGTTAATTTCGATCACGAACTAGAGCAACTCTGCGAACAGCGGGAGCTTATTTATTCAAGATATGCTGATGACATCATCATTTCCGGACAAAAGCATGAGCACCTACTTGACCTAGAAGTGCTAGTGCAGGAAACGTTACATCAGTTTTGCTCTGAGAAATTCTTTATTCACTACGGAAAAACACGATTCTTCCAAGTTGGAGGTAAGGTAAAAATCCTTGGAATGATGATTCTTCCTACCGGAAAAATTAGTGTTGACACGAAGAAAAAAAATGACTTGGAAGTCTTAATTCATTTTTACTTAAATGATCGCGGGCGGTTTAAAGATATGGTCAATAAGAACAAGAAGCGCTCGGAATCTGATGAAGAACTATCCGAAGATGACTACATCGCTTATTTGAGCGGGAATATCAATTACGTAGATTCTATTGATCCGGCTTATACAGATAAGTTGCGCAGAAAGTTTGGATCGACAACTATCGATATACTCAAATATAGCGGATTCGCAAAAGAAAAATGAAATTAGACATCTCGATTCGAAATGTTCAGCATATTAAGAAGATAGAGTTTTCTTTCGATTTGGCCGACAAATCCTTGGTTTGTATCACCGGAAAAAATGGATCCGGGAAGACAATGCTCATCAAGGCGATTGGCAACCTAATCAATGCAGATATATTATCGAAAACAAGCGCGCCCAAGATCGTTTCAGATAACAGCGAAATTCACTATGAAATTGGCGGACAAAGCATTGTTTTCAAATACAACAAAAAACTCAAAATGCTCGACTCGCGGGATACGCTGTCGAAGGCTCTGAAGGATAAGCTATCAGTAGAGCTTCCGATTCCCTACGGAGAACGCTTCAACTTCTTCCAAAAAATCAGTGGTATCGATAATGATATTCGGCGCCAAGTTGTACTTCAACGATATTCCAGGCCCACTGAGCTCATCGAGTTCTTGAAAGCCATCTACGCCACAAATAAGTTTGACAACCTCGTAGAGATACAAGTAAAGAATGTTCCATATTACGTTATTCCGTATGAGGACAATTACTACTTGCGCGAGGACTATTTTAGCTCGGGCGAATACTTCCTTATTAGCCTGTACCGGCGCATTCGCTCAAGGTACTTGGCTGTTTTTATCGATGAAATCGACATTTCATTGGATGCTGCGGCACAAGTTCGCTTAGTTGAGTGGCTGAAGAAATTTAAGGAAATCTACAAGACGAAGTTCATCTTCACTACCCACTCCCTAGCCATGATGCGAACAGTCTCTGATGATCTGTTTTGCATGGAGGAGCAAGCTGACGGAACGATCGCTATTGAAAAAAGGTCTTATGGATTCATCAAAAGCACCTTATTCGGGTTTAATGGATGGGAAAAATACATCCTCACAGAAGACGAGGTGCTTAAAGACTTTCTCCGATATTTGATTGAGCAACGCTGCATGAGGCCGTTTTATCAACTCAAAATAATTTACGTCGGGGGAGGCACGAATACAGCCGATCTAATGCAGAGAAATAAGATTGAGAAATTTTTCTCAGACGAACACAAAAATGTCATGGTTGTATTGGACGGCGACCAAAAAGGGAAAGCGCACGCAAAGAAGGAAAATGTCTACTGCATTCCCATTGAGAGTGTTGAAAAGGAGCTACTTACCAGATGCCTCTTAGGTGAATTCTGGGACACGGCCAGATTCCGAGCACTCATTGAAGATCATGAACGGCTAGCCGATTTCATGCAGAAAAAAAACAATGGCACAAAGAACCTGCTCAAAGTGTGGTTCTATAAGTTCCTCTTGCTATTCAAAAAAAATACCGAGTTGCGGAGAAGGCTCAGTTCTGCCCGAGGAGAACCCATTAAAGAGAGGGATTTCTCAAACGCAGGGAAACGACTATTTAAGTATTTAACTCAGCACGAATATACCCAGCAGCAAATCTTCGAATTCCTGATTGAGAAAAATCTCACGGGAATTTCAGCATTGCAACGTACTGTCGAAGAATTCCTGTCTGCTCGTACCAAAACAAAAGAAGAAGTTCAAGCTATCGAACCAATTGCCTCCCCTCAGCAAGTCACTTAGGATTGGCTATAAAGCCCCCTCCGAAAAGTCCGGCCAATCAACACTAATATTTCTCATTACATAAAAGTTCATTGTCTAATGCTTGGCACCCGCTTGTCGTTTTTACGTTCAGCGGCCGCTTTCGATCCAAAGCGATCTGCGGCCTTGCGTATTTTGATGACCACTTTGAGCCGCTCTTCCCTCGGCGGCAGTTCTAATCACGCCGTAATGAGGCCAAAATAGACGTCAAGCTGCAAGGTGGCCTGTAAAGTTCTCATTCCATTGCGAATCATGTTCCCGCCAGCTAACATGATCGCCATGCAGGCGATGAACTTTCAAAATAAAACGAAGAAAGAGCTCGAGGCAATGCTGTCGATCCAGGCGGATTTGAATAGAGCCGAAAGATCTCTGGACGCGATTCGTCAAAACTACGCCACTTCGTCTGAGGTGATGGCAGCCTTGTATACGCAGTTTCTTGTCTCCTACGTACGTTCGTTCGCGAGCGGTCGGAGAAAGGGATTACGTGAGGACATCTTCACTGATCGGGAACTCCTCGCCATTCACAGAGAGCTCAAGGGCGTGCGCGATCGACACATCGCTCACCCTGTGAGCGATCACGAACAATGCGTTGTGCTTGCGGCCGTTCCCGAGCCAAGCCGCAACGAGCTTGTCGGACTCGGGGTCAGGTATTGGTTCTTCGTAGCGGACGCGCCAGAGAAGTTGAGCGAATATCGTAGGCCTCTTGAATTTGCCCTCTCCCATGTCAATGCTGAGGCCGAGCGACTCGGCGATCAATTGGCTCAAGAGCTCCTGGGTGAAGGTCATACATGGGAGTCCGCCCAGGGCGCCTTCTGGTCGGTGCTGTCTGCCGAAGATGTGTTTGGCCCGGGCGCAGACGATGCAATGGGGCAGGCACAAAGGTAATCCCCTGGGAGAGATCCTAACCCCGCACACATTACCGAAGTTCCCGCAGTCTGCAAGCAAGTGCGTGATGACAGCTGATATAGGCATATGAGCTATCACTTTTAGTGCCGTGAACGAGTGCGGGCAACGCTATTTCGCTTAGCTACCGTGGATGGAGCCGGTAATGGAAAACTTTTCGGTCGTTCCATCAGGACGATTCACCCAGAAGCACTTCGTGCCGAAGTCAGCAGTTCGAACACTGAAGTCGGTAATGCCGCAACCAATTTTTGCGGCGGCATTTGGATGGCGCTCCAGCGCCGCTCGCAGAATCACTGCGTCGTCGGCGTTGACTCGATCGCCCACGTCATACCGGTGGAGCATCGCCTTCAAGTATTTGACAGCATCCCCCCTCCTGTCGAACTGCAATGGGCCGAGGACAATAGGCTTTGCGGGCATGTGTAACCTCCGATTCAGTGGTGGTATTACGTGGCTATGTCGCCAGGCAGCGTGAGACGTTCGCGCACCTCGCGGATGATGATGGCTGGGACACCCATTGTTTGGAGCTGACCCACACGCTCGGCAATCCACGCTACGCATTCCTCTCTGCTGAGGTCATCGCGGGCAATCTTCTCGTACAAAACAACGGCGCTCATGCGGGAAAGGCCAAGCTCCATGAGCGAGAGAAGTGTCGTCGACGAAACACCGAACTCAAGCTGCGTTCCGATATCCAAACCGTCGTCAATTAAATCTTCGCGGCCAATCTCACGCAGATGCAAGTGCAGCACATCCATATAGGCTGAAAGGTACTTTGGCGCCCTGAAGCGAGCGATCTGTTCCACCAATTCCATCGTGCCGCGGATCAAGTCCGGGAGTTTGAAAGACCTCCCGGTGTTTTGGTGCCATTCGATGCTATCTCGGATGATCCTAGCCAACGAATACCCCTTTAGCCATTTGACGACGATCAACGCATATAGCCTAATACGGCTATCAGGGGCGAAGGCTAGAAACATGTGCTTGTTAATCCTTCCCATAATCGTTATGAACCGGTCGTAGCTGTCATTGCTCGCCACCTCGGCCAAGAGCAGGTTTTCGACATCACCGCCATATGAACGGAAAGCGTCAAGAAGGCGCTGTAGACCAACCGCGCTAACCCCTGGGTGCCGAGCGGCCAGATCAACGTCGATTTCGATCTGCGCTGCCAAGGCACCTAGAGCCTGATCGAGCTTCGCAATCGACGCAGCGTCATGGCGCTTCGAGAGGCTGGCCGCTGATATAGAGCCAAGCCGCATGAAAGTGGTGAGCAGATACGCGCCAACCTGTTCGAATTTATCCGTGTCCTCAATGCTGGAAATATCCGATAACCCACGCTCGGATAGATAGTCCGCCATACCGTCGCCAAGGTCGAGAACAGCGTCGCTTTCGCGCTTAATGGGATAGCGTGCGCGGCTGGGCACACCACTGGGCCAAGCCTGCGTGTCCTCCGGATCGATACAGATGATGTTTCCTTGGAACTCATCGCCCCATCGGCCTGCGCGGCCAGCCAGGTTCCAGAAGTCGTGCGGCTCCATCGGATGGCCTTTCCCTTTTCGCGGTCCACGCACAACGATTGTGCGACACGACAGGTTCACGCCCTCGATCAGAGTTGAAGTACATACAAGGAAGCGAATTTTTCCTAAACGGAACAGCCGTTCTATCTCCAGCCGGAGCAGCGATGGCATGTTGCCGTAGTGGAACGCCACCCCTCGCTCAACTAACGGTGCAAGCCGAAAGTCCTGGTGCACGCCCTTCCGAGCAAGCTCGGCGAGTTCTAAGAGCTCCGAATCGACGGGCCTAAGCTTGGGGAGAAGCTGACTGATCAGATCGGCGACCTCTTCCGCCTCTCCGGCGCCATTCGTGTAAACGAGCGTCCCCCCCCTCTCGCCGACCGCTGCGGCGATAAATGCAAGACGCTTCTTGAGTCCATCCGGCGTGCTCGCGAGCTGAAGAGTCCCCACTGGAAGTGTTGACCCCTCGTGTCGAAGAGTAAGCGTCCAGAGCTTCGATTTTCGTGGCACCTGGGTCGCGACCATGAGGTTCTGAAGGACAGTGGAGGAGTCGCTATCGACGGCGACGGTCTGTACGCCATCAGGGGCATCCGTAAGTAACTCTTCCGGGTTCTGGGTCGCCGGGCTGATAAATACAGCCTTCAACTTTGGGTTAGCACGGGTAGCCCGCTCTATTGCATCCTGCAAAATCACGCCCCGCTGGTTGTCACCGATCTTGTGCGCTTCGTCCACGATGAGCAGATCGATCGAAAGCACGTCACTGAGGACGTTGGCGAGAAAGTGCAACCGTTCCTGTGTGAATACGAGAATCACTCGTGCGCCGCCAGCGCGAGCAGCTCTGTACTTATCAGGAAGGGGAAGAGACGACACCTCAATCACCTCGGTATTACCTAGGAGTCTCTTGAGACTGGTTTCTATCTCGGAGACCAGCGCGCGGGTCGGCGCGAGGTAGACGGCCACCCGCGCCTCACGCGCAATCACTTGGTCGATCAGCCACTGAAGCACGAGAAACGTCTTGCCAGAGGCGGTAGGCGCAGATGCCGAGAGCCAGCGTTCCCCGCCCGCATTGCTCCAGAAGCGTTGCTGAAAATCGTTTACTTGTAGCCAAGCACCACTCGATTGCACCAAGATGGAGCGGTCCATCTCGCGGCGCTGAGCTTCGAGACGCAACGCGACGCCCAGCCGCCCGTCAATGTCAGCTGCCAGCAGGCCCCGATTCGTGGCTAACGCGATGGCCCGGAAGTTGGAGAGCTTACCCAAGAGGACGGCACCCGCGTCTTTGAGTGCTTGACCGTTCGCCAGAGAAATTGCAGCGGTTGCGATCCGGAGCGCGGCTTCTTGATCGTGCCTTCGATCGGATCGCGCCAGAATGCTACCAGCGAGCAACAATCTGGGCCAATCAATCGCCGTGGCGGACGGTGCGGACGGATCTGGCGCCAGATTATCTAGTTCGTTACGTACTGTGAGTTGTGTAATTGCATCGAGATCGTCTCGGACGCCTTCCTGGAGCAGCCAGGATTGGAGGTCAGCGAGGCTCATTGTTCCTTGATCCCCATCGCCTTGAGGAACGCGGTGCGGAAACCTTCGGCTGAAGGTAGAGGGATACAGAACATCTCGATTTCCATCTGGGCAAGATTCTCCAATTTGAGCCGTTCTCCAATGCTATTGCGCCAACCAGTAAGTTCCGTGCGGGATGCCTTGATTATCTCCTCAGCAACCGCCTTCACATTGGCTTCTGGGTAGAATGATGCGTCGAAGCCTACAAGGGCCACGCCGCAGTACTGGACCCGCTTCGACATGACCGACGACTTGTCAAAATAGTTCTTGAGCGCATCGGTGAGAACTGGGTTACTAAGGTCGGCCTTGTCGCTCAGGAGTATCAGGTCGCGCTCCCGCCCCGCCTCCTCATGTTCGAGTTCGATCAAGAAGGGGGCGAGGGAATTGAGGCAGGCACGAATCGCAGCGCTCGCATTCCCGTAGATTTTTGATTCACCCCAGTAGAGCTTTAATACTCCTTCCGGCGTCACCCCGGCATACACCCCATCCGCGCCGTGATAGTGCATTCGCGTGTCCGTCTTGAGATCCATCTTGCAAAGAATTTGTGGCAACTTGAGGAAGCGCTCCGTCAGTAGGAACAGCAACATCTCGCCACCCTCGCCGGTGTTCGCTAAATCGGTAAATGAGCGTTTGGCCCGCTCGACGAGTTCGGTGACTGCCTCGGTGCTATTGAACCTATGGTCGCGCGCCTTCGCATCGGCGAGCTTCGAGCGCGGGATCGCATAGTCAACGACGGCGTTCCGCATGAACTCCGCCAGTCGATGCGGTTGAACACGGCCATTCCCATCCACCGAAAGACAGTGACAGTGGATCTTGACTGAATGTCCCTCAATGGGGACGTCTCGCTCCACCAGCGTAAGATGAACTTCAAGTGCTTCTGGATTTCCCGTTAAAGCAGATTCGAGATCAGTGGCAGTGATGGTCGACAAACGGCCTCCATATCGTCCACCCGTCTCCCACAGACGGGCAACGAAAGAAAATGTAACCGAACATACCTCCATAGTCCCCGAAATGGCGCCTAAGGCGCTTTAAGCAGGAGATTAAGTCGGTCGAATCACAACATAATTGCTCCTCTGCCGAGCTCGTACCTCTCGGTTGATGGCCATGATTGCATAACAACATCCATGCCATTCAACTGATACCCGATGACCCGTGTTGGGACAGTCCATGCAGCACTTGAAATTGAGATCAATGGAGTCCTGCATTGGTAGGTAGATCACCAGGCTACGATAATGTTTCAAACTTCTTCGTATTTCGCATGCTTGATTCGGTCTGACAGCGGCTGTTGCATCGCAGATTTCGGATGAGTGAAAACTGGAATTAGGCGTCACTTTGTCACGTTTCATCCAATAATGAGCTTGGTGACGTGATCCGTCAGAATCTTGCCGCGCTCATTTATAAAGTCAGTGTAGGTCGCTCTTCCATAGTCGAAGTTAGACGGAGCAGGAAGAAGGTTCGACGCGAAGACCACATCGCAATTGGCGCCCAACGATGCAACCAGCGGCGGCACGTACTTTGACGGCGGGTTGTCCGAAATTGTCTTGTTAGAAGCAGATGTCAACATGACAATGTTGACCAGAACGTTGGAAGATTCACTCTCCCCAATCGCTTTGAGATAGGCTCTCGGATAGACGTGGTGGTACTCTTTCTTGTTGTATGACGACAAGGCGTGCTGCACATCCACATTCATTCCGTTTGGGAGGTTCTTGGGGCCTGCTGCTGCAAGTGCCAAGATGAACGCGCGTGAACGAGAAACATTGCTTTTGAACTGTGTCTTGCCCCATTCAGCCGGCTGCGGAACGGAACCAAACTGTTCAGCTTCACCCCTGCCTTCAATAACGTAGGTCGCGACGTTTTCAAGGTCCTTGGAGACGAAATTCTCTCCCCCGACCTTGTATCTCTCGCCAAACGACGCGCGCCAGAACCACTGGCGTAACCGTGCCGACTGTTCCGCAGAGAGATGTTTTGTCTCCCGGAAAATGTAGGTAGTGATGATAAGTACAGCCTCGTATGACAAGAAGTCCCAACTGTGTATCTTGAACTGGGTGCTAAGTGCATCGACGGCGTGTTGTAGTGCAGCTTCTGTCTTCGAAGCCAGTGCGTCGATCTCTGCGGTCGTCAGGTTGCGCAGGTCACGCAACGCCTTGTCTTGAATAGCCCCAAGGTGGATTGCCGATACCGACTTGAGAATCGTGGAGCGTTCCGTCTCTCCGTAGCCTTTAGCGTCAACGGAGGCGAGGATCGCACTGACTTTCTCGTTAAGATCGAAGTCTTCCGCCCAGGTAGCCGCAACCATGAGATCGTAGGTTGATAGCCTTGTGCCAGAGCTATTGATTCGCTCGAAGATTGGGCAAACCTCGTCGATTGTGAGGTCCTTCAGCGTTACTACAGGCAGCTTATATTGAGTAAAAGCTGCAATGAGCTCGTCAAGTCTCTGCTGAAGCAACTGTGCATTCGGGAGTGTCAACAGCGAAGTTCGAAAGTTCAGTAGGCTCGTGGTGTTGAATAGTTTCCGCAGGGGAAATATCTCCGGCTTTGTGGCCCCAGATTTCAGCTCGACAAACGTCTCTTCGCTCAGGTCGTATCCGGCTTTGTATCCGTCAGCGTTCTCCGGCGCCCCCAGGCATGAATATATGACCGTGAGGCGTTGTTGGCCGTCTAGAACGTAGCTGGTAGGAGTGAGGTCATCAGTCTTCGGAAGTTGAAAGACTCCAATATCGCGTGCGGCGTGGAGCTTGTCTTTGGTCTTCCAGAGAAGAACACTTCCAATCGGATAGCCGTTCGCCACTGAGTCGAGGAGGTCCAGCGCTTGACCATCCTTCCAAACGAATTTTCGCTGGAACTGTGGAATCTTGACTTCGCCTTTCTTGATATCAGCTACTAGCTGACTGAAATAATAAGTCTCGGTAGTGAGTTGTGAAGATAGATCTGCCTTCATGCACAGCGCTCCGGAAAATCGAAGTTGACGCGAGTACGACGCGGAGGGGATTGGGAGGTAATCAATCCTGTTCTTTGGCGGCAAGCTTGCGCGCATATGTGAATGCAATACACATTGCAAGGTGACATGGACATATGGCGCCCGCCTAACCTGAAAGCATCACGTTTCTGCCAAACGGCTGCTATTGTGCTGCCGGTCCTGGCTGATAGCAGATGGCGATACCTGCGCGGCAGCTCTGTTAGTTTGGTAAAGATGTTTACACCCGCAAGACGCCAGTGGCCCACTTTGAGTAGTGTCCGTTTGATTAGATAACTGAACGAGCGTCATTCCCTTAATGAATTAAGGTCGAAACTCAGTCCCATGACATTTCGGGCATGGCGGCAAGACATCAGAGTTATCGTCAAGAAAAATCCGTTGCCCGCAGCTAATACAAACGTATGTCCCTCTTCCAGGCTTCTCTCCGGTAGTCGACATTTTCTTCTCCTGTGAAATGTATAGTCCATAATTAAATTCACCGTGGCCGGACTAACTCCCTCGGTTCTTTTTCTCTAATAACAATTCGCCAATCGCAATTTCCAAATCCCTATCGATACCGCTTATTGCCTCCAGACGTGATGCAATACCTGCCCCCTCTCGGCCCGAAGCAATTGCTAGAGGATGAACAAGGGCATCCTCCCGAATACGTTGATGTGAGGCGATTAATACGAGGAGATGACGACGTGCTTTGCTGTAGCAGCGCGGAGCTTTTCTTCGGCGCGTCTTTCTGCAAACAATTCCGATCCGAACAAAGATGCGTCATTGATACCCAGCGTTCCGACTGACCATCTGGAGTAATACGCCCCCAGTCCCCCTGACGCACGTACACTTTCACTGAAACCCCTCGCATTAGGCTTCCAACCACGGTGCCGTTAGGTGATGCGCGTTGCTTCAATGATGACGGTCGAGCAAAAAACTCTGGCTCCGGGACGTGTGCCGTCCTCGGATCGACAATAGGGGCAGTAGCGGCAACATGTGTAGAGGCAGTACTCGTGACGTTCGACACGGGAGCCTTTTGCACTGTTTTTTTCTCAGAGCAATTGCCAAGCATCGTAAGCGTCCGGCCATCCCATATTGACACGCCCGCATAAGCGGGCGTTGCTGTTTATGGTGTTTGCGGT